>JAJFLQ010000142.1 GCA_021772615.1 Verrucomicrobiota bacterium | reverse complement strand
TTCATCATGCAGGCCGGTTTTCTTTGTCTCGAGGCAGGTCTTACGCGCAACAAGAACAGTATCAATGTCGCGATAAAGAATCTCGCAGACATTGGTATTTCGATCATTCTATATTGGTCTATCGGCTACGCGATCATGTTCGGAGCGTCGCATGCGGGTATCTTTGGCACCAGCGACTTTATGCCGGACCTTACAGGAAAGTCGCCGCATTTCGTGGTCTACCTCATGTATCAGGCGATGTTCTGCGGCACGGCCGTGACGATCACGTCCGGCGCTGTAGCCGAACGCATGCGGTTCGGCAGTTATCTTATCATCGCGGTACTGTCATCGAGTATCGTCTATCCGGTATTCGGCCATTGGGCGTGGAACGGCATGCCGGCCGGTGATGCGGTGGGGTGGTTGGGCAAACGTCATTTCGTGGATTTCGCCGGCGCCACCGCCGTGCATAGTGTGGGCGGCTGGCTGGCACTCGCCGCCGTGTTGGTCATCGGTCCGCGGCATGGTCGATTTACGGAAGACGGAGCGCGGGACGTTCCCGGTTTTAACCTGCCCGTAGCGATGGTCGGCGTTCTGTTGCTGGCCAAGGGGTGGATCGGGTTTAACGGTGGCGGTTTCGGCGGCTTCGATCATCGGATTCCGGTGGTATTGTCAAACACGATGTTGTCCGGTATGTCCGGACTGTTGGCTTCGCTTTTTCTCGGCTGGTGTTTTCGCCGCCGCGCCGAAATCAAATGGGCAATGAACGGCACACTCGGCGGGCTTGTCGCCATCACTGCCGGCTGCCACGTCGTCAGCAGCGCGTCGGCTGTGGTCATTGGCGGTTTTGCTGCAGTCGTGGTGTTGTGTATCGACATGTTACTCATTCGGTTGCGGATCGACGATGCCGTGAGTGCGATTCCCGTACACCTCGGCGCCGGCGTCTGGGGCACGCTTGCCGTCGCTGTCCTGGGAAAGCCGGCACTACTGGACAACGGCATCGGGCCGATGCAGCAGCTGCAAGCTCAGATTGTGGGTATTCTCGCGTGTTTCTTTTGGGTTTTCGGCACCAGCTATATCGTACTGAATATCTTGAACCGGATATTCCCGCTGCGCGTGACTGCCGAGCACGAACGTATTGGGTTGAACGTTGCCGAGCACGGTGCGTCCACCGAGATCTTGGATCTGTATCAGGCAATGGACGAGCATGCTCGCACCGGCGACTTCAGTTCACGCGCACCTGTCGAGCCGTTCACGGAAGTGGGGCAGATCGCAAATCGTTACAACCTGGTCATGCAGGCGCTGCAACTGGCGCATACCCGGATGCACGCGATTGTGAACACCGCGCGCGATGCGATTATCACCTTCTCGCCTCATGATCTGCGTATAGACTCGGTGAACCCGGCTGCGACGTCCATTTTCCAGCGGGGCCATGACGACCTCGTCGGTCGTTCTATCGCCGATTTGATTGTTCTGCCCGCAGGTACGACGTCTGATTCGGGCACCGAGAAGGTCAAGAGCCTTCTGAATGATATTGAAGAAGCCGGCTACTATCAGGAATTGACCGGCTGTCGTGCCGCTGACTGCCGCTTTCCGGTCGAGGTGGCGGTATCGTCGGTGGCCGCAGAATCGGCCGAGTATTATATTGGAACATTTCACGATATCACAGCCCGCAAACAGGTCGAAGAGGACCTGCAGCGTGCGCGCGACCTGCTGCAGGCCCAACACGACAAACTCCACGACCAACACCTGCGGCTCAAGAATACTCAAACGCAACTCATACAGGCGGAGAAGGTGGCAAGTCTCGGAACAATGGTGTCCGGCGTCGCCCACGAGATAAACAACCCGAACAATTTTATCCATGTCAGCGCGCGCGGCATGGTCGATGATCTACAGAAATTCCGCACGTTTATTTTTGACCTGGCAGGTGACGATGCCGATGATGCTATCCGGATATCGTTTGACAAGAAATTCGGGCGGCTGTTTGAATTTGCCAAGGATATCGGCGACGGCAGTACCCAAATAAAGGCGATCGTCGAAGATCTCCGCACATTTTCGCGTCTGGACGATGCCGTCACGAAGCACGTGGATATTGTCGATGGACTCAAGTCGATGTTGCGAATTGCCAGGACCCAGTACGGCGAGCATGTAGAGTTCGTTACCGATTTTATGACCGGGGAATCCTTGGAATGCTGGCCGAATCAGTTGAATCAGGTATTTCTCAACATCACGGCTAATGCGTGTCAGGCAATTCTTCACAAGCAGCACAATGCAGGCGGGCCGCTCGCAGGGCGTCTGGCTATTCGCAACTGGATAGACGATGGGCGCATGTTGATTTCTTTCGCGGACAACGGTTGCGGGATGGCAGCGGATGTGAAAGCGAAGGTATTTGATCCGTTTTTCACCACCAAGTCGGTCGGTGAGGGCACTGGTCTGGGCATGTCCGTTTCATTTGGGATTATAGAAAGACACCGGGGCCGCATACAGGTGGAGTCGACACCCGGGAACGGCACTACCGTAACGCTGACGCTGCCGTTAACGGCTACGGCGCGTAAGGCGGGGACGATCACTCAAATTTTGGACCGTCGCGACGTCGTGCTGGATCCGGTGGATAAAGACAGCGGATCCGGGAGCGATTCTGATTCTCGCTGAAAATTGCGCAGCGAATTATGCGCCGGAAACCCCCACTGCAGGAAAACGATGAAGGGCAACGACGAATCTGCACCAACACCTGCGCGGCGGCGTCGCGTGTCACTGACAGGACGCATAACCATCGTGGTTATCGGTCTGCTGACCGCGATCGAATGTGGACAGGTGTACCGCGAATGTCATCGCCGGTTCATGCGGGAAAAGTATACGGTAGACGGGGACATTCGCAAGATCGCATCTGCGTATAAGACCGAAATGCTTGCCGCTGTGACAGCCGGCGATGATTACCGGCTCAACATGGTCTTGCAGGCGATATGTCGCCATCCGCTGGTCCTGGAGGTTCGGGTTACGAATGCTGCCGGTGGAATCGCAACCGTGACAGATGATCGTGATGACGCGCGCATGACCCGGTGGCTCGCCGTGTTTGCGCACACATACGATCACCATTTTACCCTTCGACATGTCGGCGGATCGGACCCGCCCGCTGTCGGTCGCTTTGTTTTGTCGACGAACCGTGGGCTGATATTCGATCGAATCCGGCAGGATCTCTCCGCTACCATCGCACTGTCCATCGTCAAAGTTGGTCTGGTTGGGTTGGCACTCTTGATGGTCATAAAACGGCTGGTTTCCCTTCCGGTGCAGCGCGCAAACTCGATGGTGACCGACCTCGTCGCGGATCCGGCGCGGCGTGATTGTATGCGTGCCGCGGATGATGCCGGCGAGCTTGACGTGCTCCACCGTCGCATCGATTTCCTCACGCGCGACATGGACAGCCCCATCATCCAGTGGCGCTACACGGAAACCGCTATCAATGCGATGATTGACACGTTGATTGTCGTGGATAATAAGGATCGAATTCGACGTGTTAACCGGGCGACGCTCGAGTTGCTTGGATATGCCGAGCAGGAGATTGTTGGTAAGCATATCACGAAGATCATCGACAATTCGGTATTGCAGAAAACCGAAACCATCAAGACCCCGATCATCGAAGACTCACCTGCAGACATTCGGCTCGCTTACATTGCCGCCGACCGTAAGCGTATTCCCATGAGTATCTCGTGGAATGAGATTCTTGATGAACAGAAAAAGCTTTGCGGCACCGTCTGGGTGGGGCGGGACGCAACCGAGCTGGAGAAAAACGAAAAAGCCATGCGCAGCGCCGCAGAAGATCTTGAACGTCGGGTCCGGACACGAACGATGGAGCTGAGCCGAAGCAACGAGAAGCTGCGGCAGGAGATTGATGTCCGGCAACGAATGGAGCAGGAATTGGCCAGGAATCGCGATGAATTGCAGATGATTATTGACGCTATGCCGGCGATGCTCTTATATAAGGACACCGAGAATCGCATAATCCGCGTAAACCGGGCCGTATCTTTGCGACACGGCGTGAATCCGGAAGACATGGCAGGAACGGAAACCGCCAAATGGTATCCGGATGAAGCGAAAAAATACTACAGTGAAGACCTGGAGGTTATTCGCACGGGATCACCGATGCTCGGATGTATTGAGTGTCTGGGCATGGAGTCGGCGGAGAGGCGCTGGATCCAGGCCGACAAGTATCCGCACCGTGACCAGACCGGCAAGATCATCGGCATAATCGTTCTGATCCAGGACGTCACAGAGGCCAAGCAGTCGGAGGAAGAACGGATTATTCGCCTGCGTTACGAGAGCGCAATCGCCTCGTGCTCGCGCATCCTGCTGAGTCAGACTGGATTCAAATCCGTCATCGCCGCGTCGCTTGAAGCGCTGCTCGAAGCCTCCGCTGTCAGCAGGGTGTATGTGTTTGAAAATTTCGACGACGAGGATCTGCGGCTGTGCGCACGGCAGATCGCGGAAACATGTGCCCAGGGTATCAAGACTATGAAGCATGACCCGTTACTTCAGAAATTACCGTACGCGGAATTATCCGAATTGTGGCGGGAGAATCTGTCGCAGGGCGAACGGTACAGCGGCATCGTGCGCTGGATGCCGGAGGCAGACCAGGCCGTGCTCACACCGCGGCAAATTCAGTCGATTCTTGTATTTCCGATCAATGTGGAGGGCACATGGCATGGCTTTATCGGCTTCGACGATTGCCTCCATGAGCGGGAGTGGGACGAATACCAGGTGATGCTGCTGCGAACCGCAGCGGATATGATTGGATTGTTTCTCCAGCGCCGGCGCGCCGAAGCTGCGTTGCGGCGGGCACACGACACGCTTGAGGAGCAGGTTCGTGTCCGTACGTCGGAATTGACGCTGGCCAATTACGAACTCCAGCAGCAAGTGAGTGAGCGCGTCGCCGCCGAGGAACGGTTTCGCGAATCACTCGAGGAGCTGGAAAAGGCAAATTTGTTTCTCAATGAGGCGAACAAGCATAAGAATCGCTTCTTGTCGTCGATGAGCCATGAATTGAGAACCCCGTTGAACGCCATTCTTGGATTTACAGATCTGCTTGCAGGCCAGTTCTATGGATTGTTAAATCAAACACAGGAATCGTATGTCGATCGCATCGAAAAGAACGGCCAGCATCTGCTCGAGTTGATTTCAGATCTTCTGGATCTCGCACGCATTGACGCCGGCGCGATGGAGATTGAGATCGAAGAGTTCCCGCCGGGGCTGGTCGTGAACCAATCGGTAAGCATGCTTAGCAGTCAGTTCCGGAAAAAACAACTTAAAGTCGAGACCGATATCGATCCACAACTGACATCGATTACCGCGGACAGGCGTAAATTCAATCAGATCATGCTTAATCTACTTTCGAATGCCGTGAAATATACGCCGGAATGCGGCTCGATCCGTGTCGTCGCCGCGTTGAACGGATCCGGGCAGGTACGTGTTGCGGTATCGGACACGGGGATCGGCATTGAGGCATCTGAACACGCAAAGATTTTCTCGGAGTTTCACCAGGCAGATCGAATACGTGACGAGCAACTTGGCGGTACCGGGATCGGACTGGCGCTCACCAAGCGATTGGTGCAGATGCACGGCGGCGCAATCGGCGTCTCGAGCACACTTGGGGACGGCAGTACATTCTGGTTCACGCTGCCGATTTCGACGCCCGCGAATAAAGCGACGGATCAAGGCCCCAAGAGCGACCGCTTCCGGCTGATGCCGAGCCGCCGAATTCTTGTCGCGGAAGACAATGAGACGAATCTCGCCATGCTTTTGGAGATGTTGAGCATACACAAGCACAAGGTCATTGTCGCCCGAAATGGGCAGGAGGTGGTGGAACTTGCAAAGCCAAATAAACCGGATTTGATCCTCATGGACATCAGTATGCCGGTCATGGACGGCCTTGAAGCGACGCGCATTCTTCGCTCGTTGCCGGACTTCTCGGATATACCTATCATCGCCCTGACAGCCAATGCCGGAAATGAATTCAAGCAGACGTGTCTCGACGCCGGATGCAACGAACACGTAGCCAAGCCGATCCAGAGCAAGCAGCTCTTCAAGCTGCTGAAAAAGTACATTGGTGCGTCGGGTGCCGGCTAAGTGTCTTTTTTTGACATCAGGTCGTGTCAATCCAAAAATCATCGTTATAATATGTTCACCCGCAACGCCGAAGTCGCAGAAATTGGCGTGGCTTCGCTCGGTCAGGAGCGTAACGCGGATTCAGTGTGAGGGGAGTCTCAAGTGTTGTTCGTCGCAGACAGCTGTTGACGATTACCCAAGGGGAGACTCACCAGATGGGGCTGTTTAGTAAATCCAATCTCGAGCGGATCCAGAGTCGGGAGAACACGCCGAAGTCACACACCATTATGCTGGTCGACGACGAGGCGAACAATCTACGTTCGATTTCCCGCATCCTGGACTCGGAATACGACATCGTGACCGCGGTGGACGGCCAGGAAGCCCTGGATTTTATCCGCAATGACCCGAATCCGGAACGCATTCATCTGATTATTTCCGATCAGCGGATGCCAAATCTCTCAGGCGTCGACTTCTTGCATCAGACGGTAGCGATTATTCCGCACACCATTCGTATGATTCTTACCGGATTCATCGACGTCGATTCCATTATCGGTTCGATCAACGAAGGTCGTATTTACAAGTTTATCACGAAACCCGTCGAGCCGACGGATCTGCTCGTCACAGTAAAACGCGGGTTGGAGGCGTTCGACCTCGAGCACCGAAACATGCGGCTTATTACCGAGCTGAAGACGCTGAACGCCGAACTGGAAGTCAAAGTCGAAGAGCGCACACGGGACATTCAGGCGGCGATGGAAGACTTGCACCAGGCGCAGGATCAGCTGGTAGAGTCTGAAAAAATGGCCGCGCTTGGCAGTCTGGTCGCTGGTGTAGCGCACGAAATCAACACGCCGGTTGGCGTCAGCGTGACCGCTGCGACGCGGCTGCAACGCGATACAGCGGAGTTTTCCCGCTTGTACGCCGAAAACGCCATGACCAGGAAAGCGCTGGCGGACTTTTTGAGCTCGGCTGAAACAGGCTGCGAAATTATCACGTCCAATCTCAAACGTGCTGCCGAATTGGTACAGAGTTTCAAGCAGGTTGCCGTGGACCAGTCAAGTGAGTTGGAACGCACTTTTGCAATCGGTGATTATCTTCGCGAAATCGTTACAAGTCTGCAGCCGGAACTCAAGCGGCTGTCGCATGGGGTGCGTATCGAGTGTGCAGACGATCTAACCGTGACAGGTTGTCCAGGCGTGTATTCCCAGATTTTCACGAATTTGATCATGAATTCGCTTATTCATGGACTCCCTGGTGACCGGGAAGGGAAAATCTCGATCTCCGTTAAGGTCGACGACGACGCCATAGGCTACGTCTATCGTGATAACGGTCGGGGTATACCGGACGAGAATCTTAAGAAAGTATTCGAGCCGTTTTTTACAACCAATCGCCAGGACGGCGGTAGCGGCCTTGGCATGCATATTATCTACAACCTTGTGACCCGGAAATTGAACGGCACCATCCGCTGCGACAGCACGGTTGGCGAAGGCGTGGAATTTGTAATGGTCATTCCCGGACGCACAGCCGATACAGCAAACGGAAGCGAATGAACCTTTTGGACCAGACCGATGAGAAATTGACGTTCCTTGAAGATGAGCCGGAGCGGTCCACCGAGGAACGTCTCCCCTGGCGCATGCTGATCGTCGACGACGAGCCTGAGGTCCACGAGGTTACGCGTTATGCCCTCGGCGATTTTCGATTTGACGGGCGCGGTTTGGAGTTTGTTCATGCCTATTCGGCAGGGGAGGCAAGGGAGCTGCTTGCGGCCAGCGACAACATCGTCATCATCCTGCTTGATGTGGTTATGGAGACCGACGATGCCGGTCTCGATCTCGTCGAGTTCGTCCGCAATACCATGGATAATCAATTCATGCGAATCATCCTCAGAACCGGGCAACCCGGGCAAGCGCCTGAGAAAGAGGTGATCAGCGCCTACCATATTAATGACTACAAAAACAAGGCTGAATTGACGGAGCTGAAACTGTATACTTCGGTGTTGTCCAGTTTGCGATCATGGTCCGATATGATGACGATCGAGTCGTTTCGGTCGTCACTTGAGGCGAAGGTCGATGAACGTACCGCCGAGCTCCGCCTGAAGAACGTGCAATTGACCGAATTGAATCGTGAGAAAAATGAATTTCTTGGCATCGCCGCCCACGACTTGAAGAATCCCTTGTCCGTCATCCAGGGCTTTGCGGATATGATCGCGACTGAGCGCGAGTCGCTCTCGCCCGAGGCCGTTAGTGAGTTCGCAGAAGTTATTTCCGGCAGCACACGGCGTATGTTTGATCTGATCAAAAATCTGCTGGACGTGAATACGATCGAGTCCGGCAAGCTCACCGTAATCCACAACGAGTTCCGGCTTGGCAGTCTGGTCGAAGAGGTCGTCGAAGATTTCCGTCGCACGGCATCCGCCAAGGGTATCGTGTTGGAATACTCAAACGGCGGCATGGCTGCACGCGTAACAGCGGACAGAGATCTCACACGGCAGATTGTGGAAAATCTCGTTTCGAATGCCATCAAGTATTCGCCGCCGGGGCGGTGTGTCGAGATCGCTGTAAGGACAGAAAAGACGATGGGGTATTGTAGGGTGACTGATTCTGGTCCGGGATTGAGCGATGATGATAAAAAACGGCTGTACCGTAAGTTTGCCAGACTCAGCGCCAGACCGACGGGTGATGAACATTCGAATGGTCTTGGATTGTTTATTGTAAAAAAGTTGATCGACCGCATGCACGGACGAGTCTGGTGTGAGAGCGAAACGGGACACGGTGCGACATTTAGTATCGGATTGCCTTCCCCGGATAATTGAGAAGCATCGTCGGGTCGATGTCGGAGACACATAGCAGCTCTTGTGATACCCATGACCACTGTGTTTGCAAATCGCTGAACTGCGGACGATAGTCCCGCTGTGTCGACTATCATGCAAGCGCCGATTCTTTGCTAACTGCGAACCTCGATTGGCCCCTCAATCATTCCACATCAGGTGCCGGTCTGACTGCGATTCCCATGCCTACTCCCGACCAACCAACAGATGACCCGCTCGTTTTTCTCGACGATGCCAATCATGCCAATCATGCCGATTCGCCCGGTCTGATCCAGGCACCGAAAGGCGACACTGTAAAGATCATGATTGTCGACGACGAGGCGGACATTCATCGCGTTACGCGCTATGCGCTCCATGACTATTCGTTTAACGACAAACGCCTTGAATTCATTGACGCATATTCCGGTGAGGAAGCACGACGCTTGCTCGCCCGGCACAGCGACATTGCCGTTGTGCTGCTTGACGTGGTGATGGAAACCGACGATGCAGGGCTGGTCCTGGCGCAGTATATCCGCGAATCGATGGGTAATACTATGGTTCGCATTATTCTGCGAACGGGCCAACCCGGACGCGCGCCGGAATCCGAAGTACTGAAAAAGTACCAGATCAACGATTACCGCAACAAGACCGAACTCACTGAAGACAAACTGTCGTCGTCCGTTACTGCGAATCTCCGTTCCTGGGATGATCTCATGAAGGTCGAGTTGTATCGTCAAGAACTCGAACGCATTGTCGACGAGCGTACGCATGAGCTGAAGCGGAAAAACCGGGAGTTGCTGGCGCTGAATCAGGAGAAGAATGAATTCCTGAGCGTTGCCGCGCACGACCTCAAGAACCCTCTGTCGATAATCAAGGGGTTTGCGGACATGATCGGCAACGACTTCCGGGAGCTTTCGGAATGCGATGTTGTGGAATATGCAACGACCATCTCTGGGAGCGCGGATCGTATGTTCAAATTGATCAAGCGGATGCTTGATGCGGATGCGATCGAGTCCGGGGAATTGCAGATTTCCCTGGCGTCGATTAATGTGGCCGATGTCGTCCGCAAGGTCATTGCGGACTTCGAATCAGTAGCGGAACGCAAGCAGATCGCTTTGCGACATATTTTGCCGGATGGCAATGCGTTCGCCCTGGCCGATGAAGGTGCGTTATACCAGATACTTGACAACCTGGTGTCGAACGGTATCAAGTATTCGGAGCCGGGAACGGAGGTGCTTATTCGAATGACGTCGACGTCCGATGCCGTTCATGTGGAGGTCGCAGATCAGGGGCCGGGGTTCACCGCAGTGGACCAGAAACGCATGTTTTCAAAATTCGCTCGCCTCAGTGCGAGGCCAACCGGTGGTGAGAATTCCCATGGACTGGGCTTGTACGTGGTCAAACGCCTGGTCGAGCAAATCGATGGCGTGATCACATGCACGACAAATCCGGGAAGCGGCACCTCGTTCCGGTTAAGATTCCAGACATGCGAGCAAGCACGCTGAAAATCACTGCGACTGCGGTACGGTACGTTACCGCCGCCGTTTGTTCGCGCGCTTGTGCTTCTTGCGCGCCGCTTTTTTCGCTTTTTGGCTCACGACGCGGTGACCGCCACTACCACCGCCGCCGCCAACGCCAACGCCACCGCTGCTCCCCGCGGCGCCGCCTCCGAACATGCCGGACATCTTTCGAAAGTTTCCGATCATCCCCCGCATCGACTCGAAGCGCTTGATCAATTGCTGTACCTCGACCAGCTTTCGACCGCTTCCGTTGGCTATGCGTTGCCGCCTGGACACCATTCCCAGGACCTCGGGGTGCTGCCGTTCGTAGGGCGTCATCGAACTGAGGATCGCTTCCGTGTGCCGGAGCATGCTCTCATCGAGGTCCGCGCCTTCCTTGAGTTTTTTCCCACCTGGTATCATGTCCAGCACGAACGACATGCCACCCAATTTTTTCAGCTGGTCAAGCTGGTTCAGGAAATCGTCGAAGTCGTATTTGTTCTTGAGCATTTTCTGCTCAAGACGCTTGGCATCCTCCAGTGAAATGGTTTCTGCTGCCTTTTCTACCAGGCTAACCACGTCCCCCATTCCGAGAATACGGGACGCCATTCGGTCCGGATGAAACGGTTCCAGATCTTCAATCTTCTCGCCGACACCGATAAATTTGATCGGCTTGTTCGTAATTCTTCGCATTGACAGTGCTGCACCGCCGCGGGCGTCGCCGTCGAGTTTTGTAAGGATGATCCCGGTGAGGTCCATGGCATCGTTAAAATGCTTTGCGACGGAGACAGCTTCCTGTCCCAGGGCCGCGTCCGCAACCAGCAATATCTCGTCCGGATCAACGGCATTTTTCAGCCCGATCAATTCCGCTACCAGGTCATCATCTACCTGCAGCCGGCCGGCTGTGTCAATGATGACAACATCCCTTCGCTCCTGGCGGGCGCGCTGTACCGCCGCGGCCGCGATCGCGCTGATATCAGTGGTCTCACGGTCTACATATACCGGCACATCGAGCGACTCGCCGAGTGTTTGCAGCTGATCTATCGCCGCAGGCCGATAGACATCGGCCGCAGCCAGAAGCGGACGACGACCCTGCTTCATCAGATGGGTGGCAAGTTTAGCGGTGGTTGTTGTCTTTCCGCTGCCGTGGAGGCCGACCATTACGATGGTTGCTGGCGATGACGACAGCTCCAGTGGAACGCACGCATCGCCCATGAGCGCCTCGAGTTGATCACTGACAATCTTTATCGCCTGTTGCCCGGGCTTCACGCTCTTCATGACGCGTTCACCAAGGCATTGCTCCGTGACGTCGTTGACGAATTCCTTCACGATTTGAAAATTGACGTCGGCATCAAGCAGTGCCAGGCGAACCTCGCGCATCGCGTCACGAATATTCTTCTCGGTAAGACTCCCACGTCCCGTGAGATCACGAAACGTATCCTGTAGTTTGTCTGTCAGATTCTCGAACATAGGTCGTCGCCGATTCTCTTATAAAGGTCGAACGCGCCGGCAGCTGTACCGGGCGTTGCAGGCAAGTGCGGTCATATGGCATTGCCGGAGGTCGAGAAATATACGTTCCGTTTCAGGTATTGAAATCTGCTTTGCCAATTAATCCGGCAGTACCCTGAACAATCATCAATTTGAAAGAAAGGAAGCGGGACACAAAATCCGGTAGTTGAGGTTTAAAATCGCATCGGAGCGAGATACAGTTCCGCGAGTGGGCACATATTCTTGCCAGGAAAGACAGTTGAAAATCCCACTGAAATACGTTGACAGAAAATTTCGAGCCAAATCGTTCGGTTGCGTAGAGAGCTGTGCCCGCGGCAGCATACTTATGTGTTTTTCAGCGTGCTGAAGTCTGTGTTTGATGCGACAGGAGTCGAGGTCCTGGAAAATGTCCGAAAACGAAGAAAGTAATGAGTCCGCCCCACCGGCGAAGTTGTCCCTCAAGAAGCCGTCGGAACTCAATAGCGGCAGTGCCGTGAGACCGACTGTGCCTATGGCCGGCGTTCAGCCGCCAGACGGACTCAGTCTGAAGAATCCGTTGCCATCCGGCGCCGGTGCGGCGCCGGCATCGGGGCTGACGTTGAAGAAACCCGGAGAGGCTGCAGGCGGATTGTCGCTGAAAAAGCCATCTCAAATTTCGTCTGGTTCGGCAGAGAGCCTGCAGCCGCCCGGCGGCCTGACGCTGAGCAAACCCGGAAACCTTGCCGGTGGCGGTCTGTCCCTGAAGGCTCCAGGACAACCGGCCGCGGGCGGGCTGACGCCACCCGGCCTGACACCGCCCGGCGGCGGGTTGCAGAAGCCATCGCAGATTGCTTCAGTTACCGGGGATGCGCTCAAACTACCGGGAGATCTTTCCCTTAAGAAGCCAGGGCAACTGGGGGGGGGGGGCTTGTCACTCAAGACGCCTGCGGCTGCGTCGGCCGCAGTGCCTCCTGTACCGCCCGCAGGGTTAACGCCGCCAGGCGCAGGTGCGACACTGGCTCCGCCCGGCGCCGGCGGGATTCAGGCTCAAGCTGCAGAGCCGATGGATATGAGCGAGACATCGTTGTCGTTGACACTGAAGACACCCGGACAGATAGCGTTGGACAGCAAGCTTGCCGCACCAGGCGACGTCATGTTGACGCCGACGGGTGAGTCGGCATCCGGCGGCGGTGACGTAATCGGTTCGGGCCTGCGACTTAGAAAACCCTCCGAAGCCGCTTCAAAAGACGCGCCGGCCGCGGTAGAACCGGCCGCGATTGCGCCGCAAAGTCTGTCCGCCATTTCCGGAGGCGGCGCGCCGACTGAGCCGGCTGCGGACGCGGACGGTGCCGAGGAATTCAATGATACGACGATCGACTTGAAGATGAAAAAGCCGGGCGACGACAAGCCCAAGAAGCTGGGTCTTGCTGCACCTCGTCCCGGAACCGCAACGGATCCGACGCCGCCTGGGCTCGCGGTGCCCGTGGGCGGGCCCAAAATCGACCTGACGCCACCGGGGCTGGAGTCGCCGGCACAGATCGCAGCCGACGCCGAAGGCGATGGCGCGCCTACCGACGCCGCGGCAGACGAGACTGATCCGGCTGCCGAAATCGGGTTCGCACGTAAGGCCAAGCGCAAAATGACTCGGCCGCAGAAGATTACGATCGGCATCATGATACCGATTTCGCTGGTGATAGTGGCGTTGATTGGTAAGTTGATGATCGGGTTGTTTTCGGGCTCCAAGGATCAACCGCCGCCCGTGGCCGAAGTCCCGGCAACGCCGGCTCCGGAAGAAACGCCCGGCGAGCCTGGCGAGCCGGCTCAAGTGGATCAGCCCGATGTCGTTGAACCCGGTCCCGTGATACCGTTTCCGCCGGCATTGGCCGATCAGCTCGAATCCGAGTACGGTAAGGAGTCGCGGGAGCAATTCCTCAGCGAATGGCAGAAACTCACCAATTATGATCGGGAAAAGTACTTGACCGAGATTGGCGCCTGGGAGGCGTCGATGGCAGTCAAGGACGGCGTGGCGATCCTGCAATTCGATGAAAAGTCCGGCGCGACGGCGTTTGCCGATCGCTCAGGCGCAGGGAATAATGGGATCTGTGAAGGCGACAATTGCCCTGGCAGTGGTCATGCCGGCGTGTTCGGGACAGCGGTGAAATTTGATGGTAAGGACGATTTTATCCGCATTCCGGCCAGCGAAAGTTTGGCGTTGGCCGCGTCGTTTTCGGTTTCGATCTGGTTTTACGCTGTGGACTTCGAGCGGCAGGCGCCGCTTGTCGGTTGGACCGACGGCAGGAATCTCGGCGTTCACCTCATGGCACGTTCCAGCGCGTACTCGTGGCGTGGGAATGGGTGGGGAGCGAATGTTGTCGCCGATGAAGGCGAGGGGCGAGATAATATTGTTTCGGTGCAGACGCCGTCGAAAAACATGTGGCACCATCTGGTAGCATCCTATAATGCCGCAAGCGGGAGGGTTATCATTTACGTGGATGGCAAAGAAGGTGAGGCCAGGCCAGTCGGGAAATTCAAGCCGCGCACCGGCTTTGATGTCGTGGTGGGTAATCTCAAGGCACACGGGGATGCGCAGTTCAACGGCTTAATTGACGCCTTGGCTATTTATGATCGTGTACTCACAGCGGAAGAGGTCACACGGGAGTATGAACGCGGATACAGTAAGGTGAAAAAGCTGCTTGGCTCGAAGTAGCGTCGCTGCTTAACTCAGATGATCGTATCGCCTTCTTCCAGCAGCCATCGACGAATTGCGGCCGTTAGAAGTTTGTTTCCGGTTTTGCCGATGTTAAACGCTTCTTCGTGAGACACTTTGCTCTTTTTCGCCCCCAGCACGGTGTTCATTATCATGGAAATTCCCAGAACTTTCGCTTTCAGTGCATGCGCCGTGATGGTTTCCAGCACGGTGCTCATACCCAACGCATCGGCACCGCTGAGTCGGGCCAACTGTATTTCCGCCGGCGTCTCGAATTGTGGTCCCAGATTGGCCATGTACACGCCCTCGTGAATCACCATTTTCTCGCGACTCGTTGCTTTCAGGAACGATTCCGCCCATTCGGGTGAATACGTTTCGGTCATATCGACGTAAGAAGACTCAAGAAGATGTTGATGTCCTCCGAGTGGGGAGATGCCAAGGTTATTGATATGGTCGTTCAGCAGCATGAAACTCCCGGGTTCCATATCGCTGTTCAGGGAAATCGCAGCGTTTGTAAACAAAAAATGCCTGGCGCCGCATTTTGACGCTGCCCAGATCGGAAGAATACATGGAATGCGGCCATAGCCTTCGTAAACGTGGAATCTACCCGCGTAAATCAGGATTTTGAATGGACCGGTCGTGCCCCAGATAATCTCCAGCTTGTGCTTCGCAAGGGACTCTTCCGTGGGCAGATGAGGCATTTCATGGAGCGGTGCCCGGTCCCATACATGATCAAGTATATTTTCCGGGCTCTGACCAGACCCCATCTGCAGCACCAGGTCGACGCTGTTGATGAACGGGAAGCGATGGATCAGAAAATCGGTCGCTTCGTCGAGCGCGATCCTGGTTAACTTGTCGTACGTAATCATCGCTTCGCTATGCAGTAATCGTATTTACGCGGCGAATGCGCAACCGGCATTCGGCGATCAGGCGGCCGTGGGCGAGTTTCGAGTAATAAACTATGCAGCTTTTTTCATAATGCAAGATCGTTGTCGACCGTCCAACCGCGCACCCGCAGCGTCGCGGATATTACGGCGCAGTTTCGCCGCCATTGTTATGACTGCCGCGGTGGTCGCGGTATTGTTGCGATTGGGCGCGTCGGCCGTGCTGTTGCCGCATCATGTCGAGATCGGTGCGCCGTCACCGTATACAGACATGTACACCTACCAGCAGCTCGCCGGAGAGGTTGTTTCCGGCGCATACGATTACGACAAGGGGTTTTACTACCAACCGTTTTATTATACCGTATTTTTGCCGTTGATATACCGCATCGGCGGAACCGGTCCATGGCCCACGATCGTTACACAATCGTTGATTGGCGGGATCACGGTCTGGCTTACCGGTATGGTCGCAGCGATGCTCTTTGGTCGCGCAGCCGGAATTGTCGCTGTCGTGCTTGCCGCGTTCGCAAAACCACTTATCTTCTATACATCTGTCACCCTGATCGCGTCGTTGCAAACCTTCTGGGTGACGTTGTTCGCGTATGCGGCGCTTCGTGCCCATCGCTCTGGGACGACAATGTGTTGGGTGATGGTAGGGCTGGTCAATGGTCTCGCGGTGGTCACACGTGGTAATGCGTTGCTGTTCGTGCCGTTGGCGCTCTCGCTGCTGTTCGTATCGCGGCGGCGTCTCCAACATGCATTGCCAGTGACAACTGCGCTTTTCGTGTTGGCCGCGACGCTGCCGCAACTGCCGTATAGCGCGCTGAATTATCACGCGCACGGTCGTTGGACGGGCGCGTCAACCGCCGGCCATGCAGTTCTGGCGCTTGGAAACACGCCCGAAGCGCCGCCCGGCGGGCGCGAACCGCAATACGGTCCGGGACCGATGGCGTATCCGCAGAGTTGGCATGAGTGGATGGCGCGTCATGACGATTCAGGACATGAACATCTGAGCGTATATCGGCAGGTCCTGTCATGGCTCCGCACGGAACCATTGGCATTTCTTGAGTTGAAATTTCGAATGCTGCTGTTGTTCTGGCATCAGATGGAGATTCCGAACAACATCTCGCTGGATGCTTTTTCTGAAACGTTCGCTCAGCGCGTACCGGTCTTTCCTGCTTTTTTCGGATTTATGACGATCGGCGGACTGGCACTGAGCGGGTTGATCATGACAATTTTTCATCGGCGCCATCGAACGCGCACATGTTTCGCTGCCGGTATCGTGGTGATGTACTGTCTCGGCACAGTGATGTTCTACATGCTTTCACGATTTCGTGTACCGATCCTGCCGTTACTTTGCAGCTTCAGTGGATATGCCGTAGTGACGTTTACGACGGCATTGATCAGTCAACGCGGGGCGCGTTCACGGCGTGGGCGCTGTGCCGGCATGTTCGCTATATGCTGTACCGCATTCGCTACGGTTGCCTGGGGTTACGACACGTATCGGTATAATTTCGAGGCTGCGATGGTTCGCCGTGTGCGGCCGCACGGTGTACACCTGCGGATTAGCAATCGGGTGGTTGTGAAAGACCACGGTCCACTTACTTTTGGCGGCTGGACACCCGTCGACACAGCTTCTGTCGATTATCTTGAGAAAACGTTCATTCTGGCCCGTGAAACCACGTTGGCCGAGAATGCCGTTGTCAGGCTGGCGGTCTACAATGCCGCCGGCCCAGCCGCGGTCCGGATCGCCGCGCATCCGAAAGATATGCCACCGCCGCAGACTATCTCGGCGATCACCGTTCCGTCCGGATTGCAGTGGATCGATCTGCCGGTTCTGCTGCGGCAGCTGCCCCGCGGGTACGACGCTGTTACGTTGGTATTCGACATGCAGCAATTGGCACCCGGCACCGCGGTTTTAATCGATCAGCAGCGTATATACGACCGGACGGTGCGACGTCCACTGCAGGATGGCATTTTCGGTGAGCTTGTGGTTGAACTGGTAGTTACGACCGATTAACGGAGGAAGAATGACATATTACTACCGTTATGACACCGCCCACATGTCGTTGGGGCTGGTCTGGTATGTTGCCACAGACAAGCTCGCTGCGCTATTACTTCCCGGCGAGACTATGCGAGTCGACGGAGAATCGGGCGCGTCGTCCTCCAATCGCGGACCGATGTTGCGTCGGCTGATTGCCCAGTTGGATCGGTATTTCGCCGGGCAGATACCGCATTTCGACTACGCGATACTCGATTTCCAGGGATTGACGGACTTTCGGTCCGCGGTCTACCGATCCGTGTTCGATATTCCGTGGGGGCAGACCCGCGCCTATGCAGATGTCGCCCGCGATGTGGGGTCGCCGGGTGCGTCACGTGCAGTCGGTACGGCTATGGCAGACAATCCGTTTCCGGTCATCGTGCCCTGCCATCGCGTTGTCGGCGCCGATGGCCGCCTGGGAGGCTATCGTGGTGGCCAGGATATGAAAAGCAGATTGCTCGCTCTAGAGGACCTCAATCAGCAGGATAATAAGCAGAATAACGATGGTTAACAGCAGGCCGATGACCGCGACGACACCGAAGTATAGGCCCTTGCTGCGCGGCAGGAGTTCATCCGCTATGTCGAGGATACGGCTGAATGGTGAGGGACGTGCCGTCAACCGCCGTTTCTGCCGGAACGTATCGTCCGCCGGCGTCACGATCGACGCGAATGATGACTGTTTGAATGGCTGCTGCGGCTTGACGGGTTTGAGCGGTTCGCCGAGGGTGATGCGACACGGATCGGTTCCCGGTGGTTTGATCACGAAAACGCAACCGCATTCCTCGCATTGTGCGGCTGCATTATGATAAGCGTCGGTGATCTCGAATCGAACGGCGCATTGGGGGCAAGCAACGTCATTTTTTTCTGCCACTGAATACAAATCTCCAATAAGCGCCGGTGGCGGCATATCGACAATCGTACCTGGCGGCTTCACTTCAAAAACAGCCTGGCATGCCATACATTCTGCGTGTCTGTCGTAGAATTCCGGCGTGATCACCGAACGCGTCCCGCAGACCGGGCAGCCTACGTCGTTCTCGGTCGCTATGGCAATGAGGTGCTCGTTGGCGGTGTCTTCCTGGGTTTCACCGAGGGTGAGTTCATCTACGGATATCGGCTTTGGCTGCATGCCCATGCCGCCACGCCGCATCGGCATCGTGAATTTGAGATCTTCTTCTTTCGCCTTGCGTCGGCTGCGTTTCGGGCGCATGCTCATGCCGCTTCGATTCAGCGGCATCGTGTGTTTTAAGTCATGTACGTTTGCATGCACGCCTTTGCGACTGCGTCGCTGACGCATACCCATGCCTCGTTGCATGGGCATCGTTCTGGTAAGCTCGTCGCCCTTCACCAGTTTGATATTGTCCCGGGTCCGTCGGGGTCTCGGCCTGTCCGCCGGGCGCGGCGCCATCGTGTTGGTATCGTCTGAGGCGGGTATGTCGTCGGTATCCGCAGCAGGATCATAGGGCGGCGTCCCCGGCGGCTTGATAAAATATACGCACTGACATTTGGAACAGCGTGTTACCGTATCGTGAAGCTTGCGGTGTACGTAATACTCCTCGTGGCACTGAGGGCAGCCAACTGTCTTGTCTTTTACGACGGCGTAGATCATGCGGAACGTTTTGTCGAGATTATCGATATCGAAAGGCGGCCGCGGCCGACGTCGTTACGGCCGCGGTACGTAATATATACTGGCTGGACCACAGTTGCGCAAGTTTTGAGCCATTGATCCCCGCAACTTACGTGATCCTATCGCTTCCGTCTTGCCATGTTGCCGTCTTTCGGCGACGCGCATGAATGATGCTACGACTATCGAAGTCGCAGTAAATATCTGGTATCGATACCTTTCGACCGTCAAAATCCCGTTGGTATTCTTACCCGCGAGGTGTTATAATTCAGGCAGGAGCATGGGTGTAGCGGTCTGTCGTCTCATATGTCAAAACGGAGGCTCCGATTGTGTATTTAATCCTGGCGATCGCAAGTCTTATCGCGTCGTTGGCATTCTACTGGCGAGGTGAACACTCGCGCAAGATTGCGCCCTCAAAGGCGTCCTTCAACGAAGATGACGCGATTTCGCTCGACGAAGACGATATCCGCACGGAGGAGGCAAGCGCGCTTGGCATCAACTATCTGGTCGCGTGGCTGGTCTCGATGGCTGCCGCAGTGGGATTTTTTGCGGCGTACTTTAACACGGGCGGGCTGGTGAAAGCTCATCGCTTAAAGATAACGTACGAAGAATTTTCGGCTTATATGCTTGGAAATCGTCTTGCCGAACATTTCGACGATTCCACGGCCAGCAGCCCGGTCCGGACTGTGATTGTGGTTTCGGACCCGGAGAATCCGTATGTCATTTCACTGGTAACACAACTGCAAAAAGGGCTCGGTGCAGGTCGATTTCATGTTCTGGAATCGGTGAGCCTGGGGGAAGGCAGTGCGACGAATCCCATCATGACGTCGGCCGATCTACATCGCGTTATCGATGCCCATAAACGGGTTGAACTGGTGATCTCTTTGGTCGGTTTTGTGCCGGTAGAAGGCACGCCCTGGCAGCAAGGCCGGCGACCGTATATCGCCGTCTATTCAGATACTGCCGCATTCAACGACAACATCACACTCATAAACCATGGTCTCGTTGATCTGGCGATGATTTCCATGGGGCGGTTCGAGGCCCATAGTCTCATCCCACAGAAAATCCCGTTACAGACGACGTTGGAGGATAACTTTATCATGGTGCACACGGCGAACGTGTATCAGGTCGTGCAGGACTACAAGCAAACCGTTACGGCGGTTTCGGCGATGGAATAATGCAATTACCGGGCATGGAATTGTTATGAACGAAAGCCTGTTTCGCGAACACCTCCTGGAAGGCGAAATCGTCACGCTCGAAGAAATCGTGCGAGCCGAGACGACGTATCCGGATCTGCATCTCTGTGTGGCTCTCGACAAGACCGGCATTTTGACCGAAGACCAGCTCTACTGTCGACTTTCGACGTATCTGAATGTGGATTACGTCGATCTCAACACCATGATGCCGTCAATGTTTGCCGTAAAGATGGTCATACCCCGCGTGTTGCACAAGCTCGCGGTCATCCCGTTGTCTTGCAACCATGATACGTTTGTGGTTGCGACGGCATGTCCCGGCGACTGGGATGCACGCGAAGAACTGCGGTTCGTAACGAATCGGCAGATTGTCGAGTATATCGCGCGTCGCAGCCAGATCGACGAGGTACTCGGCGATCTCTTTGGCGAAGTATTGGAGACGGTTGAAGAATCCAGTGATCAGGAGATGGCAAAGAAGGGGGCGGCCTACCGGGAACGGGTGGATCCGAAACAATATCTGGAATTCAGTAAGGAGGATTCGAGAAATGCAGCTGTGACGGTTTTGAATCGCCTTCTGAAAAATTCGATCTATCGTAATGTCAGCGATATGCATATTGAGCCGCAAAAAGAAATCGTCGTTATCCGTGTTCGCATTGACGGCGAATTGTCTATTGTGAGCGAGTTGCCCAATGAAATCGGACGAAGCGTGATCAGTCGGGTGAAGGTGCTTGCGAAGATGGACATTGCCGAGAAGAGGCGGCCGCAGGACGGCAGTTTTGCGGTGAAGACCAAGAACTTACGATTCGATCTTCGTGCCTCGTCGGTTGCGACGCCGTACGGCGAGAAGATCGTTATTCGGTTCCTGAATCCCAATCAGGGCAAGGTCAAGCTGGTCGATCTGGGGCTGCTTCCCGAGGTCAAGGAACAACTTGAGGTTCTAAGTCGAAATCCACAGGGACTCATCATTATTACCGGTCCGACTGGTTCCGGCAAGAACACGACGCTGTGTTCGATCATTAATCATCTAAAATCATCTGTGAGCAACATCGTCAGTGTAGAGGACCCCATCGAGTACAAGATCGAGGGTGTAAACCAGATCGGCATCAACCCCAAACGTGGGATCACGTTTGTAAGCGTTCTGCGCGCCGTGCTACGGCAGGATCCGAACGTGATTTACGTCGGCGAGATTCGCGATACCGAAACCGCAGAGATCGTTTGTCATGCAGCGCAGACCGGCCACATGGTATTCAGTACGCTCCACACCAATGACGCAGCATCTGCGGTGACCCGTCTCCTGAACCTCGGCGTCGATCGCCATGTGCTGGCAGACTCATTGACTGCCGTTGTCGCGCAGCGCCTGTCCCGCCGCCTCTGTGCCGCGTGCGCAGAACCGGTCGAGCCGACGGACAAGGAGCGGCGACAGCTCTCCGTGGTGCAGGGTAAGATTGCTGTGGGGCTGCAGCGCAGCACCGGTTGCGGTAAATGTAACGATACCGGATACCAGGGGCGAATCGCCGTGAACGAGTTGTTGGTGATCGACAAGACATTGCGAGACATGATTGTCAGTGGAAAATCGTCAGTGGATTTGGGGCGCCAGGCACGCCTGAACGGAATGAGCAATATGTGGGAAACCGGCCTGAAACTGGCTGCGATGGGTAAAACCACGATCGATGAAATGTCCAGACATGTGCCCGAATACGAAGCCGCGGCTCAGGAACGTGTTTCAGATTTCCCGGCATCCATTCTGGTGGTGGACGACGATGAGCGCATGCGAGCCGTGATCACGGACGTCTTTTCCGAGATGTCGGTAGCGATTCATGTGGCAAAGGATGGTGACCACGCGCTTAAGTTGATCGAGGCGCGCAAGCCCGAATTCGTGATCACCGATCTGATTATGCCGCGTCTGAACGGTTTCAAACTGTGTGAACGTATTCGTGAGAACCCCGAAACGTCGGATCTTCCGATTATCGTCATGTCGGGCGGCGCGAGTGAGGATGCCGAATGCACAAGTCTCGAGTTGGGAGCCAACGATTTTGTTCGCAAACCGATTTCGGCCGCAGCGCTGGTCGCCCGAGTTCGATCCGTTTTTCGTCGTCACAAGGGCATTAGTTCACAGTGGGGCATGCCGGTGGCGTGAGGCGTCCGGTATCGACGTAATATGCAAAATAATAGACAAGACAACTCGCGTTCCACCTGGTATCGGCTGTGAATTACGGGTTTACATATTCGATGTGGTCAACACGAGTGTGATTGCTGATCGGATCGCGAATCACCACGGCGAGCAAGGTCGTCGTAGCCAATATTTGATCGGCGGCAGGGTCATAAACCCCATATTGCGTGAGAATGGATTCGCCGGTGTCGTAGGTGTCGCCGTCGCCGTTCAAGTCTACATACACATAGAAGTCGCCGACATCTTTAATCGCCTGCGCCGTCACGACGATGGTAAAGCAGTTGCGTCGCGTCGTGACCAACTCGGCAAGCCGTTCGACCATTAACTCTTCCGCAACATCCAATGATGCATCTGTTCCTGTCAGGCCCGCCGGCCTAAACAGATCGCCGATTGTCACGAATGTTGTGGCAGCCCTGGCCGCCAGGACGGCGTTGACCGCGTCGGCGACAGGTACGCTTGTCGCATTGTTGAAAAGTGCCGTCAATACGTCGTTATGGCGTGTATTCGCATTGACTCGACCACGTTTGCGTACGGCATTCCCGATTCGGAAGATATCGAGAATATCGCAGTCGACGCCGTTCTCGGCGCCGGCATCAGCAGCCCAGAGACGTAGTGATCGACCGGGCCAGTAGCTGTCCACGCGGCCGATTTCACCAACTCGCAAGAATGGGGTGTTCGTCACCACCGCGTCGCCGTAGACCGCAATGGCCGGCGGACCAGTGCCTGGAATCATTCCGAGACGCGTCAGTTCACCGATACCGACCAGCGTGTCGCTGGCGTACAGTGATGCACTTCCCGACGGCCTTGCGCGCCACAGCGCGCCATAGGGCATTGTCGGAGACGATTCATCGCTCTCGTTGTGCATGGGGTCGAGCGCTTCAAGTGTTGCAAACAGCGTCTGCGCACCAGTGAGGTTGGTTGCCGACGACCAATTCCACCAGTACGCACTCGATGCTTCAGCGGGAAAACTGTCCAATGTCGTCGCGCCCTTTTTTAACTCCGCCGCATCGATCCGGAAGTCGGTTATTTTGTATTTGTCATTGCTGCCGCCGGAATCCAGAAAGGCCGTTTCCACGTGGACGCCAACAAGTTTCCACGTGCCGGTGTAATGCAAGGTGCCGCCGTATTCGTTGGCGGACGTATCCAGTGGGACGGTGGCAGTTGCGCCGCTGAAAAACGTCGCTGCGCCAGAGTAGTTGGACTCGCCTGTCATCGAGTACTGTAACGACAGTGTATGGCCTGACACCGGGACATTCTCGGCCGCCGGGAAAAATACCTCGCCTTTCACGTAGACTCTGGTCTCGAGGTTCATTGGCCCTGTGCCGGTTACCGTGGTTGTGATGCGGATCGACACTTCGGATAGCCCAAACTGGTTTTCCCGCCCGACAATCTGGAAATCGGTATATGCAACGCCGGGATCGGTGGCGGACAACTCTCCTGTGATCGTCACCCACAATCTTGTCATATCGGAATCGGCGTCGACGTAGTCCTGCATATTCGCGGCGACCTGTGCGGCAACCCGGCGCCGCTCGCTATTGCTGGTAACGATTCCGTCCGCAGCCAGTCGTTTGATCCAGCGGCAGTCGTTGTCGTCCGTAGTGTCACCGATGTCGGGCATTGCTGTGTCTGGATCATCGGCGGCCACAAACCGTTTATACAGGGCCTCTGCGGTAACGGCGGCGGGATCCGACAGATCGATGCGTAGATAATCCTCGCCATCGTCATACCATCCGTCATTATTATCGTCGTTCCAGTAGATTTCGTCGTGAACGGTGTGGGGATTCAAGACCGCCAGTGCCTGGCTGAAATCAGGCGGCATCAGCTGCCGCGCCACATGCGACATGGAATGCCACCGGTTGCCGGGCGACAGGAGATAAGAGTCGGGATTGATCAATCCGGCGTCCTGCAGGCAGATATCGCTGTCCGACGTACCGTCGCGAACCGCGCTACCCGTTGCCTCGTTGCCGATGCCGTAGATTTCGGCGACAGCGCTCGGGTCGAGTTTGCCGCTCTCATCGATGATCATGTATGCGAATCGCCCTACAATACGGCTGTCTGTAGCAACTGTAAGGTAACCCCGGTCGTCGTCTGTCGGGGCGGTGGGATCTGTCACATCGAGCGCGGCATTCGGCAGGAACGCAAGTGTGTTCATGGACACCGCAAGGCTCTCGGCAATGCCGTCGTCCTGATCGGATGTGCTACAAAGATAGGCGCGTCCCGCAAATGGCCCTGTCGCAGGGCTGTAAAATGGAGAAACCGGATGTGATGCCGGAAACAGGTCATCGGTGTCGTTGAGGCCGTCGCGGGGATCGTATGCCGATTTCAATACCGCAATCGCCTGCCGCAACCCGGAATTCGCAAGCTGCCGCGACCGCAGCTCGGCGAAACTGTTCTCGGTTTGCGATTGTTGTTCGTTCATTATGACGGAATAGCCGATCGCCATGGTCATCGCGAGACTGAGTATCGTCATTACCAGCAACATTGTGCTGCCGTCGGTGTTCGATCCCGGCGCGGGGAGTCGCCAGGCGTTTTCCCTCTGGACCGTGTCATTGGCGCGAGTTGGTTTTCGCTGATGTGATGCTGTGGTCGCGGCAGGCATTTCCGGGAGATCAGTCATGGTCGGTCAGTCGTTCCCGATTTGTACGCGACTATTGAATGTGTGGCGCGTCATATTCTGGACTTCAACGGCGTTGTCAAGCGTGCGGGGATGGACCAGCGTTAAGGTGACCATGGCGAAGTCCGGCGCCACGTCGCTGTCCGTGACCGCATCGTAGGCAGCATAATATGGAGGATCGGGGTCTGCCCAGAAGAATGCAATGTCAAAGCCGCGGACGCCGCCGACTATGGTTCGTGCCGTGCCCCAGGATGTGTCCGCCGCCCAAATCGCCGGGTCGTTATCGAGAAAATTCCATTTCGTTCCATCCTCATCGGTGGTAGACCAGCGGATAAGATTCGTGGCCAGAAGTTCGTAGCCGACTTCCTGTACCGAAGAAAATGCACCCGGAGTCGCGGCGCTGCCGGTCACAAACGCGGTCGTTCTGGATCCCACTCCTGCCGCATCGACAAGGATACGTTCGTTCTGTGCCGAACTAGTCTTGAGCCCGGCGAGGTCGCGTTCTATTATTCGAAACGCTGTTCTCGCGTTCCGCATCACCTCGAGATTCCGCTGTGTCCGCATCAACAGGCGTTCCGAGCCGTGGAGAATCTGGTACAGAATGATGCCGAGAATCGAAAAAATGGCCATGGCAGCCACAATCTCAAGAAGCGTGAACGGGATGGTCCTGGACATGCATTTTCCGGTAACAGGCATAGTCACGATTCCGGATTAAGAATAGTAACGGTGAAATACCAGCGTTTCCTCTCCAGATACGGCTTCGAGAACGGATAGCTGATTTCCATAAAGACCGTGACGCCTATGTCGTCGTCAACCGTATGCGTATCGGTCGTGCCGACGTTCGTCAGTGTGTCATTTACGATCGGCGCCTGCCATATTCTCACACTGAAGTCCGTGCTTTCATCGAATGCGGTCTTGTACAGGCCTGGTCGACTTGCATGTGCGAATAAACCGGGAGCGCCGCTTGCTGTCCAGCCAGGATCCGTTAGTGCGTCGAAGAGCACGTCGCGATTGAACACGCCGCCGGATTCCACCGGCAACGTGAACGTGCCGTTCGTGACATCGACCCACCCCGCCCAGTCGGACTCGATTCGGTTTGTAAACCATGCGGTGATATCGCTTGCGACCACGCCTACGCGGGTCTGAACCATAACATCTCGTCCCGGCGCCACGATTGTGTATACGAGGCTTATCATCGACATCACGCCAATACCGGCGACACCGATCGCCACAATGACTTCCATCAATGTGAAGTGTTGGTTAGAACCTTTTCGCAGCATACGAGACCTCGCCGGTCATGTGACTTACGGTAATGCGGTAGATGGGCGAACCGTCGTCCACGGTCTGCAATCGTCCGTCGGCCGATCGTTCGCCTGCGTAAATTCGGATTACCGTGTCGCCTGTTCCCGGATGCCAGTTTTGTGCATCGATCACGGTACGGCCCTCCGGGGTAAATATGACAGCGCGAACGGCGTTGGCAATTGTACCGCTGCCGTGCTCTGGAAACAATACGCCGTCAACCACATTACCGTCGCGTGCCTCAATCGCAGTCCCCGCTGCGCCGGTTGTGGTCGTTGCAGCAAAAACGCCTGCCGGCAGAATTCGCCATTCGCTGTTCGGCAGGTATGCCAGAAACGCCCCGCGTCGTATGGCGCCGGTGCGCTCGCCGGTGGGCGCACCAGCGAGCGTGCAGCCGCGAACGGATCGATTGCCGTAGCGGTCGCTGGAAAGCTCGCCGCCGGCGTTGAACTCCGCTGCCGGCATCAATACTGCCGTATGCGTCTTGTGTGTAACCGCGTGGCTGCGCGCCGTACGCAATGCTGCACCGACCAGGCGCGCTGCGCCATCGACATCCGCCTTCTGCGCCGTGACGCCGAATCGATGCGCCCCCGCCAGCATGACAAGTGCGATTGCGGTAACGATAGTGGTTCGCAGTAGCAACGGTTTCACTGAGGGATTCAATAGCAACTTCATAGAACACGTGTCAACAAAATGGGCACCATAACAGTGGCATGGAACGATGAAGGCACGTCAATGTGCTTCCACACCCAATATCATGAGCATTTGTTGTGCCACCCAACAAATGCGGCGATTTACGTATGGAGCCGCCCCTTGAGCGTCGCCGCCGATGCTGTGCGATGCGTATTGGCATCTGAAATGCTACTTAAACCGATCGCTTCATGATATTTGGGCGTCGACGCACCGGGGCCGGCTGCGTTTCTGGACCAGATCCGATGCAGGACAGCACTGGATGGTATAAAAACAAGGTTGCCATAAGTCGTAACAGGAAGTAGTAACGGTACAAAGCATGGGCAGAAATCAGCATATGAATTGTAAAGATGCGCGTCGCGGTCGGGCAAAGTTACGGCGTTTCCGCTTTTCCTTTATGGAAGCGACGCTTTCGATCGGCGTGATTACCATTCTGGCAATGATACTTATGCCCGCGCTCGAGACGGCCCGCAGCGTATCACACCGATCGGTGTGCGAATTTAATCTTCTCGCAATGGGCATGGCGTTAAACGCGTATGCGGATGATAACGATGTGTATCCGTTCTCGGACCATGTTGTAGCAGATCTGAAGAAAGAAGGGTACCTCAAAATTGACCCGGATTTTCGCTGTCCATTGGATAATTCGAGAGCGGGCGACACGTATACCGTCGGCTTCCTCGCCGGACACCCGCAAACCATGCGTTTCGGCGATCCCCTTGTGGTGTGCGGTTGGCACGCTCGGATCGGCTCGCTCGCGGTTTTTCCCGACACCACGGTGGCTCCACTAAGTCGTATCAGCGACGACGATCTCGTGCCGCTGTCGATTACATACGCGGGTGACGACGTCAATCCCGGATTCGCGCTCAACACCAGCGACGCTACCGTTATCGCCACCGACGACGGTAACGAAGCGGTGTTATACGGCAACAGCGAGGCCTACTTTATCTCCGCGTCATACGACCCGTTCGGCAACTCCGGCAACGGGTTGTTCACTGTCACACTGGGGTTTTCGGACAACGATGGCGAAGTCAACAGCAGCTCGACCACGAATCTTGTTTTTCTCACTACGTTGCCGAAGTGTCATGTTCAGATGACCGCAGATCCCAGCCGAAGCAGTTCGACGCTCCAATGGGACGGAAACAAGGAACTCTACATTGAGGATACGCTCGATTACCGCTTGTCTCATCGGGTCACGGGTCAGATCGTGGAGAAAGTGGTTCGCGCTGCGGAGGCCACGTACCACGTGAAGGATAACGAGATCGACGAAAAAGACTTTGAGGCGCAGGATTAACGATCCGCCGTGCGCGCGGGTTTGGACTGGTAAAATGTAACGCGCGATGAACGCACGCGGCGGAGACGTTTTCGGCTAATTTCGGCACGTCGACTGCGGTATCAGGACCGGGGCTCTCAGGTGCTGTTCAGTCTGGTCGCTGCCCGCCCCTTGCATCCGCGCCGGCGCGGATTGTGACAAATTCCACTGCTTACTATACTAATCGCCGGTGTATACGATAAATTACCCCATGAATGCGCTTCGAAAAATATTCTCGTTGCAGGAGAAAAGCCCGGTTGACGTCATCGCCGATGACTACATCCGGCGACTCAGAAACGGTGAGACCGTCGAACGCGCGGTTTATCTTGCCCAATTCCCGACACTGGCGACAGAGCTGGCGATCGCGCTGACATCGGCGGAGCACATCGTTGATCTCGAAAGCCGGAATCGCAGAACCGTCCGGCGGCCGCGCGACGACGTTCCCGCATCCGAAGCAACACCGTCGCCATCGGTTTTTCATGAGAGTGGCACACAGTTTGTCGGCGTTCGATTCGGATCGTATGAGATCATGTCGGAATTGGGCCGCGGCGGCATGGGCCGGGTCTACAAGGCCTGGGACACGAATACGGAGCGGCACGTTGCGGTAAAAACGCTGTCGGCCGGCGCGGATGCAGCATACAGCGACATGCAGCGCATTAGCCGGGAAGCTCTGGCGCAGTCCGATCTGAAACATCCTAATATCATAGAAATATATGACGTCGGGACATTCGATCACGTGCCCTATCTCGTGATGGAGCTGGTCGAAGACGGACGCACACTGCAAACGCTGGTGCACGAGTCCGAACAAGGGGTGCCTGAGCGTCGTGCCGCTGCGATCATGCGCGATGTGGCGGATGCACTGAAGTACAGCCATGAACGCCAGATCATTCACCGCGATATCAAGCCCTCAAATATTATGCTCGCAGGCGACGAACCGAAACTCACGGACTTCGGCCTCGCATTCATGACGGCCCGCAATCTGTCTCGCCTCACGCGTTCCGGTGAAATGTTCGGCACCTTATGCTACATCGCTCCGGAACAGATCGACACGGGCGATCTTGACATGGTCGAGCCGACGCCTCAGCTGGACATCTACGCGCTTGGCGCAACGATGTATGAACTCCTCACCGGCCGACCGCCATTTGATTCAGAGAATCCGGCGCGACTCGTGCAGTTGATCGTCGATGAAGAGCCGCCTGTTCCGAGCCGTTTGGGAATAAAACTGAGTCGCGAAATTGAGGCTATCTGCATGAAGTGCCTGGAGAAGTCGCCGGCCAAACGCTATGCGAGCGTGTCGGCCCTTATCCACGATCTGGATGCCTATTTGGCCGGCAACGCGATCAATGCGACGCGCATCAATTGGCCGTTACGCCGAATACGCCGCGGTATACGCCGGCGCCGGCTGGTTCTGACACTGTTTTGCCTTGCCGGACTATCTGTAGCAGTTGCGGCGTGGCTTACGCAGACCCTTCGCTACAATCGGCAGCTCCAGGTACTAATCGAATTCGAAGGCGTCGAACCAACCGGGAGCAATGGATTCGAACTCCAGTTTCTGTTGGCGGCAATCGACGACGGCGATGTCGAGGCACGCAAGAGCGCTATTACCGCGTTATGCGCTCGATCCGGCGACGCTGTTCATGATGCCCTGGTGCGCGCAGCGAAAGATCCCGATGAAAAGGTGCTGGCACATCTGGTCAAAAGGCTTACCACCGTCGGCGGGTCGGCCGCGGAAGAGGTCTGTGCCGTCTTACTCCGGGATTCCCGCGGTCCGGTCGCGGCAGCGGCAATGACGCTTGCGGCGGTTCTCGGTGAACCGCGCTTTCATGCGGATATCGTCAGACTGGCTATGACAGACGATCGCATGTTGCAAAATCACGGATTGTCGACAATGCTCGGACTGCTCGGCAAGGAAAATGCGAGATTCGTCTCGGCATACCTTCGTGATGGCCCGAATGCCGGACGAGCGTCATTGCTGAGCCGCTTTGTGAAGGGCAAGGCGCCGCCGCCGCTGGAGTACTTTATCGATGCTGTCGGCGCAGCTGAACCGCGACCGGTGGACCGCGACAGTATGTTTAAAGTTCTCAGGAGATTTACCGGTGAAAACTACGCCGGCGAGGCGACGAACTGGCGCCAGTGGTGGCGGCGTTACGGATTCCGCTGGAATGCACGTCGTTGCTACGCGGTTTCGTGGGCGCCTCCCGAGGCGCCGCTCGAATTAGGCGACATAGTGTGGTCGGTCGACGGTGGGGAACTGCCTGTCGGCGTCGGCACGGCACTTGACAATGCAGCGACGGCCTCCGTCATCCGCGGGGATGCGTTTTTGGTCGTGTCCGGCGCACTCGGCAAACACAACGGTCATGTATTCTACATCGGCGAGGTGGACGGCCGACCGGTCGGCGATCGCGGTGTGGTCGAACGACTGCAGACCGCATTGGACGGCAAGGTCGCGTCGGCTGCGCAATAGACAGGTAAATGGATCAGTTATGAACAATGAGACGTCAGACAAGAAACGGGAATCCATATCGGATGTCTATTTTAAGAGTCTGAAGAATTATTCTATGCGTTACCGTTACGCTGCCGTGTTTCAGCGGCGCGTTAACATCATTTTGGCATCTGGAATCGCGGTTGTGATCTTTTGGATTTTCGCTGCGTTCATTGACAGTCGTTTCTTCTACGACGGGTCATTTACAGATCTGCTCATTCTCGACGTACCCGGTTCGATAATATCGTACCGCCTCCTGGTCTGTATTCTCTTCGTTACGATTTATCTGCTACTTTACGGATATTCCGACGCGAGCAGCCTCGATCGCGCCCTCAAGCGCAGCAGTAAATGGTTTTCCACTACGTTGCGCTGTATCGGTAGCGCTCTGATTGCGGTTGACAAGAAAAGCAATATCATTTTCATGAATCCCAAGGCCGAAGAGCTGACCGGCACGATGCTAACGCAGGCCGTCGGCCGGCCGCTGCTCAAACTGCTGAAGATCTGGGACACGAGTAAAAGCACGGACTACGGCAAGCGCCTGTCCGACGTCGTCCAGGAGGGCAGGTCGTTCTCGCTCACAAATGCCGCGGTGCTGGAGGTGCCGGGAACGGCGCCCCGCTATGTTTTGGGCAATGTCGCACCGATCCTTGATGAAGAGCAGGAATTGCTGGGGGCGGTTCTCGTGCTGCACGACGTTACTGCATCCAAAAATGCAGAAGCCGCCCTCAAGCAGAGCCAGGAACGTTACCTGCTTGCCACCCGTGCCGCAAAGGTTGGCGTCTGGGACTGGAATCTGGCAACTGGCGAGCTGTACCTTGATCCGTCTCTCAAGGCCGGGCTCGGTCATACCGACGACGATCTGCCCAGCAGGCGTGAGACGTGGCAGGCGCTGATCCATCCCGAAGACATCGAGGGTGTGCGCACGGCAGAAGCAGAGCATCTTGCCGGTGACACGGAGGAGTATGTCCATGAATACCGTATGCAGCAAAAGGGCGGCGGCGCCCTGTGGTACATGGCCCGAGGTCGTGCCATTCGCGACGACCGGGGCAAGGCCGTTCGCATGGTCGGTACATACACTGACATTACGGCACGAAAGGCCGCGGAAATAGAATTGAAACGTGCCAAGGATATCGCTGAGTCTGCCAACCGCAGCAAGAGTGAGTTCTTAACAAATATGTCACATGAATTGCGGACACCGCTCCATGCGATATTGAGTTATGCCGGATTCGGCGTACGTAAGCATGAAACGGTGACCAGTGAAAAATCGCTGGGATACTTCACTAGGATTGAGAGAAGCGGACAAATATTGCTGGATCTGCTCAATGATCTGCTCGATCTCGGGAAGCTCGAATCCGGCGTGACCGGGTTGGAGTTCGAGAAGGCGAATCTCGGCGAACTGATCAACACGGTAATCGACAACCTTAGCGCTCTGGTAAGCGAAAAGGACTTAAAGGTTGCGTGGTCGAATACCACGGCAGATGCATCTGCATTCGTTGATCCCCATCGGATCTGTCAGGTCATGCGCAATCTGATCGGTAACGCCGTGAAGTTCTCCGAACCGGGCAGGTCCATAGACGTCCGCCTGGAGCACAAAGACTCGTGCTACCGGATATCTGTTGCCGACCGTGGTGTCGGTATACCCGCGGACGAGTTGGAGTCGGTTTTTGACAAATTCATACAGTCGAGCAAAACGCGTACCGGCGCCGGCGGAACCGGCCTTGGCCTCGCGATCTGCAGGGAGATCATACTTGCGCATGACGGTCGTATCTGGGCTGAAAGCCGCAGGGACGGTGGCACCGAATTTATTTTTGAGATCCCGACATCGGAATAAGAAGGCGACAGCGAGATACGCGATATGGCCATTAATTTATCATTGATTGTCGCGGTTTACGGTATGTTTTTTGTCTACCTGCGCAATCGCAAACGACCATTTACCGGCGGCAACACGCTCCAGGCGGTTTTTGCGTTTGCGACCATCGTTCTGGCGGTAGCCAAGATGGTCATTGCCGGCACCAGCCATTCGTGGCAATTGCAGCGGTTGATAGACGATTACAATCGCGAAACGCAGCTGTCGATGGTGCTCTTGGGCGAATATCTTGCCAAAACCTTTCCCGGCGAAAAACTCTTGATCATAGCAGAACATCCATCGACTCGAAGTTCGGAACGGCATGAACTGAGTCTCGTCGGTTTGCGCGAAGGGCTTGGTAGCGGGTACCCGGCCTTCAAGGTGGCGACGCCGGAAAAAGCAAACGACGTCTACGACGCCCGTGTGTTCGACAGTATACTTGGCGTCCATGAAGACCGGACGCTGGTTTTGTCCTTGATGGGTCTGCCCGAGGAGTTCAGTGCCACGCGATTCTGGAAGGCCGATGCGGCCAGTCGTCCCAGCCTCGTTGCCGCGTTCTGCGAGGTCGATACGCTTCGGCGCGCCATCGCGGATGGCAAAATATCGGCGGTCTTTATTCGGTTTCCAGGGAGGAACGCCGGTCTGAGTCAACAGCTTCTGGACGGTGACATCGGGGCTGTTATCGCCACCAATTACATGATTATCTCCGAGTTCAACGTGCACGATGTGGACGACGAATACCCGGGATTATTTGTCGACACCTCCGGAGCGGAGTGATGGGGTCTAAGGCCAACGATGCAGGAATCAACATTATGACATGCGCTCGTAAACCCTCAGGTTTTATACCGATGTCAATAGTGTTGCCGGGAATCGTTCCGCGCCGAAGCGGCCGGCCGGTGTCCGCGTTCACCATGCTTGAGATCGTGATGGTTGTGGCTACCATAATTGTGGTCGTCTCGTTTCTGTTGCCGACTTTGGGCGAGGCCCGTTCGAGCGGCTATCGCACCGAGTGCACGACTCACCTGCGACAGGTAGCGCTGGCGCTTCATTCCTATGCCGACGATTACGGTATGTATCCCTTTGAGGATCCATTGACGACGTCCCTGGCCGATGCCGGCTACCTCGGGTCACCCGGACATTTCGAATGTCCGCTCGACAGGTCGCTGAATGGCGATACGTATTCCGTCGGTTATCTCGGCTCGCATCCACGCGAAAACGATCATAATACTGCACTTGTGGTTTGCGGCTGGCACGGGCGTTTCGGGACGCTGGTCGTATTTCAAGATGGTCGTGTCGGCAAGCTGGACAGCGGCGGTGGCACCACGGTACCGGTCACCGTGGTACATGGCGGCAGCGAGATACCGCCGGGTTTTGTGCTGCACAAGAGCGATCCGGTCGTAATCAGCACTGGAGACGGCGAGCAGGCATTTCTAACCGGCGAAAACGGGACACATTTTCTCTCGGCCTCATATGACCCACTCGCCGACGACGGCGGTGGCGCATTCATTATCATTGTAGGTTATGACCTAACGTCGAACAGCAACCAGAAGGTAGGTGGTCAATCGAATAAGCCGATCGTGATCAATACCAAGTTGGAATATGTCAATCTCGAGGTCACGTCCAATCCCAGCCAGAACGAGACCCGTCTTACCTGGAAGCCCAAGAACGGGTATAACCAGGTCCAGCTTGCGAAATTCCAAAGCTATAGAATTGTTCATCGCGTTACCGGTGAAACCGAAGAAACCTCGAATCCCGCCACCATAAAAACCTATAATCCCGACGCGTTCGCGCTGAATTAGTATAGTCACGATTTGCATACGTCGCGCGGCGTATTGACGCAACCCACTGGGCATCTATCATCGCATTGGTTTTCTCGTCATGCCAACTTTTCTGCGGACGCCGACCACAGCCGTGTCGTTCCGGCTTGCCGGCGGCCCGCCGGCGCCTGGGTTTGTCGTTTTCACTCCTTGAGATCACGATGGTTGTGGCAACGGTGATTGTCGTCGTTGCATTCATGCTCCCGTCGCTGAGCAGGGCACGCACGTCCGGATATCAAACCGAGTGTACGAATCATCTCCGGCAACTGGCGGTCTCCTTGACGTCCTATGCAGACGACTACGGGATGTATCCGTTCGAAGATCCGTTGATTTCGACCCTGCATACCGCCGGTTACCTGACCAGCCCCGGAGAGTTTGAATGCCCCCTCGATCTCTCGAACGCGGGGGATACCTATTCCATGGGGTATCTCGGGTATCATCCTCGTAACGGCAGCGCGACGTCTCCTCTTGTTGTGTGCGGCTGGCATGGTCGATTCGGCACACTGGCCACATTCGTCAACGGGAACGTCGGGAAACTGGAAAGTGTTTCGGGCCGGCAGCTCATGCCGGTGACGGTATTCCACGGAAATAGCGGCGTCCAGCCGGGATTTGCGCTCCACGCCAACGATCCCCTGATCGTGAATAGCGACACCGGAAATCAGGCGTTTGTAACGGGTACGAATGGCGCCAGCTTCCTGTCCGCAGCCTATGATCCGGTTGGCAACGACGGCAACGGACTGTTTGTTATCGCAGTGACGTACGACAGCCAGTCGGCGAGCAAGCAGAAGGTCATCGGCCAGTCCGCGACGCCGGTGTTGTTCCAGGCAAAATTTGAATATGTTACGCTGGAGTTGACCAGCGATCCGACCCAGAACGAAACACGTGTGATCTGGAAACCGAAAGACGGGTTTAACAAAGTCATCCTTAAGAAGTACCTGGGATTTCGTATTACCCATCGGGTGACGGGTGAATCTGAAGAGAGTACGACGCCGGGCGACAAACGCGTGTACAAGCCGGACGCGACGGCCTTGGCCTACGATCCCGACGATCCCGGGACAGAATAAGAACAGTCCACGATGTTTTTCGATAAACTATTGCACCGGAAAGAGACGCGTACGATTAGCGTCTTGGTGGACGAGTATTTCAGACGTGTACAGAACGGCGAGACGCTGGATCCCGGGACATTCGTAACGAATTATCCGGAACACGCCTTCGAGCTGACGCAGGCCCTGAACAAACGCCTCGGTTTTCGACGACCCACACGCGATGGTACCGAGCTGATTACGATTTCAGAATCCGAAGCGACGGATCGTATGCCGAATCTGCAGGGCGCTACTTTTGGCGATTACGAGATTATTGCGGAAATCGGGCACGGCGCCATGGGGGTTGTATACCGGGCGTGGGAAGAGCGCAAACAGCGTCATGTGGCTATAAAAACGTTGCATCCGAATCGGGAGGCATCGTCGCGCAGAGTGCGTCGCCTCGAACGGGAGGCAATCGCGCAATCCAGATTGAACCACCCCAATATTGTACAGGTCTATGACTCGGGCGTGATTGACGATATTCCCTATGTCGCAATGGAGTATGTCGACGGTGGGCGCAATCTCGAAATTCTGATGCGTGCCGAGAAGCAGCAACCGTTTGACGAACGCCGTGTCGCCGAGATGATGTTGATTCTCTCTCGTGCGCTGACATTCAGCCATGAGAATGGCGTCGTGCATCGGGATATCAAGCCGGCCAACATTCTCATGGCTGGTGAGACGCCGAAGCTTACGGACTTTGGTCTTGCATTCATGACTGTGCACGACCTTACACGGTTGACCCAATCCGGCGAGCTGCTGGGAACCCTGTGTTATATGGCGCCGGAAAGTCTGGAATCCAAGCGTCTCGGACTCGACGACCATCCGCACGCCCAGGCTGATATATATTCCCTTGGCGCGACCATGTACGAGATGCTGACCGGTGAACTCGCGTACGATGCCGACTCGCCGGGCGCGCTGGTCAAGAAGATCGTCGAGGAAGATGTGGTGTCGCTGCGGCAGTTGCGTCCCGATCTGAGTCGTGAGATCGAGGCGATATGTATCAAGTGTCTTGAGAAATCTGCTGTAAAACGCTATTACAGCGCCGCGGATATGGCGGATGATCTGCGACGATTCCTTGATCGTAAGAAAGTCAAGGCGCCCTCCATTCACTGGCCGTTGCGGCGGCTGCGGAAACGAATGACCCGCCGCCGCATAGCGCTGTTGTCGATCGTACTGTCAGTGGTCATGGCGACCGTGGCGTCGGTGATGGTTCGGGAATATCAGTATCGCGACCGGCTTTTTCATCTGCGGGAGAATCTCGGTTATCCGCCCGAGATGGCCGATGACTACGACCTCGGCTTTCTCGTAAGTGCGCTGCGGGACGATAATGTAGACTCACGTACATGCGCGATCACGGCGCTTGCGCGGCAAGACGGTGCAGAGGCCGATGCGGCCTTACTTGCGGCGGCTGTAGATAGGGATAACCGGGTACGATTTCATCTGGGCACCACATTGTTGACCCAGCCGCGGGGTATTAACGAAGTCGTGTGTCGGACGTTTCTGGCGGATGACGATGCGTATGTTGTCGTAGCGGGTATCAAGCTTGCCGGCAAGCTTGGCAAACCCGAATTGACGTCGCTGCTTGTTCCGCATGCGAAGGATGACAACGTCATGCTTCGGACGTATGCCACCACAACAGTCCTGAATCTTCTGGCGGACGACAACGAGGCGTTCGTTGCCGAGTACCTCGCCGACGGTCACGGTGAGGCCCGGCGCGAATTGATGCGGCGATTTATGGAAATGCGATTTTCGCCGTCGATACCACCGCTTATCGAGGTCGTCACGGCGTCTGAGGATCCGTCCGACGTCGAACTGGCAGTTCGCATTCTCGACCTTTACTCCAACGCGGACTGCCGCGTTGACAGCGTGTGTTGGCGTGAGTGGTGGCGCGAGAACGGAGATGGGTGGCAAGCGCGACGGTGTAAATTGGTGACATGGGTGCATCCGGGATCGAATTTTCGCTTTCGCGATGTCATCTGGTCGTGTAATGGATCGTACAATATTGACGACGCGGCTATCGAATCCGGCGAGCCCCGTGAGTATGAGATTATTCGCGATGGTGTGCTCCGTCGGGCACAGGAGACAGTCCGCCGGGAGACATTTCAGAATCTCTATATTGGCGTGGTCGATGGCACACCAGTGGGGCAATCCAGTTTTATCGATCAGATCAGGGATGCCGTGATTCGCGACCGAGCTTCAAAGTAGCCGTTGGGGTAGGCAGGCCGGAGATCAGTCCGTCCTGTCCCGCGCAAGAGTCGCAATGATAGTGCTAAGGATTTCCAGTGTGCGACGTTAAAATCGGCGTCCATGCGCTATAGTATCGCAAAACATTGGGGAACGGACGTAGTATGAAGCTCCTGAGCAGACTGTTTCGATCGGAAAAGAAAGAACGTGTCACAGTAAATCTCCTCGTGACCGAGTATGTATCCCGCCTGCGAAGCGGCGAGCTGGTCGACAGATCGACTTTTATTTCGAATTATCCTCATCTTGCCGTTGATCTGTCGAAGGCGATGGCGTCCAATCCGGCAGTGCTGGCGCTGGAAGACCAGGTCCGCCGGACGCGATCCTCGTCGCAGTCGGCGCAGCGTGATCCCATGTCGGGCAGCGACGTGCGGTTGCGCGACGACCGCACGCCCACGCAATTCATCAAGCCGCTGGACATAAACTTCGGTGAGTACGAGATTTTCTACGAGATTGGACAGGGTGCAATGGGGCGCGTTTATAAGGCACGTGAAAAAGGAACGGGCCGATTTGTCGCGTTGAAGACACTCCAGGCCGGGGCGGAGATACGGGCTGCGCAGCTGCGGCGACTGAGCCGTGAAGGTTTTGTACACGGCCAGTTGAATCATCCGAATATCGTCCAGGTATACGATGCCGGAATGTGCGAAGATGTGCCATATCTCGCTATGGAGCTAATAAAGGGTGGACGCACCCTCGAGACGCTCCTTGAAAAAACCGGAAAGCCGGTGGAGGAACGGCGAGCTGCGGAGATTATCTGCGCGGTGGCTCGGGCCCTTGCCTACAGCCACGATCAGAACGTTGTACACCGTGATATCAAGCCGTCCAATATCATGATGGTGGGCGACACGCCAAAGCTTACGGATTTCGGTCTTGCCTTTGTGCACCAGGAGGAATTTGCGCGACTGACGCAATCCGGCGAGATGCTTGGAACATTGTGTTACATGCCGCCCGAACAGGTGCGGGGCAGGGTGCGGAGTCCGGATGACAAGCCGCTGCCGCAGATCGACGTTTATTCCCTGGGCGCGACGTTCTATGAATTGTTGACGGGCGAACCGCCATTTACGGCCGACTCACCGGTCAAGGTCATTAAGAAGGTTATAGAAGACGATCCGTCACCGCCGTCGGCTTCCGGAGTGAGTAAGGAGGTCGAGGCGATTTGTATTCAATGTCTCGAGAAAATGCCGGAAGACAGGTATAGTACGGCGTCCGAACTCGCTGATGATTTGCAATGCTATCTGGACGGCAAGCCGGTGTCGGCACCGGCCGTCAACTGGATGTTGCGCCGTGTGCAGCGCACGATCAGCCGCCGTCATTTGATCGCCATAGCGCTGACATTGACTGGCGTTGTTCTGTTTGTCGTCGCATGCCTCGTGTACCTGTTGCTTTTTAGAGGCTCATGATGCCTGCACCTGTTCACCCCGGTTTGGTGGCGCTACAGGGGCTTTGCAATATATTATATATGAGATCACAGGTTCACAGTACGGCGAACCAAGAGCAGCCGGGACGCACACGAAGGGCTCTCTGTGACCTGCTCGAACAATCAAAGTAACCAAGGCCACGTTACGAAGATGACCAAGCCGCTGTCTGACATCGTCAAGCAATCGTTATCCGAATACCATATTTCCCATATTCGTGAGGTCAGCAGTGGTGGCGATTCCGGTGAGCGATTTCAGCTTTTGTTTAAGGCCGTTGCTGCGGTGGGCGCGATTATCCTTGTGTGGGTGATCGACGCGTTCGTCGGCCATATGTTCTTCTACGAACGTTCCTTCGTCGACATGTTCGCCTTAAACATCCCGGCTCCTTCGCTTTACTATCGGTCTTTCATCTCGCTCCTGATCATCATTCTCGCCGTGTATTCGTATCGTTTGTCCGATGCCGCCGGGTTGGACCGCGCGCTGAAACGAAGTTCGAAGTGGTTTTCGACGACATTAAAGAGTATCGGTGCGGCTCTGGTCGCAGTGGACGAGGAAGGCAACGTCATTTTTATGAACCAGACGGCGCAGACCTTGATCGGCTGGGAGCTTCATCGCGCCGTCGGCAGTGACCTGAAGAATGTCTGCCATATCATCGACGGAAAAACCAGGAAGGAACTTCGACTCAGTGAACACCTGAATCGTGTTATCAAGGATGGTGTTCCTTTTGCCATCCGTGATACGGCAATGCTACAGGCCGCGGACGGGAGACAACCATATGTAACCGGAAGTCTTACACCGATTCTCGATGAGAATAAGCGGATTCTCGGCGCCGTGATGGTGCTGCACGACTTGACCGATATTAAGCAGGCGGAAGAACAGGTATTGACACTCGCTACTGTGATCGAACAGGCAGATGATTCTGTGATCATCACCGACGTCAACGGTATTAATCAATATGTCAACCCGGGATTCGAGCGTATCACGGGCTTCACCAAAGATGAAGTGATCGGATTGAGCATTAACAGCTTGAGGAATACACAAAAAAATTCAACCGTATACCGCAACCTCATCGACATCCTCGCGGATAAGGAAGTGTGCCGCGACCGCTTTGAATTTACCAAGAAGAATGGTGCAATGTGTCAGCTAGAGTCGACCAATTTTCGGATCACTGATGGGCATGGCAACGTGATCAACTACGTTTCGATCAGTCGCGATATTTCAAAGGAAGTCGAGCTGCAGCGTCAACTCACTCAATCACAGAAAATGGAGGCCCTGGGAAGACTTGCCGGTGGCGTGGCACATGATTTTAACAATTATCTCACGATCATCAATGGCTACAGCGCGTTGCTTCTAACCAAGGCAGACGAAGATGATACGTATTACAAGTATGTCAACCAGATCAACGAAACGGGTGAACGCGCTGTTATGTTGATCAAGCAATTGCTTGCATTCAGCCGAAAAGACGTGATTGCAGCAACCGTTGTCACCCCGAATCCCACGATTCGCGATATGGAATCGATGTTGCGTCGTTTGCTTTCAAAGGATATTCATCTGACCTTGAAACTTGATTCCGACGTCGGTTCAGTCAAAGTCGACACGGGCCAACTCGGGCAGGTGATTATGAATTTGGTCGTGAATGCCGGTGATGCCCTTGAGGGCGGCGGCGATATCATTATAGAAACGAAAAACGTGGAACTCGATCCGGAAACGCGTGATATTGACCTGGATGTCCGAAGTGGCGCGCATGTCGTTATCGCGGTCAGTGACTCCGGCTGTGGTATGGATCGCGAAACCATTTCGCATGTGTTCGAGCCGTTTTATACGACGAAGGAAAAGGGGAAAGGCACGGGGCTTGGGCTATCAATAGTCTACGGTTTTGTCAAAGAACTTGGCGGCGATATCCGTGTAAGCAGTGAACGTGATGTCGGAACCACATTCGAGCTGTTTATTCCGGTTTCATTGAAAGGAAAATCGGAAAACCGTGGTGTTCGGTTGTCATCGGACAGTACGGTGAGTTCGGGTACGGAAACGATTCTTGTGGTCGACGGTGAGGAGGATATTCGAAATTTCATCTATGAATTGATCAGTGACAAGGGCTACAATGTCCTGATGGCAGAGGCAGGCAAGGAAGCACTCCGTGTGGCCGATGAATACAATGGTGTGATTCATCTACTGTTGACGGATATCGTGATTCCACGCATGACCGGCTTTGAGTTGTTCGAGAAAATTTCCGCGTCGCGACCGGAGATTCAGGCTCTGTACACGACGGGCTACGTCGAGGATGGCGAAGTTCAGAAACAGGTGAGTCGGATTCAGGAGCGTCTGGTTACGAAGCCGTTCGTGCCGGAAAAGCTCTTGTTAAAAATACGGGCTGTGCTTGACCAGGTTACCGCCAGGCCGTCAGCGTAGCCACCGCACCAGCCACAAACCGGCAAAAACTGCACCGATGCCGGATATCACATGCGCGCTGACGTACGCCAATGACGGCAGCACGAGCCGGTCTTCGATCATGCGTACGGTGTCGAGTCCGAATGTCGAAAATGTGGTGAATCCGCCCAGCATGCCGATCACGAGGAAGAGGCGCATACCGGGATTCGCGTCGCCGTGGGGTATCAGTCCTGATGCGACGCCGATCAACAGGCACCCTGCAAGATTCACGGTGAGGGTCCCGAACGGAAACCAATCAGCGGCAACGGTACGTTGCACCCAATCATTGACCAGGTATCGCAATACCGAGCCAATGAAGCCGCCCAGGCCAATGAGCAGTACATTCATACGCGCCCGAGATATTTTGCCGTGCGGGTGTCTATTTTTACGACTTCGTCCTGGGTGAGATACTCCGGCACCTGAACATTCAGGCCGGTTTCGAGTACGGCGGTTTTTGTTCGTGCTGTCGCGGACGCGCCTTTGATTGCCGGGTCGCATTCAACGATAGTGAGCGAGACTGTGTCCGGCAGCTGTATTCCCCTTACGACGCCTTCGACGACGAGCGACAAGAGCTCCATGTCCTCGACCAGATACATGGCCTCGTCTTCTATGTCGCCCGCTGTAAGTTCGAATTGCGAGTAGTCCTCCAGGTCCATGAAGCAAAATTTTTCTTGATCGCGATAAAGATATTGTATCGGCTTCTTCTGATAATCCGATTCCTTAAACGACTCGTCGCCCTTACAGGTAATGTCCGTTTTTTGACCTGAGATCACGTTTCTGGCGCGAATTTTATAAAGCGTCGCACCGCCGCGTGCCGAGGGTGTCTGGCAGCTAATCGTGCCGATAATATGAGGGAGGCCGTTTACCTCGACGACGAGGCCTTTCTTCAGCTGACTTGCATTTAACATGTGGCAAACTCACTCTCTGTAGATAAAACATTACAATGATTGACAACAACGGATCCATAAGTTGACGCTGCTGCAGGAAAAGACAAATGATAAATTACCATGAGCCTGTTTTCTGTGCGTGCGATCGATTTAATGTCACGATAACAGACTTGTGGCATATAAGATGCTCATAGTACTGGCAACGGCAGCGATAAGCCGCCGTTCGATGGAGCTTGAGTACGTCCCCTCCCGGCTCAGGGTAAAACCTGAGCCGTCCTGACCGAAGAGGAAGGCATTTTGCCTTCCTCTTTTTTTTGTCCAATATCGGATGGATCGTCCGGAGGGCGTGGTTCCAACGGTGCCGCTTCGATCAAAATACGTTTGTCATAATTTCCAGGCCGCCGATCCATGTGCCCAGGATACTGCCGAAACCGCTGAGAAAGAATATCAGCAGAATACGCAGTGTCCGATTGGTCCACCATTTTCGAATCAGTATGGCGTCGGTGCCGACATCGTGAATCTCGCGGACGCGCGGCGGCCGTAACCAGGTTTCCATCATTGCGCTGGCATAGCCGGCACCGAAAACGGGTGTGAGGCTGGTTATCGGGGCGGCGACGAACGCTGTCAGAACCGTGAGCGGGTGTGCGGCCGCCAACGCTGCTCCTGCGGCACACGGCACACTGTTAACGACGATCCAGAATAAAATATTCTCACCTGCGGCGGTCGCCCCTTTCTTTATTGCGATGACCACAACCGATCCGATAATAACCAGCGGCAGCGTCCATGCGATCCACTTCAGGGTGGGTGAGGCAGGAGGAACCTGCTCAAGTTCGGCGAATGTTGCGTCGACATCATATTGCAACCGGTTTGCGACGCCATTGAGATGTCCCGGGCCCACGACTACAAGCGTATGAACGGCGGTCGATTCACGTGCCCTGAGGGCAAGATAATCGTCTCTCTCGTCACGGAGAATGCGATTGATGTCGGGGTAGGCCGATTCGACATCATGCATGAGATGTGCGAGCGCATCCTGTGCATCCGGGTTGTCCAGTCTTTCCGACGAGAAGGCTGTACTATCCAGCAGGTTGGCGATGATCGCAGTAAGGAGCAGCGGCTTGCGGGCGGGCGGGGCAAGACGCCACGTTCGCAGCAGTGTGATTCGGATGTCGCGGTCACCAAGAATCCACGGGATCTTGAGGTCGTCACAGAGTTTCGCAGTGTCGACCATGCGCATCCCGGGGCTCACGCCGGTGACATCGCCCATCTTTTTCTGGTATGCCAGCAGAATGATCTGCGCTATCAACGTCGTGACGTGATGGCGACGCATCACGTCTCGTAGATCAAGGTCTTGCCAGGCATCCGGATCCGCCAGGGATTCAAATCGGCGGCGGTCCATCTCTATGTATACAATATCCGGCCGTTCTGTCTCAATCGTCTCGCGGACGAGATCGGACGTAGGATCGCGGAGATGCGGGGCGCCGATAATGGTAAAGCGACGGGAGCCGACGGTCAGGCGGCGGATGCGTGCGTTTTCGGGTGCGGTCGTGATTTCTGTGGACACGTTGTCGGCGCGAGCGATTCGCTACTCATCCATTTCGCAATACTTGGCATACATGTCCGGCGTGAGGTGTATGAGTCTGAAGCCAGCATACAAGACACGCTTGTCCGACGGTCCCTCGATACGTTGCGTTACGCAGTTGCAATATTCGTGGCTGTCGATGCATGAACCGCCGCGGAGAATGTGTGATATTTCCGTCGTTTCTTCACTGCTCTCGGAATCCTCGTCGCCATCGCTGTCGGCGTCGTCATCTTCGATAATCACCTCTTCGGAACACCACTCCCAGACGTTGCCCACCATGTTGACGCAGCCAAAGTGGCTGATATTCAGGGGGAATTTCGATGAAACATTGGTGAATTTTCGGTATTTCTTCAACGAGAAAATGCCATGCTTGTCAGTTGGCGGCGTATTACCCCACGGATAGAGCCGACCATCGACGCCGCGCGCTGCGATTTCCCATGCTTCCTGCGACGGGAGGTCGTAATAGCCGCCTGTCATCTCGCTGATCCACCTCGCGTATGCCTTGGCGTCGTTCCAACTTACCGGCGTTGCGGGACATCCCGGTTCCGGTGATAACTGGATCATGACATCGAAGAGTTTGTAGTCGTAACCGGTCTGGTCGACAAACAGCTTGAAGTCGACATTGCTGATAGGTTCCTTGGCCATGTACAATGGACCCGGCATGCGTGCCTGGCTATTGTCCTCGCCGAATAGAAAGGTGCGCCGCGGAATATAACAATATTCCTGGTCCATCTTGTTCTTCTTGATGATGGGCTTATCCCATCGGGATCCCTGGGCGACCATGATTCGAAACCGGCGAACTGGTTAAACGTTTGCATTCAGAGATTGGCCGATACGCCCCGGCCAATCCTGCATAGTATAATCGTGTTCATTGCCATTTCTATTCGCAAATCGAAGAATGCTGCCCCTGGTTGTTTCGCTCGGCAATGTGTGGCAACAGGCGGTGTCAACCGTGTTACGCATATTTCGGACCTGTATGGTCAATCGGATTATCTGAATTGCGATCGGGGTTGATGCGGCGAACAGCGCCGCTACAGTATGTGATTGCCGTTTCCCGCCGTGATCCCTGCAACAAGCGGTCACGCTACGATCCATGCCGAATTGAACACGATCCATGACCACTCGCAACCAACTCAGTAATCGCATTCGGGCAGGAACGCGTTCCAGCTGTCTTGCCGTCATACAGGCCGAATCGGCAATCCATCGGCTGGCGGCAATATTTCATCCGCTGAAATTCGAACTGATTCGGATGTCCAGTCCCGGCGATGAGGATCGCCGGACGGAGTTGCAGCAGTCGGCATCGGATTTCTTCACGCGATACCTGGACGACGCCGTCGAGTCCGGCGAGTTGGATTGTGCCGTACACAGTGCCAAGGATCTGCCGGATCCCATTCGGGGCACGCTGGACTGGTGGTGGCTTCCGTGGCGCGAGGATCCTCGCGATGTTCTTGTGTTGCGGGCCGGAGAGTCGGCGTGTGCCATGTCGCAACCCGTGGTCGGCATCAGCAGCGATCGCCGCGCAGCGTACTGCGGGCGACGATTTCCGGACGCGACAATTCGATCTGTGCGAGGGAATGTGGATGATCGACTCGCGCAGCTTGATCGCGGTGAAGTAGATATCTTGATTACCGCTGCTGCCGCACTCAACAGACTTGGTCTGGCGGACCGCGTTTCGGAGTATATCGCGGTGAGCGATCTGAGGCCGCCACCCGGACAGGGCGTATTGGCTCTCACGTTCCGGAAAGACGATGTCCGGCTCCAGGGCGTCCGCAGTCTGTTCGTTCGCGCGGTCCGCCTGGTTGGCGGCGGGCCCGGTGCAGAAAGTGCGTGCACCGTCGCGGGAGTCGAAGCACTAAGGCACTGCGACACATGTTTTTACGACGCCCTTGTGGCACGGCCGCTTTTGCGCCATCTCCAGGAGGACGCCGAGGCCGTGGATGTCGGCAAGCGCAGCGGCGCATATGCGGTGCCGCGCGACGTCCTCGACGGATTGCAGGCGGACCATGTCCGGCGTGGGAGCCGGGTGGTACGTTTAAAGGGGGGCGACCCGGGGATTTACGGCCGTCTTGCAGAGGAAGTTGACAATCTTACGAAGCACTCGCTGCCGTTTCGCGTCATACCAGGTGTCAGCAGCCTGAACGCCGCGACCACCGGGACGGGGCATCTGCTGACGCGTCGTGGGATTGCACGAGGATTCACGGTTATTACACCCCGGCTGGCCTGCGGCGGTGTGCGCGGCGTTGGCGCTGATGCGCGCGCCGGTTTGCCGATTGCGATTTTTATGGCAGTGGGTAAAGTACCGGAAATCGTCGAAGACCTTCTTGGCGAGGGCATGCCGGGCACCCAGCCGGCAGCAATGGTCTTTGCCGCCGGCTGCGATGAGGAGACAATCGTGTACGGTACATTAGCCACAATTGCAAGTCGAGTCCACGCCGCGGCGGACGGGCAGCCTGGTCTGCTCCTGGTTGGCGATCTGGCGGATCCGGCACTCGCGTATAGTCCACATATCGCAGCGCTTGCCGGTGTGCGTGTGTTGGTTACGGGGAGTGTTGCATTGCTCTCCCGTTCGGTGTTGCATATCGAGGATTATTGCGGGACTCCTGTGTTGCGTCCACTCATGCGGCTGGTCCCGGACCAGGCGTGTTGCGGAATTCTCGGGCAACTCAATGATTTCGACTGGGTCACCTTGACGTCGCCATCCGCGGTGCGATGTCTGATGGCGATGTTGAACGGGATAAACGCCGATATCCGGCGTATTCCACGCATTTTGGCATCCGGTGAAGGTGTCTGTTGCGTGTTGCGCGAATATGGGCTGATTGCCGATGTTGTCCCGGCGGCCCGATATGGAGCGGTATCGTTGCTGCAGGCTGCGGCTGCGGCAATTCAATCCGGCGACAAAGTGTTGCGTCTGCGTTCGAATCTTGCTGATACGACTGTGGCCGACGCCTTGCGCGCACACGGTGCGGAAGTGACCGATTGTGTGCTTTACCGGAACGAAGCCATAGCATATCAGGCTCTGCCGAAATTCGACGCCGTGATGTTTTGCAGTGGCTCCGCCGTTCGTTCCTTCGTTGCGAGCTGGGGCGTGGCCGCGCTCGCCGACAAAGTCTCGGTCGTCATCGGAGGCCCGACGTCACAGGCGCTGCGTGGCCTGGATGTCGAGCCGGATGTAGTGGCGGAGGAGTCGTCGGTCGCGCATTGCGTCCAGGCGCTGGCCGCCTACTATGTCAATCGACGATTAAAGGAGCTGACAGCATGAATGGTTTCCCGGATGTCCGACTTCGGCGGTACAGGCAGACGCAACGCGTTCGTGATGTGTTGCGCATGCCCGCGCCCGCGCCCAATCGGTTTATCTGGCCGATATTTGTAATTGACGGCGACGGCACGAAGTCGGCGATTGACGCTATGCCGGGTCAGAGCCGGCTTACCGTTGATCTACTTGCAGCCGCCATCGAGCCGCTTGTTGTACGCGGAATCGGCGGTGTGCTCCTGTTTGGCGTCGTTGAAGCAGGAAAGGACGAGATCGGCAGTTGTGCCCACCGTGACGACGGCATTGTACAGCGCGCCGTTCGGGAAATTCGGAGTCAATTTCCGGACCTTCTCATTCTAACCGATGTGTGTTTGTGCGGGTATACAACCCACGGCCATTGCGGTGTACTGAATACCAGCGGCGCGGTCGACAACGATGTCACACTGGCGGCATTGGCTCGCATGGCCGTGTCCCACGCACGTGCCGGTGCCGACGGTGTTGCGCCCAGTGCAATGATGGACGGGCAGGTCCAGGCAATTCGCCGGGAGCTGGATAATGGGCAATTCATCAATACGCTTATAATGAGTTATTCAACCAAGTTCGCATCTGCCCTTTACGGCCCGTTTCGGGAAGCGGCGAAGTCGGCGCCTGGGAGCGGGACGCGAGCGTCCTACCAGGCGCCTTATGATGACCGGCGCCAGGCGATCCGCGAGTCCATGCTCGATGTCGACGAAGGCGCTGATATTCTGATGGTCAAGCCGGCACTGTACTATCTCGACATTCTGTACCAGATCCGTCAGAAAACCGAGCTGCCCCTTGCCGCTTATCAGGTGAGCGGTGAGTACGCGATGGCGATCGCTGCGGCTCGCGCAGGCTACGGCGATCAGAATGCATTGGCGCGTGAATCACTTGTTGCCTTGTGCCGCGCCGGAGCGGATTTGATCATTACCTACTGGGCCAATCAGTACGCAACCATTTTTCCCGAGACGTCCGCGTCGTGACTACGCACGTGGCGCACCTTTAGGGGCGAACCGGGACGCGTTTTTCGTACGTGGCGTTGATGAAGCCGGTGGGCTGCCCCGCCTGTTTGCGCATCTGTATGATGTCGAGGACCTTGCCTATCGCAGCCTTCATCTTGTCGACCGGAATGACGACCACGGCGTTGTAGCGAATGCCGTGATCGGTGTTCTCATTGAGATAGACGCGGAGTTCCCGATAATTCTCGATCAGCTGGATGAGTTTGACATCCAGCCAATTGCCGTTGGTGACAATCGTTTTTAGTTTTAGAAAACGCAGCGCCGACAATACCATCGGATTATCCAGTTTCGTTCCCGGTGCAATCGATTGGGCGTCGGGAACGCCCGTAATAATCGGAAGCGTCTCCGTTTCGCGTTTTGAACTGGGATTCAGCACGATACCTTCCGCATCAATCAACTGTCCGCCGCTCTGGACTAATTGTGCGACAGGAGTTCGGCCGAAAACAGTGAGGCTGATCGTGTCGGGTATGAGTCGTCTGACTTCGATCTCCTGTACCAGAGGGTCGTTCAGGATATCGATTCGGGTTTGTCTGGGATCAATGGCGAATAGATTATCTTTTCCTCCGACAAACGCGAGCTTGCCAAGAATATAGTCTCTATCGAAGCCACCCTTGACGATTTCCACATCGACGGTCTTGAGGGTGAACTGTGGATTGGCGTTGAAAAAGGCCTGGTGGATGGCTGATTTTGCTGCGTAAAGAACACCGACAACCACGAGCACGAGCAGCACGCGAAAGGCTACGAGAAAGGCGATTATTTTAGCGCGGCTGCGATTGCGGGTTGACGTCTTCTTTTTTGTCATTGCGGGGGGATTAGAAGTTAAAAGGATACGGTGCCGCTCTCAGTTGAATTGACGTCGAACTGTAACGTGCGAAACAGACAATTTCTACCGTGTTTATCGGTCGGTGATTTCCGATGATATTCTCTTCATTACGTTTGTCAATCGGGAATTGGGTGGTATAAAAGGGTGTAATAGTTGCTACTGGAAGCCGTTCCGACTATGGTATCGCGCAGTTCGTGGCGAATCCAGACAAAACCACGGTATATATGTCAGAAAAAAGCAAATTCGAAGTTTTATATTTTTCGCGAGATTCCGAGAACCGTTTCGGGCTTAAGACATTGCTGACGGCAAACAAGTGCGACGTCCACGGTACGCATTCGCGCGTGCGTGCGCTCCAGCTGATGTCGATCTCGCAGATCGATCTGGTAATCGCGGATGTTGGACACCCAAAGCGTACCGGCATCGAATTTTGCCGCATCTTTCGGGCGGAACGAAAGCACAAAACTGTACCGATCGTGTTGATCGGCGAAGACGATGAAAACGGCAAGAACTGTGTTTCTGCCTTCGCTGCCGGTGCAGACGATTATGTGACTGTCCCGTTTGTGAATGAAGTCTGCCTCGCCAGAATCAACCGATTCCTGGTGAAAAACCTGGCAGGCGGCGCTACTTCCGTGCTGTCCGTTCACGTATCGGCCGGCGATCTGCCTGGTATCCTTCAATATCTGGAGGGCGATATAAAGACCGGTAAGCTCAACATCCGCCGCGATGACGATACCACAGCTGTCCTGTACTTCCGCGAGGGAAGGCTGGTGAATGCCACCGCGCCTTACTGCGTTGAACTTGAGGCCATTACAGAGGTGCTTAGCTGGGACTCGTCGTATGTGACGTTTCAGGAAGTCGAGATCCAGGAATCCGACGCCAAATATGACAACGAGGTTACAGGACTGTTGATGAACTGCGTCGTCGACGTCGACGAATATCGCGAGATCCAGAATACCATGCCACCCGACAACGTCATGTTTCTGGCCGGAAGCCGGGAGCCGGACGCAGAGATGAATCCTGCACAGAAAAATATGTACGATCTCGCAGTTAAGGGATTTGCAACTGAAGATCTGCTGGATTCGCAGAAGTCGAGCCATCGAAAAACCACATTGTGGCTCCATAATCTGATTGAGGATGGGTATCTCAAAGTGGCGCCGCCGCCGTTCGAGAGATACCCGTTCACAGCCTATGAAACCTATTGCGGCCTGCAGATGTTCAAGGGCCGTATGCACGAGCTGAAAGGGGCGTTGGAGAAAGTGACGTTTCCGTTGCCCAAGATAAGTGCAACGTTGCCTTTTGGGGCAAATGATTGGATTGCGCCGGCACCGAAGATCGTTCTCACCGGCGATGACTTTGATCACATGAGTATATTGGTTCAGAGTCTGTCGACCATCACGTCCTCGATATCCGAGTTAAAGCCGCTGGTGAAGAAGCACCGCAAGGGCGTGGTCACAACCAGACTATTTCTTGATGCCAAACTCACGCTCGACATACAACAGCTGCCGCCGGCGTTCGATAAGTTGATGCTCAACACATTCGAGGAGTATCTCACAGACACATACGGTGTGATATTCATGGTTTCCGGCCAGGATCGCAAGGCGAATGAAGAGAACATGCGCCTGCTGCGGCTATTGCGGCAACGTTTCAAGGGGGTGTACAATTTCCTGGTGCCGAAGGTCGCCAACAGCAACGGGATATTTGATTTTCGAATGGATTGCACCAATTGCGGTTATCGACTTTCCGTTGATATGAGTATGGCAGGGTCCATGGGGGAGTGTCCGATCTGCAAAGGGTCGCTGACCGTTCCCGACTGCCTGGACCATCTTGCGCACAGCCTGCATCTTCCTGATGACGTCATGATTGTCCAGATCGAACCGGTGGTCCACGTGCAATGCCGCGATCTTATAATGCTGTTTATCGATGCCGTGCTGAATGCCTATAAGCAACCCGTGATTGAAACGGAGCCGGTTGTTGTCGAAACACACCATCATGAAGCCATGGAGGTACGTGAGCGCGACTTAAAGGTTGGCAAGAAAATGTTGACGGCAGCGGAAGAAACTGTGTTCATCTCCGGCGAAGAGGAGGTGAGGGAGGCGCTTGCGGCAGTTTTTGAGGACGTAGCGAACGACGCGGCAGAATCTCCCGCGGTCGAAACAAGCCGCAGGCGCGTCGATGAGGAAATCGACCCAACAGCGCTGGATCAAATATTGAACAGTAGCGAAGGAAATTTTGATATCGACGAGTTTATAAAGAAGGTTCGCCGAGACTAGCAGCCTGCCATTATTCCGTCAATTTTCCTTCGACCTCTTCGAGCTGCCGGATCAATTCCGCCATTTTCGGGTGCGCATGGAGTTTTTTTATCAGTACTTTCTGGAGCTTCGTAATCCGTTGATTCAGTTCTTTGAACTCCGCATTTTCGTCCAGGAGTTGTATCCGCACCTTTGCCATCTCGTAGCGTAGCCGGCCCTTTTCTTCTGCCAGTTCACGATAGCCGTCGGGTTCTCCGGCCGATATGTTTGCGATTGCACAGAGCAGCATCGCGGCCGCGCCGATCTGTGTTACCCTTGTCCATAAAGTCACAATGATTGTCTCTCGTTGAACAGCATCAATACATCACCAGCCAAGTACGCGGAGCCGGCAAACACCGTATGTACAGCGGGGTCCAGCAGGGCAAGCGCCGACGCAGCGTCGGCGCATACAAGTGCGTCCATCCCGGGCCATCGATCCGCCACAAAAGCCAACATGCGATCCGCCGATTCGGCCCGGCGGCAATCCATCGACACAAGATACAGCTTACGTGCGAGGGGCACCAGTTGCGCGATCATATTCTGCCAGTTTTTGTCACGCATCGCAGCAAAAACCACAGACCACGAGGTGTCGGGAAACAGACTGTGCAGGCCATGAACGAGTTCCTCGACCGCGGCGGGATTATGCGCAATATCGATAACCCAGCGATCACGGAGATGTTGCATCCTTCCTGGCCATGTGGTGGCTGCGAGTCCGCGCAGCAAAGCCTCCAAAGACAGTGACTTGTGATCATCCCGTAGGACTGCTATGGCTGCGAACGCGGTCGCCAGATTCCGGCACTGGTGGCGGCCGGCCAATGTGGTATTTATAGGAATGATATCATCCTTCCAGCGTACCGTATTACGTTGCGTGAATCCATTGTCGGCATGTGCTGTGATGGCGCTGCAGGAATCGAATTCGCGGCCGATGAGGTACAGAGGCGCAGCATTTCGGGACGCGGTATGCTCCACGACCCGCACCACCTCGGGTTTATTGTCGCCGCAAATAACCGGGATTTTTTTCTTGATTATGGCCGCCTTTTCACCCGCTATCTCCGTGAGATTTGAACCGAGGCAATTCGTATGGTCAAGGTCAACATTGGTGATCACAGCGACCGCTGGGGAAATCACATTTGTGGCATCCAGCCGACCTCCAAGACCCACTTCGACGACAGCGATGTCAACGCCCTCGTTACGAAAGTGGAGCAGCGCCATCGTGGTGATAAACTCGAAAAACGTCGGACGCGGTCGATCCGCGGTGCCGAAGAGCGTCGCAGTGCATTCCCGTACTTGAAATGTGAGTTGGGCGAACGCGGTTTCGTCGATCAGTGAACCTCTCACCTGTATCCGCTCACGGACAGTGAGTAGATGCGGCGATGTATACAAGCCGGTGGCAACCTCGGCATGCCGCAGCGCGGACTCGATCATTGCCGCCGTGGATCCTTTACCATTGGTTCCAGCGACGTGGACCGAGTGATAGGCCTGATGCGGGTTGCCGACAGCATCGAGCATACGGCGAGTTGTGTCCAGGCCCAACTTCATACCTTGATAATACAGTGACTCGATAAACGCCATTGCATCGTCATACGCATGCGCAGCAGTCGTAATCATAGTTCCGATTCCCTCACTATGGTGATATCGATCTCGCGTACACGTTGCTTGCGGTTGTGCTCGAAGCGAATAGCGATGGAATCGCCGGGCGGGAAGGTGTCGGATGCGGTCGCATCAATGGTAATCGTGAGCTGCATCGACTCCCCGGGCGGTACGGTCAGGTTCGCGGTCGTCGTCGCCGCAGTATGTCCATTGATGATTTCCAGCTCGATCGGGTCTCGCAGATAGCTCGTAACCTGTACCGTCTGCCTTGACGCAAGAAAAACGCCTGTTACCGGTGAGTATACAAACTCCAGTCGGTCCGGGTGAATATTCAGCAGCCGTTTTTCTCCCTTCCATATGCGAACGTTGAGGCCGTTATGGGTGACAGTTTCACTGATCGCGGTCCAATGTCTATCGACCGATATCGGTCTTGTATTGGCGGTGAGAATGTATACAGTGTCCACGTAAATCGGGAGGGTGCGGAGGCTTTCGACAGGCACAATCGGGTTATTGAAATAGACGTATTCGCCAGGATGGAGAGATCGCTCCGATATGAGAACATAGAGCGGCGAATCCACAGGCAGTCTTGCGGTCAATTTTCCGGATAGGATGCGCTTGTGACTTTCGTATTGGTATGAGACGATACCGTATGTGGCGGTAGCGCCCAGTTGTATCGCTGCAACTGCCAGGAGAACGGTGAGCCAGATTGAACCGCGAATTTTTTCCCGCATTAGCAGCACGCCGAGGACAACCGAGGCGGCCACACACAACAACACGCCCGCGAGTAACGGTGCCGGCGCGGTGAGCACGTCATCCTTGAACGTCAAAATGCCCAGCCACGCAACACCGGCGGCGATAATAGTCACGCGACCAAGGATCCTGGGGATGCGTCTGAGGTGTCTGCCATGGCGACGTACAAGAATCTCGTAGTTCAGACCGATCAGAATCGATAACGGGCCGATAAGCGGCGTCAGCAGATCCGGGGCGACATCCGGTGTCAACCAGAAGAGAAAAAACAGAGCGAAGATAATGGTCCGGCAAAATTGGCCCAGGACCGGTGCCTTTTCGAGCGGCCGAAATGCCATGCAAAACGCCGGCCATGCGAGGAATATCCACGGAAAATATCGTGTCATGCTTAGGAAAGGAAAGACAAACAGTCGTGCGAAGTAACTTGAGGTCGAGTGGCGCTGCTCAAATTCATGTATAAGTCGATAGGCGTCATCGGGCGGGTTTGGTGACCAGAAGTACCAGATGCCGAGGAACATGGCGAGCGTCGCGGCCGAGAGTATGTGGTCCGGCTGGCGCAATCTCAGCCATATTTTCAATGGCCGCCTGAGTAGACAAAGCGGGAAATAGAAAAACAGTATGGCTTTTAAGCCGCCCGTAAGTACGGCGAATAGCAGCATCAAATGTGCGGCGCACCAGGCCAGCATCCAATTATGTTTCTCCCGGCTCAGGTAGAACCAGGCGTACCATGCGGCGTTGATGAACATGGCGAACAGCATCATCGATTCACCGCGAATACCGTATTTCAATGCGGCCACGCTCGATATGGCCGCTGCGACAGCGACAGCCGCTGCGTGGCGGCCCGCGACGGCCAGAACCATGAATCCGCAAAATACGCTTATCATTCCCAGCGGGATGATGCCGACCATGCGAACAGTGAGTTCGTTAATGGTCAGGAAGCGTCCTGTAACGGCCAGCACCCACGATGTCATCGGCGACGTGACGGTGTTTCCTGTGCCCTGGATATGGGGCACAAAAAAATCACCGGATTCGAGAATCGTGCGGGCGGCGAGTGCGTGGCCGGCTTCGTGTATATTGAACTCCGGCAACCAGATATTTGGCACGGTAAGGAGGAGAAAAATCGCCGCCAGCGTGGCCTTCCAATATGTCGGCGATACATCGTCGCTATACATTGTGGCGGTCCGGGAGAGGCGTTGAGGGGTGGAAAATAGGGGCTACCTTAGCGGGTGATCTACAACTAATCAAACGAGGACAATATGGTAGATCTTGATTTTACAAAGAATGAGCAAGGCCTTATTCCGGCCGTGGCTCAAGATTATCAGACCGGCGAGATTCTGATGCTCGCCTACATCAATCAGGAATCATGGGCGCGTACGCTCGAAACAGGGCGGGCGACGTACTGGTCCAGGTCGCGCCGGTCGCTATGGCAGAAAGGCGAGACTTCGGGACACGTGCAAGTGGTCCGCGACATCCTTGTGGACTGCGATCTTGACGCAGTGGTCTTCAAGGTTGAACAGGTTGGCGGTGTGGCCTGCCACACCGGGCAACGTACGTGCTTTTATCGCCGCGTAGACGGTTCTCAGCTGGAAGACTGCACGGTGTGATATCGACTATCGTCATATTCTTTACTCAGCTCGGAATACGTGCCGGCACAGTTACGACAGCAACTATGAGAAAATACGGGAACACAAACTATGGCTATTCTTAAACTTGGCATTCCCAAGGGAAGTCTTGAGAAATCAACAATCGATATGTTCGCAAAGGCGGGTTATCGCATACGAGTGGGATCACGCTCATATTATCCAGAGATAGACGATCCCGGCATCGAATGTATGCTGATCCGCGCTCAGGAAATGGCGCGATATGTTGGCGAAGAGGTTCTTGATGCCGGCTTGACCGGTTATGATTGGATTGTCGAAAGCGGTCTTGACGTCATTGAGGTTGCAGAGCTGGTATACGGCAAAGTGGGGCGGCGTCCGTTGCGTTGGGTCGTTGCCGTGCCCGAGGATTCGGATATCAGGGAGCCGAGCGATCTTGCCGGCAAACGGATCGCTACTGAAGCCGTCGTAATGACCCAAAAATATCTGGGTAAACTGGGAATCAGTGCGGACGTCGAATTCAGCTGGGGCGCGACTGAGGCAAAGCCCCCGCAACTCGCGGATGCCATCGTTGAAATAACCGAGACGGGGTCGTCGTTGAGGGCGAACAACCTACGGATTCTCGATACAATCTGCGAATCGACGACACGGCTGATTACGAATGAGGCTGCATGGAACGATACCGACAAGCGCCAGAAAATCGAACGAATAGCATTGCTTCTCAGCGCGGTCCTGGCTGCCGAAAACCGCGTCGGTCTGATGATGAATGTCGAGAAGAAGAACCTGCAGAAGGTTCTCGAAATCATTCCCGCGATGCGCCGACCCACGATCTCGCCTCTGGTCGACGACAACTGGACAGCGTTGACAACGATTATCGATGAGCACGTGGTTCGCGAACTTATTCCCACGCTGAAAGAGTTGGGCGCCGAGGGTATCGTCGAATTCTCATTGAACAAATTGATTGAGTGACAGAATCCTATAAATCGCTTGTTAAAATAATGTTGCGTCATCGGCGGTATACCGACAATGGAGCTGTTCACAATATCACGAATTTCAAATTTATTTTTTCCAGAAAAATCGACATTGGTTGGCGTGGTGCTTGCAACGTATTTATTATAAGAACGTTACATGAAATGCAAAAAGTTAATGACAGTGTCTAATATCCTGTTGATAACTTGTCGATAACTCTGCGAGGGGTGCTTTTTTGCGGTCTTCGGCTGTGTCGGTCGGAAAGATTTTCGGCATTTACGTCGGTACTCGCGTTTTTCCGAATTCCGCCCACGGAAACGGGGAGCTACGTCACCTGCCTGCGGGTGATTCTCTGGCAAAAATCCTGAATCGCCAATTGTGTCTGCACATTCAACTGCGTGCTGCGAACGAGGTCTTCCGAAACCTGCAGGTTCTGCAGTGCATCGAGTGTATCGGGTGCACCGCCTGATGCCGGGGGCGCGTACATCTCGCTGTTTGGCAGCGACGATGTGTCGACCCCCAGTGAGCGCATGAACTCCTGCGCAAACCACGTGTGAATAGCGCTGATCAGCAGGTCTCGGTTGCCGGCCTGGTGTGCGGCCTGCTTCGCGAGCCGCTGCGCCTCGAGTTTACTCTGAAATGCCCTATCTTCCGTAACGTCGGCGGGTGCAGGATCGCCGGTTGACGTTTCGTCGCTCTCTTCCGATTCCTGCTCGAGGCGTTCAAGTATGCCCTGTATGTTCTCGGCTGCACGAATGGCAACGGCGGCGCCGACGCCCGCTCGAAGTTCCCCAAGAACCTGCAGAAGCTCGTCATAGCCTGGAAATGCGTAACAATGGGAATTTTGTCGCAGAGACACATACTGACAACGGGACCGGATGGTCGGCAACAGGCCTTCGCTGTTCGTGGTGATTAGGATGAGGATCGTGTCGCCGGCAGGCTCCTCGAGCGTTTTGAGGAAGGCATTCTGTGCCTGCGGAAGCATGCGGTCGGCGTGGTACAAGAGACCTACCTTCCGTTTACCGCCGGCCTTGAGACTCAGCGCACGCTCGAGTTCGCGGATTCGGTCGACGAGAATCTGCCGTGTCTTGGAGTATGGATGAACAACATGGAGATGCGGGTAGGTGCCGCCGGCGATACGCCGGCAGTCGTCGCATGTCCCGCATGCATCACCGGTGCTGCGACTATCGGTGCAGACGGCGACCTGTACCCACGCTGTCACAAAGGATTTAAGGAACGGCATGTCATCACCGGTAAACACCCACGCGTGTCCGATGCGTTCCTGCAATCGTGACTGGCAAAGGCGACGAACCAATGCTGGAAATCTGTCGGCAAATTGGCCTAGCGGCATACGATGTATCCATTGGCGGGGGTGTTGCGGGAAGTCAGCAGCATGCGCTTTTTTATCTCTGGTCGTGAGGCGTGGATTTGCAGGCAGTGCAAATTTCAGAATCGCCGGATCTGGAAGTTACCGCTGCGATTTTACATTTTCCGCTTTCATCAGATCCACGACCTCGATCACAGTGCGTGCAAAACGATCCATTTCGGCGTCGGTATGCGCAGCTGACGTGAAACTTACCTCGAACTGTGAGGGCGGCAAATACACACCGCGAGACAGCATGTGGTGAAAATAAGCAGCAAACTGTGTTGTATCGGATGTCTTCGCCTGCTGGAGATTATGTACCGGCGGTCGGGTAAAAAATATCGTAAACATGCCCCCGAGTTGTGCGCACCAGGCATTCAGATCCGCATTCTCGAAATGCGAATTTAATCGTACGGACATCGCCGTAGCCCGGCGGCATATGTCCGCATACGGATCCGATTCGTGCAGTATCCGCAGCGTTGCGAGCCCTGCAGCCACGGCGATTGGATTACCACTTAGCGTCCCGGCCTGGTAGACCGCACCGACCGGCGCCAGGTGTTCCATAATCCGCCGCGGTCCGGCGATCGCACCGATTGGCATGCCGCCGCCAATGATCTTTCCCAGGCACGTTATGTCCGGCGTGACACCGTGTATCGCGCCGAACGTGGTTGGCCCGAGGCGAAATCCGGTAATGACCTCATCAAAGATTAACAGGGCGCCGTGTTTCGTCGACAACTCCCGCAGGCCCTCCAAAAAGCCGTCTGCCGGTGGAATCAAACCCATATTTCCGGCAACGGGTTCGACGATGATGGCGGCGATATCGTCGCCTTTTGCGGCCATGACGTCGGCCACACGATCGAGATCGTTAAACGGTGCGACCAGGGTTTGTCTTGCCGTGTCGGCAGAAATACCGTCGGAGGATGCACGGCCACCTGTGAGCAGTCCGCTACCGGCAGAAACAAGAACAGCGTCCGAATGACCGTGGTAGCAGCCGTCGAATTTCAGGATCCTGGTGCGTCCGGTAACGCCGCGAGCCAGGCGCAGTGCCGTCATCACGGCCTCGGTTCCGGAGTTCACGAGCCGAACCTGATCGACATACGGTATGCACTCAAGCAGAAGCTCGGCAAACTCAATTTCCTGCACCGTGGTTGCACCGAATGTCAGTCCCTCTGCGGCCGTGCGCTGAACGGCCTCGACTACTTCCGGGTGTGCATGACCGAGAATGAGCGGCCCCCAGGATCCGCAGAAATCGAGGTAACGCGAGCCGTCTACAGCGGCCAATTCAGTACCGTTGCCCGAAGCGATCAGGAGTGGGGCGCCGCCCACGGATTGCCAGCAGCGAACCGGGCTGTTGACGCCCCCCGGCATGACCTCACACGCTCTTTTTATCATCGATTTTTGTGACATACAAGCTCCTAGCTGACCGTTGAATTAAGGATTTTTGGTGGACGACATCGGTTTGCCGACGATATCAAACAAGCCGGCGGATATGGCTTCTTTCAGTGCGACCGCCCTGTGGCTCAGGGTAGCCTTGACGACGGGCCCAAGTTCCGCAAACGTCTGACTGTATCCGGTCGGAATGAAGATCGGGTCGTAGCCGAACCCGCTGGCGCCGCAGGGGATTTCCGCTATGAGGCCCTCGATCGCCCCCTGTGCAGATCCGATCACACCGTCCGGTGTGGCCACGGCGATCGCACAAGTAAATCTGGCGGCACGGTTTTGATGTCCTTTCAACCGTTCAAGCACCAGTGCCATGCGCTCGGCGTCGTTAAGGCCGGGCCCACCGTAACGAGCCGAATGAATGCCGGGATCGCCGCCGAGCGCGTCGACTTCCAAGCCGGAGTCATCGGAAAAAACCGGGTGCCCGGTGCATGTCGCAACGGCAACGGCCTTGATTACGGCGTTTTCTGCAAATGACGTTCCCGTCTCCTGAATCTCCGGCAACTCGGCGATGTCGCCAGCCATGATGATGTCATGGCCGGACGGTTCCAAAAGGCGACAGAATTCGAGATATTTCGACCGGTTTCCCGTCGCGACCAATAAGGGTGGCATGGTAGAATCAGGCACAGGAAAATGTATGACGGGGCGCGCCCGGTTAATCTACCGACTCGAGTTCGGTGACCAGTTCTTTCTTTACAGACTTGTGGCTGTGGTGACTTCTGATCTTATCGAGGTGGCGCTTGAGCTGCTTCCTGGTCTTGGCGGTTGCATTGGTAATCGAAGAATGCAGTTCTTTAGATTTCGCATTCGCCTCGATCACGATGTTCTTGCCGTGAAGAATAATTTCAGTTGTGTGCCAGTTTCTTTGCGAATCCAGAACAACGCGAACCGACGTGAGCTTTCTATAATCTTCCTCTATTTTCGTTAACTCATGGAGAATGAATTCCTTAAGTTGATCGCTGACAACCATATGCCTTGCGGCAATAATTTTCTCCATTTGAGGATCCTTTCTTTGATAGTTAGGTCGTGTTGCGAACGATACTGCTCCCGGTGGCCGCGGTTACACGGCAAACTGCGGACCGAGATACATCTCCCGCGCTTTTTCGTCGTTAGTCAGGAAGTCACTGTTTCCTTCACAAAGTATTTTGCCGTCGTAAATTATATAAGCACGATCGACTATTGCAAGGGTTTCACGGACATTGTGGTCCGTGATCAGAATACCCAGCCCACGGTCTCGAAGCTGGGCAATGATATTCTGCACATCATACACTGCGATGGGGTCGACGCCGCTGAACGGTTCATCGAGCATGATAAAACTGGGATTCGTCACCAGTGAACGCGTTATCTCAAGGCGCCGCCGTTCGCCGCCGCTCAGGGTCATCGCTTTTTGATCCGCAAGCCCGGTCAACTTCAATTCATCGAGCAAGGATTCAAGACGATCGTTGCGCTCCCGTCGATTCAGTTCCAATGTCTCAAGGATGGCCATGATATTCTGCCGTACCGTCAATCGGCGAAAAATCGACGGTTCCTGCGACAGGTACCCCATACCGAGGCGCGCCCGCTTGTACATCGGGATGTGCGACACATCTTCGCCGTGAAAAAGCACCCGCCCGGAATCCGGCTTGACCAAGCCGACAATCGAGTAGAAGCTGGTGGTCTTTCCCGCACCGTTGGGGCCCAGAAGGCCCACAATCTCACCGTGTCGAACGCACAGGTTGACGCCGTTTACAACCGTACGGCCGCGGTAAGACTTTACCAGTTTGTCTACCTCGAGGAGGTACTCACTCACGGCTTATCCCCTGTATTGCCAAAGGGGGCGAGGTCCGACAAGGGTGACGCATCTTTGCGGTCGTCAAACCATAAAATTCGCGGGCGGCCTCTCCGAGTTTCGAATTTTCCCTCGTTGCGTTTATATATTATTATATCGGCGTCGATGATGCGGTTTTTACCCCGGATCAATTCCGGGTTATTCGACAACACAACATGGCCGTTTCGAAAGTCATATAACGCCTTGCCGCCCTTGGCCTTATTTTCTCCGGACGTCGCGACGACATTGCCGTCTGCTACGATTTCTTCGAGCTTGTTGTTTTCGTCGAAATGAATGTACAGCGAATCGGCATTCAACGTAAGTGCGTCGTCGACGACCTGCACGTTGCCGGTAAATATGGCACGTCGGTTTTCGACGTCGAAATCCATACTGTCCGATGTGATATCGGTCGGCGCCTCCGGCATTGTCTGCGTTGTCGTGCTCTCTGTCGGGACCTTGTCCTCCGGTTTATCCGCAGTGGCGCTGTCATCGGCGTCCGCCGTACACGCGAAAAACACCAGCAGGACACCGACTACGCCACGGCGGAAACACCAAGCCCTGATCGCAACAAGCACGTGATCACGCATCATTCATCACCGTTGATGTCATTGTCATAATCGTATATTCTCACTTTGACGTTGTTTCGTATCAGTATACGGTTCTGATTGAAATCCAGATCGAAGCCAACTCCGTCGACGCGCAAATTCGCGCTGACGACCTGTACCGGCTTGTTGCTCGAACCTGATCGCGCCAATTGATCAAAATCACAAGCCGGCGTCGTGATCCGTATCTCGTCATTTTCGCGTATCAAGGTTGCGGTTACGCCGGTGATGTGCACGTGATTGCCGAATATCACTGCATGGTCGCCTTCGATCACGTAATCGGCGCCGCCAACCTTAAAATTGGTGATCGTAATGTCGCCGGGAACCGTATCGCCGATTGCCGCGTAGATCACGAATAGCAACCAAAGTAACATCCATTTGATCATGGTGGAAACGGATCCTTTATGATGCCTCGTCATATTTCGCAACGATTGTGTTCCACTTGTCCTGGGCCTCCAGAACGGCTACGATGACCTCACGCACAGCGCCGTGGCCGCCGCGTTTGGTGGTAACCCAATCTGTGCGGGCTTTCACCTCGTCCGGGGCATCTGCAACAGTCACCCCGACGCCGGCCCGAATTAATACCGGAATGTCGACAATGTCGTCGCCGACGTAGAGGCACGCGTCGGCAGACAGCCGTTGTTCGGCAAGCAACGCCTGAAAGGCGGAACGCTTGTCACTTCGTCCGCCGTAGTAAAATGTCATTCGCAACTCCTCGGCCCGTCGGCGGTTGGCAGGATCGTCGCGGCCGGATAGAATGCCTACATTCAGGCCGGCCTGAAGCGCCAGCCGTATCGCCAGACCATCTCGGATGTGGAAAAACTTCACCGTGGTATCGGCGCTGTACCCGACGCGACCGTCTGTCAGGACCCCGTCGATGTCGAGCAGTATGGTGTCAATGGCCTTCAGCTTTGATTCGAGCGTCATGGATACAGATCGCCTGTCTAATGGTTGTTTCAATTGTATCGAGCGGGACGGCGTTGGGCCCGTCGGATAATGCCTTGTCCGGGTGCGGATGGGTCTCAAGAAAGATACCGTCCACGCCCGCAGCAGTCGCCGCGCGTAGCAGCGGCAGGACGAATTCGCGTTGTCCCCCACTGGATTCGCCTTGTCCGCCGGGAAGTTGCACGGAATGTGTGGCGTCGAATATCACGGGCACACCAAGCGACCGCATGATAGCCGGCGATCGCATGTCTACGACGAGGTTGTTGTAGCCGAATGTCGTCCCGCGCTCGGTCAGAAGAATACGATTGTTTCCGGTGGAACGGATCTTATCGATCGCCGCTTTCATGTCGCGTGGCGCCATAAACTGGCCTTTCTTTACGTTTACCACGCGACCACTGCGGCCGGCCGCGACGAGGAGGTCGGTTTGGCGGCACAAGAATGCCGGAATCTGCAATATATCCACGTCTTCGGCCAGTGCCTTCACATGCGCGGGTTCGTGGACGTCAGTCAGGATCGGCAGCTTGTAGGTGTCCTTGATATGCTTTAAGATCCGCAACCCTTCTGTCAGGCCAGGACCGCGGAACGAACGGATGCTGGTGCGGTTGGCTTTGTCGAATGATGCCTTGAAAACCAGGTTTAGTGGGTTGCGCGCGGCGACGTCGGCAAGAACGCCCGCGATCTCCATACACAAGGCTTCGCTCTCGATCACGCACGGTCCGGAAATGACCAGGAGTGGACATGAATCGCCGACGGCGGCGTCGGGTGTGATCTCTATGTTTATGGGGGGCATATGTCGTGACTCTCCAATAGCGCCTCTACTTTACTGATATCCTCCGGTACATCAACGCCGGCGGTGTGTGTCTGCGCGATTCGCACAAAGATGCGCGCGCCGTTCTCAATGGCCCGTAGCTGCTCAAGGCTTTCCGTAATCTCCAACCGACCTTGAGGCCAGCGAACGAACGCGTCCAGAAATCGCCGGCGGAACGCGTAGACGCCCCAGTGTCGCAATGGATGAACGTCCACTGCATGACCGGCTCGGTGATGTGGTACCGGCGCCCGGCTGAAATACAGTGCGTATTGATTGCGGTCCAGCGCAACCTTCACCACGTTCGGATCCGTAAATTCTGCGGAAGTACGGTCGATTGGTACGGCAATTGTCGCCATTTCCGCATCGCTCTTTTGTCGCATGTCGTTGATTAATCCGTTGATATCCGCTAACGGCAGGAGCGGTTCGTCGCCCTGAATATTCAGTACCAGCATGTTGTTGTCGTCGCCAACGGCTTCGGCGATACGATCGGTGCCTGTCCGGTGATCGGGTGACGTCATCACTACCTGGCCGCCAAATGATTCCACATAGTCAAAGATCCGCCGGTCGTCTGTTGCCACTAAGACGCGCGCGACGTCCAGTCGTGCCGCATTGTCGTATACACGTTTGATCATCGGTACGCCGGCAATGGGAGCGAGCGGTTTGCCGGGAAAACGGGTGCTCTGATATCGTGCTGGAATCACCGCTATGGCTGTGTCAAAATGCATCCGGTGTTCCGTTATGTGATGCGCAGTGCGCTGGTTCGCCGCATACGTCCGCGGCCTGTATGTCATTAGCCTGAAACGGTCGTGGATCCACAACCGGATCTCGCTCCAAGACCAGATCCGCAAGGAGTTTCGCGGATCCCGGGCCGAGCAGTATGCCGTTGCGGTAGTGCCCTGAGTTTACGAATAATCCGGCTACGCCGTGTATCTGTGAAATCAGCGGTGCGCCTTGCGGCGAACCCGGCCGCAACCCGGACCACTGTCGGACGATCCGGTCCGGCGTTAGTTCGGGCACGAGTTTTTCTGCGACGGCAGTCAGTTTCGTTCGCGCTGCTTCGGTTACAGACTTGTCATAGCCAACGTCTTCGAGCGTGCTGCCGACGAGGACGCAGCCATCTTTACGCGGGATAACGTAATTACCGTCCTGAACGACGATCGGCGCCATTAATTGGTGTTCGCATTCGTAGAGCAGAATCTGACCGCGTATCGGGCGAATAACGGATTCGCCGATCCACCTCGTCAGCAGGTCCTGGCTCCAGCAACCGGCGGCGACAACTACCGTCTCACATGCAATGTCTCCTGTCGGCGTCGCCACGCCGGCGACCCGATGTTTTTGCAGAATGATCGATTCGGCACTGCAGTCCTCTATTAGTTGAACACCGATTTCGGGCAAAAGTTTCCTGAGCGCCGTCATCAATCGCGGATTGCGCAGGTGGGCGGCCTCCGGCATCCAGATGCCGTGCTGCGGCAGATCGGCGGCCAATCGCGGCGCGTAGGTGAGCATTTCTTCCGCGGTAATAAGGCTTAGCACGCTTTCTTCAGCCGCAGCCCAGGCCGTTGCGCGTGACGCTTGGTCGGCATCCAATACGATCATTCCGCCCACAATACGTTCGATGTCGATCCCGATTCTGTGCTGCAGGTACACGGACAATTCCACGTACTGCTGCTGCGACCAGCGGCCAAGCTCAGTTATGAATGTGGGATACTCCCACGGGTATATCGGTGTGAGAATACCCCCGCCGGCCCACGACGATTCCGTGCCTGCCCGACCGCGTTCCAGCACTGTGACGTGCATACCCGATGTCGAAAGTTCGATGGCGGACATCATGCCGATGATGCCGCCACCTATAATGCAGCAGTCCGTCATATCGTGTGCCATGATCGATTCTCAATATTTCCGGTTCGGCACGGAAGGGCCGAAGGCGTGCGTAAGGTAATCGGGTTGGGGATTATCGGGCGTCACCCGCCGGTCTGACGGAGACTCCGAGTAACCATACGGCACCGAACAACGGCATGCAACCCGCGTCCTGAGCGTACGTCTGGTACCAGAATATTCACGACTGGTCTACTACGAACCGCCACTACCGGCTGGGACTGGCATGTCCCTGGGTAGCACAGCGATCTTCGCTGTCGTTTTCGCGACGCTTCGCGCCTTGCGGTTACGCCGATGGCTCTACGGCTGAGGGTGGGTAATAGAGGATCGCATGCAGCGATCTTCACGGACTGTGGCAGCCGGTCGGATCGCCGCCCTGTCCTCAGACAAATTGCTCCGTCACAGGCATTGATTTATGCACAAATCGTATATACGATTATTAACGATAAACGAGCGGGATGACACGAAAAACGAAATCGAGATTATTTCAGCAAGACCGAACCCGGCCGCGCACGCAACCTCTTTCCGCTGCACTAATAGAAGATGAGTAACGTCGATGTTCGCTGAAATACTTTTGCTGTTATCGGTCAATGTTATTCATGCGATCTCCCGATGTCTCTCTTTTCCTTGTCGTGCAACGTAGAAACCCTGTGCATCCGGCCCCGGTCACCGTTAAGAAGGCTCAGCCGTATTCCCTAAAGATAGTGAATGGCGTGAATCGGCAATACCTTGCGCCCTTCATGCCCCTTGCTGGGGGCAATTTCAACGTCAGGTCCTCGGGGTCCGGATTCTCTACGCCCTGAACGACGTGTGATTCGGGGTACGCGCGGCAGACCGCGCTGTATGGACCACAACAACAGATGATGTCGGAGCGCCGTTCGATGGATTTATCAGCCAGACCGGGTTTGACCGGTTTTCTTGTGACGGCGGCATGTCTTGGGATCGTGACCGGCATTGCAATGTCCCGGTTCCAGGTCGAAGCTGAGGCTGCCGATCATAGAAGGTTGATTACCGCTGCCGGTGCGTTGGCACTCACGCTTCGGGATGACGTTGTGGCACTCGTGATGGCGCCGCGAACGTCGGCGGCATACCAGGATCGGCGCATCGCGCTTCATCGAATGCTCAGAACGCAACGCGCTGAGCGGCAGTTGGCAATGTCGGTTCGGATTTTCGCGGTGCTGCGGCAGCAACCGGAAATCTCGGGCGGTTCTGCCACGCGGGCGATGGAGGTGCCGCTGGCGAGCGGTATCGCGTCGCCTTCATTGTCACTCTCCGCAGACATGCACGCAGCGGTCGAGACAATGTGCAACACCGGTACGCCGACCATTGTGCCTACCGCCGGCGCCGATTCAGACATGTCACTAACGGTGATCGCGCCGGTGCTGGATAGAGACAATCAGGTCGTGGCCGCGATCGCCGTGACCGGTGACCCGTCTGCCCGCATTAATATGGTCGCCGGATTGCGGTCGAACGTCGTTACATCTGCCACAATCGTTCTGGTTGTGGCCGTATTGTGCTTCTACATGCTGGCTGATCGTCGCCGTCGGCGTCTGCAGGAATTCAAGCACGTGTCGACGCGTGTCGTTGACGGTGACATTTCCGTGCGGCTCGCTCGTCGGTATGACGACGAATTCGGAACGGTGATCGATGCGTTCAATGCGGTCACCGCGCGACTGGAAGAAAGTCACGTTGCCCGCGATTACGTAAAGAAGATTATCGAGAACATGATCGACCCGTTGTTCGTGCTCGACGAGAACGGTGTGATCCGCACGGTCAACCAGGCAAGCATCGCGCTGCTCGGCTACGTCGAGTCAGATCTGGTGGGGAGGAAAATAGTAGCGGTAATCCCGGATTTGGCGATTAAGACGACGCATACACGACATGTTGGTCTGGCGGCATTGCTGAAAGTCGGCGTGCTGAGAGACGTCGAGACCGTGGCGCTTACATCCGATGGTGATCGAATACCGGTCTCTTTTTCTGGATCGGTCATGCTCGACGAGGACGACGCGGTTGCAGGTCTTGTTTGTATTGCCATCGATATCCGTCAGCGGCTGGAGAATCAGGCGCAACTGCGCCGCCTGGCGACGGCGCTGGAATCAACTGGCGAAGCGATCATGATTACGGACACGCGCGGGAAGATTGAGTATGTCAATCGTGCCTTTGAGAAGATGACGGGGTATACGCGCCGGGAGGCGATCGGGCAGCTGACGCGTATTCTCAAGAGATGCGACGGCGACGGGCGGTATGATCAGATGCTCGAAGCGATGGAGGGCGAGAAGACCTGGTACGGCTCTTTTCTGGACCGCCGGAAGGACGGCTCGTTCATCAACCTCGAAGAGTCTGTTGCGCCGGTACGTGACAGCGGCGGGAATACGCTCAACTACGTGGCCGTGGTGCGAGATGTAACCGCGCGTCGCCGGGCGGAAGCTGAAAGGTCCAGGCTCGCGACCGCGCTTGAGGCTACCGGTGAGGGCATCATTATCACGGATGTGTCGGGTGTGATTCAGTACGTAAATCCTGCGTTCGAACGGATGACCGGATTTACCAGCGAGGAGAGTCTGGGACAAAATCCGCGCATTCTCAACAGCGGCAAGGAGAATTCCGAGCTGTTCCGCGACATGTACGCCAAGCTCGGTCGCGACGAGATTTGGCGGGGTTCGTATGTCAATAAACGCAAGGACGGTACATTTTTTGATGTGGAGGAAACCATTGCGCCGGTACTGGATGCGTCCGGCGTAAAGAGTAATTATGTGGCCGTGCTGCGTGATATCACCGAGCAGCGGGAGGTGGAGAAATATATTCGCTCAAACGAGGAGCGGTTTCGCGCCGTGGTCGAATCTGCGTACGACGCGATTATCTCGACCGACAGCGACGGCAAGATCATTTTCTGGAATCTCGCGGCGCGCACGTGTTTCGGCTACAGCTCGGATGATATCCTTGGCAAGACCGTCACATCGATCGTTCCCAAACGCTTTGCCAAGAAATTCAACAATAGAATCGGTGTGTACCTGTCTCTCGATCACGGCACAGTAATAGGGCGCTCGGTAGAGCTGATCGGGCTGCGCCGCGACGGTACGGAATTCCCGATGGAAGTATCGCTGGCCAACTGGAAAACCGACGAAGGCATGTTTGTCACCGCAATAGCCCGCGACATCACCGAGCGGAACAAGGCCGAACACGACTTACGCACCAGTAAAGAACGGCTCGAAGAGATGCATGCCAGGTTGAAGGAGAATCAAGCGCAATTGATTCAATCCGAAAAGCTGGCATCGCTCGGACTCATTGCGGCCGGAGTCGCCCACGAGATCAACAATCCCGTTGCGTATATCATGGGGAATATCGACACGCTCAACGATTATGTCCTCCATTTTCAGGAGTTATTCGTCATGTACGACCGGCTCGATGGACTGCTCCAGGGCATTGATGCGCCGCAGGTGACGGCGTTGCTCCAGTCTATTTCGGAGGCCAAGTCGGAGAAAGATCTGGATTTTGTGCTTCAGGACATCGGCTACCTTATCAGCGAATCGTTGGAAGGTACCAATCGTGTCAAGGACATTGTGCAGAACCTCAAGAGTTTCGCGCGGGTTGACGAAGCCGAACAGGTCGAAGCGGATATCAACGAGTGTATCGAAAGCACGCTGCGAATCGTGTGGAACAACCTGAAGTACAAATGCACGGTAGAAAAGACGCTGGGAGCGTTACCCAAGGTACTTTGCCAACCCGGAAAGCTGAATCAGGTGTTTCTGAATCTGCTGGTGAACGCAGCGGAGGCAATACCGGATAAAGGGGTAATAAGTATTCTCACCGAGTGCGTCGGTGGGCACATCATCGTACGTATCAGTGACACCGGGAGCGGGATCGAGCCGGAGTACGTGAACTCCCTGTTCACGCCTTTTTTTACAACCAAGCCGGTAGGGCAGGGAACCGGTCTCGGCCTGTCCATATCGTACGGCATCATTCAGGAACACGACGGCCGAATCGACGTGGAATCACAGGTCGGTGAGGGTACGACATTTACTGTAAGCATTCCCGCGATCACCACCGGCGCTACATCCTGACCATCGACGCATGGCGCCGACTCCAGTCCTGTTCGCACGCTGCGTTCAGGCTCGGATCGATCTCAAATGAATCGCTGAGATAGCTGTCGAGATCCTGAAGTACGGCGTCAGCCGTCTGATAACGAAACCGGGGATTTTTCTTGAGCATCTTCGCGAGAATTTTCTGGAGTGCATGCGGGAATGTCGGATCGAGAAGTCGCGGTTCGACGGGCCGCTTGGTTTGCACCACCAGCGCCAGCATCGGCAGGTTGTCGGCAACGAACGGGCGCGAGCCAAGAAGCAATTCGTAAGCAAGGACGCCGAGCGAAAAAATATCGGATCGCTGGTCCACCTTTGCGGTGAGGAAAGCCTCCGGCGAGAGATAATTCGGCGTACCGAATACTTCGCGCGTAAGTGTAAGGTCGGAGTTCGGTAATCTGGCAATACCGAAATCGGTGATTTTGATCTGATGATGTTCGTCGACAATGATGTTGTCCGGCTTGATGTCGCGGTGCAGAATATCGTGTCTGTTTATGGTGGCCAGTGCGTCCGCGATCTGTCGGAAAATATCGAGCCGCTGCGGCAGACTCAAGTTTTCGATCTCGCCGAAGTTTATCATTTGCTTTAGTGTTTCGCCCGGAATGTACTCCATTACGATATACGGGGTCGGGTGCTCGGCGTCCTTGGTGACGCCGTATTTCGCGATCGTGACTACGTTGGGATGGTCGACGCGTGAAGCTGCGTCCGCCTCGCGGCGAAAGCGTTCGATGAAGTACTTGCGGTTCTCTGCAACCTGCGGCGTGACCTTGAGCACCTTTATCGCGCAGAATTCGCCGTTGCCGTCCGGTAGTTTTTGCGCCAGGTAGACAACGCCGGTGCTGCCTTGCCCGAGTTTCCGCACGATCTGATGGCCGGCTATAACGGGGAATCCCATTTGCTGCATCGCCGTCGTTGTCGGTCGTGCCCGGCGCGTAGCATGGCGGTCGTGATGGACGATGCCTGCCCGAATCGTATCCCGGAGTTCGTCATCGTTCCATGGTTTCACGAGAAACCGAAATATCTCACCCGTGTTAATTGCATCAAGTATGTCGTTCACGTCCGCGTAGCCGGAGAGAATGATGCGCACGACATCGGGAAACTTATCCTTTACATTCTGCAGGAAAACCGTACCATTCTGCTCCGGCATGCGCTGGTCGGAAATGACGACATCAACCGTGTTCTCACAAAGCAGGCGCATCGCCTCCGGTCCGCTGGTCGCCGTGAGAATCCTATAGCGGTCGCGACGCAGTACCCGATTCAGGCAGTTGAGAATATGGATCTCATCGTCCACACACAGAATGGTTCGAGATTCCGACATGTTTTTTGAGCCTCTCAAGGTAAAAAAACGTTAGCACGACCGACGTATAAAAACTACAGCACAGCACGCTCGGATTGCACAGATCCTGCATGACAGTGATCTGTCCTACGGGAGTTTCCGTTCAAACACCAATTGGCACGAACCTCCGTGCGACGTTCTCGCGAGTCGCGGGCTCCACGTTGTCATGCAGCTATGGGTTCGTGGAGGGCGAGCGTCCTCGCGAGTCGCGTATACGACCAGAACTCAAGTCGGGATTCGGCATTGTCGTTCGGGTCAATGAGCTTTACGCAAATCTCGTGCCTGACTGGTCTGTTCCGCACGCGTGCCATGCGAGATGCCCGCGCACCGTTTTGCCGGTTTTGCGATTCGTCCTGTTTAGCTATTCTCGTGCTACCGTCTCATTTTGATCGGTCGCGACTGTTGGCATCAACCCGGTTATCCGGGGCGTCGCCGTCCGTTTGTGTGGGCGGCAGCCGCGCTACCGGCCGGATAGCAAACGTTGCGGCTGCGCGGATCGCTGCGATCCCGAAAATTATTCGGCCGGAGCCGATCGGTTCGACATCTCGTACCTCGCGGAACAGGGGCTGGAAAATCAGGACGGACAGTAGTCTCAGACCGCCGGATAACAGAAAAATAAAGGTGAAGATGGATTCCGGGACGTTAAACCAGCGGTGGAACGGAATGGGGTTTTGTGCGTGTGTCGCGATGTAGCCGCCGAGTGAGGCCGCGGAAAATACGGCAACACCGTTGATCGCTGCCTGATACGCCACGCACCGGGGCCGCCGCTGCGGCGTCACGGCATCGAAAATGAAGTTCGAAGCGGCGAGATTATGTCCCGCCCAGCTGAGTCCCGCCATGAATTGAATACACGCCAGCCACATAACAGACGAGGTAAACACCCACAGGCACGGAACGATACAGATGCCCACCGAACAGACCTTCATGATAATGCGATTGCCAAAGCGGTCGGACAGGGTACCGACAAATTGGAGCATGACAACCTGACTGATCACAGATGTAGCCAGGAGCCCTGCGTATTCCGCGTAGGATAGTCGCAGGACGGTCAGCATGTAAACGGCGAAGTAGGGCGCCGCAATCCAGACGGAAAAATTGATAGCGGCAACGAACAGGACAAACCTGCCGAAATTGGACTTGAACAGCCGACCCAGGAAGCCGGTCATGGTGAAGTCGTACTGCGTACCGTGGCTGAATCGTAGATCGTCGTGCCGGCTGAGCCAGTACGCCGAGCTCAGTCGGGCCGCGGCGGCCGCGGCGAAGATCACCGCAAATCCGATCGCCTTTCGTTCGTGGACGGCGCTGAGGTGCAGGACGGCGCCGGCGCCGATCACGCCCAGCAGCGTGGCGCCGCTGCAGATGGCATTGCGTCGGGCGAAAAAACGGCCGCGAAACGTTTCGGGTACAATGTCGCCGATCAGGCTGTTCCAAATGGGATTAATAAAACCGCCCAGCGAATGATATGCGACCGCGAAAATAATCAACACGGTGGTTGCGGCAGTCGGCGAGAGTGCCGTGTATGTCAGAGTGAGAATCAGCGACCACAACAGCGACTGGCCGATCGCAAGTCCTACGATCAGGCTCCGGCGCGTACCGAAACGCTCCATTAATCCTACTCCAGCTATCTGGAACGCAGCGCCGACGAATTGTGGTAACGTGCCGAGCATGCCGATCTGAAACGGTGTGCCCTGGAGAAACACCGCAAAAGCACCCATATACGTTTCGCCACAACCGAGCATCGCCGCATGCGATGCGCCATCACGAACCGAGACGGTGAGGCGACGATCCAACGATGATTCTATGGGTGGCGATACGTGATCCTGTGGCATGTTCATCAATGGTTGGAATGATTTCAACGTCCGTAGGCGACGCCGCGTGCAACGCACGTGCTAAAAACGGATGCAAGAATACACCGGATGTTACGGTTCGGCGACGACCGAAAATGGAAAAAGTACCGCAGGCTGTCAGCGGATATGGACCGGCGATCGGAAATTCCTGATACCTGGATGCGCGTTTACTACTCGGAGTGGGGTAACCGATGAAAAAACTCCGACAAGTTGTTCGTCGGAGCGAATTGTGATGTGCAGCGTCTGATCCGGGAAGCCTGAGCGTGTACGAATTACATCAACAAGCCGAGTCGAATCACACCGATTATCGACGACGTAGCGAGCGCCAGCAGTGAGACGGTCACCCGGTCGTACCGTTTCTCGGTGTTGCAGGACAGCCGGAACCAAAGACCAGACACGGCCATTATCAGGCTGCCGAGAAGGCAAATCATTGCCGTACGGGCAAGGTCCATGTCCCATTCGAAGCGCCGTGGGATATCAAGTAAACGGTCGAAAAATGTCAATTTCTGCGGTTGCGCTTTGTCGCCGATTAACAACGAGATCAGCAGCAACAGCCAGCCAATTCCGGAAAGGGCGGCCGATACTTTACTCATATTCCGCTGCGCTGCCGGCGGCGGCGCGGCGGTTGTATTCACATCCGTGGATGTGACATGCTGCCCGCCATTACTGACCAAATCTGTACTGCGTTCGCCTTCGAGATGTATATGCAGAATGAGATCCCTATCGGAAACGTGTTGGGTCAGCTTGAACTGTTGCTTCCTGATATGCCGAATTCTGTTGACCTCGTTACAGCGGGCTGGCAACGAAACGTCGTCCGGTCTACGAACCGCGAGCCTGTGAAGGCCAAGTCGGTGATTGATGGCGTTAATCAATTGCAGTTTCCGGGCATGTTCTATTTCGGAATAAAACCATGTGACCAGCGTAGCATCGGCATAAACTGCCAATGCGAAATGCAGCATGTCAAATGTGAATTCGGGGGGAAACACAGCGGCTTTTTGATACTCTCGCATCAGAGCGACGTGCTTCTCCTGCGTCTGAATTGGTTCCAGTCCATAGCCGCTGAAATCGGCTAGTTCTTCGATAAAACCGGAGCCCGCCATTACCAACTCAGCGGCTGTAAGATCGGAGAGCCACAGTGGAGATTTCGACGCTCTGCTATTCTCGATGATGGTACGAGATCCGTCACTCAGCTGCGGCGACAAACATCCAGCTATTATTGAAGCATCGATATAGATCGCGCGGGGCGAATCCCGGCCGGATTGATTGGTATTCATATCAACGGTAGTAATGCATAAATCGTGCCATTTTTAATCTCCGTAACGTATCAGATAGTACGCTAGCAGTCCGTCGGACTTTGGATATTTTTTATGTCGTTGCGACGCAGCAGCCGGGTACATGACGATCGACCAATCAAACCCTCAGCCGATCACCCCAACATCAGCAAGGTGCCGGCTATCGCGAGCATGATATTGGCGAATGCGTACGTGCCGCTGTATCCAAGTCCGGGAACCGAACTTTTTGCGGCGTTCGTGACGAAGTTGAGAGCCGGCGTACTGGTCATTGCGCCCGTGAGCGCGCCGAGCAGCAGCGCGAGATTCATCCCCAGCAGGAAACGTCCGACCAGAATTCCGATCAATACCGGGGCGGTCGTAACCATCAGCCCGGCGAGGACCAACTCAAGCCCGGCGCTCGACAGTGCGGCCAGTAGTCCCTTGCCGGCGTTGAGTCCGATACCGGCCATCAGCAGCATCAGTCCGAGTTCCATGAATATCCAGCGTACTGCCGGCGGTACGCGTCCGAAATTCGGATGCAACGATCGCAGCCATCCGACGAGAATGCCCGAGAACAACAGCCCGCCCGCGGTGCTGATGCCAAGCGAGAGATTCCCGACCTTGAAACTTATCGTGCCGATAAATAAACCCAGTGCAATCCCGAACGAAAAGGTCAGCAAATCGGTTTCCTGAACATCCCGTTCGACATGCCCGTATTTTTCGGCCAATTCATCAATGCGGCTTCGCAATCCGGTGATTTGCAGGGTGTCGCCGTTTTCGACCGTCAGATTCGCATTGAGGGGTATATCCACGGCAGCACGGGTGATGCGAGTAATGATACATCCGTACCTGTCGTCAATATTTAAGTCGTCCAGGTGACGACCAACGGCGCGAGCACTGGTGATGGTAAGGGCCACGTTCTCGACCGGAATCTCCAGCAGGCCACGTTCGACGATCTCATCGCCCACCAGCTCTGCAACGGTCACATGGTGATCGGGGAATCCAAAGACCGAGATGCGATCACCCAGCTGAAGGATGGTGTCGGGGGTGGGCGAAAACGTCTCGTCGTTGCGTTTGATCAACGAAATCACGCAGTGTGTGCGTTGGCGAAATTCGATGTCGCTCAGGCTCTTGCCGATCACGCCCTCGTGAGACACCTTGTAGGCCCGGACAATCGGACTCCATCCGCTGCGTCTAATGACGGTTTCGTCGTCACTCGTTAGACGGTGCTCTTGCGTATAGCGTTCGGACTCTTTCTCAAGATCAATGTGCAAAACCGCGGGCAGCAGCCGAACCAGGGCGATAAGGCCGACCATACCGAAAATGTAAGTAATGGCGTAGCTTATTGCGATATTCACCGCTACCGACTCGCCATCAATTCCTTCGGGCAGCGTCACCAGACCGCTCCGGACAGCATCCTGTGCGGCGACCAGCGTAGGAGTGCTCGTCAGAGAGCCGGCAAGAAGTCCTGCCCGCTGACTCGGCGAAAAGTCAAACATACGGCTCAACAGGATTGTGACGGCGACGGAGCTGCCGACAATGACGACGCACAATACCAGATAGCGCAAGCCATCTGCCTTGAACGCCGAGAAAAATCGGGGCCCGGCCCGGTATCCGACGGAATAGATAAACAGGATAAATCCGAGGTCCTTAAATGCCATCGGTCCGGTCAATCCGAAATGTCCGAAACACAGTCCCGCCAGCAACACGCCGGCAGCAGGACCTACCTGAAATCCACGAAAGCGGATATTGCCAAGCATATAGCCGACGCCGAGAACAATAAAGAAAACAAGCTCGGGCGATTTCGTAAATACTGAAAAAAGATCAATTTCCATAATTAGGGACCCAACGTTGCCACGGCCGTGTCGCGCCAGTCCTATGTTGCTGCCGTAATGCGGTTTGCGCAGTTTTCTGTTTGTTCGTACTCTCGAATGTTCTGAAGTGTCGTCTGTGCGATATTGCGCAATGCGTCGCGCGTGAAGAACGCCTGGTGTCCGGTAACAATGACATTCGGGAATGTCGTTAATCGGGCAAAGACATCATCCTGGATAACCTGGTTTGACAGGTCTTCAAAGAACAGATCCCCTTCTTCTTCATAAACATCGAGACCGAGGAATCCAATCTTCCTCGATTTTAATCCCGCGATCACCGCCCGGGTATCGATCAACAGGCCCCGACTTGTGTTAATCAGCATGACCCCGTCCTTCATTTTTGCCACGGCAGTTTCATCAATAACGTGACGTGTGTTTGGCGTAAGCGGGCAATGCAAGGTAACGATATCCGATTCGCCGAGAAGGTGATCGATCGTCACGTACGTGGCGCCAAGCTCCCTGCACCGGGAATTCGGAATCGGGTCGCAGGCGAGAATACGACAGCCGAAACCGGTTAGAATGCGAATCACGATCGTTCCAATGTTGCCGGTGCCGACAACGCCGGCTGTAAGGCCGTTTATATCGACACCCATGAGTCCGTCCAAAGCGAAGTTACCTTCGCGGATGCGGTTATACGCACGGTGGACCTTTCTATTTAGCGCCAGAACAAGCGCGATCGTGTGCTCGGCCACGGCATAGGGAGAATAGGCCGGCACGCGTACTACCGTGATGTTCCATTTCTGCGCGGCTTCAAGATCGACATTGTTATAACCGGCACACCGCAACGCTGCCAGACGAACCCCGGCGGCCGACAGATGTTCCAACGTCGCCGCATCGAGCGTATCGTTCACAAAGGCACACACAGCGTCTGCGCCTTCTGCCAGCCGCGCCGATCGGTGATCGAGCCGCGTTTCGAGGTACGTAATGTCATGATCGAACGATTCATTTGCTTCATCGAAATACGTACGATCGTATGGCTTTGTGCCGAAGACAATTATTTTCATAGCTGGTACAGGGGAATTCAGCTTACCGATGTTCTGTTGGAGTTCACACTTTAGTGTGGGTTTCGCGCTGCTGTCTGTACTATAATACCTTGATTGGGATTTACCGCGGCAACATCGGCCGGGCCCGCCCGCTAAATCAGGTTATGGGGCCGCTCGTGCTCCAGCCTTGATGTCCCCAGCGGCCGCATTACGCAAGGTTGGCAGGTTACATCTTGCTCCAGTTCACCAGAGTTCGACAGAGCTGTAAGGTTGAACGCCCATTTTTAAACATGCCCCGAAACCAACGTCGCTTGCAGCTACGCGTCAAAAGTCTGTACGCCAAACGCTGGTGGAAGCGGCAGCGTGTAGCCACGTCTCTGTGAGACGTGTCGTACTTTACGTTGCTTCGCGTTGCGTGGCACGGCTCACGGAGCCGTGGCTACATCAATCCGTAACGACATTGAACTCGCGCAAAGACGCAAAGCCGCAAAGAAAAAAAGAAAGCATAATCCCCCGGCAAACGTTCACCAGAGTTGGACAGAGCTGTATCGTTGAACGTCCTTTATCAACACGCCGCGTCTCTGCTAAACGGTGCAAGGATGATGGCATTCAACGTTACAGTCAGTTGAGCTCAACATTAATCGAGCTCTGGTTCACCATTCGGAGCCGCGGTATTCGGCGGAAATGCTTCTCATTATTGGTCTCGACGCTATAACTCAAGTTTAACGCAGTCGATCCGATCAGCAAATCAAAGTCATCGACGACGATGCCGTACTTACTAAGGTCCGCTTTCAGCCTCGAAAATCGTCGTCCTCGTCCTCGTCCTCCTCGTCGAACCGACATGATTCGAGCGAAGATCGATATCGAGGACAAGCACAATCCAGACCAATTTTCTACCACCAAATTCGGTCACGAAATGCGGGCATCGAACTTGTCTGCGCCGGCTTGACGGCGCTTTTGAACTCTCCGGAGGCGAGACGTGCTGCAATTGGTACTTGAGCCGTAGATCTCTATGAAGAATGTCCCCTCTGATACCACTGCCTGATCGTGGACTGTGTAAGATTACGCGAGGGCCATAACCGCTTCGAGCGAGCGCTGTTGGACGGCCTCAAGGGTACCTTCACCATCTACTTCGACTATCAGGCCACCCCGGTTGTAATAGTCGATCAATGGCTGCATCTGTGCATGATACGTTCGTAGGCGCGATTTGACGGTCTCGGCATTGTCATCTTCGCGTTGGTAGAGTTCACCCCCGCATGTATCGCAAATTTTGGGTTGTTGGGGCGGTTTGTAGTCTTTGTGGTACGGTTTCTGGCATGTCCTGCAGATCAATCGTCCGGCCAGTCTGCGGATTAGTTCTTCGTCCGAAACGTTGATGTAAACGACGCCGGAAAGCCGACGATTGGCTTCGTTGAGCATCTCCGTCAGCGCTTCCGCCTGGGGAAGAGAACGGGGGAATCCATCGAGAACAAAGCCCTTCACCGTGTCGTCCCGGCGCAATCGCTCCTGAACCATCGCTTCGGTTACGTCGTCGGGGACCAGTTCGCCGCGATTCATGTAGGTTTGGGCGATCGTTCCCAACTCGGTTTTCTGGTGGAGATTCTCACGGAACAGTTCACCGGTGGCGATCCGGGCCAGCGACAGGCGGCTGCAGAGGTAATCGGCCTGGGTCCCTTTTCCTGACCCCGGTCCACCAAACAAAACCAGGTCGAGCGCGGGGTAGATTTTCGGCTGCGGCGCCGGCGCTGCAGGCGAAGTCGGCTCAAAACGGTGGAGCAGGTCGGCTGGCGGCGCGTATAATGCGAGCGTCTGGACGGCGGCGGCTACGGCGCGAGTTGCGGAGGCCACATGTTCGACCGGCGCCGCGGCATTTATAACCCGCAGACGGCCGCATTCCTGATAATAACGGAGGACGGGACCGCTCTCCCGGTGGAAGACACGCAGCCGCTTCATGATCATGAGCGGGATATCGTCCTCGCGGCTATACAGGGTACCGCCGCACGTGTCGCAGATCCCCGCGGTTCTGGGTGGTTTCCACTCGACATGCCATGGCTGGTGGCAGTCGCTGCAGATACGTCGGCCGCCGAGGCGGTCGACCACGGCGTCGTCCGAGATGTCGAAATAGAGGACTGCGTCAAGTGCCATCCCCAGTTCGAACAGCAGTCGATCGAGAAATTCGGCTTGCAGCGGGGTTCGCGGGAAACCGTCAAGAAGGATACCGCGCGATACGTCGCGTTTGCGGATCCACTCCTCCATCATGGCTTCGACAAGTTCGTTCGGCACCAACTCACCTGCATCCATATACCGTCGGGCGAGAATGCCCAGAGCCGTCCGGCCGCGAAGATTTTCGCGTAACAGATCTCCGGCGCCCGCGTGATCGAGTGCGAATGCCTCGCAAAGGTCCGGGATATGGGTGCCCTTGCCGGACCCTGAAGGTCCTAGCAGTGATAGAATCATACGATGACCTCCAATTTGTCCTGGTGACCTGGGATAAACAACGTGCGTATGTAGTGTACGTGAGTCCGTGCGGAGATGCAATCGGGTTGCTTTCGCATCATGACGACTGATTCAAGTTTGCGATTCGGCAGTAAGTGGCGGACAATACGTCACTCGCGACCATTTGTCGGGGCGCACGTTTGGAGCGATAGTATGCCCGAAACTGCTACCGATAATTTGCGAAACAGAACAAAAGGAGAGCGACATGAAAGAGCAATGTTTGGGTGAAATAAAGGCAATAAAGGAATTTTTTGAGCGGAGCAGCGGCTGCCTGGCCGAGGAAGATTCAAGTTTTGCACCGGTTGAAGGCGCACTTACCGCCGCTCAACAGGTGGCGCATGCGGCGCAAAGCATCGACTGGTTCGTCGACGGCATGACGCAGCCGGAAGGGTTTGACATGGATTTCGAGAAACACTGGACGGATGTACTGCCGATCACGTCGCTTACAGCCGCCCGCCAATGGTTTGCCAAATCGATTCAGTCTGCCTTGGACGCTGTCGACGCGATGTCGGAGGACGACCTTTCCGCGGCGCTGCCGGACGGGCCGATCATGGGCGGGCAGCCGCGCAGCAGTGTAATTGGCGGCATGATGGATCATACCGCGCATCATCGTGGTGCTCTGACTGTATACGCGCGGCTGCTCGGAAAAATACCGCAGATGCCATATATGGGATGAGCCCTGCCTTTGCGTAACGTAGAATGCCGGGGCCAAAGGCCCCGTTGCAGTCATCTCATCTTGGCGTAGTCTTCACGGAAGAGGAGTAGCCGCCAACGAAAAGCTTTCAATGTACCGCCACGCCCTTCACCGTTGTGACTTTTGTGATTTGGGAACCGCGAATGGACGCCAATAAACGCCAATAAAAAAAATGATTCGCGTCCATTGGCGTCCATTGGCGGTTCTTCCACGCCACGCGTTGCACGCCCTTCACTTCATAACCATTAGCGACCCTGGATTGATCTGCCGTAGTGAGCTCATATTTCACACGGAAAACCTTAATCGGGAGACTCTTGAAGTTTAGGCTTTTCGCCTGCCGGTGTCTCGTTCTGGTTCCGCGTCCGCTGGTTCGGAGAATTCCGGTTTGACTCGGCATAGTCAGACTGCAATTTCAAAGCAGACAATTGAGCAACATTGTCGCGACGCAACTCTAGTTGCCCCCGCTTAGGACGGCGGCGGACTATCGGTAAATTACAATCGGCCTTCCTCGAATTCGCCCTCGGCGTGTCGATACATGGCCGGCTGGGGTTGTGTGGCCATACTGACTGATTCAATCTGTTGTGCCTGTGCACGAATGGTCGGGTACCTGAAAATCATCGACATGGGTAGATTCTGATTGACGTTCTTGCGAATGCGTGAGATAGCTGCCAGAGCCGTCAGGGAATGACCGCCCAGCTCAAAAAAGTCGTCATCGATCTCGATCCTGTCTGTCTGAAGCACATCCATCCAGATGCCCACGAGCATTTCTTCGATAGGCGACAGCGGCACAGCAACCGTCTCTCTGGTTGCGCTGTGTTCTCGCGTCTCGGCAGCAGCCAATCGATGGCGGTCGATTTTCCTGGAGGGTGTCATCGGAATGTCATCGACGATAATGATGCGTGAGGGAATGAAATGCGCAGGCAATTGCGCTGCTGTGTGTCGACGCAGTTCCCGGCAGCAGGGCGCCGCCGTCTTTCTCCTGGCCACGTATGCAGTCAAAACCAGCTCATTATCAGAAGACGTATCCGTGATGACAGCGGCGTGCTGCACGTCCGGATGATCGCTCAAAACCGTGACAATCTCTCCCGGCGTAACTCGCACACCACGTATCTTCACCTGGTCGTCGATCCGGCCGAGAAACTCGACCTTGCCGTCAGGGAGATATCGTCCAATGTCGCCGGTTCGGTACATCCGATCGCGTGTCAAAGATGACCGCGGGTTGCGGACAAATGCCCGTTTGGTATGTTCGGGATCATTCACGTAACCTCGGGCAAGGTACGGTGAGCGAATGTGAATTTCACCAGGTTCACCGAGGCCGCATGTTTCACCGTCCCGACCCAGAATTAGCAATTGCACGCCATCGATACCACGACCAATCGGGATCGTTCCGTTACTGGTAAATGAATCATGCCCGTCGGACGGATTGGTTTCGAACAAGCTCATTATCTGTGGTGTTTCGGTTGTGCCATAGACATTATAGACCTTGGCCCGCGGCGCCAGAGTCCGTATACGCTCAAGATCCGAGCGGCGGAATACATCGCCGCCAATGAACAGGTGCCGTAGGTCTGCCCACTTCCCGGATGCAGAATGATTGCTGCCTGCCATTGACGCCAGCAGGCGTACCAGAAGGGGCGTCATATGGCAGATCGTCAAGCGCCGGGCCGCGCCCCACTGGAAAAGCGCCTCATTCGGCTCGGCACAGGCTTCAGACATGAAGAGCGTCGCGCCGGACCATAGTGGTGCGAAGACATCGCGCAGCATCGGATCATGGGAGAGTCCGGCGAGCGCACCGAAGCGATCGGTCTCGCGCACGTCGTATTTCCGGCTGAACCAGTCAAGATAATGAGCCAACGGACCGTGGTCGCCTTGCACGCCTTTCGGCGATCCGGTGGAGCCGGATGTGTACGTCACGTAGGCTGAGGAATGGCGGTGAACGACGATGTTCGGCGAGGAATGCGGGTATCGGTGGAGAAAACCGTCATTGCCTTGGCAGGGGTGGGGAGCAATAATTGAAAATCCTTCGCCGTCAACACGCAATTCTTCGGTAACGTCGGGAGGGGGCTGTCCCGCATTCTCAAGGACAATCATTCCCTTGACGGATGCAATGCTTATGTATTGCGCCAGGCGGGCAGCCGGATACGCCGGATCGAGAATGGCGAACGCGCCGCCGGCCTTTATTATCCCGAGCAATACGGCAACCAGCGTCATGTCGCGAGTCGCGTAGACAGCGACCACATCACCTATCTCCAAACCGGCTGCCAGCAGGTGATGCGCGAAACGGTCGCTGTACCGGGTCAATGCGCCATAAGACAACTCACCGATATCATCAACCACGGCGATCTTATTCGGGTTGTGTCTGGTAACTGCCGATATCTGTTCCGGAATTGATCTGGTGTCTCGAACGGGTTGCGGCTTCGAAAAATCGGGTAGCTGCCTCTCGAACTCCGGGGTTAACAACGAATAGCTGTATATCTTGCGGTCTGGATCGGCGATAACCTGTGCTGTTAACGAAACATACTGGCGTAACAACGCTTCCATCCTTCTCTGACTGAAGATCTCGCCGTCATACACAAGGTTCAAATGCAGGCATGACTCATGGTGCTCCAGATAAAGTGTCAAGTCGAATTTTGCGGCCGGCGCTTCCTGAGGTTCAACGCTGGTGGCTGTCACGCCGTGGAATCCGGGAAGATCGTGTTGCGGGGGCACCATGTTGAACAGCACCTGAACGATTGCGTTCCTGTCAAGACGCCGTTCCGGATTCAGTGCCTCGACCAGTTTCTCGAAGGGTAGGTCCATGTTGGCGAATGCACCGCGCGCGGATTCGCGAACGCGACGGAGCAAGTCGCGAAAGGTAAGGCCGCAGTCGACGTCGGCGCACATCACCAATGTATTCACGAAAAATCCGATCAGTCCATCCGTCTCGGAGCGGCGGCGATTGGCAATGGGTGACCCCACTGCAATGCGTTCCTGTCCTGTGTATCGTGATAGCTGCATCATAAACACGGCGAGCAACGTCATGTACAGCGTCGCGCCGCTATCCCGGCTCAGCGTCTGTAATTCAGCGGTGAGGCCGGCCGCGATATCAATTCTGCAGTTTTTTCCACGGAGGCTTTTTGATTCGAGACGGGGATAGTCGGTTGGCAGGTCGAGAGTGGGGATATCTTGCAGGCGGTCCCGCCAATACGTTAACTGTTTCTCCAGAAACCCGCTCGACAGCCGTTGACGCTGCCACACAGCAAAGTCCGCATACTGAATGGCAAGCGGCGGCAACGGCGAATGTTGCCCTTCCGAGAACGCGTTGTACAGCGTCGACATTTCCCGTGTGTATACGTGCGCCGACAAACCGTCGAAGGCAATATGATGAAACGTCGCCATCAGCAGGTGATCATCGGCCGCGAACATGATCAAACGAAACCGAAAAGGCGGATCGACTGCAAGGTTGAAGGAACACCTGTTATCGTCTTGAAGTATCCTGTTAATCTCATCAACCCGCGTAGCGGATGGAGTCACGATTCGGTCAACCAGCGGCACGGCGAATTCAGTTGGTGGAAGTATTTCCTGTACCGGATTCCCGTCGATATCCTGGAACCGTGTGCGCAAGCTTTCATGGCGGGCAACGATTTCAAGAAGACTTCGCACCAAGGCCTGCCGGTCAAGCACGCCCTTCAATCGAAACGGCAGTTGTATATGGTAGGCATTACCGGCCATACCCAGTTGCTCGAGAATCCACAACCGAAGTTGGGCGAAACTGAGGGGAAGATTTCGGTCTTTCTCGACAGGGACGATCGGCGTCACGTCATCCGTCCGGCCGTCGGACAGTCGATTTTCAATGTGACGCGCGATTTCCAAAATGGTCGGAGCTTCAAATACAAACTGCAGCGGCAACTCGACGCCGAACACCGTGCGAATTCGCGAGACGAGACTCATGGCCAGAAGCGAATGCCCGCCCATATCGAAGAAATCGTCGCGAATCCTCACCCGGTCGCATCCCAGAAACTCACAAAACATGTCGCATAGCATTTCCTCAATGGGAGAATGCGCCATCTCGAAATCAGTTTCGGAATCGGGTTGAGTCAAGTCAGGCGCGGGCAGTGCCTGCTTGTCGATTTTGCCATTCGGTGTGAGTGGCAATGCGTCGATCGACACGAATGCAGACGGCATCATATAATTCGGGAGTCTTGAGCCGGCGAAGCTACGAAGATTCGCGATCTCCCGGCCCTTATCCTGATCCCACACGATGTACGCATACAACCTGCTATCGGTACGATCCGCAATGGGAAGCGGCGATTCGTTTGCTATGACCACAACGGCATGGCGAACCCGCGGATATTCGCAAAGAACGGCTTCTACCTCCTGTGGCTCGATGCGATGCCCACGAATTTTTACCTGGTCATCGAATCTGCCCAGGAATACGAGTTTCCCGTCGGCTAACCACCGTACCCGGTCGCCACTGCGATAGATTCGCACCGTGGCGTCATGGGTCCGACCCAGCTGCGAGCCGGACACGTTTACGAAGCGTTCAGCCGTCAGTTGAGGGCGGCTCAGGTAGCCGCGTGCCAGGCCGTCACCCGCAATACACAACTCACCAGGAGAGCCGATTGGCGCCAGTCGCAGATTTTCATCCAGCACGTAGACTTGGGTATTGTTGATTGGACGGCCGATCGGTACGCCACGCTCAAGCTTGTCCGAAGCCGTAAACGTATGGCAACATGTAAACGTGGTATTTTCCGTAGGTCCGTATCCGTTGATAAGTCGGCAGTTTGGATGTTGTTTTGTAAATGCGGCTACATGACGGGGAGACAGCGGTTCGCCTCCGGTGAGGAGCTGCCTGAGGCGCGAAAATACATTGGGCAAGGTATCGACCATAAGGTGGAAGAGCCCCGCCGTTAGCCATAACGTTGTAATCTTGTGACGCTGAATAAGACGACCCAGTTCATCGATGCCTGGACGCCTTTGGGAAACCAGCACGAGCGAGCTGCCGTTGAGCAACGCGCCCCATATCTCGAAGGTTGCTGCATCGAATGTGACAGGTGCATATTGCAGAAAAATTTCATTCTTTCCGAAATGCGCGTAATCGGCTTTGCGAATGAGCCGGATTATTCCGAGTTGATTGATTAGAGTGCCTTTTGGTCGTCCGGTCGATCCCGACGTATACATCACATACGCAAGATCTTCCGTTGTAGCCGATACGGCGGGGTTCTCCGATGATCGCGTTGACAGGTCCGTCGCGATCTCGTCCAGGTGAATCGTGTTACCGGGAAAATCCGAAAAGCATGTATCGAGATTTCTTTTCGTGATCAGGATCGGCGCTCCGGCATCTTCCAGCATGAAGATCAGCCGGGCTGCGGGGTATTCGGGATCCAACGGCAGATAGGCGCCTCCGGCCTTGAGAATGGCAAGCAATCCAACAATCAGTTCAAAGGATCGTTCCAGGCATATTCCGACAATCGTCTCTGGCCCCACGCCATAGTCCACGAGCACATGCGCCAACTGATTGGCCCGAGTATTGAGGTCCTCATAGCAAAGCGACCGATCATCAATCTGGAGCGCTGTGGCTTTGGGCGCCGCGACAGCCCATTTTTCAAACAATGCGGCTACTGTCTGGTCCCGAGGATAGTGCGTGATCGTATTGTTCCATTCGCCAAGTAGCTTGTAGTCCTCATCAGTCAACACGCACGATTCCGATTCGGGCACTCCGACGTCATCGATCGTTGTCTCGGCAGCAGGGCGTGCAGATTCGGAGGGAGTGATCAGATAGTCCCCAATGGCCAATGCATCGAGTCCGGCGGAAAGAAATGTCTCGATAGCTTCTTGAGGCGTACAGACCACTGGTTGACCTCGAACGTTGAACGAGGTATTCAGAACGATCGGCACCCCGGTCTGAAGTTCAAGCTCCCGAATCAGTGCCCAGAACTCAGGGTTATCGTCCCTGAACACAACCTGGACCCGCGCGGATCCATCCACGTGGGTGACTGCTGGAATTGCGTCGCGGTACTCAGGCCGCACGGGGGCAACGAGCAACATGTGGGCGTATACATGTTCGTCGCCCGGTTCAATTTCGAAATAGCGACTTGCTGCCTCGGCCGTCACAGCAGGCGCAAACGGTCGAAAACCCTCGCGTTTCTTGATCAATGCATTGACCCGATCACGCATCCCGGCATCCCTGGGGTCCGCCAGAATACTGCGGTTGCCAAGCGCGCGTGGTCCAAACTCCATCGCCCCCTGAAACCATGCGACAACCTGTCCGTCAGCTATGCGACGTGCGACTTCAGATGCAAGGTCACGCTGTGCGGCGTTCACGTTGAATGCGTGCGGTTCCGTCGTTTCCAGGACGTTTTGAATGTGCTCTGAATCAAAGCTCGGTCCCCAGGCCGGGAAAGGCTTCGTTGCAATCGGCGCGCCGTTTCTTTGAAGTGTTCTCGCATACAAGGCGGCGCCGAGTGCCGATCCATCATCCCCGGATGCCGGTTGCACAAAGAATTTGTCAAACATCCGGCGACGCCAAATCACACCATTCGCAGAACAGTTGAGGGCGACACCTCCCGCCATGCAAAGATTCCGCTGACCGGTCCGCTGCCGAAAATGGTCAAGCACATGCACCAGACATTCCTGCAACCGGACCTGCAACGCTGCGGCAATATCCATATGGTGTTGGCAGATCTCGGATTCCGGCTCTCTTGCCGGGCCGAACAAATCTTCAAGTATCCTGAGCGTGCCTCGATAAGTCTCTTTTTCCAACAGCGTACGGTTACGCCGAAGAATCGGGATCGAATAACTCCCGTTTTGATGCAACATGATGATATCACGCATCTTATCAATGTAGCGTTCCGGGTCGCCGTAGGGGGCCAACCCCATGACCTTGTACTCGTCCATACCGAACGCGAATCCCAGGTGCAATGTGAAAACGCCGTACAGAATCCCCAGCGAATTCGAAGACTGGTCGATAATCTCGATGCCCGCTGAACTGCCGACGGCGATCGAGGTGCTGTATTCCTCGCCGATTCCGTCGACGACCAGAATGAGGGAGGCGCGGAATCCACTGAGATTAAACGCGCTGGCTGCGTGGGCGAGATGATGCGGGACCTGCACGAATCGGTCGGCCAGATCAACGTCCGGAAGGAATGCCTTAATCGTCTCCAACTGCGCCGCGCGCGAATAGATCTGATCGAATTGGTTCCTGGTAAACGCGCGCAGGTCGAAGTGCGACTTCAAGTGTTCGTACGAAAATCCGTGTGCAATGGTGTCCACGGCCGACAGCGGCACATTCGCCTTTTCGAGACAGAAGCGGACTGCGTTTATCGGGAAAGTGCCCGTTGCCTTCCTCCGTGTAAACCGTTCTTCCGCTGCGGCTGCAACAATCTCGTCATCGACTACGAGCGCGGCCGCAGAGTTGGCGCCTTGAGCAATCAGGTACTCACGCTCGCTGAGATCTGTTAACGCAGCTCTCTTGAAAGGAACGCTGTGATGCAACCCGCTGATACCCAGAAAAATCATGTTTCAGCCTTTTTCTCCTCTAGCAGTATGTCGTGACTTTTCCATCGCCAAGGTTCCGCCGGACGATGGGAAAGTCCGACAGGTTGCTAGTGGAAAGCCATACACTTTAGTGCAAGACTTTAGTTTTCAGGACGTCGTTGTGATCTTTGATTCATGCTTGAGTGTTCACCGTGGTTCCATTCGCCCGGCATTGCCGGGCTTTGGAGTGCGGCGTCCCGGCGCCGTCCCGCGCGGGATCATCGCAGGCGCTGACTATTCGCCGGAGGCGAGCACCGCTGCCATGCATTCACGGTAGCCTGTGGCAGGCTGTCCCGATCTTCCGCGCGCAGAGCGTCAGTACCGTTCCCGGCGGGACGTTCAAAAGCGCGGTCAACCCCGCGCACTTCAAAGCGCCTGCGGCGCAGCCGCACTGCCGACAACGAATATTCAAGCCGAAATCGATCATTTATCTCAAACATCACAGTCGCACTCCAGGAAATCATTCTTACGACACTTGCATCATGGAGTAGCGCCGGACTTTCAGTCCGACAGGGAACCTCTGGACACTAGTCCAGAGTCGTCAAGTGACAACCAAAAATAGGCGCAAGCCTGAATAATATGGGATACATCAATCATAAAATCGAAGGGATGTTAAAGAATACCCTACAGCGGGGCAAGCGTAACCTGCTGCTCGGAACGCGTCAAATCGGCAAGATACGTCTATTCCTGGATGAATATGAGAATGCGTCGCATGGATTTGTCATTTGCCGTTCACCTCGGCGCATTCGGCTCGACGACAAGACGACCGCAGCTGTAGCCACGGCTCTGTGAGCCGTGCCACGCAACCGTAGCTGTAGCCACGGTTCTGTGAGCCGTGCCACGCAACCGTAGCTGTAGCCACGGCTCTGTGAGCCGTGCCCGCAACGTTAAGCAACGTAAAGTACGGCACGTCTCACAGAGACGTGGCTACACGCTGCTGCTTCCGCCAACGTTTGGCGTACAGACTCTTGACGTGCAGCTGCAAGCGACGTTGGTTTTGGGGTGTATTTCTCAACGGCTGATTTGATTCGCGCATCCCCTGACCACGTTGTCACGTGCAACGGGACTCACGTGGAAGCCGCCAGGACGCAAAGGGTTATCCACAGCTCGATAGCGTACGATTCGATGGATTGCGGATACCAGAGATGAAACGTCCGCAGTCTTATTCACATCCGGGATTCCGGAACTTGGTTTCGTGCGAGTAACCGTGCAACGAACGGGCGGTCAAGTAACGGTGGAAGAGGCCTGCACCACATTGGACAGTATGTTGAAATCTCTCGGCGACCGTCACGCTTTTCTCAGCGACAATCAACCCGCGAGCGCCTTTCCCTCGTGGTGTCGATCTGCATCACGAACCACCGACGCTCATCACCTTCAATTGGCACATGCGAACGGCGCCGAATTGGCT
>JAJFLQ010000141.1 GCA_021772615.1 Verrucomicrobiota bacterium | reverse complement strand
CGCCCGTTGATTTCCCCGATTCATGACATGATAAACAGCACCAGGATATTCAATTCGGAGCGGACGTGACATATCGAAAACTTACGCTATCAACATCGAAAAGCAAGCAATAGCTATAAAATAAAGGTGTGACCCTTTGGTCGGGACGGCCCAAAACTTTGAAATTGAGGTGTGACCCTGAGGGGGCATAAGCGTAGCTGACTGTTTACCCTTGAAAACACGTAAATATGCTGTATTTTATTATATAATATATACAAGTTGATGGCGAATATTGGGGAGCATTGTCATGGCATTATGTATTCGAAACGCACGCGCAGAAAAGCTTGCCCGGGAGGTTGCCGGCACCTGCAATGAGACATTGACGGAGGCCATTATCCACGCCCTCGAGGATCGATTGGAACGCCTGAAAGGCAAACGCGAAGTAACAAGCACATTGGACGAAGTTCTTGCTATATCCCGTAGATGTAGTGCTATCGCGGACATCGATACGAGAACGCCCGATCAGATTCTTGGCTATGATGAAAGCGGAGTTTTTGATGGTAATTGATTCATCGGCCGTTATTGCCATTCTTTTTGGAGAACCGGAAACCGAAGCTTTTGCAAGAGCGATCGTTGCGGATCATCGCCGGTTACTCAGCAGTGTATCCTTTCTTGAAATCTCTATTGTAGTAGGAGCCAGAAAAGGTGAAATCGGCGGTCGCGAATTTGATCTCTTACTGCATCGATGCCGGATCGAGATCGCATCTCTGACTGCCGAACAGGCGGAAATGGCCCGACAAGCTTGGCGAAGGTTCGGCAAAGGTCGACATCCGGCCGGGCTCAACATGGGCGATTGTTGCTCCTATGCCTTGGCAAGATATGCGGGTGAGCCGCTTCTTTTCAAAGGCCGGGATTTTTCTCAAACTGATCTCGAAATAGTTGCGATTTGAGAGAAGCGCTTACCCATTCGGGCTTACATTCGGTGCCGGGCACGCTTATCCCATTCCCAAAAAGATAATTGCAATGGTTTAATCTAAAAGTAATCAATCTCAAGAACCCGAACGTTTGTAGAACAGCCGTACATTCGCCATTCCCATTTTACTTCCCGAGCGCTATCGAGGCGTCCGTCGCTATGTGTAAACCAGAACTTTGTCGTAACCCGCGGATCCACAAACGCCTCAAACACGCGACCCACGGGCACACGGAAGAGCATCTGCTGCTTGACCACCAGTTGATTACTTGTGTCCATAAATACTCCTATAGATCATGGCATTCCGTGATCGAACGAGATTCGTTGTGCACCTGTTTTCAATCTTGCACGTAACTCGCTACACATGTTTTCTGGTGACTTCGACCGTTTATCCAATAATGTTGTGAACGATCTACTGTTTTGTGCGTAAAGTGAGGAACGAACGGCGGCTCTATAGAAACAGGCTCAGAGTCTGGTTATACAAATTGGCAAATGGAAACGAACACGACAATCGCGACAAAAAAGCTGACGCCAAGCATCGCTGTGCCACATCCTTTTCGTGATCCGCCATTTTTACTAAATTCGTCTAGTATTTGCTGCTGCAGTCTTGCCATTTCTTCTCGTTGTTCTGCCGTGAAATCTTCGAATTTCGGCAGTTCTCCAAGCTCCATACCATTGGCCTTGTCGTACCTCTTCCCTTCTTGTGGATCGTACATTGGGCAGTTAAATTGAGCCATTGTTTTGACAAGGATGTTTTCATACTTCGCACCGATTTCACCGCGGATGTCAAATCGAAAAAACTGGTCGGTCCACGAAAACTCAATCGAGCCTTCGCCGATAGATACTAGCGGAAAATCCTCTTCGTGGTTGAAATCCGGAAACGTTTCCTTTAACGCGACTAAGATCTTTGTAACCGGAAGATTCGCAACACCGGTGACTCTTTCCTCTTGCGACAAGCGCTCGTAGATCTCTTGGGCGCTGAGCTCCAGCGGACCTTCCTGTTTCCAAAAATTTATATCATAGCTCATGATGACCTCATTAAAGTCCAAACCGGTTCGGAGGAACGACTGAAAAGGACGGCGTATGACAACATGCAGAGGGGGAGCCGGACCGCTTGATAATTACTCAATTGCCGTTCTGGAATACTTTTCGATTAGAGAATACTTGAGCGTAAATAAACGTCCCTCATCCGTACTCTCACTGGTCGCCAGACATAGCTCCGTCAAGAACTCGAAAAACTCCGTTACAGTGGATAAGCTACTATCCGGTTCACCCTGTAAGTAGTAATAGACTTGATTCTTTCTCAGATCGTATCGATGATTCTTACTTAACGTATTGTCGAGGGCTGATATTTCCATGGCGTCGTTTTCAATAATCGTTCAGGGTGATGACGTTCTTATAGTCGTGGTTAAACAGAATCGGATCAGTCCGATTTTTCTTCGCATCCGCATGCTACATAACCTGCCTCAAAATATCCGATAAAATCTGAACGTGCACGGGTTCGACGCTGCAAAATGCCCGTATTGCTGGTATTCGGCAAGCTCTTTTCGCCGCCGAATTTGGTGAGCGAAGGAGGCTGATGGAGGGTGGATGGCCTCAGCCACCGCGTTGAGAGATGTTGCCTTCGGGATCATTTTGATGATCTGCGCAAGCAACGCGTCTGCGGTCGTCGAGACGGCCGATCCCCGCAACGAAACGGCTCGCGAGGCCGCTCGCCCTCCAGACGGTTATAACCGCCCAGGTGCAATGACCGCAACGCACGACGCTGGAGGGTCGCAGTCCCCTGCGACCGAGAATACGAAGTGAGCTGCTGGTGTTGCGGCGAATGGTATTGCGCAGTGTCGGTGTGCGATCGTTAGGCAATGGCATTCGGCCGATCCGTGTTCTTGGTCGCTTCATGCCCATACTCCCAATGTGCGATGTGCGATATTGAGCCGCTGGAGAATTCCCAGCCCTTTCGCTCTGGTGGGAAGCGTTGCTCGAGCCACACAGTTCTGAGCCGGGATTTCGTAGGTCAGTGGTTATGATTCAAAGGAGCGCTCTGAATCGGAGTCGAGTTGGGACCATCGTATGCGTGACGCTCAACAATAATCTGGAATGGGCGCAGTCGCCATTATGCAATTTCGAGCATCGGACGGACCTTCGGAGGAGGCAGTGGACGACCTTCGGATTCGACGTGGCAGATTAGATCGGCGACCATTTCGCACAACTCGGCATACAACGTCGTTGGGTCCTTTCCATGAATTCCAGTAATTAAGTCAGGGCATTTACCAACATAAACATCATCCTCGTCGCTCCACTCCACCCACTTATGATATTGATCGATCGATTTCATTCCTGAATATCAATTCCCTGACTTTCCGTGGCATTTCCTAAATTAATCCAGAATCGAATGATTTTCCAGAGCGCCGGCCGCGCCGGTGACAGGGTATACGCAAAGCGCATCGGTGGTCGGTACAGACCGCGGAGTAACGTATGTTGTGTTGTATTTCGGACACAGAGGACTGTGTCCCTCCAGCAAAACTCCAGTTCGTGTCGGTGCGGCAGAACGCTGTACGTTCACCGAGGTAGCCTGTATAGATGAACCCCAACCGGGCGTATCGCTTCGGCTTATTGCAGGTCGAGCCGAATCGGCTTTACCGACACCTCTTCGTAGAGATTGCCGGTGCCGCTGGCGCTGAAGGCTGGAAAGACATATCGCGTAGGAAAGCAGTCGACATAGCTGAATGATTTGCCGTCGGCGCCGTCTTTGAGAATTTCTTTTACGACTACAATGCGTCGTGAATCTTTCCCACTTGCTACCTCGTTGATCCATTGTGCGATCGAGATTCGTCCCGATGTTAGCGGACCTCGCAGCGTCAATGTGTCGACGTACTTGTGACCGGGTGTGGTCTGGTGCGTTTGGTCTGTGCCGGTTGATGCATCTGCGACCTCAATGTTGAGACTGCCGCCGGAACAGCTTTCCCAGGCGGAATCGCAGTCGCTGTCGTCGCCTGCCTTGCTTGCCAGGCATATGGCAAAGCCGTTTCGCCTTGCCTGTCGCGCTTCGCGACGAGCCCGCCGACGCTCTTCGCGCGGATCCAGGTCCTCGTCCGGTGAGAAGGCTGCCAGTTCGACGCGCCCGACTTTGCACACGAGCGTCTCGCCCGCAACGTTGGAACTCGGGCTGTACTCGCCCGGATCCCAACTCGTCGGAAAGCACTCATCGAAGTAGTATTCGCGCACGGTGAACCCGGATCGGTCGGTGACGCCGATCCAGATACTCCGGGTCTCCGCTTTGCCGCGGCTCGCGTCCAGCCACCACTGGTAGAGTTCTGAGCTTTCTTTGCCCACCCGGGAGCGAATCGTGATACTGCCGAAGTGCGCGTCGCCAGGATCGAATTCCCGATAATCGAAATCTGCGCCGGTCGTTGTTTCGCGTTCATCGATGACAAGATCCTCGACGGTGATGGACTCTACATTCGCCGAGGCTACGGGTGCGCCGTCGATTTCGACCTTAAATTTGCTGAGTTCGTTTCTTGCACCGTTACGATCATTGTTTTGCGCTACGGCTGCCTGGAGCGCAACGGTTAGTCCTAGGAGTGCGCAGATTCTGAGACGATTCATGTTTACAGATTCCTTAATTTTTTTGTATTGCGGCGTGTATGGACGACGAAACGTCCAAACGTTAGGATTGCAATAGTAATCGGAAGCATGCCTTTGTCAATAGCGCCATTCTATGACTGCCAGGTACGTGCATTGTGTCGGATCCAAGGTCGGATGCAGCTTGTTACCGGATCGTAAGTCTGTTGTTCCGCGCCAGTTCGGCTGAGATGATCGCGCCGACTTCACCGACAAATGGCTCTTCCATTATGGTTACATGATTGGCGCCGGCGACGCGGTGAACGGATACAGGGCGCTCCACAACACCGCTCCATCCGTAGTCTGCCGGTGCTGGGCGCAGCAGGTAATGCGTTCGCGTCCGGATCAGCACGGTGTCAACCGGACACGGCGGCGGTTGAAAGTTTCTCAGAGCGGGTGTCAGCACATCACCATGTTGGCGGTTTATGTCCGGCAACGCCCCCTCGTACTCCAGCTTGCCAATGTCGGTTTTCCATTCGTCGAGAGTGGTTTTCGATGCGGCGCGCATGAGGTTCTGCTTCAGTTTCGACACTCTATCGTGGATAAAACGTGACCGGGAAGCACGGGGTTGCTGTAACAGGTTTTCCTGCAAATAAGGGCCGATGTTTGCTGCTGCCTGCGGCGCGTGGCGCACCAGATTTCGTATACTGCCGCCAACGGTTCCGGCCGGCGCCGCAGCGCTTATATCAATCACGTACAATCGCAATCGATCAAGCCCCTTTTCGACCAATGCGCGGGCGATGGCATAGGCGATTCGGCCGCCAAATGAATACCCGCACAAATGTATCGATTCACCCGGCATATAGTCAATGATACGCGTAGCGTAGTAGTCGGCAAGGCGGTCGAGTGATCCGTGGTCGCGTAAGAATTCGGGGCTTAGCGGTGGTTGTATTGCGACGAGGCCGATGCTTGCTTCGATGTGGCGGAGAAGCGGCGTGTACCGGAAAGTAAATCCCACACTATTGTGAACCAACAGCAGACGCACGGCAGAGGAACCGTCACGTAACACGATGAACGGAGAGTGGTCATCGTGCTTTTCGCAGGCTGATAAGTAGGTATCCAGCTTCGCCATCGACCGGATCATGTGAAATTGAGATAATGCCACCTCGACATCTGTGTGATGCCGGATAAGATCAATTATCCTGACGGCATCAAGCGAGGTTCCGCCAATCTCTTCGAACGGCGTCGCCGGTGAAAATTCGCGATTCGGGAACACAGATGTCCAAATCTCCAACACGACCGGAGCTACCGCCGGATGCGTCGTACTCGCGCCTTGACTACGGGGGACTTTATAATGGTAGAGCGCCTGGTAGTCCGTCTTTCCGGTAGGTGTGGTCGGCCATTCTGCGACTTCAACCAATTGGGTGGGAATTTCCCATGCCGGTAACTGTTGCGTCAACAGGTCGCGGACGTGTTGCCTTGTCATGGCAATCCCGGTACGGAATCTCAGAAATCCGACCAGCACGTTGCTGCCGACAGTGTCTTCGACGGAGATTACGGCGGCGTCGGATACGCCGGTCACCGTTGTCATCGCGTTCTCGACGCCGTCGAGTTCTACGCGATGACCGCGAATCTTTACTCTGCGATCACTGCGACCAAGCAGGCGAAATTCACCGTGGCCGAGGATTTCTCCGATATCCCCGGTGCGGTAACGGTATGTGTCGTCGTCTGCCGGTTGAAACGCCTGGTTCGTGCGGGCTTCGTCGCGCCAATATCCGGACGCCATGAACGCGCTGGTCACGACACATTCTCCAATTCCGGCTGTATGGGGAACGTTTCCCTGATCGTCAGTGAATGTCAGTGTTTTACCCGGAACGTTCGCCGTGAACGTCAGACCTCTGGAAAGATCCGATGTGTCGTTTGATACAATCTGTGCGACCGCGAGAACGCCTGTTTCTGTCGTCGAGTAGCGATGCAGCAAGCGTGCATCGGGACGCACATGTTGCTGCCATTTCAGGATGTCCTCCGGGCGTACCCGATCGCCTGCGATCGCAACGATCCGGAGCTCCGAAAACATCCGATCCGGTTCGAGCGTGTCCAGCCATTTGCGAAAGAACGAGACCGGCGGGTGGAGCAGCGTGATGCTGTTCATTTCGATCCAATCGGTGAATGTATCGAATGTTCGTTGTGACAGGTCGCAGAGGACGACCGTTGCGCCATGGAGCAGCGCACCGAATAAATCCGACTCCGACGACGCGAAGCTGCACGAGGTGAGCAGTGATTGGCGATCCGCGGGGCTGATTGATGCGTTGTCATGATAGACCATGGCGCGGTGCATCAGGCACCGGTGCGATTTTGCTACACCTTTGGCGCGGCCCGATGTGCCCGAGGTGTAATAGATGACAGCCGGCGCATTAGGGGATAGAGCCCGTTTGCCGTCAAACTCGGCAGTGGCATCCGCTCCGATCGTGATGACCGGTCCGATCGTGATGACCGGTCCGGGAATGCTGTCGCCGTGCGTGGCATCGTTGACGAGGATCATATTGGGGCGCGCGTGATTCAATATCCGGCGTACGGCCGATAGCGGCGCCCGGCGGTTCAGCGCCAGGGCCGCGTGTCCTGTGCGCATGATCCCCAGACACATCGCTATCATATCCATTTCGTGGGCTACGCTGTAGGCAATACATCCTGGGCGATCGGATACATGATTGGTTATTACCCGGGCAACAGCCATACTTCTCAGTTGGATGTCGCGGTAGCTCCACCGTTCTGTTCCGCACATCACCGCTACGGCATCGGGGGCCATGGAGACAACATGGTCGAATCTATCGATGACGGTACCGTCCGGATCTATGGGAGCAGTGAGCGTGGGCACGGGATGGTTACGGGAATGCTAACTGTTGCAAGCTCGCGACCGTTTGTGCCGGGCTTTGTGTGAGTACCGTGAGAACGCGAAGATACCGTGCGGTGAAATCGTCGATCGTCTCTTCGCGAAAGAGAGCGGTATTGAACTCGCTCCACCCGCGCCAATAGCCGCCATGTTCCGCAATGACGAGCGATAAATCGTATTTCGAAACCTGTCGATCGAAGGACAGGGGCTCTATTCGAATGGCGCTTTGTGGAGCGGCCACCTGCTCGACTTGTTGGAAAACAAAACGTACTTGAAACAATGGCGGATATGGCACGTTTCGATCGACATTCAGATCGTCCAGAATCCGATGAAAGGGATATATCTGGTTCTCAAACGCCTTGCGGACGACGTTCGTGGTCTGCGAGATATGGGATGCCATAGACTTGCTGTCATCAATCTCAGCCCGCAGAACCAGGGTATTGCTGATGTGCCCGATGATAGGATTCATCTCCGGCGTCACCCTGGCGGCGATCGGCGTGCCGATAAGGAAATCCCGTACACCCGTCCAGGAATATAAGGCGAGGTTGAATGCGCTTAACAACACCGAAAAAAGTGTAGTTTTGCGGTCTTCGCTGAATGTGCGAATGGAGCTGTAAAGCGTCTCAGGCAAGTCGAATTCCCTCCGGCGTCCCGCCAATGTGTAGCGGTGCTGTCGCGGCTGGTCGAAGGGTAAATGAAACGCATGCGGTGCGCCGGCCAGGGCCTGCTTCCAGAAAGCCTGCTCCTGTTCCATCGGCTGGTCATTGATCCAATGCACAATATCCGGATACTGAATCTCGGGCGTGTCGGCGTACGCCGCTTCTGACAATCGAGAGTTATACATAGCCAGCAGGTCGTCAAAGAAAATACCATGGTGCCACGGCGCGTTCGGATGGGGCAGCGCCTGGAACGGTAGCCCCATCGACCAGCAGTCTGCGGCGATGTGATGGGTCGTGACGATAAGTGTGTAGCGGTCAGCCGAATGTTTCAGGAGCGTAACCTTCAGCAGCACATCGGCAGTGAGGTCGAATCGATGCCGGGCATCGCGGTCGATAAAGTAGGATTCGTCCTGGCCGCCATCGGAAATATCGACAACCTCGAATTCGGGTTTGGACGTTTCGAGAGCCAGCATGCGCACCGCACCGTCTTGTTCGCGATAAACCGTATGCAGCATAGGGTGGCGCCGGGCCAATTCCTCCACAACGGATTCGAACACATCGACGTCGAGAATTCCAAGAACCCGCACGGCGCGCGGAACATTGAAATAATGCTCGTCTTCGCCGGCTTTGTGCCGCATCCAGATAGCCCGCTGCACGCGGGAAGTCGTGGTGTGTTTTCCGTGACGAATCGATCGCCGCCGGCCGTTCTCGACGTTGTCGATACATGCTGCGAGTTCTTCGACCACGGGACATTCGAATATGCAATGCAAGGGCAGCGGCTTGCCAAAGTGGCTGCTCAAGCGATCGACGATCGCGGCGCCCAGCAGCGAATGCCCGCCGACGGCAAAAAAATGAGACTTCTCCGTCAGGTCCAAGCGTCCCAGTGCAGCCTGCCATACCGACAACACCGTGGAAATAGTAGCTGCCGAACCAATGGATCTGCCGTGTTCCCGTTTCCGGGTATCCGGCACGTGTACGCGGCTGTCGAGGGATGGAAGCGGCGCGGACATGTCGGTACTGCACTGGGTAAGAATCCGCAGGTAGTCGGTCAGAAAGTCGTCGATCATGCCGCTACTGAATCGTGTCGCATCGTAAACCAGATAGATATCGGACGCGTCACGGGATTCGCGAATGTACATTGTCTGATCAAATTTGGATTCCGGCGGCGTCACCCAGCATCGTTCCCAGCGGACCGACGGTTCATACCCTGTGGGCGATTCATACGGCAGGTAATTGAACAGGACCTGAAATAGTGGATTTCGACCCTCGATCCGGTCCGGGCGCAACCATCTCACGACGTAATCAAACGGGGCGTTCTGATGTGTGAATGCGCCCAACACACGTTCTTTGACACTCCGTAGAAACGCGTCGTATGTTCCGTTGTCATGATAGTGGCAACGGATCGCCAGGGTATTAATGAAACACCCGATAACGGTTTCCAATCTCGGATGGCGCCGGTTCGCTACCGGTGTGCCGACGGTCACATCCCGTTGTCCCGACGCCCGCATCAGCGCGAGATGGTAGCACGCAAACGTGATCATGAACGGTGTCAATTGATAGCGGCGACACGTTTCCAGCAGCTGATCCCGGAGTTCCCTGGACAGGCATCGACGGCACGAACCGGTCTCGACCTGGGCATCGCCCGCTGTTTCCGCGATCGGCAGTTTCAGTGGCGGCGCGTCTTGCAAATGAGTCTGCCAATACGCGCGATGCCGCTCCGCATGCGACGTCGCTACCTTGTGTTCCCAGATCGCATAGTCGAGATACGCGACGTGCTGGGAATGCGTTTCCGTATTCTCATATCCGTCGATCACTTGCTGGACAAATAACGCGTTTGACCAACCGTCGGCGATGATGTGATGGAACACATACAAGAGGTCAAACCGACGTTCACCGGTTTGCACGATATGAAAGCGGGCGAGGGGAGGGGTGGATAAATCGAATGGCCGCGAGTTTTCCGTTTGCGCCAGGCGTTGCAATGCCGCCTCTGCGTCGTTGTCCCCGGTTAGATCTGTAACTGGAATTTCCACCGGAACGTCAGCGATAACGCGCTGGCGGGGATCGTGTTGCACGACGCAAAACGCGGTCCTGAACTGTTCGTTGGCGCTGACAACACGGCGGATCGCCGCTTCGAGCCGCGGTATATCCACGCGGCCTTTGACGGTGACGGCGCCGGGTATGTGGTAGGCGGATCGTCTGCCATGGAGCTGTGCAGCAAACCAGATCCTGCTTTGCGACGAACTCAACGGGTGAAACCCGTTTCTCGCGGCCACGACCTCCGGGTCGAACGTCGACTCCGTGGTGGGATCTGCATTTTTTATGCATTCCGCGAATGCGGCCAATGTTGATGATTCGAACAAATCCGCCACGGAAAGGTCGATCTGCCATTCGGTACAGACCCTGGCGACGAGCTGCATCGCGAGCATCGAGTGCCCGCCGAGATGGAAAAAATCATCAAAACGTCCGATCCGTTCGGCTTGCAACAACGTCGTCCACATCGAAGCGAGTTGCGTCTCGATCTCTCCTGCCGGCGCGGTAAACCCAGGATTGCCAGCCCGGGGCGCATCCACGGGAACGGGCAATTGACTGCGATCGATCTTTCCGTTCGGGGTAAGTGCCAGACGCTCTGCGAGCACGACACGCTGCGGCAAATGCGAGATTGGTAGACGGGCTTTCAAAAAGTCCACAATGGTCGCCTCGGTTACCGTGTCAACGGCGACCGCGCAGTACAGGACCAATTCGGTATTTTCGTGCCCGGCCAGACCCGCATGGGCTTGACGCACCGATTGGTGCTCGATAACTGCGGCCGTGATCTCCGCAGGTTCGATACGTACGCCGAACCGTTTGATCTGATCGTCCACCCTGCCGAGGATATCAATAGCGCCATCAGCACGATAGCGGCCCAAATCACCAGTGGCGTACAGCAGATCAAGTGGGTCGCTGGTGTAGGGATTTTGCACGAGGGCCGGAACGTCTGCGCCCAACGGCGGCAACAGTTGCTTCGTACGATAGGGTGTCCGGATATGGATTTCGCCGGTTTCATTGAACCCGCAGTGCCTCCCATCGGCGTCCAGCAAAAGCAGCTGCGTTTGCGGCAATGGGTGTCCGATGGGTTGAATGCCCGGATCCGGTATCGTCGGCACGCGGTACCAGGATTTTGCGAGGGTGGTTTCGGTGGGGCCGTAGAGATTGATGATGTCGGCGGCCGGCGCCGCGGTCCGGCAGGTGCGCACGAGGCGGTCGCGCAGGGGCTCTCCGGCGAAAAAAATCGTTCGCATGTGTGGCAGAACCGCGCCGGAGCGGGACGATAGCCATACCCGCGCAAGTGACGGCACGGCGTGCAGACGGGTGATTTGTGCGTCGTGCAACCATTGCCAGGGGGCTGCGATATTCAGATCCGGCGGCGGAACGCACAATGTCGCACCGGCAATAAGCGGAACCATCATCTCGCGAAGCACAACATCAAACGAAATATGCGTGAGATGGGCGAATCGATCGTGCGGATTTACCTCGAATTCGGCGCGTTGCCAGTGGAGAAAGTGGGCCAGGCCCTGGTGTGTTCCCGTAACCATCTTGGGCTCGCCGGTGGTTCCGGATGTAAAGAAAATGTAGGCGTCGTCATAGGCCGGCTGAACTGGATATGTAGTCGCATGCTGCAGGGCGTCCTCGATGAAGCCGTGCGGAATCGGGAACACGCCGTCGCGACCTTCAGTCAACACAATTGCGGCTCCGGCTTTCTCGATCATTTTTTGCTTTCGTACCGCTGGCAAGCCGGGATCTATCGGGAGAATAACCCGGCCACTCATCCAGATGCCGAGAATACTTGCCACACATGAAAAGCCACGGGCTTGATGCACGGCAACCACGCTTTGCGGCGGGCATGTGTCGTCCAGAAAATTGGCTATCTGTGCCGCCTGTCCGCAGAGATCAAGATAGGTATATGACCGTTCCGTATTGTGAATCGCGATCGCTTCCGGCCGCTGTTTCGCCCGTGTCCGCACCAGTGTGACAACATCATCGTATGTCCCGATCCGGATCGGCACGGTTGGATCCGGCACGTGATCCTCGGCGGCTGCAATGCAGGCTGGATGCTGCTCCGGCTTGCGATCCACAGCGCGCCCGATCGCTACCCAAATTTTTCGGGGACCCTGAAATGCATCGCGTCCGTGCGCAACCATCATATTATCCAGCACCATAAAATCGCCTTCCTCCAGCTCGATCATGGTCCCGTGTTTCTCGTACAGCGCGTACAACTCGCGGATGGATGCATCAGGAATCTCGATGCCGTCGTCGTAGTGGACGGTGCGTGGAAACGGCCGGTCCCGGTATAACGCATCGAGACTCGCGCGCGTCTCGTCGTCGAGACGGGATCGGTGGTAAAGGAAGAGCTGATGAAACAGCACCGCGTCATGTGTGACCGGATGTTCCGACAACACCGGTCGCGTGCATCGGGTTTGCAACGTTTCCGCGTCCAGCCAGCTATACGCCATCCCGTCCTTGCGACAGCGATTCTCGACGACGCGAGGATCGCTGCTAGAAAACATCGCCTTCCAGTCAATGTCAAGATGGGGATAGTACGTCCTTTGATAGGTCACGAGGCGGTTTCGGAGTGCGTGGCGGAGCGTGGGCGAAAGGTGCTTCAGGACGCGTCTGGAATCGACCAGCAGCGAGCCGCCGCCGTTGATTGCTTTACGCCGGCAATAGAAGAAAATATATAGCGGCCATTGGTGATGGCAGGCACTCTCGTTGTGAAACTGAATGGGATGCTCTACCGGATATTCAGTAGAGCTGTAGACCTCCGGTTCATCATCTTCATGTTTCAGGTCGCCGTAGTCGCCATACAAATCCGGGCAGATCGATTTCGCCGCATCGACAAAGCCCGACGCCCCGACGTGCCTGAATCCCCGGAATACCACCGCGCCATGTGCGGCCAGAATATTCTTGAGAAATGCACCGTTTTCGTTCAACCAGTCTTTGAGTTCCGACGTGGAATCGTGCGATACCACGCGAACAGGAAAGTCCGCGTCGTGGACGGTGGGTGACTGTGGCGTAGCGGTAATCGGCATTTTAGTTGGACCGTGTTCGAAAAGGGTTTCGAACAGAAAAAATCAATTTCCAAGGCAGCAAATAACAAATAAATTTCAATAATCAAACAGCTGAAATTTCGAGACTATAAACGATTTATATATAACAGCGTGCAGTTTTTGGTTTTTTGGCGATTCGAATGTGGAATGTATTTGGGATTTCGTGCCTGGCATTTAGGATTTGCGCCGTTCATGCTTTCCGAACGGCGTCTGGTTGGGCAACCGGTAAACTAATGACGTTTGGGTTTTCGATTGAGCCATGAATCCCATGGCAACCAGAAACAATACATGGCGAGCCAGGGAAAAGACAGGAACGTCTTCGCGGCCAAAGTCAACCACAATTGCATCAGGAAAAATCCGCCGATGAAGAAACATGTCAGCCATCGGTTCCCAAGCAGCGCCAGCGGCGAGCCGGTTTCGATAATCAGAACACCGTAGCCGAGCAGGGCGCAAATCCATTGATAATCTGCCAATACCAGCAGGTGGGCCATGGATTCAACGTTCTTTGGCGTCGAATGAATATGGTACTTGTACTGCAGGAACACCGAGATGCACTCGGAAGCCTGACCTGGCCAGGACCCGGTACATTTGCGAAAGCCGGCGGCAAAAATCAGGGATACGAGAATCATCTTGGTAAGTTGAATCGGCCAACCATAGTCTGTTCCGGCCGCTGGCGGAACAACTACCTGTGATCCGTGCTTGACACGTGAATCGATCGACAACGCGTCGCCGGCACGCGAGAACATGAACACCGCGGCGGCAAGGATCAACGGTGAGACATGAACATTGACCAGGCCGTAACTGCCGGTCACGCCGAATACGAAGCATGACAACACCACGGTCAGTGACATTGTGATGCGCGTACGGAGCCCGATTGTGGCGCAGAACGAGGAGAATATCAGTAGCAGAACGGCCAGGAATACCAGTCTATGCGGCGGCGGACCCGGACTCCATAGCATCATGGCAACGGGGCGCCACATCTCCGCGGGGTACGGCATGAGTATCACCGGAAGGAAGTAAACAGTCTGAATGGTCAGCCAACCGAACAGCAGACATCGTAACAGGGCGAGCGTGCGTGCGTCGGCCTCGCGAAATAAGAAATTGATGATTACCTGTTTCAAGCTATGCAATCGATTTACCTGACGTAGATGTCTTCGACCAGAGGTGCGGTTTCAGTCGATGCGGCGAATGGTCTCAGAGGCCATGTATACCGATCGAGTCGTACGCTTGCGTTCGGCGAAATCTCTACGCCGCGAAGTGGCAGCTGATGATCGAGATGGTCGGCCACCATTGCGAAACGGGCTTCCTCGGTCATTGAGGCGTCTCCGTGCCTGATGAAGTGTATGAGTGTTCGATGCACGCGGTTTTCGAAGCCGGAGATCCGATATAACGGAACAGCAACGCCCTGGTCCACCAGCACCAGTCTATCGTCGATCCAGTCAACACCTGGATTCAGTGCAGCGTACATCGGTACATTTGAAAATGGCCACAGGCCGCCGCGATTGAGGATGATCGATGCGCCCTGGCCGATCAGAATGACTGCCAGCAACATGTAGACAAGTCTTTTGTTCGTGCACGGTTCGGCTTGTCTGCCGGTTGCGCTATCCGTATCAGTCATCATTCCGCCTCCGGGTGGCGTTGGATGCAGGGCTGATGCCCGGATACCAGATTGCGGGGAATACCGTAGCAAAGCAGGACGCTGTAGCGCACCCATAGACCGACGATTCCCAGCAATGCCCGGATATGGTGGTGAGGAAACATGTGACCGGAAAATCGGTCATGACCGTCGACCGCGATTACGCTGCCGTCGTACTCATGGATCGCCAACCGATGCCGGGAAAGGCCCCATCCTTCATCGTTGACCGCAAGGGCATCGGGGAACTCGCGCCGATTCTTGCGTCGTGGAATCCTGGGAATCCGAACCGGAACATGTTCAAGATGGTAAAATGACCGACCGGCGAATGTTTTGATGTCGTGGACCGTGTACGATCGGCCCAACCTTGATATGAGATCCGTTTCCATCCAGCCCCAGTAAATTAATCGCTCGTCGTAGCCCTTGGCCTCGTACCAGAGAGCCCGGTGCATGACGAGTATGCCTACCGGAGCGTCGTACCACGGTTTGATGTGCGGACCGTCAACGGGTAGAACATTGCGATACCGGTCGAGGAAGCATGTGACATTGGCAAAGTCGGGACAGGTGCGCACAAAGGGGTATGGCAAGCTGCGACGGCCGACATAGTATACGGCTTTCGCGCCGGCGTTTCCCGGCTCACTCGGGCCGTCGAATCGCGCGGAAAATTCGGCGAAAAATTGATCGGTGACGAGTGTGTCCTGGTCGATTCGGCCAACGTACGTTCCCCGCGAGCGAATCACCGCTGCATTGAGAGCGAGAACTTCGGGAAACGGGCTGTCGCGTTGTTCGGACGTCGCGATCGGTTTCGGAATGTCCACAAACCGGCAGATTTGACCTGCCGCCGCTGTCAGCTTCAGAGTATGCCTGATCGGTTCGTCACTGCCCCAGTCGCTGACAACCACTTCGACGCGATCCAACATCGACTGCCGGCATGCGCTGTCGGCAAGAAAATTCAACGTTGTCTGGAGCCGCCACATGGGATTGCCCTGATGACGGTCGTTGCGGGAACACAGAATAAAACTCAGCAGAATGTCGTTTGGGCCGTTCGGCATCAGGCATATCTTCAGCGGCTCACTGGTCCGCCTGGTCGAAGTGATAGTGAGAAAGAAAAGGTACGTCGCGCGACCGCTCGACTACCTCGCGGCGATGATCTCTGGACCATGCCGCGTTGTGTCGCGATTGATGCGGACGATCATAAACAATACTTCCGCAGGCTTTTAGATACTCGCTGTCGGCATCGAGATCGAACCAGCGGCATAGACGGGTAAGCTCACATTTGGGATCGGCCACCAATGCCTCGTGATGGATTGTGATGATCTGCTCGCCCGTCAAGTCCGTGGTCAGTCGTTGCGTCGTTGCCACATGATCGAAGTAATACCGAATGCTATCGTCCAAAGTACGATGTTCGCGATGCCCGATCGTAGCAATGTTGTCGTAGGGATTGCGTATGACATGAACGAGCTTGACGGGAACCTCCACGAGCGCGCCGAGGCGAGCGAGAAAATCCGGGTGGCCGGCGATATGCCGGCTTGCATGACCGCCGCGTTTATCCCCGATTACCTTCAAGGTTTCAAATTCGCCCTGGTGCGATCCCGGGATCCGGTAGTCGTAAAATCCACGGTTCTTGTGCCAGTGAAAATGTGATGCCTTTCCGAGAATGTATGCGTATAAGGACGCTCTGGTACAGCCCTTTTGGATCAACTTCGGAGCGGTCAGTTCATGGGCAATAACGGCATGGCGATGTGCATTCAGCATCGCCCCGATCAGGCTGTGTCCGCTGCGTGGATAACCCACAAACAGGCAAAATGCCTTCACCTGATCAAAGGATTCACGGAACGTACGGTGCGCAATGGCGCTGCGTAAACCAAGGTGGGCGTTGTAGACAACACGATTAAATCGATTCATCGGCGTCCTTTCTGCCGGGGTAATCGGCGTCGACTTCCGGGTTCAGCACGACTCTGTCATCCATTATTTATCCACGACTCTTTTCCAACGCGAGTGGCCGGCGAGAATGTGCACGTACTCACGGGCGGTGCGCAGGAGCTTCATTTTGCTCTTGCCCTGACGTTGGCTCCAGTCTACCCGGGTCTCGATCTCGGTAATGGTCGCACTGACCACGATGCATTTGTACAACATCTCGACAGCCCAGCCGAATCCGTCCATATCGATGATCGTGTTGCCATAATGTGTGTTCAATCGCCGTATCAACGGGGCGGAGTAGAGCCGGAAGAAGCTGCTCAGCGTATGGAGTCCGTAGATGCGGAGTTTGCATTTGACGATTTCATTGGCGGTATAGCTGAGGAGCAGGCGATGCCACTGGACATCCTGGAATCCCCCACCATAGGCATACACGCTGGCCATGACCATTTCGTACCCTTCTTTGCGTCTGGTGAGCATACGAATGACGGTGGCGGGGTCGGAGGTGTTGTCACCTTCCATGGTCATGACCCAGTCGACGTCGGTCAATCGCGTCGTAAGGTAGGCGAATGCGGCGGCAACAGCTGCGCCCGGACCGCGGTTCTTTGGGTTGGCGATAACGTGATGGTCCGGCGCGAGCGTGGCCTTGTCGATCTGGCCCGGCGTACCGTCCGTGCTTCCGTCGTCGGAGAAGATTACATAAAGTTTGAATTCTGCAATAGCGGCGTCGAGGCGGTTGAGGGACGCGACCAGTGTGGGAATATTCTCCAGCTCATTATAAATCGGAATCACGACATAGAGAAAGGGCAGGTCGCTCATGCGAAAAGGCGATTGCGATGAATGTCGATGATCTTCTTTACATAGGGTTCGAAGTCTTGCGTGGGCCGGTAGTCCAGAAGCCGTTCCGCTTTGGACAGGTCGGGTACGCGTCGTTTGATCTCGGTGTAGTCGCCAAAAATTTTCCGGAATGGTATGAACTCGATCTTCAGATCGTTGCCGGTCGCCGCGAGGCGGTGGATCACGCGTGCCGATTCGAGTATGGTCATCTCCTCATCGTTGCCGATATTGATGACCTCGCCGACGGCCTTGTCCGATTCGAGACAACGCATGGTGCCGTCTACAACATCGTCAACAGCAGCCATTGAACGTGTCTGGGAGCCGTCGCCGTGGATTGTGAGCGGCTCGTCCTTGAGTACCATATCGATGAAGACCGGTACGTGCCCGCCGCTCCAGGTAAACGACGAGCGCTCGCTGAACGCGCCAAAATAGCGGATCACCACCACCGGAATGCCGTAATCCTTGTGGTACGCGAAACACAGCTGCTCGCCATACAACTTTGACACTGCGTAGCTCCAGCGCTTGATGTGAGGAGGGCCGAGAATGAGGTTGTGGTCTTCATGAATGGGAAATTTCACGGCCATGCCGTAGACGTCCGAGGTCGAGGCAAATACGACCCGAGCCCCGGTTGTTCGCGCGAGTTCCAGACAATTTTCTGTCGATTTCGTGTTGCCGTCGAGTGTTCGTGCAGCACAATCGCTTTCCGAGATCTTCTTGGTCGCCGCGAGGTGCAGGATGATGTCGGCGTCGGCGCCAATGTCGTTGAGCAATGAGCGGTCTAGAACATCGCCTTCGACGAACGTGAACGCTTTTTTGTCGAGATGATGTGCAATATTTTCGAGCTTGCCGATGCTCAGATTATCAATGCCGGTAATGGTGTAGCCGGCTTCTACGCTGCGATCGAGGACATGCGAGCCGATCATTCCGGCGACACCGGTAATCAATATCTTTGTCATAATAATTTGTAATCAAAAAGGTTAGGCAGGCATAATGCCGCCGGTTCCCGGATCGCCGTCTCGTACAAATACGACATGTCTGTTTCCTCCGGATTAATCTCGACGCACTGCGCGCCGTTCTCTCGCGCCGCCACGGGAAAACCAGCTGCCGGCCAGACGACGCCCGATGTCCCGATTGACACTAACAGGTCGCACGAGGATATCGCCGTCAAGGCGCGATCGACGACGGCTTCGTCGAGGTTGTCGCAAAACCAGACAATATCGGGACGCAGCCAGCCGCCGCAACGGTCGCAGTGATCGGTTGTATAGCGCTCGCCGACGTCGTCGATTACGCCGTGGTCCGGGCAACGCAGCCGCCACAGGCTGCCATGCAATTCGATGACATTGCGGCTTCCGGCGCGCTGGTGCATTCCGTCAATATTCTGTGTCACCACGGTGACGCTGCCATGATTTTTTTCGAGTTGGACAATCGCTTCGTGCCCGGCATGCGGCTTGCACTGCAGCACCGCCTGTCGCCGCAGAGCGTGAAATCTTAATACACCTTCGGGATCGCGTTCAAAGGCTTCCTGACACGCATATTCTTCCCATTGGTAGCGTTCCCACGTTCCGCCGCGGCCCCGATACGTCGGCACCCCGCTTTCCGCCGACATGCCCGCACCTGTAAAAACGACAATTCGCGTGTACTCTGCAGGATACAGTGTCATCGGCCGTTACGCGGCCGGCAGCGGCCAGACCCGTATCGGTGTGTCGCCGATACCTCCGATCCGGTTCTCTCTGCGCTCCTGTGGATATCCGAGGCAGTGCGATACATACAGAATTCCGCCGATGAGCCTTTGACGGTTACGATGCTGATGACCATATATATGTACCCGGGAGTCGAGCTTGCGGATCTGCGCTTCGATTTTTGTATGACCCGCAACGGAGCTGAAGTTAAAGCTCGACTTCGCCTTCACAGTCGACGCACCCTTGTCGGCGAACATTATGTCCTGTCTCGGGAGAAAGTGGCTGAATGAAATTACGGGCGCGTCGTAGTCGCGATTGACGCGATCTTCATTGAGCGCGATAAAGTGGTCGGCAATATGAACGCCGCCGTCAAGCGCAGGCCAGTGAACATGATATCTGTCGCGCCACATCCCGAGGTCGGCGTCTCCGTCTGTCCTGGGTACATATAGTGTACCTTCTCCCTCTTCGCCGGTGACATACCATGAATACAACGGCACCACCCAGACGGCGTTATCGGGATCTGGTCCGGTAACCACGCGTTCCGGCTCCATTCTCACATTCAATGCTTTGCACAAACTCCGGAGCAATCGGAATTTTTCGAGCGAGTCGTCGCATTCCTTTCGGCGGATCCATACGTCGTGGTTGCCGGGGACGAAGAAGATGCGTGCAAACAGTTTGGCGAGGATCTCGAATGTAGAGCGCAGGCGGACAGGGTCGTCACTGATGTCGCCGGCTACAATAAGCACGTCATCGCGGTATGCTGTCCTGGATAAATTGTTCAACCACTGCATGTTGTCAATGTAGTCGACGTGCAGATCTGAAATCGCAAAAACTCTGGATATGCGGCTCATCTTACCTCGCCAGTCGTATTTTTCTCGGAACTCGAATCCACCGCTTGCGTCTGGACGTGCGGCACGGCGTTATCAGCCTGAGTCGTCGTCGGAATTGCCGCGGGCGACGCGGTTCGCCTCGTGCGGTGGTTGAAAAATGCCCAGGCCGCCGGGTTTTGCATTCGCACCGCCGGGTCCGAAACCCGTCGCCGTATCGGTCAGAGCCTTTGAATCGATCTCGTGCTTGTCCATCAAACAGTCCTTTCCGGGAAACGTCTCCATGTGCAGTGTCTGCGTCGGAAACGCAAATCCCACGCCAAGCGCTTCGGCCAGGCGCAGAATCTCGAGGTAAATATTCTGGCGCTGCACCAATTCCGTACTCCAGTCCGGCACCTTGAGAAAACAATACAGCATAACTTCCAGGGAGGAGTCGGCATAGCGATTGAATACGACGTGATAGTAGTCTTTTCTGGTATACGGGTTGGCTTCGACAATATTTCTGACGCCCTCAAGGAATGCTTCCATTTTCTCGGCAGGCGTATCGTACTTGAGGCCGAAAAACGTCTTGATGCGGCGGAATTCGCGCCGTCCCATATTATCGATGTTCGCGTTCGCCAATACCGAGTTGGGAACGGAAATGACGGAGTTGTAAAAGGTGCGGATCTGAGTGGAGCGAAAGCCGATTTCCTCGACCGATCCTTCGGCGCTGCCGGCGATGATCCAATCTCCGATATTGAACGGGCGGTCAAGCAGGATCATGATTGAACCAAAAAGATTCGCGCAGGTGTCTCTTGCTGCCAGGGCGAATGCCAGGCCGCCCAGCCCCAGACCGGCCAGTACCGAAAGCACATTGATGCCGAGGTTTTGAAACATCACCAACACGCCGAATATGACCACAAATATGCGCAGTGCCTTCCCGAAAAGCGGCACGAGCTGGTCGTCCAGCGAGGTGTCCGTTTTTGCGGTTACGTTCAACATGTATTCGGTAAGGGTATCAATGAGCCGGTAAAACAGCCAGATCATGGATATGCTGAATACGATCTGCACCACACTTGTGAGCACCACCAGCAGCGTCCCGTCGAATCGCAGCAGGTATACCGCGGAAAACCAACAGGCGCTCGCGCCGACCAGGCCGATCGGCCGGTCGATGGTTTGAATAATCTTGTCGTCCCATTCCGCGGCAGTACGGCTGGTGTACTTCTTCAGCCAGTGGATGACTATCTCGATGATTTTCTTGACGATCAATCCCAGTAGTATCGCGCAGAATAAGCCGATCCATTGCCAGTTGTTCACCGAGAACGTTTTGCCCAATGCCCATTCCGGTATGGCATCTTCAAGCCATGGTTTCTTGTAACTTGCCCCGCCGCCGCTCTTTGGCAGGTACGGCATATGCGCAACCTTTTCGTAAAATTCCTGCGCACGTTCGACAGTGTCGAGGGAAAAACGATACTCGCCGGCAAAATCACCGGCATCAATGCGCGCAATTACGATTTCGGTGTTTTTCAGTCGCCAGCGTAACGGCGGGTCGTCGCCGCTTAGGTCTGGAATTTTCGAGTAGTCGACGACGATGATGCGGTCGACGACCTCTTTCAGGAAAATGGCTGCCGATCGACCCTTGTCTATACGGAGCACGAACGACATATCTCCGAGGTTGAGACAGCGTACGGCGTCATCGATCCGTTTTTGTTTGGACTCGTCACCAGTTTGCACACCTGTCTTGAAATCGTTCATGGCGTCCATGAACGACCGCATGGTATCACGCGGGCTGTCCAGCTTGAGCGGTGCAAGCGGATTGGCCACCGCCGGTAAGACCAGAATGATTGCGGCAAGCCCAAGAACGCGGCGGCGAATAGTGGCGTCGATATACACGGCTAAGTATCTTTGTTTGGTATTTGTGCTGCCGAAAGCAGGAATCAGTGATTTCACCATAGGGCAGCAATAAAAGGATTAATTATCGTACCGCGAATTGACGAATTCGCAACCACAACGACACCGTTGCAGACTTGTTTGTCCCGCAGGTCACGCTAGTTTACCGTCATATTGGTATTCATAAGAACGATGTCACGCTTTCAAGGACACACTGACAGTGGCTGAAAATGCACAAGATTTCGATCCCGGTATCACTACCGACATCGCCGAGATAAGAGGCAGCAGCGCATGTTCCGTAAGGCATAGCACCAGCAATATTGTCGAGGAACTCACGGCGTACGGCATGACGGGCGACCAGTACCGTGTCGAGGCGCAGATCGGTGAGGGCGGAATGGCGACGATCTACAAGGTCTCCCATATGGGCCTGAAGCGCCCGGCCGTCATGAAGGTTATCCGCACGCGTATTATGAACGACCCGGATCTTCTGGCGCGATTCATCGAAGAGGCGCGGATCACCAGTCAGTTGGAACATCCCAATATCATACCGGTGAACGATATCGGAGTCTTGAACAATGAACGCATCTTCTTTACGATGAAATTCATCGAGGGTGAAGAGCTGGAGCAAATTCTTCGACGTCTCAGGTCGGATGACGATGCGTACACCGCGAAATACAATCTGTTCGCGCTGCTTTCTATTTTTCGCAAAATCTGTGATGCGTGCGCGTTTGCGCACTCGAAAGGGATTCTGCATCGGGACATCAAGCCGGACAATATCATGGTCGGTAGCTACGGCGAAGTATTGCTTATGGACTGGGGTGTGGCGTCGCGGGAGAATCAGGCCTCGAACCTGGCCGATGACGACGATGAAAATTCGGTTTCCAGCAGCCTAACTGCGATCGAGAGTCTCGACGCAGACGACGAATTCATCCGAGCCACACCGGCGTACATGTCGCCGGAGCAGGCGCGTGGCGATGCGCATCGTATCGATCGGCGCACCGACGTGTTTCTGCTCGGCGCGACGCTTTACGCCCTTGCAACGCTGAACGAACCGTACGCCGGCGACAGCATCAACGAGATTCTGGACTACGCGCAGAATTGCAATTACATTCCGCCCGAGCAGCGGGCGCCCGAGCGCGAGATACCGGAGGATCTATGCAAGATCATCAATCGTGCAATGAGCCTGGCTGCGGAGGACCGCTACCAGTCCGTAGCAGAACTGTGCGTGGACATCGATGCGTTGTTGAAAGGGCACGCGATCTCCGTGCAACGTGTCTTCAAATCAGGGAGGTACCTGATCAACGAAGGCGAGATCGGGACCGAGGCATACGTCATCGTCGAAGGGATGGTCGAAGTCTTCAAAACGGTAAACAATGCGCGCGTGCCGTTGGTGACGCTATCGAACGGCGATTGTGTCGGTGAATTGGCGCTGATCTCACCCGCTCCCAGGTCAGCCTCTGTGGTTGCCGTGGCCGATACTGAAGTGATCGTCATCAACAAAGACATTATCAAACAGGGATTCGGCAAATTGCCCCCGTGGATGGCGCGTGCTATCCAATCGCTTGTGGATCGTCTGCGGGATGTAACCAGTGATGTCAATTACCTCGCAGGCAACAAGCACCTGCACCAGGTGATGTCGCAGATGCGATTGTTATATCCGTTTCTATGCGAATTCTCAACTGATGCGGAAACAAACGTGCCGTTTTTGGTTGTTGACTCACACCGGATGATTAATGAAATATCGCATAACCTGTCGCTACCCGTGGAGCGCATTACACTGCAGGTAAACAGGCTGGTGGAGATCGGGATTGTTGATGTCGTTGACGAGCAATATATCACGATTCCGAGTTACCCGATATTCTATCGCTTTGTGGATTTTGTATCCGGTAAGCATGACTTGCAGTCCGAGGTCGATGTGGTCCGTGATCCACGTTTTCTTGCGAGTGATGCCGAATTTGTCATGTCGCTTACTGGTGATATTGAAGCCGCAGCTGCTGCGGATCTCGTCGAAATTGCGCCGGTGCACACCGGCGAACTCGTTGGGCACAGCGGCACCGATGAACTCGAGAAGACGTTTGAATTGCTTTTTTTCCGCCTCCAGGACCTGTCCTCATTCGAGGCGTCCGACGACTGATCCGATATGCGTCGCTCAATGGCGTTCATCACCTCGTTGGTGCCGGAGTTTATTCAAAACGCGCGCAACGCGGTGAATCGCCGAGGCAATCCAATGCTGCATATTCAGGGTTCCATCTCCCGTACTATTCCGATTCGCAGAAAAAAATCATTGGAGGGTCGCAGTCCTCTGCGACCGCACGCCGCGACTGATTTTCGGCAAAGGGAACCGCGAATGGACGCGAATACAAAAGTCAGAATGTCCAATGCCGTATGCATTGGGCGATGAGCTTGCATGCAAACGTATCGCCGTACCGTTGGAGTTCACACTTTAGTGTGGGTTTCACGTCACGGCGAGGAATGCGCATGGTATAGCGCAAGCACGCTGAAGCGCGAGCTCCAACAGCACGCTGAAGCGCGAACGCCAACGGCCCGATACATTATCACTCTTGAAAGCCAACAGAATGCCTGAAAGATCGATAACCCGATTTCGTAACGCTCCCACTCAGTCAGTGAATCCGCCTTCAATCTTTCGTATGCTTGCCTCCGTTGCGGCCCACCAGTATTTCCGAGTACCAGTCCAGATAGCGTTGAACCTGTTGCGATAAGTCATAGCGTGCAGCGGCATCAAGCGCAGCGTTGGCTCCAAGCTTTTTCCGCAGTAGAGCGTTGCCGGACAACATCATGACCGCTTCGGCCATACCATCGGCCGATCCCGGCGCTACAAGCACGCCGGTCGCGTCATCCGCAGCATAGGAATTGCCATCGGCGGACATGCCGTTACCGGCGCCCGCGTCCCTCAAGCCTTTAATCTGTTCGGGGATACCTCCAACGGCGGTCGCAACCACGGGAACGCCGCACGCGAGGGCTTCAATCACTGTATTCGGAAATGTGTCGGCACGCGCCGGGTGCAGGTAGATATCGGCCAGTTGGTATAACGCCGCGATCCTTTCCGGACCGTCAATGAAGGGGATAAATCGAATCGTCAGCCCGCCGATTCTCTCCGTCGGTCCCGAGTCGCCAACGATCAGCATGATCATGTCTTGATCTCTGCTAAGCTCTCCTACCAACGCTATTGAACGCCGCAACATCGCGTAATCTTTCCACGGATTCGTCTTGATCGCTGCGGCAACAGTCACCATCACTGTTGTTTCCAGGGGGATGTTCGCCTCGCGCCGCAGCGTCATTCTCGTGCCGGAAACGGCCGGCTTAAAGATGGCGAGATCGATGCCGTTCGGAATCACCTTTTGTGCCGCAACGCTCGATTTGAGCATGGACCGGTCGACGCGATCCATCAACCATCTGCACGGCGTCGCGATGTACAGGCGCGACTCCGCAAAAATGTTTCGTTTTACTTCCCAGTTTCGTGCCGTCGCATCCCGCTGAATTGCCGGATAAAGCGTCAAGTCGGGGCAGCTGCCGCACCCGTTCTCCCACCGTTCGCATGCAAGCGAATGCGCGCAGTGCCCACTAAGCAACCACGCATCATGCAGGGTCAGGACGACGGGTACCATCCGGCTCAGCTCAGACAGGTAACGGAGATCGAAATAGCCACCTGCGGGCAGGTAGCCGCCATGGAGATTGTGACAGTGCACGACATCCGGCACCTGTGGTACGTGCTGCAGCAGTTGTCTCGAATGCGGGTAGTCAAAATCCTCATGGCCGCGCCATCGCCGAAACCGGCGTGCAGGACCGGCAAAAGCCCGCAACCGCCGTTCCAGTGCCGCCGTGTTTCGCCTGGTGATGCGGTTCACAAACACAGGGAGACGTCGGCAGAGCCAGCCGTGTGCTGTCTTGCGATCGTGCGGCGCCAGTGATACTACATTGGGTTGTGACCGGATTGTTGAACCGACCGCCAGGTATGCGTCATGCCCAAGACGTCCGTAGGCATCAAGCAGGTTGCGGGCGACTGCTTCTGAACCGCCGGCAACATCGCGCGTGTTCACCTGGAGAATAACCACTGTTGTCGCTCCTGCTGGGGATTTATGTTGATAACCGATCCGATTAATATACATTGAGCGGAGCCGATCGACAGGTGTCGATCGCGTAACGTCAAAAGGAAGGAAAGCCGATGTTCAAGTGGGTCTGTTTCGGCGCTGCCGCAGGTTTCGGGATTGTTACGCTCGTTTTCATCTACCAACTGAAGACCGAGGTCACGTCTGCGCTGGCGTCGGCTGAGTCCGCCGTCGAGGACGCTAATCAAGCCGTTACGACGGTCAATGACCAGCTCCCGGAGATTATCGCCCAGGTAAAGACGGGAACGGAGACATTATCGCAGCTGGCCGAAGATGTTGAGCTTATAAAAAGTGTTGCCGGCGTGAGTGACGGGACATCGGATAAAGGCATACGAGGTCTGGCGACATATGCAGATGAAATGCAGCAAATGCTGCGGGATCGGACCCAGGGCGCGGGTGCTACGATACTCATTCAGGAAATTTTCGGCAAGGACCTCAAGGAAGTCGAAAGTATCGAGGAGTTCCTCGTCGGTCTCAACAAGGAAATGTTTGGTATTATCCTGCCGTTGGCGAAGTCTCGGCAGGAGATTCTGTATCGTGCCACGCATTCGCGGCCACCGCGACGGCAACCGTTTCACATCCGGTTGCCGGGACAGGAGCCGCAGCGATTGGACGATTTTATCCGCCGGCATCATGCCGCCAGCGCGAGCTTGCCTGCCTATCGCGGAGGCAGCAAAGCAGAGATATCAGGTGATTGAAGTCGGTTGCCGATTGATGTAATGGCGTCCTTGATTGTTTTCTGTCTATGGTATATGATGTTTCGTCGCAATATTGCCAATCTGTTGCCCCCTAAATACAGCGAACGGGAGATCGCCAATGTCCTTTGCCATAGTCCAGAAACACCTGCGGATACTCGACGGAATCAAGTACGCTCCCGTCTACAAGAATGCTCTCAACCTTGTTGAACTCGATGCCGTCATGCGGATACACAACGTCCCGTGTGGCGTATTGCTTCGCGATCTCACCGAAGAAAAAGCCAAGGCGGTGCAAGACGGATTCCTCGAAAAAGGGATCGAAGTGCACATTCTCGAAACAGAAAAACTGGGAACGGTCCGAAAGATCGCCGAGAAGATCAACAAAGCGGCAATTCTCGATGACGGCATTGAGATCGAAGACATGTATGGCCGCAAGAAGGTCTTCGAATGGCTGAATATCTACGTTATCAGCGCAGTACGACACACGATCACGGAACAAACCGTGGCCTTCGCACGAACGCATATGCAGATCGTGTCGCAGCCCCAACAGGGGTCACAAAGCATCGAGACACAGGACAACGCGGTATTGATGGATATTTTCACGGACGAAGGACGGCATTTTCGGATTAATCATCACCGGTTCAACTACTCCTATCTGGGAGATCGTATCGAACACACCACCCCGAAGAATTTTTCGATGATGGTCGGTGACATACTGACGAATGCCGATGAAAGTTGCTACCTCGGTGGCAATCTCGCGCTCATAGGCGAAGGCGACTTTTCACACGTAACTGATAAAGTCGACCTCAACGAATGGTTCATGGAAAACGAGTGGCGGTATCAGGTCCGCCTGAACGGGCTCGAAGCATACGAAGGCGACTGAGCAGCGCGCTACTGCAAAATCAGCGGCAGGCCCCGGCCGCCGATCCACCGCATTCCGTCTGCGCCGGCGCGACTGTAACCTTTCCTGCATATGTATGTCGCTCTTCTCCACCGTACGGACGCACTATTCGCAACGACGGCATTGACTAGTTGACGGCTGCGGTTTTATTGTCTATGCACGTGCCGTGAGGGCAAACAGCCACCATCTAAAGGGAGAACACTAATGGGGAGGTCACGTCATTCCTTGGTATCGCCATTCATTGCGGGCATGATGGTGCTGGCAGCCGTTACACCGCACTGCGTGCATGCCGCCAACGCCAATCTCTTTGTGTCCGCTGAAAATTCGCAGTTCGACAATTATATGTCGGGTCCGCAAGTCATTGAAGTCGTGGTGATTGATTCGGACATAATCGACACGGATGAAGCAAAGGGCGAACCGGACGTTTCCGTGAACGGAAGAATTCTACGAATGGTACAGGCCGTTGACGGCAGATGGTATGGGTATTTTGCGGATCGCAACCAGGTTCTGATCGCGGATTCGACCACAACGGTCGAGCGGCAGGGACTCGATTACGGTGTGATCTGTCCGCCGACAGTGGATCTCGGGAACGCGACCTCCGGTACAACTGTGTTGGTCACTGACACGGTTGGCGTGGCCTTGCCCGACGTCGATGATGTCGACGGTGGCCTGGACAACGGTAATGCCAACGGTGGGGCCATCACCGTTTCTGCAACAATCACCGACGATGACGACAATTTCCGCGAGTCGATGAATGTCGTGCGCGAGTCGAAAGATATGAATATGCAGCACCCGCCCGGCGCGGAGGTCGGCGGACAGATCGGCCTCGACCCGGACTTCTGGCCGTTCATCCAACTGTTCGCGCTGAACCCGACGGGAAATGTCGTCGTGCAGTACAACAAGGGCGGCGGTGTTCAGAGTACGACATTAACGTTTGACACCGTCGACCAGTTCGCAGAGACCCAGTTGGATGGCAGCACGTACCCGCAAAATGCGGAAGTCCACGCGACGATAGCAGATTTGTGGCTCAATATCGATCCCACCGATGAGGATTCCTGGACATTCGGCACATTCGGCACGTTGTCGACGAATTACCAGGTATTCGACGAGAACGGTAGTCCTGCCGGCGACGCTGTGCCGGGCGGCGTGATCGATATATCGAACCGGTTGGACGATCTCATGTGTGAGGATAATGGCGTCCTGATATTCCACCCGGACGTCCAGAATGCAGGGGGCGTAGCGACCTTGCAAGACAATGAGGATACCGTTCTCATTGCGACTCCGGGATCGAATCCTGACGATCCGTTTTCCTGGCAGACATCATCCGGCGCTACGCACCTCACCGGAGCCATTCCGATCACCATTACGGAGCAGGGGCCGAATTCCGGTGTTTTCGCCACCTACGATGAATCGGACGTGTCCGTACTGCGGATTACACAGGACGCGAAACGCGGAACGTCCGCAAGCCTCGACTACAACGAATCGCCCGTTACCATTCTGGTCAGTTTCGATTTCGCCACGATCGACATTCAGCCGGTCGATGATATCTGGAATTCCGGTGAGGAAATACCGTTCTTTCTCGTTGATGGCGATGCCAACAAGAATTCGCGGCGTGACGAGGACCTCGATCTCTTCAATCCCGACGTCGACTTGATACCTGCGATCACGATCGGCAATCCATTCACGCTGGAAACCCTGGCCGGCGCCACGCTTGGCGGACATGATCTTGTTATCGACGACGTGCAGCGATTCAGTCAACGCGCGATGCTACGTGTCGACGGTCCTGAAGGCGGGTTGGTCTTCAACGACGGCGCCGTCCTGGAACTCACGCTCAACGCCACCTTCGCCGATTTGTTTCAGACCATTCACGACCCCGCCGGTAATTTCGCCGGCGCGAACCTGTTTCATTATGACGTTCGATCGATCGAACGCAGCTTGGCAGGGCACATACATACGATCGATATTGCGATAACCGACGGCCAGCATGTCGCAAGCCTTTCAAGCGACGATGTGCGTGGTCTCCTCGATCTCGCCAACGTCACAGGTATCTTTGGCATGGCCCCCTCGGCCCCCGTGAAGTTATTACTCAATTTCGCATTTTCCGGGTCACATTCCATCCCCGAACAAACTGTGTTGCCGATTGTTTGCGATTTCTTTTCCTACGGCCGATTCAATGACGGCCTTACGTCTGCGGAGCGGATCAGCAACATGATCGCCCGGATCGAGGCAGAAGAAACCGGGGACAATACGTCGATGTTCGAAGGGGCCGTGGAATTCTTCATGCTCAATCAGCTTACAATATCATCGCCGGAGACGGCTGACAGGATTTGCAGTGTTGGTGACGACGTTGTCATTCTGGTTCCGGAAGACATGACGGACGCAGATGCGATCCGTGCGAACTATTTCGATCTCGGCGCCGATGGCGTGTCGACTCAGATCGCGGATCAGGAAGAGGCGCCGACGCATTCAGGTACCGTATCGTTCGATAGTAGCAGCTACAAGCCGGGTGACACTGTCACAGTGACGGTGGAAGATCACGATCTCAATACAGACAGTGATTTGATCGATATCTACGTGGTTGTGTCGTCATCCGATTTTCCCGACGATCCGGCTCGTGACACGATCGGCGAGCCGGGATTGGGCGTGTTTAATCAGCAGCCTCTCGGAGCCTTTGGGCGTGTTGTTGATATATCGTTCGACAACCGGCGTTGGGCCAGCGGCCTGACGGTTAACGGAGGAGCGTGCGCCGCGGCGGGTGCGCCGGATGACGGGCTGTTTGCGACGGGTTTCTCCTTGATCGAAACCGGTACGTCGACCGGTGTATTCAGGGGGGATTTTCAGATTCCCGATACAGTCTGCAACAGCGTTTCCGGACAGCTTGAGTCGACGGTTGGCTCTGATCTGGAGGTGAATTATGTTGATTACAGCGACGTCTCCGGCAATGTCATCGAGGTTGGCGACAGCGCAGGTGTGCGGGCAAACACCGGGTCCGTTTCATTTGATCGGGTCGTCTATCCGGTACCATTCGGCACCGTTCAGGATTTCTTTCCGGGGCTGACAGAGTCTGACAGCGTTGCCCCGAATGGACGATCGATTTTCCCTGTACACGAAACTGCCGTCACGGCCGATGCCGACCAGAATATCGATGCCGGCACCGAGGAGATTGGTACCGGGGAGCTGATTGTTCACATTCGCGTCAACGACCCGGACTTCGACCGTAGCGCAGCAGGCGAAGATTCGATCGCCGTCGGCGACCACGGTCCGGTGACGATCTCCGTGATTCGGGGCAGTGAGACTGTGGTGCTCGCTACAGCCGGTGGTGTGGTGTCGAATTCGGGTGTCATTACGGTCGGGAATGGTGTCATTCCCGGGGTTACCCGTGAGCTTGGGCCTATCACCGAAATTGCACCCGACGCCGGGATCTTCGAGATCGATGTGCCGATACGGTATACAGACGGGCCGGCGGGGGCCCTGGTGCCGGATACACCCGATGCCGGCTTTGCCTCGTTGAATGGGCAAAGCGGCGTGCTCGGACGATTCGATACCGAGCCGGGTGTAGGCGACTTCGGCATCCTGCAGGGCGATATCATCCAGGTGCAATATACCGACCCGGCCGACGCATCCGGCGACGAGAACACCGTAACCGATTCAGCCACCTTCGATCTTCGCAACGGTGTGCTGCAGAGCAATGTTTCCGTATTTACCATTGGCGCTGATATGATCTTGACGCTGATCGAGCCGGACCTTGATCTCGATAACGATCGTGCAGAATCGTATTCGCTCGATCTCGTGGAATGGAATTCGGCTTCCGCCAGGACCACTATCGGGATTCTTGGAGGCGAAATCGAGGCGTTTGATCCGCAGCCACTGGTCTTCCGCGAGACCGGGGACAGTACGGGCATCTTCCAGACCGTCGTGGAGATACCTGAGGTTCTGATGGGAAATCATCTGCAGCGCGGTGAGGAAATACGACTTACGTATACGGACTGGGGCGGTTCCGGGGCGGATTTTGTTGGACAGGAGAGCGATGACGTTGACCTGACGATTTTTACGTCGAACTTTGGAGCTACTGTCGAACTCGACCAGCAGGTTTACACGTGGACCGACCGTGTCTTCATTACCGTGATTGCGCCCGATCACAATTTCAACGCATTTGCGATCGATACCATCGGCGATACCGGTGTTGACCCTATAACGATAGCGACGCGAAACGCCGTGCTCAATCAATACCGGCTTGTTGAGACTGGAACGGATACTGGAATCTTCACGGGAAGCATTACCCTAACAGGTTTTCTCCACGACGCCGACGGTAATCCCGCCACCGGCGATGCGACTGGATTTGATACCAGTCCCGCGACGAACGGCAGTGGCCCTACTGGTGGACGGTTGGAGGCTGAGCGCGACGATGGTATCACAGTTCAGTTCGAATTTTCAGCCAATGAAACCATCGTAGATTCGGCACTCATTCGCTGGAATCTCGGCGAGGTGCATTGGGCGGAAAGTGAATTTCCCGAAGACGGCGAAGGCACATTGCGCGTGGTGGACCCGGATATGAATCTGAATCCGTCCGTCTTCGACACCGTGACGGCGCACGTATCGTCCGATTCCGATCCCGTAGGGTCGAACATCACACTCATCGAAACCAATACAGCCACAGGCGTATTCGAATCGGACATACTCTTCTCATCGACGTTGGCGTCATCCGCCCAGCGGCTCCATGTTCAGAGCGGTGACACGATTACAGCGCAGTACCGGGACGCAACACTGCCCGATCCCTTTGCAGTTGGCGACGTCCTCAGTCTTTCAGCCACGGCGATCATCGGCAGCGATATGCCGTTGCTGCAGAGGGTTACCGCCGAGAATCCGCGGTTAACCGACGTCGCCGGGACCGTAGTTGACAATGTCGTAGTGGGACAGCAGGTCGCTATCACGGCAGACCTGATAAATAATCAGACTGCCAATCAGGCGTTCGCGTTCATCGCACAGGTTCTGGATGAGGACGCTCAGGTTGTCTCATTGGCCTGGATCAGCGGAAATCTGACGGCCAATCAGGGATTTAGTCCGTCGCTGTTTTGGACACCCGATACGGCCGGACGATTCGATATTGCGGTGTTTACCTGGACCAGCGTAAACGCGCCCGATCCACTCGCGTCCCCGCTGCGATTCAGCGTCACCGTTCACGAAGACGATTCAAACGCCGCCTCAGGTGAGGGGGCCACGCCTGGAGCCGAAGGCGATGCGAAACGCGCGGAAGGCAATGAACTCCCCGTGGCCGGCGATACACCGGCCGCCATCACCCTTCATGACGACATCACTGTCGAGGCGGACCATGATTCCTATTTTCGCGGGGACACTGTGCATTTTTCCGGGAGCCTCCCCGCCGGAGCAGACATAGCGCGACCCGTCACTCTGAGAACGTTCAACCCCGGGAGTAATCTCATATTCGTCGAGCAGATTGACCTGGTCGATGCCCTTTCGTTCTCAGTATCACTGGCGGGCGATGGGCGGTTCTGGGCCGTGGCCGGAGTGTATGCGGCAGTGTTCGATCACGGTGACCGCAATACGGTGGTGAATTTCAATTTCGATACCGGCGAACGTCCCGCGTTAATGGAGATTTCACTGGCATTCACCGACGAAGACGACGTAGCCGTCAACCAATTGGCACTCAACGAAGCCTTTCGCATCCACGTCTTCGCACAAGATTTGCGCGACGACGGCGCGGCTACCGGTGTATTTAGCGCATTCGCCGATGTGTTGTACGACACGACATTGATCGATGTGACCGATCTCGTGGCGGTTTTTTCCGCATTTCCCAGCGGCGCAATTGACGATGTCAATGGGATTGTCGATGAAGCAGGCGGCGTAAACAACGTTCAGCCGATCGATCGATCGCCGCAGGAGGTCTTTTTTCTCGAAGGGATTGCGACAGGGCTCGGGACGCTTGATGTCGTCCTGACAGCCGCCCAGAATATCTTCTCAGAGAACGCACTGTTCGGGCACGATGACGATGTCCGCGAATTCACGAATTTCGGTGATCAATCGATTGTAATTACCGACACCGACCTCGTCGGGGTTCATTTCGACGTTGATCCCGATATCGTTGCCATGGGGCAGACCACCGTGACGTTTACGATTGAAAATCTCGGTTCCGGACCGGCGCCGGCATTCGACGTCGCGATCGTATTGTCGGACGACTCGTTCATCGGCAACGAAGACGACGTTGTTGTCAAGACGGTGGACATCGCCGGCCTGGCCGGTCATGCGTCGGTGTCCGAAACCGTGGATTTGGAGATCGACCTTGGTGTGCTGATCGACCATGCACTGGCCTCAGATCCAGCCGGCCCAGTCGCAGGGCAGCAATCGGCAGGCGTCGATTTTCTGGGACTGCGTATCGATGTCGATGATCGAATCGTCGAATTCAACGAGTCGAATAACAACAATCTCGGCCGCGGCGTCGACACCGATGATATTACGTTTTTCCCCTGGGATGTGAACCCCGTTGACGGCGTCGTCACACCGACAGATGCTATTTTTGTGATTAATCGTCTTGGCGAGCTGAGTCCGCCGGCAGCGCCGGTTGCCGATACAAACGGCGACGGGGCGGTGACGCCTATCGATGCGGTGCGCGTGGTCAATCGGATTGGACTGGTTATCAACGCGGGTGTGGTCGAGGCGTCATCGTCAGGTCATCCCGGTGCGAATTCAGCGGGCGACCAGCCGTTTTCGTCAGACCGGTAGCGGACGGCCTCGGCCGCCGATTCGTAATGCCCGGCTCGCGAGGCCGCTCGCCCTCCCGAAGACGCCACGCCCATCCCGGAACTGCCGCGAATTCAGGCGCATTGCCACCTATCCGCCCTGTGCTTCCACTGCCTGTGCAAGGCAGACCTTGAGCTGGTCGGCAAGAGTGGCGACCTGAGGTTCGCTCAGCATCGTTAAATGATCGCCCGGAACATGATGTAGTTCGACGCCGCCCAACGCAAAGCGACCCCATCCCAAGAGCGGGTCGTCGAGGCCGCCAACGGGACGCTTGCGCGCCCGAAACAGCGTCACACGCACCTCCTGCGGGGTCAGTTTGTAGCCGCGCCGCGCCATCCAGCAGGCCTCTGTCACATTCCTGAGGCGGTCGGGGAGGTCGTCGCCTGAGATCTTTGAAACCTCATAAATACGTTGCCATCGCCGGCTTTTACGTCGCCGCTGCAGCGTGCGTAGCTCCGACTTGACGTGCTGCCAGCTGTGTGCCGGAGATTTCAGCAGAATGTTTGACAAGTGATGCGAGGCGCGCTGCATGCGGCTCTGAATACGGAAATGGATGCGCTTCGAGAGCGGCAGGAGTTGCAGGTAACCGGTTGCTTGCGTATCGAAGAGCGCAACCATGCCGATGCGTTCGCCGGCATCCTGAAATTGGCGTGCCATCTCGAAGGCGATGCGGCCGCCAAACGATGACCCGCCGAGGTAGTACGGGCCGTGTGGTTGCAACGTGCGAATTTCCCGGATGTAGTGGGCCGCCATATCCTCCACGGCAACGAGGGGCGCCGACCCGGCCGTAAGCCCAAGCGCCTGGAGCCCGTATATTGGCTGTGAGGCATCAAGACGATCCGCGAGGTGCTTGTAGTTGAGGACGTTGCCGCCCACGCCATGAACGCAATAGAACGGTCTCAGGTGTCCGGCGGTCTTGATCGCTACCAGCGATTTCCATGGCGACTCCCAGCCGTCTTTCTCGAGAATCGCCGCCATTTTTTCCACCGTCGGGACCGAAAAAATTGTCGCCAGCGGAAGGTCTTTGCCGAGGGCCGTATGGATACCTGCAAAAAGTCGAAGCGCCAACATCGAATGCCCGCCGTGATCAAAGAAGTTGTCGCGCACACCAACCTTTTCAAGCCCCAGAACCTCCGCCCAGATCTTTGCCAGCGTAACTTCCAGGGCGTTCTTAGGCGCCGCGACGCCGACGGATTGCGCTACATACTGACGATACAACGCGATCAACGCTCTTTTATCGAGTTTGCCGTTGGGCGTGAGCGGCATCGATTTTACCTGGATAAACGTCGATGGTATCATGTGCCGCGGTAACCGATCAGATAGAAATTGTCTTAATCTTTCGCCGAGTTTTTGGTTCTCCATATGCCGCCTGCCAATCGTTGACAGCCGAACATTGCTCTGTTGCACCCCTGTAGTGACCGGCCCCGCCGGCCCCGCCGGCCCCGCCGGCCCCGTGTGCACGGTTGGCGCAGGAAGCGGGGGCGCGATTCCCGGATTGCGCGACGTATGCGTCGTAATTCCCGGCGTGTCGACTTTTCGTGATGGACGCTCGGCCAGACGATCGAATTCTGCGGCCACGGAAGCCGAGGTAACGGCTTGTTCGGCGTGCGTTTCAGCGCCGCGCCGCTTCGGATCTTCCGGTACGATCAGGGCATGGCGGTCTTTGAAGCCGAGTCGCCAGACCTCTGATGTCGGTGGAGGTGCGTGCAGCCCATTGTGGCGGATTGGCCTGGCTTGACGCGATCCGGTAGCGAAGACCACAAAAGCCGCCAGTTGCGCGCTGTTTTCGGCCGGATCATCGGCGTCAGAATCTGCCGATACGTCAATAACGGCTGTCTCCTGAATACCGTTATACTGAAGAATATTTCCGCGTATGTCGTCCGGTTCGACGCGATAGCCGCGAATGTTCAGCTGGTCATCGGCGCGGCCGCAGTACGTGACCGAGCCGTCCAGACCGTAACGTCCCAGGTCACCGGTGCGATAGAGGCGGTCATCCGCGGTACGACCAAACGGGTTGCGTACGAAACGTGCGGCGGTAAGAGCCGGATTGTCGATGTATCCATCGGTGAGGAACGCCGTGCGGACACATATTTCGCCTACCTCTCCGATACCTGCAAGTCCGTTTCCGGCGTTGAGAACCAGCAGTTGCACGCCGTCGATTCCTGTTCCCAGCGGCACAGCTGCCGGTAGCCGGACCATCCCGTCGGCCGGCGGCACATTGTGGCGCGCGACCCCCTGAGGCGTTTCCGTGGCGCCATAGAAATTGACGATCGTGGCCGACGGCGCCAGGCGGCGAAAGGCCGCAATATGCGCGTGCCGTAGCGTTTCACCTCCGAATGCGGCGATGCGCAGGGATGCCGCTACGTCGGCTGTCGGTGTTCCGTCGCCGCCGGCGATGGCGGCGGCCATTGACGGGGTGAGGTGGCAGACTGTGATGTCGTTGCGAATTAGCCAGAGTCGTAACGACGCAGGCGTCAGTTCCGCGGGATCCGGTATGCAGAGACAGGCGCCGGCTGATAGCGGTGTGAAGATATCGCGCAGCAGCGGGTCGTGACCAAGGCCGGAGAGCATGGCGAACCGATCGTTGTGGTCAAAGCCATATTCGTCACAGTACCAATCTATGAAGTGCGTGACCGGTGCGTGAGCGCCGGATACGGCGTGGGGGGCGCGCGCGGTGCCCGATGTGAACGCCACATACGCGCGGTCGTGTCCGTCGATATCGACGGGCGACTGCTTCGTTTCGGTAGTAACCTCGGTGGTGACGATCCCGTTAGGTGCCAGGCTCAATCGAAGATTCAGCGACAGTTTCGATAGGAATTTATCCAAAATAAGCGGACATGTCGTCGTTGCCGTCGCCTGTATCCAGCCAGAGGGTTTCGCGGCGATGAGATATTCAATTGTCCTGGAAGGCGGGTGCGATGCATCAAGGACAATAAATGCGGCGCCGGCCCGAAGAATACCCATTAACGCTACCGGCAGCGCCGGCGTGGCACCGGCGTAGACCGCGATGAGTGCACCACGGTCCGAGACGTGTTGTAAAACCGCTTCCGTAACGCGGGTACTCAACATGTCGAGTTCACCGTATGTCAGGCGTGCCACGGGTGATGCAATAGCCGGCGCATCCGGCGTCTGCCGTGTATGTATTGCAAATCTCTCTGGAATCGTTCCGGTGAAGCTGGCCGAAAGGGTTTCCGTGGGGTCAGGTAATGCGGTCGGCATAGTGTGCGTGACCATCGAGTACGAGCTGACCTGCTGCTGCGGTGAGTCCAGTATCTGAACCAGCAAGCCTGTGTACTGATCCAGCATTGCGGCGATCCGCTCGCTCCGAAATAGATCAATATTGTACACCGCTCGGAGCCTGACGCCGTCGCTTGTTTCGTGAATGTAGAGGGTAATGTCGAATTGCGATTCCGCTTTATTCAGGGCGTACGGTTCCGCCTGCAGCGTTGTAAAAGCAAGATCACCGCCCTTCACATTCAGCATGTTAAAGAACACCTGGAAGATCGGCGGCTGCCCCGTTGATCGCGGTGGATTCAATTCTTCGACAAGTCGCTCGAACGGCAATTCCTGATGCGCATACGCATCCAGTGCTGTACGGCGAACATCCTTCAGCAGGTCGTCGAATGATAAATCGGGATGTACCTGGGATCGCAACGCCATGGTATTCACAAAAAATCCGATCAGCGGCTCGATCTCGGGGCGGTTTCGGCCCGCGATGGGCGCGCCGACGATGACATCGATCTGTCCCGACAGACGATGGAGCAGGACCTTGAAGACGGCCAGAAGGTACATAAACAGGCTTGTTCGCTTGTCAGCGCATGCAGTCCGCATACGTGCCGTCGTATCTCGGTCAATCGCCGCTTCGGCTGCACTACCCACATAGGTCTGTACCGCCGGCCGGGCGAAATCGAGCGGTATGTTCAGGCGTGCGGGTATATTTGCAAGCTGTTGCTTCCAGTACGTCAGATGTTCTTCCATGCGCTCGTGATCGAACGCCTGTTGATGCCAGAGGACGTAATCAATGAATTGTATCGGGAGTGGTTCGAGCTGCGACGGGACACCACTGCAATTGGTCTCGTAACATCTACTGAGTTCATTTATGAACACCCCCATCGACCAGCCGTCGGAGATGATATGGTGCATGCTTACCAGCAGTAGCGATTCGGTAGCCGAAACCCGAACCAGAAGTAACCGCAGCAGCGGCCCGGTTTCGAGCTTGAAGCCGGTGCGAACAAAAGCCAAAACTGCGCGCGCCGGGTCTGCGGTGTTCTGCCCTCGAAGGTCGACGGTGCTTAGCGATACAGTCGCCGCGCCCGATACGTATTGCACCGGTTTTTCCCCGGTCGTGTTGAATGTTGTACGAAGCGTCTCGTGTCGTCGAACCACAGTCGCTGCAGCGTGCACGATCGCTGGTATGTTCAACGAGCCGGTCAGCCTGCAACCGCGGGTGACAGCATTAACTCTGCGGCCGCTTTCCAGGCGATTTAGAAACCACAGGCGCTGCTGGGTATAAAAAAGCGGTGCCGCAAGAATGGTGTCGGCGTGTTCGGCGACATCATTTGGTTGCGCTTGGCAACGCGCGCGGCGTTCGGCTATTGTAAGACGAGGTATATTCTGGACGAAGTGCGTCATTGCGATTATGGTGTCTTTGCGGAACAGTTAGTAAAACCCAACACTATACTCTATTGCAGGCGCGTCTGTACTGCAATGAATCACGTGCGTTGCTATCGTTGTGAGGCAGGGTACGGTATTGCATATGAACCGATCAAAATACCGCGTAGCATTATTCCAGGCAGCAGCAGCGTCTTTTCTCGTCGCGGCGGTACATATCGCGGCGCCTGCACGCGGCGCGGACGTAGATGTGGCGATATTGGCGGCGGATGCGGGAACCGGGACATCGGTCGTGAATGCCGCTCCGGGCGAGTCGATTACCATCTTTACGCAAGCGACGGCGGCTGTGGCGATGAAGGCATTGATATACAACGTCGTCGTGCCTGGTCCGGGTTGGTTTCTCCAAACGCGCGACTACCAATCGCACGGGTGGGCGTTCGCGGATCCGTCTACTGCGGACGACAGCAGCGAACCCAAGCCTGCAGAACTGCCGCAGGAGATTACATTCGGTTTGTACGTCCCGGCGGGTGAGGCCACACCGGCGCGCGACGTCCATTTCGCATCCGTGCTGCCGGCCGAGCAGTCCGGCGTTATTCGGGCAGAGGATCTGCAGTTCCGCGTCCCCGACAGTGTCGACGGTTGCAGTCATGTCGTTGCTATCGATGCCGATGCATTCGAGACCGACGGCACACCGATTGACGTCGAAATGGCGAATCTCACCGTTGTTACGCCGGATATCGATCCTCCGGTCATTCAGGCATGTCCGCCGGATCAGACGCTCTCAGTGGCTGCCGGCGGGTCGATCGCACTCCCGAACCTCGCCGAATCCGTAGCCGCCATGGACACATGCGATTCCGATCCGCTGCTGTCTAGGAGCCAGACGCCCGCTGCCGGCACGGACACCGGATCCGGCGTCCACATGGTCCACCTTACCGTGGCGGACGCTGCTGCGAATTCTGCCGGCTGTACGGTAATGGTCACCGTAAGCGAGTTGCCGCGGACTGATGGAATGGCTGTGACCGTAGGCTTCGCCGACGAAAACGGTGGACCGATCGATAACGTCTTCCTGGGTAGACCGTTTCGAATCAATGTCTTTGCGCAGGACCTGCGGACGACTCCCGAGGACCCATCTGTGAATGTCGGCGTCTTCAGCGCATTTGCCGACGTGCTATACGATACGGCCTTGATCGATGCCACCGGTATTGTTCACGTCTTTCCTTCCGGTCCGAGCGGCGCGATCGACGATAACGCGGGGATCGTCGATGATGTCGGCGGCGCAAGCTTTAGCCGACCGCCGAATCGGGATCCGCAACTCGTTTTTTATATCGAGGCAACAGCAGTAGCCAAGGGTAGTCTTATAGTTACAACCAACGCCGGCGACCATGAAAATTTCGCTGAAAATGTTCTTTTCGGCGTGGACGCCGATCAGCGTGATGTGACGTCCTACGACGGATCGACGATTGCAATCGTCGATCCGCCTCCGCCGTTTCGATTCGATTTTGTCCGGGAGGGCGAGACTGCCGCAGTTGATGTCATAGATGCGGATGTCGGCGTCGATGTCTCCCTGCAGATTCGTGCGCGCAACGCCGTTCAGGCGCGGAACGACGACCAGACGCTGGATGTGATCAAGGTGTTCACTCTGGATTTCAGCGCCGCCGACGCGGCGCTGACGGTCACCGGATTTACAGCCGACGATGCTTTTAATTTCGCCATTGACGGCAACTTCGGCGACGGCAACGTACAGTACTTTTCTGCCACCGGCGTCAGCACCGCAAACGACGACATCCTCCTCGGCACGGTCACGTTCCGCGCGACCGCGAACAATACCGTAGCCGTGTTTCAATTGCTGGATTCCAATAGTTTTCTTTCGGACACGTTCGGCGGCGACATGTTCGTTCCCGAGGTCCTCAATGACGTCACCGTGAATGTTGGTGATGTGCAAAGCCCCGGCATTTTGGTCTGCGCGGCCGACCGCACGCTGGCTGTAGATGGCAATTGCGAGTCTGTGATTCCCGATTTGACCGGCATGGTCAGCGCCACCGACAACATTGACACCGTTGCGCCGCTTGGGCTCAGCCAATCCCCGTCCGCGTCAACCCCGGTCGGTCTGGGCGATTACGTGGTGGTGTTCACGGTGAATGATACCGCAGGGAATACGGCGACGTGCTCGGCTGTCGTCTCCGTTCTGGATCTGATGCCACCGATCCTGCAGTCGTGTCCTGGAACGATGACAATCGCGTTCGAGTCGGATCTCACGGCAACCGTGCCGGATCTTAGCTCCCGGATTACCGCCGCGGACAACTGCGACTCGGCCCCGGCCCTCATGCTGTCTCAATCACCTTCGGCAGGCAGCACATTCGATCCGCGGTCTACGATTACGGTTAGCTTGACAGCTACCGACGCTGCAGGAAACACTGCTGCCTGTACGGTGGACGTCCAGCCGCACGAATGGACGCACGTGTTCGCATTGACACGCGGGTGGAATCTCATCGTCATTCCCGGAATGCCGGACGCTGCCGACTTCGCCGCATTGAAGGCATCGTCTCGCGGCGACATGTGGCGCTGGACAGGGACGGCATTTGCACCTGTCAACAGCTCCGCGGACGTTGCGGACGGTTCCGCCTTCTGGGTATATTTCTTATCGGACCAGCCGCCTACGATACGCGGCCGAGGCTTGTGTGCGCCGGAATCGCTGCCGTCCGGCTGGAGCCTCACCAGTTGGTGCGCAGCCGATGCTGTGGCAGCGCAATCGTCCGGTGTGCCCATCTGGGCCTGGCAGACCGATCATTTCGTGCGGCACAACGGGGCACTCTTCCCATACGTCGGCTACTGGATACTGTCGGATTGAGGCTGCTAGGTGTCGCCTTCTTCAGGGGCGAGCACCGTCACGAACCGGATATTGCTGACTTTGCTGGAGGGACACAGTCCTCTGTGTCCGAATTGCGTCGCCGGGTGCGGTCGCAGAGGACTGCGACCCTCCAATACATCTTGTCTTTTTTTGTGCGTGCACTTCAATTTTGGGTCGCGGCGTACGGTCGCAGAGGCCGCTACCCTCCAATACATCCTGTCCGCGTATCAAGGCGCGACGCTTGAGCGGCTCGACAATTGTTGTCAAAGCTCATGCTCCCCAAAAAGCCGTATAGCCAAGAACGATTTGGCGTCGCATTCGTTGGTTCACAGCTTTAGATGTGTTATCCCGGTGCTCTTCGGTGCCTGGAGTTTGAGACTTCCTATCCCAACCCTTGTTTGGAATACGGGTCTTATTGGCGCGCAGGTCCATATCCTGCATAACCGACATTGCCTCGAGCGCTCACGAACATCGGGCCGTGCGGCGAATCCGACCGCCTTATTCTTGCTTGCGTGGCCGAACCTGTTCTATACCATTTATCCTGTTTCGGACTATTGTATTCAACGTTCGCAAGATACGTAACGGCACCATTGCGCGCGCGCTCAATGGCAGGTTCGACACCGCCTGTTTATCGAAATCTTCGTTGTCGCACCACAAATTTTAGGGTCGTGCGGGTAAGATTCCTGCGTAGCGTACGTATACATGTCTAGGGATACTGCCGGGTGTGGATAGGGTAAGGATTTTTGGCGCGAAATGAAATGCGAACGTCGTTGACGGTCTGTTGGAGCTTTAGTGTGCTTGCGCTATCCCCACGTGGACGGGGCGGTATTGCGTGAAACCCACGATAAATCGTGAACTCCAACGAAATTCCTTTGTGATTCAGCATGATAAACTATCTTCGCATCACCCCCGTGTGTCTGTTGCTCTCGATGTGCTGCTGGTTGGCAGCCACGTCGATCTGCACGGGACAATTGACACTTTCCGCGGCGGACCTTGCGTTTGAACTGCAACCCGGACAACAGGCTGCTACGACGCTGATACTCACCAACTCCGGCGCTGCGCCGGTCGTCTGGCGGATTCGTGAACGGCGCCCCTCCCTGTCATTTCAGCAACGCGCACCAGTAGACTCGCCGCTCCGGCCGACCGTGGACTGGGGTAGGGCGCACGATCCCGATATTCTGCTGATTCGCTTCACCGAAGGTACGACTCCGGCGCAATGCGGCGCTATTCATGATGAACTCGGTGTCGATCCGTTGTGTTCCTACCGGCATGCGCCCATCGACGTCGTGCGATGTTCCGGTGCCGCCGATATCAAGGCTGTTGCGGCAGCATATGAGGCCCTGTCGGACGTCGTTTATGTCGAGCCCAACTATATTCTCCGCATGAATGCCGTGCCGGACGACGCCCGCTTCGACGAGCTTTGGGGTCTGAACAACACCGGTCAGGACGGGGGCGTCGTAGATGCGGATATCGACGCAGTTGAAGCATGGGATGCGACGACCGGCGACCGCAATATCGTTGTCGGCGTTATCGACACCGGTATCGATTATCATCACCCGGATCTGGTTGCCAATATGTGGACGAACAATGCCGAGTTGCACGGGCAACCCGGCGTTGACGATGACGGAAACGGCATTGTGGACGATATTCACGGCGCACGTTGGACGGATGGCGACGGCAGCCCCACTGGCGGCGATCCGATGGACGACAAGAATCATGGCACGCATGTTGCCGGTACCATCGGCGCCGTAGGCAACAACGGCGCCGGCGTTGCAGGCATCAATCATTCCGTCAGCCTCATGGCGTTGAAGTTTCTCGACAGCACCGGTACGGGGTTCATCGTGGATGCGATCGCTGCGGTCGAATATGCAATCGACCACGGCGCGCATCTTACCAGCAACTCATGGGGCGGCGGCGGCTTCAGCCAGGCATTAAAGGATGTGATTGAGGCGGCCGGAAACACCGGAATACTGTTCGTGGCCTCAGCCGGTAACGACAGTAGGGATACCGATGAAGAGCCACATTACCCTTCCAGTTTCGACTCGCCCACGATCATTTCGGTAGCCTCCAGCACCCGTAGCGACGGTCGATCCGGATTCAGCAACTGGGGACGTGTCAGTGTCGACATCGCTGCGCCCGGTTCGGGCATTCTCAGTACCGTGCGAAACGGCGGGTATTCGTCACTAAGCGGCACGTCGATGGCAACACCGCACGTTGCCGGCGTCGCTGCGCTGCTCATTGCGTACATGTACGGGCCGATTCCGCACAGCGACCATCTGGACCCGGTGTTGATAGAGCCGTTGGAAATCAAACAGTGGATCCTCGACGGCATCGACCCGATTGATGCGTTTCGCGTGGACGGCAGCCGGCCTGTAGCGAGCGGTGGCCGGTTGAATGCAGCCCAGGCTCTGGCTGCGGCGGAGATCCCGTGGATTTCATCGCTGCCGTCCAGTGGCAGTCTCGCAGCGGGAGAGTCGGTTAGCATCGAGGTCACGATCGACGCAACCGGCTTCAACGACGGTGTCGTTGAGGCCGCGATCTTGTCGGCGACCGATACGGCATCGGGTCAATCCGCTGCGACTACCGTGACCTTGACCGCTACAGCTTTTGTCCAGATCGATCACAACCCGCTGCCGGACACCAACGACATAGTGTCGGGCTATGACGTCTGTGCCGATATCTCTGCCACTGACAGCCTGGATATCAACAGTCTGCGTCTCTTTTACAGGTTGTCCGGTGCGCAGGCGTTCTCACAGAAATTAATGCAGCAGGTCGCCGGTGGCCAATGGTGTGCCGAAATACCGGCTCAGCCAGGTCCGGCAGAAATCGAATACTACATAGGGGCTACCGATCACGCAGGCCATGTTGCTACAGCGCCGGTCGGCGCTCCCGGAGCCGTTCACCGATTTTCGGTCGGTGTGCCTGAATTATCTGTCGTCGCGAATGCCTCATTGGCCCAGGGACTCAGGCCCGGCGAGATCCGCACGATGCCGAATGGCCTGACAATCAGCAACCATGGTCTTGTTCCGCTCGACTGGGAGATTGCCGAAAGCCGATCCGTGGGGGCGCCGGCTGCGCTCGATCAGGGTGGGCCCGATGACGGCGGTTATTTCTGGATCGACACCAATTCTCCCAGCGGACCGGCGTTCGACTGGATCGAAATCGAGAATTCCGGCACCCGTCTGGATCTCACCGACGACTCCGCAGTTTTTCCCCTGGACATACCATTTGCATTCGACTTCTACGGTGACAGCTTCAGCCAGCTCGCCGTCGATTCGAACGGTGTGGTGTTCTTCGAGGATGACGAGATGGATGTATTGAACACGCCTATACCGGGTCTCACGCCATCCGGCATTACCCGTTTTATTGCGCCGTATTGGGATGACATGAACCCTGAAGATCAGGGCGATGTTTTCATGGAGGTCGTCGGCGACGCACCCGATCGTGTTGTCGTGCTGCAATGGGCCGGCGTAAGTCACTTCGGCAATTCCAACGACACCGTCACGTTCCAGGTACAACTTTACGAGGCGACCCATGATATACTGATGCTCTATGCCGACCCCAGCAGCGAGGCCGGAGGCGGAGCAACGGTAGGCATCCAACGCGACGTCGACACCGGTTTACAGATTCTGTTCAACGAGGCGAAGCTCGAATCCGGCCTTGCCATCCTGTATTCGCGCGAGCTGCCATGGATCGACGTATCCGCACCGCATGCCGGCACACTGGCGCCCGGTGAGTCGGTCGATCTGGATGTGATTTTCGACGCCACGGCGCTGCAGGACGGCTTTGAAGATGCCGGCGTGCTGACTGTGACGTGCACCGGCTTGTCTTGCCCGGCTGCCATAGATGTCGGTATCGTCGTATCCGTCGATGATCTGACGATCACGCCGCGGATTGTCGGTCAGCACGTGGCCGTTGAGCAGGACGGCCTGGTCACCAGCGGCGTTGTACCGGTAACACTGTCTAATGTGGGTAGCGCAGTCTTAACCTGGAGCGCGTCACTCGATATCCCATGGATCGGATTTGCCGCAGGCTCGCTGCAGGCGGGCAGTTTGGAGGCAGGCGCCTCCGTGCAGTTGACACTGGAGTTCAATGATCAGGTAACCATGTTGCCCGCGGCAACCCACCATGCGCTGCTTACTGTCGTCAATACACAAGACAATGTAGTCCAATCGCGTGAAATCATCCTCGAAGTGGTGAGTAAGGATGCCGGATTCGTCGAAGACTTCGAGACCGGCTCGAGCGGTTGGGACGCGTCCGGTTTGTGGCATGACATCGATGCAGGCACGAGCTGCGTGTTGCCAAATTCCGGGAATCATGCGTGGCACTACGGGCTTGATGGAGCGTGTACGTATGAAACGGGAGCGGTGAACAAAGGCAGCCTGCTTTCGCGGTATTTTCTGACCCCGGCGTTTTCGCCGACGCTCTCGTTCCTGAGTTGGGAGGAGACCGAGGGGGGCGGTAGTGTGTGGGATACGCGTAAAGTATATGTCCGTACGCCACTCGGTGAGCGAACAGAGCTGTTCCAAAGTACGGATACGTCGGCATCGTGGCGTGTCGTGGACGGTATCGATCTGGCGGATTTCGCGGGGTCCGTGGTCGCGCTCGAATTCGAATTCGATACCGTCGACGGGATTGATAACGCATTCACCGGATGGCTGGTCGACGACGTCATCGTCACCGGCGTCGAGATCGCAATCGCTCATGAACCGCTCGCCGATACCAGCACCCACGGACCTTTCGACATCGTTGCCGACGTCACCGCGACGCGACCGCTGGCATCGGTAGACCTGCACTGGGCCGTTAACGCCGGTGCAGTCGTGGTCGTGCCGATGACAAACAGTGGGGATGGCGCGTTCAATGCCCAGATTCCCGTTCTCAGCCAGGGCGACGACGTCGTGTATGTCATCCGCGCGGTGGACGATACAGGCATTGAGGCGCGGCATCCGCCGTCAGGCGACGGTCACCATTTTTCCGTCCAGGGTATTCCGCATCTCACCGCAACTCCGGAGCGACTGCGCATTCGTGTGCCGCCTGACGGTGAAGCACAGCGAACGCTTGTGTTGCAGAACGACGGCACCTGGCCAACCAGCTGGACGCTCAGTGAGCAGCGGGTTGCGGAGGCCTCGGCCGGCGAGAGCACATCTCAGTCAGCATCAAATGCGCATATCGCGGATTGGAGCCGCCCGCACGACACGGAAACCATCGTGGTCGGATTTCATGCCGGGACGGCGTCCGGCGCACGCGCCGCCGTCCACGGCGCTGTGGGCGCCGATCGGCTCCATTCCTTCTCAATTATTGATGCCGACGTGGTCAAGGTACCCGCCGGCGTGTCCGCGGCCGAACTGGCAGCGTCGTACGCGCAGCGCCCCGACGTCGCCTATGCCGAGCCGAATTATACGTATCGTGCCGTGGACTTCTCCAACGATCCGCGGTTTGATGAATTGTGGGGCCTGCACAATGTCGGCCAAACGATCGACGGCGAAGACGGTGTTGTCGACGCCGACATCGATGCTCCCGAGGCATGGATGCAGCAACGTGGCGGCAGTCATATCGTCGTCGGGGTCATTGATACAGGTATCGACTACAATCACGAAGATCTCGCGGCGAATGTCTGGGTGAACGATGTGGAGTTTAACGGTGCATCCGGTGTTGATGACGACAACAACGGCATCGTGGACGATATCCACGGCGCGCGCTGGACAGGCGGCAACGGCGTACCGACCAACGGTGATCCGTTTGATGGTACCGGGCACGGCACGCATGTCTCCGGCACCATCGGTGCTGTTGGCGGCAACGGTATCGGTGTTGCCGGTGTAAACCATTCCGTGCGTATTATGGCCCTCAAGTTTCTGGATGACGATGGCTCGGGAGACAATGTAGACGCGATTTCGGCAATCGAATACGCCGTTGCAAACGGTGCGCATATCACCAACAACTCGTGGGGCGGCGGCGGGTCCAGCCAGGCGCTGCAGGCCGCGATCGACGCTGCCGGTGCTGCCGGGCAGTTGTTTGTTGCTGCTGCAGGAAACGATTCGGCTGACAATGATGCGACACCGTTTTTTCTGGCGTCATTTTCGTCACCGACAATCATCTCGGTTGCGGCGACAAACAATCGCGACGACAAGGCAAGCTTCAGCCATTTCGGGCTCACGTCAGTGGACCTCGGCGCGCCCGGCGAGGATATTCTGAGTACGACGCCAGGGGATACGTATTCATTTTTCAACGGCACATCGATGGCGTCACCGCATGTCACAGGTGTCGCGGCGCTGATACTTGCCAATCTTATTCCTGCGGATGACACGACGGGCGTGCTTGCGCCGGATCCCCTGGAATTGAAAAGTTGGATTCTGGACAGTGTCGATCCCGTCGCTGCGTTGCGTACCGATGGGCCCACGCCGGTATTGACCGGCGGGCGGCTGAACGCGGCCGGCGCGCTCGCGCTGGCGGGTTTGTCCTGGGTCGATGTGGCGCCGAGATTTGGTTCCCTTGGTACCGGCGGCGACGTGAACCTGACTGTATCCGTGTCCGGCAACGGCCTTGCCGCCGGTCTTAACGATGCGGGGACACTTGTGATCGAGAGCGGGGCGCCGGACAGCCCGCTGCAGGTGCCGGTAGAGATGGTGGTAGCGACGGACGACCTTGTCGTCGTTGGTGTGGCGCCTGCCGTGATTACCGGCCCGGCGGATGGCCCGTTTGACCCTGCGACGATGGTTTTGACCGTCGCGAATTTCGGGTCGGCAGCGTTTCCGTGGAATGTGGACAGTGCGCAGGATTGGATCGATTCGCAATCAGGCGCCATTGCCGGCGGGGACGCTGTCGACATTGCTATTGCGCCCAATGCCAATACCGCTGCGCTCGCGCCCGGAACACACCCCGCCGCGCTGACCGTGACCAACACGGACACCGGCTTCAGCGTTTCAGTGGCCGTGGCGCTGGAGATAGAGGCGCCGCATGGCACGATCGCAGTTCAGGATTCCATAGACCCGATCGATGACCGGAATATCGACTTCCCGGCGACGATCATCGGGCAGGTCGCTGTTGCCTCAGTATCCATTGGTAATTCAGGCGACGGCCCGTTGACGGTTTCCGACATCGCGGTTGCCGCGGATGCGTCCGGAACCATTGGAGGAGCATCGCATGGACCTGATTTTTCCGCGTTCGCTGTGGCGTCTGTACCGGTTTTACCGGTCACTATCGATTCCGGCGGTTCGATAAGTTTCCAGGTCACGTTTGCACCGAATTCGACCTCCGATAGTGCCGGATCCGTTTCCATCGCAAGCGATGATCCGGCCGAATCCACAGTGGCTGTTTCGCTGGCTGGGGTCGGCGTGGACGTGATCAGCGTGAATCACAGTCCGCTGGAAAGCACAATTGCGACCGGGCCGTTTACGGTGATGGCGACGATCACATCGGCGGCAGGAATTGATACGGCGACGTTGATATGGAACAACGACGGCAGCGCCACATTTCACGAGATGCCGATGACAAGCCCGGACGGCACAGCATTCGCCGCCGAGATTCCGGCACAGTCAGCCGGCGTCGATATCACCTATTACTTTAACATCACCGATGCAAACGGTGTGACTGTTCGCTCTCCGTCGCGCGCCCCGGATGAGACAATACGGTTTCGTGTGATTGACGGCGGGGTAGGGCTGGTCGCGGACGCCGAATCGGACAACGGCAACTGGACACCTACCGGACTCTGGCATGTATCAGATGATATGACTCTGTGCGGAGACCCAAACGCTACTGCGTCGGCGTGGTATTACGGGCAGGACGAAACATGCTCCTACGATACCGGCGCCACGACCTCCGGTATTCTGGCATCGCCCTTTTTTCAGATGCCCGCACTTAGTCCGACGTTGACCTTCCTGAGCTGGGAGCAAACGGAAGGTGGGACAGAGGAGTGGGATACGCGACGTGTATTTGTGACCACGCTGCATGGCGACCGCCACGAAATTTTCCGCAGCCGTTTCAATGATGCCGCCTGGCGAACGGTAGGTCCGCTCGATCTCGTGGCGTTTTCCGGCGCCATCGTGTCGCTCGAGTTCGAATTCGACTCTGTTGATGCGCTGGACAATGCTTTTGGCGGGTGGTTTGTCGATGATATCGCTGTGATCGGCGCTGCCATTGCGATCACTCACAATCCGTTACTGGATACGTTCGAGACCGGTCCCTTCACTGTTGCGGCGGACATCATCGCCGTTGCGCCGATTACCGATGTAACCGTCGCGTGGTCGGTCGATGATGGTCCCGTTCAGACGAGCCCAATGTCGTGGTCGGGAGGCAACACGTTCACGGGCGCTATTCCCGAGCAGAATTCAGGCGCCATTATTTCCTATCTGATTCGTGCCGAGGACGATATGGGCAATGTCGTTGTGCATCCGCAGTCCGATGCGGCGATGCATCATGAGTTCGAGATTTTCGCTGCGCCGATCGATGACGATGCCTACGAAGAAAATGATCACTTTGCGGCAGCATTCCACCCGGGCGCTGCCTGGCGGTCGATACCGCTGTCCGCGTTGTCCGGAACCGGGGTGTTGAACGACGCAGATTGGTATCGATTCGATGTGCAATCATCGCGATTGCGCGTTGATGTATCGCCCCAACCGCCGGGAGCTGTGATCGAATTGTTTGACCATGCCGGAGCGCTGGTCGCCCCGATGTCCAGTGACCACGATAACAATACGTTTACCGGCCACTGGGCGACTGCCTCGGGCGACTACCGGCTGCTGATAATCGGCCCGGTCGGGTCGAGCTACGATCTTGTATGGCAGGATTTCGAACCGCCGGAGATCGTTGCGTGTGCCAACGACCGGACCATCGCCGGCGATTGCACGGCAGAATTGCCGGATTTGACATCGGAAGTTGTGCCGACGGATCCTGTCGACTCGCTTGTAGATTTGAGTATCACGCAGAATCCGGGTTTCGGCGATGCGGCCGGATTCGGTGATCATAAGATCGATCTAACAGTGACCAATACGCTCGGTGGTGAGGCGACCTGCACCGCAACTGTGATAGTTATTGACACCACCGCCCCGGAAATCGTGGTGTGTCCGCCCGACCGGATTGTCGTGATCGACGTACCGGCTTCCTTTCCCGCGCCGGTGTTGGCCGCTGAGGTTTCAGCCACGGATAACTGCGATACAGCATCGACGATCTTGCAGCAACCCGTGGCGGGAACGCCGCTCGGTCCCGGCGGACACGCTCTTACGCTAACGGTGGCGGACGACTTCGGCAACGAAGCGCATTGCGTCGTTGCCGTATCTGTAGTCGTTCACGCCGGCAGTTTCACGGTATCCAGTTTCGCGGATGCCGCGGATGCCAATCCAGGAGACGGGTTATGTGATGACGGCGCAGGAGGCTGTACACTGCGTGCCGCGATTATGGAAGCGAACGCACTTCCCGGCGAGGATACTATCGTCCTTTCTTCAGGAACGTATGCGCTCATGGCTCCGGGTGCGGGCGAGGACGAGGGCGTGACCGGCGACCTCGACATCCTCGGCGACACGGTTCTCATCGGTGAAGGGCCGAACGCCACCACAATAGATGGAAGCGGAATCGACCGCGTGATCCATGTGGACGGCGTGCGGTGCCGTCTAGAGGGGCTCACGATTACCGGCGGAGCGGCCAGTCTGGGCGGCGGTCTGTTCAATAATTCAACTGCGCAGGTTACGATAGAGAATTGCCACATCACAGGAAACATGGCGACGTCGGACGGCGGAGGGATCAACAATTTCGACATGTCGTGCGAGTTAATGATTCTGACGTCGGTGATTGCGGATAACATGTCCGGTGCCGGTGGCGGCGGCATCAGCAACGACGGATTCTGTATGATCACCGATTCGGTCCTGGCTGCGAACGAAGCCATTATCGGCGGCGGTGTCCTTAGCGGCGTGTTTTTCCCGGAAACATTGGATATCGTCCGTTGCGAGATTCGCGGCAACAGCGCTACGGATGAAGGCGGTGGCATCTACAACGCCGCCGTCCTCAGTATCGAGAATTCAACCGTTACCGGGAATACCGCTGGAACTGACGGCGGTGGCATCTTCATGCTTCTCGCTACGGAATCGGCGTCGGTCACACACTGTACCATCACCGACAACACCGCTGTTGGTGATGGCGGCGGTATTTTGGACGACTTCAATCCGATCATACTCGGCCACACCATTGTGGCCGGCAATGCCGCCTTCGCCGTCGTGGATATCGGCAACGACGTCGATACCCTGGGCTTCAATCTCGTCGGCAACAGCACCGATGCAACCGGTTTTGGCGCGAACGACCTTCTTGACATCGCGCCGCTGCTCGGTCCGCTGCAAGACAACGGCGGGCCGACGCAGACCCGGGCGCTGTCGAGCGGCAGCCCTGCGATAGATGCAGGCGACCCGGCCTTTGCCGGCACGCCGCAGGTGGATCAGCGTGGCGCCTTACGCGTTCAGGGAATTGCGATCGACATCGGCGCCTTCGAGAGCTTGTGCAACAATGCGTCACCACCCGAAATCGTCGCCTGCGCTCCCGACCAGACGATAGCCTTGAGCGATGTTTGCACCGGCGGGATTCCGGATCTTACGGACGGACTTGTTGCCACGGATGACTGCGATATGGCTCTGACGGTTTCGCAGTCGCCGGTGCCCGGTGCTGCTATCCCACCCGGTACTGCTGTCGTCACAGTGACCGTTGCCGACAGTGCCGGCAACAATGCCACGTGCACCGCCTCCCTGCAGGCCATTGACGTTCTGCCGCCCGAAATAACGACGTGCCCGACGGGCGTGACCCTGGTGATCGATGCGAATTGTGAAGTGGTCATTCCCGACCTTGTGGCTTTGGCCGGCGCTTCCGACAATTGCGATACTGAATTGACGGTGACACAGATTCCTGCAGCCGACGCGATCATATCGCAGCCGCCATCCGACCTGATTGTCGAAATTGAAGCCGGCGATAACGCCGGCAACACAGCAACCTGTGTTGCGATGGTTTCGTTCATCGGGTCAGGTCCGGATTTTGACAGCTGTCCGGACGACATTGTAGCGCACATCGGAGCCGGTGAAATGGCGACCACCGTATTCTGGGATCCACCTGTGGCGAGTGACAATTGCGGAGCGCCGGACGTCAGCTCGAACGCCGATCCGGGCGACAGCTTTTCCCTCGGATCGACGGTGGTCATGTATTCGGCAGTCGACGACAATGGAAACACGGCTGACTGCGCTTTTACCATTCTGGTCGTGTCCCCGACCAGCGATGCCGATAACGACGATTTGCTTGACGAATTTGAACTGCAATTCGGGCTCGACCCGCTGCAATCGGATTCCGACGGCAACGGTACCGCAGACTCGGACGAAGATCCGGACAACGACAATTTGTCTAATCTTGACGAGCAGATATTCAGCAGCCATCCGTTCAACTGGGATTCGGACGGTGACGGAATGTACGACTTTTACGAGGCTGTTTCCGCTCTGAATCTGGCTGCCGACGACCGTAACGGTGATCGCGATGGCGATGGTCTGTCGAACATTGATGAGTATTTCGGGATTGACGGCGAGTCGCCTTTTGTAGACGACATCACCGGCGGCACGATCGCATCGCCGGTTCCGAATCGAGCGGTACGAAATCCCGCGGATTCAACCGGTCCGTCATTTTCTCACGGAGATTCGCTTGATGCCCTTCGTGGCGACACCGACTTCGACGGCCTCGTCGATCTGTTTGAGTTCGTCAATTTTGTGAGTGGCGAGCTGGACCCGGTCCGCGCTGACGGCGACGGTGATGGCGTTGACGATCCGGATGAGGATCCCGATGCGGACAACCTGACCAATCTTGACGAGCAGGCTATCGGCACGAGCCCGATACAGCTGGATTCTGACGACGATTTTCTCAGCGACGGCGACGAGGTACTCGCATTCCAATCGGATCCGCTGAGTCCGGATACCGATGACGACGGCCACGACGACGGTTCCGAGGTCGCACAGGCCTTCGATCCGCTCGACAGCTTGTCCAAGGCTGACCTGCGCAATCTCGTGCTCACATCCAACGGTTCCGGCAGCACCGCTTTCGCCGCGATCGCTTTTGCCCCCAAACACAGTCTTGTTTCCTGGACCGTGGCTGCATGGGTTCGTACTGCAGATGCCGACGGCGGCGTGATCCTGAAGCGCGGCGTTCCGTCCGGGGACGATCCGGGCATAATCGTCAGCAATTACGAACTTGCGGTTGACGCGGTAGGCGGGCTGGTCGCGCGGTTCCATTCGAATCTGGGGATCGAAATATCCATTACGGGACCATTTATAGCGGACGACAACTGGCACCATGTCGGCGCCACATACGATCAACCGGCGAACGCCTTTATACTCTATGTTGACGGCGTAGCGGCGGCGTCGACTGCGACCGCGTTAGTGCCTGCGCAGGCAGCCGGCGACGTGCGGGTGTTTGGCGGCTGGGGTGGCGATATGGCGTTAGCAGGGGCCGTGGACGATGTGCGTATTTATGATCATCCGTTTGCCGCCGTCGCTTTCGAGCAATTCGCTCCTTCCTGCGGCATTGGCTCATTAACAGGCACGGAGCCCGGGCTTGTCGTCGGTCTCAGATTTGACGATGACCAGGCTGCGATGAACGGTCGCGGCGCGGAGGACTTCACCGAGCGCAATGATTTCGCTTTTGCCGCAATCCCGGCGAGCCCGGACGTTGCGTTCCTTGAGGATCTCACGGTACCGCTCGCCGACATCATAGCACCAGTCATCACCCAATGCCCCGATGATGTCACTGTCACGACCACGGTTGGCGTTCCTGCCGTGGTGCCGGACCTGTTGGGTAGTCTCGTAGCCTCCGATGCCTGCAGCAGCGCGCTTGTCGTTACCCAGCAACCACCGGTTGGCGCTGGGATTGCCGGCAGCACCGCAGCGGTCATAGTGTCCGCTGCCGATGCAGCAGGGAACGTGTCGACGTGCAATGTCACGGTAACAGTCGACCAGGCCGACCGTCCGGATCTCGCCGGCAGAACGTTTGTTGTGAGTCCGGACCATGTACTGCTTGGCCAGACGACGATCAGTTACTCGATAAAAAACAATGGTCCGGGCGACGCCGGCGCGTTTATTTCGTCCCTGGTGATGTCCGTAGATGCCGTCATCGGAAACGAAGACGATACGCTGCTGGCCACGGTCGGCATCACCGGTATTGCAGCCGGCAGTTTTGAAGAAGGAACATTTTCTCCGCAATTGAATACCGCCGACTTATTCAGTCGCGCGCTGGCCGATGATCCGCCGGGGCCGGCATTAGGGCAGGTTTCTGCAAATGTCTTTACGATCGGAATGGTTGTCGACATCCACGATGACGTCGCGGAATCCAACGAGACAAACAATGCCAACACCGGTCTCGGTGTGGACCAGGACGACGTGACCTATTTTCCCTGGGACATGAACCCGACGGACGGCGCCCTGACCCCGACCGATGTCATATTCGTCATCAATCGATTGGGCGACGCTCCGTCCGGGAACAATGCTCTTGCCGACGTCGACGGTAACGGCGCGATCACCCCGACCGACGCCATTTCCGTTATAAACCGTCTCGGATTACTGCGAAACGACGCGGTCATCGAGGTCGTTCCAGCTGAAAGCGAAGATGATTCCGTTGACGGCCGATAGGCCGATACGGGTGGCTTATTTAGGGGCTGATGCGAGAGGATTCCCTAAGATCGAAGCATTGAGATCGTATCATATGGTACCGTGTCGGTTGCGGGTCGTGGTGCCGCTTGATTGCATCGACGTTACCGCTGCAAGGAAAGATTGGCGTCAGTTGAAATTTTCATCGAATCGACTATTATTGTGGTATCGTCCACCCGGCGGTTCGACGGGTTCATAAGGAATCAGATGGATCAGGATTATTTAGTGAAACGTATTCTCACACTTATGTTGTTTTTATTGCCCGTTGTCGCGTCAGCCACGACGCTGTCAATTGTGTTGTCGGAACCCGGCAGCGGCGCTCCGGTTGGTGATGTGCTTGTGCCTGGTGAAACGGTACGTGTCACGATCGCGTATCAGACGCCTGCGAACGGCGGGCAGGAAGTAGGGCTGCGCCTGCTGGCTTTCAATGTCTTGTTTGACAACACTGAACTACAGTTTGTAGGTGATCCCATGATGCTCGCACCCGCTCCCGGGTTTTTGTCCACAGATATCGGCATGCCGCAGCCCGGGCGACTGGAGTTCCTGGCCGATTGCAGCCTGGAGGGCGGTGTGTGCGCGCCTGTGTCGCCGCTTGGCCCGGATCCTGTGTTCTCGTTTGACGTGCAGGCGGTTGGTAGTGGTCCGTCATTGATCGCGTTCGAGGTTATTGCCAACTCAACGCCTAGCGCGGCCTTGGAAGGCGGCGCCCCGGATCCGGTGACGCCAATACATCGCACGCTTACGATCGGCCAACCAGACCTGGCCGGTGGGCAATGCGACGTTGATCCCGATCATACGTTGCTGGGCGAAACGACCCTGCATTACGTCATCAACAATAATGGCGATGCTGCGACAGGTACCTTTGATGTTGCGGTTGTGCTATCGGATGACGACGTCATCGGTAACGGCGACGACACGCCTGTGACGACATTTGCGATTACGGATATTCCGGCCGGCGGCATGGCATCCGGATCCCTGGAACTCAGTCTGGATATAGATGTAATTTTCCCCCGGGCACTTGCTGACGACGCCGTTGGCGCCGGCGGAGGGGTATCGACCAGCCGCGATTTTGTCGGGCTGGTGATCGATGTGAATGCGGACGTCGCCGAATCTGACGAGACAAATAATTCTGATCAGGGTAAGGGAGTCGACAGTGACGATTTCACCTTTTTTCCGTGGGACATGAATCCTGCTGATGGTGACGTCACGCCGACGGACGCTGTTTTTGTGATTAATCGTATCGGTGAATCGACAACGGTAGAAAACGCATCTGCAGACGTAAACGGCGACGGCGCCGTCACAGCCACAGATGCCATCCACGTGATCAATCGCTTGGGATATGTGATTAACGGCGAAGTCGAGGATCTCGATGACGCGGGGCTTGATTCTTTACGCTCGGACAAGTAACGGAGAGCGCCGAAAATTATTGTGTTAGGGGTTGGAATTATTACTAATTAGATCACTTTAAGGCGGAGCCCAAGGTGCCACAGCGGCCGTGTTTTTGGAGCTGTGCGATATTTACGACGTTTCGTCGCATTGGACGAGCGAAACGGTCGTCCGGTGAATCTCGAAGGGTGTGAATTATCACGATGCTTGCAAAAAAGGGAAAACAAAGATGTCTACATTATACTTACATACTGGAATTTTTTCATGTATTGCTGCGTTTCTGATTGCCGGCAGCGCTGCCGCACAGGATCCTGAAATCAATATCACGGTGACGTTCGCCGACAGCAACGGCGACGCGATCAGCGAAATTGCAAAAGATACAACATTCAGGATCAACGTTCTCGCAAAGGACATTCGCCCCCCTGTTGTCGGGGAGAATTCGGGTGTCTTCAGTGCGTTTGCAGATGTGTTGTACGATGCATCGCTGATCGATGTCACAGGCATTGTTCACGTTTTTGGTAACGGTACCAACGGTACAATCGATAACGGGATCGGTGAGGTCGATGAGGCTGGTGGATCATCCGGAATCGACCCGCCGGACAACGCCGAGCCGCAATTGGTGTTCTTCCTGGAGGCTACGGCGAATGAAGTGGGAACACTGGTCATTCAGACGGACGTGGGTGAAAACACCGGCTCTCAGAACACCGTATTGGGAATCGACACTGACCGGCGGGATTTCACAATGTATAATGATGCATCAGTCTCTATCATGGAGCCGTCGGCCCAACTCGATGTGGCGCCGAATCCGTTGGTATTCGGCGATGTGGCATCAGGCGAAAGTCGGACGCGGCATATCGGTGTTTCCAACCCCGGCGCTGACTCCATTTCAATCGGGCCGATCAGTCTTGATGATTCCGGGTTCACTGCAAATTGGCCCCAAACGGATGTCCCCGGCGGCGAAACGATTCTACTGCCAGTCGATTTCGCGCCGGCAGCGATCGGCAGCGCGTTGTCGTCACTCACTATTGACGCGACAACTGTGAGTCTTGCGGGCACCGGCACGGACAATCCAAACCTGTTGACCATGACAAATCACACTGTGGCAGCGGAGCATTCCGGCACAATTACCGTGACCGTCGACTTTAATTCAGACCGAGATTTCGCCGTCTTGCCGTTCTTAGTGGAGTTTGACAATGGTTTACTTGAAGCGTTGGAATACCGAGCAGCAGGGAGGACGATTCTCGGTCCAGAAACTGACGGAATCAATAATGAAGCCGGGAATGTGAATCTCGTATTTGGTCAGGTTCAAGCGACGACTGCGATTCCGGCGGGCACCGGCAGCATCGCGGAAATCGACTTTCAGCTCAAGAACCCACCGGCAGCGTTCGGAGTGTATCCACTGGAAATCGTCGTCAACTCTCTGAACGTGCTCGACATCGGCCTTAATACGGTGCCGATAGCCGTTCAGCATGGTGAACTCGATGTGCTCGACTGTCTTTTGGGCGACGTCGACGGGAGCGGTGTCCGGACGGCACTCGACGCCATCTTCACATTTCGTACCGTAACCGGGTTGTCACCGATTCCGTCGACAATCATGAATCCGGACCTGCCGTCGGCATCCGAAATCGCCGCTAATGTAGAAGATTGCGGCGACTTTAACAAAGACGGAATTCGGAATGCGCTTGACGCCATTGATGTATTCCGATTCGCTACCGGTTTGCCGCCGCGTGAAGGCGTGACCGTCTCAAGCGCGCCAAAGGATGTGCAGTCTCGCAAATTTGGCGATATTAATGTCGCTACCGGAAAGACGATCGCTGCGCCCATAGTAGAGGGACTTGTGGGCTCCACAGTCACGGTTGCGATAGAGTTGGAGAACGATGTAGATCTCATTTCCGCAGCCTTCAGGGTGTTGTACGACGAGACGGTCATGAATGCGGTCGCCGTTCGGACGGCTGGCCGTGCAGTCACCGAAATGGCTCAGCTGCAGTTTGATCTGGGGATAAGTCCGGGAGTCGTTGGACTTGGTTTTTTTACGGGAAGTACACCGATAGCGGCAGGTGTTGGACCTGTCATCGAGATTGATTTCGAGGTGTTGGTCGAAACTGGCACAAGCAGTCTCGACATCACTTTCCTCAATAACTTTTTTGACGATTCTGGCACCGACATCTCCGCTGACTTTTCACCACAGAGCGGCACATTCACAGCTGGTTGTACCGATCTGGCCGGGCCGGTGTTTGTTGAATGCGCCGATCCGGTTGTCGTTGATGCCGGCGTTGACGGCATGGCACAAGTACCAGATCTGATTTCGGGTGTGACGGTCACAGACGACTGCGATACAAGTCCTACCTTAACGCAGGTCCCTGCAGTGGATGATCCCATCGGAGTGGGCGACACAGTTGTGGTTTTGACGGCTGAAGACGGTTTTGGAAATACGACCACGTGTACGGCTGTTATTACCGTCGAAGCCCCATTTACGTTTGAATTCGTCGATCCTAACACAGGAGAAACAGTTACGACGTTGAATCCGGCACCCGGTCAAACCGTGACGTTGCAGATTCGGACCGTAAACAGCACACGGAGGTTAACGGGAGGCTCACTGGGGCTCTATGCGCTGGACTTCTCGAGTTCCGATACGGAATTATTACCGCTGTCGTCATTTTCCTCCGCGATTGCAGATTTTGGATTTCCCGATGCGATTGTCAGCGATGGAACCATCGCGTTGCTCCTTCAAAGTGCCGTTACTGATGGACTGGACAGTCTCATTCTCGGAACTATTACCTTTGACACACCAAGCGATGACGGCACCTATTTGCTGACGACAGACGGTGGCGGCAGCTTTCTCGCAGCTGGTTTTCCGATCAACGATCCGAAATCTCCCGAGGCGCACCGAGCAGCGACCATTGTTGTCGGCGATGCCGTTCCGCCGACCATTATCGCCTGCGCTGCTGATCGAACCCTTTCCGCTGATACCAACTGCGAGGCGATCATGCCGGATCTGGCTATGATGACAAGCGCAACAGACAATGTCGACACGCCCGGGCAACTTACGAAAGTACAGTCTGTAGCGCCGACAACGGTCCTGCCTTTCGGGGAAACAATCGTTGTCATCACCGTAACCGATGCTTCCGGTAATACGGCGACGTGCGTGGTGTCGGTTGACGTTGCAGACTTTTTGCCGCCGGTAATTACCAATTGTCCGGCCGAAGTGCCGGTCGCCGCGAATGCGAATTGTGAAGGTCTTGTTCCGGACCTTACCGGGTCGGCGACGGTTGACGACAACTGCGACGACTCGGTTACGGTGACGCAGAGCCCGGCTGCCGACGCGCTGATCACGGACGGCAGCGTTGTCGTGGTGCTCGAGGCCTCGGATGACGCGGGCAACACGTCGACGTGCACCGTAACGGTGACAGTTGTCGACGATGCGTCACCGTCGATCGTTTGCCCCGTGGACCAGGACGTTGCCGCTGACGCGAATTGTGAAGGTCTTGTTCGGGACCTCACCGGCTCGGTGACGGTTGCTGACAACTGCGACGACTCGGTGACGGTGACGCAGAATCCGGCTGCCGACGTGCTAATCACGGACGGCAGCGTTGTCGTCGTCCTTGAAGCTTCTGATAACGCCGGCAACACGGCGACCTGTAGCGTCACAGTGAATGTGGTGGACGACACAGCTCCCGAAATTTTCTGTCCGCCGGACCAGACAGTCGCCGCGGACGGCGGGTGCGCCGCTACCGTGCCGGACCTCGGCGTGCTGGTTACGGCCACGGATAATTGCGACACCGCCGTGCCGCTTACGGTGTCACAGTCGCCCGCTGTGGGCGCGGCACTGGGGGCGGGAGATACCACCGTGACCTTGAACATTACGGATGAAACCGGCGGGGAATCCAACTGTGATGTTGTCGTTACTGCGGCCAATGCCGTGCCGCCGGTCATTTCCGCCTGTGCTGCAGCCCGCACCATCGCTGTCGATGGTGATTGCCAATTTCCCGTGCCGGATCTCACGCCCGAGGTTGTCGCGACGGATACATGCGAGTCGTCGGTACTCGTGAGCCAGAGCCCGTTGCCTGATACCGATGCCCCTATTGGTACCTTGGTGGTGGTGCTGACTGCATCTGACAGTGCCGGCAATCAATCGACCTGTACCGCGACTGTAACCGGGCGCGACATCACGCCGCCTACCATCACCGCGCTTCCCGCGCGGAAATTTGTCGCCTTCGGCGCCGCTGCGTTGGATAACAACATATTGCTTGAAGGTGTTTTCGCGACCGATAACTGCGACGGCGACATTCCGGGTTTGATCCAGGTCATCGGGTCGGTAGATACCGGCGTCCTCGGCGACGTCGTCATTCAGTATCAAATTACTGACAATGCCGGGAACGTGAACACAGCGTCGCGTACTTACAGCGTGATTGCGCCCAATATTCTGGCGTTGGGTATCGTCGCGGACCAGACAGCTGGTACCACGGTGCAGGTACCTTTGACCTATGACCTCCAGGATTTTATCGACGTGAACGAGCTCGAATTCTATGTCTCCAGCCGACCGACACGCGGCGCGCCGGGTCTCAAGAATATTCGTTTCATTCCCGACGGCTCATTGGCCGCACCCAGCGTGAACAACAACACCACGTTGCCGCGGACCGTACAGGTGGTATGGAGGCCTGGCGACGGTCTGTTGCTGCAGGGGTCCGTGGCTACCGGCGGCGCTGATGGTGGTAAGGAGAATCCGCAGGCAGAACAAGAGTTTGCCATAGGCACCGTTGAGTTCGATATACCGTCCGGAGCGGTGCCCGGATCTATGTGGGAAGTTCGCCTCACCAATGTTCGCAGTCGCTTCAATGGTTCGCGCACCCCGAATCGCGTGACCCAAAACGGACAGGTCAGCACGGCGGAAGCGGATGTGAACGCGCTGATAATCAAGGCAGGCTTCGATCTGCTTGCGACAGCGGATACCAGCAGTACGTTTTTCAATTTTGCAGAAACGTCGATACCACCGGATTTTTTCGGCACCGGTTCAGATCCATTTTTCGGCACAATTAATGTTATGGGAGCGATCATCGATGGTGAGTTGAAGGGTACGGCCGATACGATCATTGAGCGATTGCAGGCTGCGGAACTTCCATCCACAGGGCCCTTCGAGGACACAATCGACATTGAGCTGGTAGCATTGAGCCTGCAGAGTAGCGCCCCGATTACCGTCTCGTTCTTTCAAGGTGGCATTAGCGAATTGTGGGACGTGGACGTGAGGCTGTCGCCAACAGTCGGGTCCAGTGGGCAAATGACCATCAGACGCAGCAACGGCACAGCGACGGACGGGACATTCGACGTAATGGTCGACGTGATCCCGGAATTGGTGTTCATACGGCAGAGTGACGGCGCCGAGCTGTTTCTGGATGCGGCAACATTCGAACTTGGACCGTTCCTCTTGTCCGCCGACAATGTGCCATGGGATGTACTTCCGGCGGCCGACACGCTTGAGGTGCGGGGCGTGACCAGCAACTTTTTCCCCGATCCCTTTCTCCTTGCCGACGGCCCCAATGCCCAACAGGATCTGATACCTGCGACGCAAGTGCCTGAGGTATATGAGTGGCAGGTTATCGCGGAACACGCTGGGCTTGGTGACGTAAGGACGCGCGTGTTTTTCGGAGATGTCGTGGGGAATATCGAAGGCATTCGCAGGTTGTGTGTGAATTTTGCGACGCCGCTCGACCCTATGACGGTTGTGAACAATCAGGCCGTTACGTTCAGCGACGCGTTGGGCGCCCCTGTTCCGCCACACACGGCGACGACCGAGGACAGTGACCACAAGCTCGTAATCGAGTTCGCGGCGCCGCTTGTGAATGCCAACCACTATTTGTTTGAACTATCGGACACGCTCCTGGATGATCAAGGCGGCATGCTCAATGGTGTTGACCGTACACTGTTTTTGTCCGCGCTTCGTGGTGATATCAACAATGACGGCGGCGTCAATGTCGGCGATATCCTGGAGTTGATTAACAGAATTGATGAACCGGTTACGGTGGACAACGCCCATCTCGATGCCAACCTGGACGGCAACATCAATGTCGGCGACCTGCTCCTGATTCGCGCAAACAGAACTATCACCTTGCCCGACTTTTCGCCGCTTGACCGCTAAGTCTGGCAGGCTTTCGTAAGAGGGCGTAGGTGGTTGTCGATGCCGCAATCACCGAAAGCGCAATTGCTGCCTGCTACCGGCTATCATACGGGTGATCTGTTTGAGTACCGCAAACGCCTGCGGGGCGGAAGTCTTGATCGAGACTTCAGCCTTGACACAACGTCAATGAGCTAAAGCTCATTCATTATAGGCTTCCGCGCCTAATGGCAGTACGCAGACAGACTGCGCGTTAAACAATTTCCCCAAAAAATTGCCTGCAACCTTCCTGTGTCCCACCCCATCATGACGTCGTGGGTCATTCGACCCGGATAATGACATTTGCTTTTGTTCTTTCCTTACAGGCTCGATCTCGCAACGGTTGCGGCGCCAATGAATTGATATTCGCACTTACCCACTTGAATGATCTCCCGAACTGTTATATTGCTGTCGCGGCCACGTGTGGTGGCTGCGGCTGAGAGCTGGTTGTGTTGTGGAGCAAATTGCACTCAACGGCTCGCGCGGCCGCTCGCCCTCCAGATGATCGGCATTGATCCGCTGAGACGTACCCTTCGCCGGGTTTGTAAATTCGGGCTAAGATTTCCGGTTGACATACGTTATAAGAACAATCGTTTGAATTCAGTGGCCGCGAGGCTGCGCGGAAAAAAGTGAAATAGTCAAACCCTGTGGGAGGGAGATTATGATTATTCATCGTGGTGTTAGTTGGCAACATGGCCGATTCTTGTGGCCACTTTGTGTTTGTATTCTATTGACTGTGCTTTCACCAGTGTTGGTGAGCGATGCTGCGGCGTCTACGCCGGAATTGGAGATCATCAGCGAACCCGCGTACGGGTCGTCGGATCCGCTTATTGGCCGTGTTACAGGTACGGATTCTCCCTCTGAGTTCGTTGTTGCCGTATATATTTTTGTCGCTGATGCCTGGTACAGCAAGCCCGGAAATCGCCGCTTGAATCCGTGTCCCGTTGTGGTCGATCCCGTGACCGGGATGTGGACCGCGGTTGTGTCAGGCGGCAGTCAGACCTGTGATCCGTTTGCAACGCGGCTGGCGGTATTCCTGGTACCGACGGATGGCTCGGCCGCGCCGTTCGGGTGCCTGCCCGAGCTGTGGGTCGACGGAGGTTCTGCTCTACCACCGGTTCTGGACGACGTCGCGATCGACCACGTGCTGATCACGAGGGAACCGGCCGAGTGCGCGACGGTTCGGTTCGCGGATCGAAGTTGGAGCATTAAGAGTTCGCCCGACTGCCCGACGTCGCCGGGCGCCGGATTTTTCGCCTGTGACCGCGTACGTGTCGATGCTGCCGGCCTCCATCTGGCGCTGAGCCGGACAGACAACAAATGGCTCGGCGCAGAATTGATTTCGGAAGAGTCAATGGGGTACGGTCAATATGAATTCCGCTGTCTGGCCGGGGCGGACTTCATCGATACCAACGCGGTTCTGGGAATCTTTCTTTTCGATCCGTCTGCACATGATCCGTTTCGCGAGTTGGACATCATCGAAATCTCGAAATGGTGTGATCCTGCAAACCCTGCGAATGCCCAGTTTGTTGTTCAGCCGTATACGGTCGCCGATAATATTTCTCGATTCAGTCTGGATTTGGATGAGGTCGAAAATGCCTTCACCATTCGTCTCGACTGGGAACCCGGTGCGGCGCATTTTGCCATGTTTCAGGGGCATCATGATGGGACCCCACCGCCGAACACATTAATACACCAATGGATGCGAACGGGAGAGGCAATTCCCGATCACGGTGACGAACGAATCCGCCTGAATTTTTACTTCGCCGATTGTGATGGCGACGGTCTGGCAAGCCCGTCTCCGGGTGCGCAGGACATGTCATTTACCGTCACGGATTTCCGATTCGAGGCACTCGATTGCGAGCGTCCGGACGTGCGACGATTTTGTAACCAGCCGGCATTTGTCACGACGAATATCCCGCACTATCCCGTGTGCGATGTATTCCCCGAGGCCGACGCTGTTACCGTTGCCGTGAACTTTGAAGAAACGACAATTGTACTCGACGACGACAAAGCGTTTCGTCTTGACGCTGTACTGGATGAAAGTGACAATATCATATCCGTCGACGTGCATGTCGACGGCACTGTCCGCTCACGCTTTACTAAGCGGGTATACTGCGATCCCAATCTCTTGACGACCAATCGCATATTGATGTACGCCGTTGACGGCCCTGACACATTCGTCATCGATCGTACGCACGATCTCATCCTCGGTGTCTTGCCCGACGTTGTCATCACCGGCATCACCAATGACGCACGTCACGCAGTTGCCGCGACCGGCGAGGTCTTCGATACCGCCACTCACCAGACCGTCGACAGCCTGCGAATCCAGCTCGACGACCCACAGGCAACGATTTCGGGGCCGCTTTTTGATCGCAGCGACCAGACCATTTTCTACGGTGACGTGCGGCGGAGTTTTGTAAACAATCAGACAGATCCGGATGTTTTTCCGATCGCTATCGATAATCGGTTCGGGCGGATCTCCGACGACGGTAGCACGTTTTATCAGGGGAAAGACGGCGCCTTCGATCTGGTTGATCTGGATACCAATGCAGTCGAGTCGATTCAGTTCGAAACCTCTCGAATCGAGTTCGGCGGCGCTATGGCCAATGGCGACGGCACGGTTGCCATAGCCAGTTCCTATGACACGGCCCAGGGCGCAGTCAATATGTTCGATCTTGCGGGCGATCACCTCGACCCGAACAGCACCAATATTGCAGGAACATTCGCGGATCACATGGGGCAGATCGTGTTCATGCCCGAACGCAACGTGGCGATTCTCGGAGGACACGGAAATCATTGTACATTCGTGGGCGGCGGCGGCGTATTTGTGATTGACCTCGGGAACACCACACCATCGCTCCGGGACACGCACGTACAGTTCGGTGCGTCTATGCTGTCGGTCGATCGTGGCACGGTGTATACAGCATCGCGGATTCGTCAATGTGACGAGGGGCAGCCCGACGGCGTGTATCATCGCGGCATCGACGTACTCGAACTACAAACGGACAATACGCTTGCGTACCGGGGATCGTATTTCCTCACACGCCCTATAGTGCGGACAGCACAACAGGCCGCGAGCCTGACGGACCGGATCAAACTGGCGGTCCCGCCGGTGCTTGTGTTGGAACCTGACCCGGCAATGTTTGTCGCAGAGCGGCAAGGCGACGAGGATGCTGTCGACTATGCCGTCACGCTGACACGGCCGCCGTTGGATACGGTGACAATACAGGTTCTGCCGGGTCCGGATCTTGCGATCACGCCGGCCACGCTCACATTCGAGCCGGCCAACTGGGATGAATCGCAGAACGTCACGGTGAATGCACAGGACGATCTGGTTGTCGAAGGAGACCATACGGGAACGATAACCCATATGGTGACCTCGACCGATCCGTTATTCGACGGCATCAATACCGGCGAGGTTGTCGTGACCGTGCGGGATGACGATTGCGCAGAGGTTGCAATTATATCCGGTGGCCCTGCATCAGAAGACGGCGGCGACAGCCATTTCACCGTGACACTGTCCCGGTTGGCCGACCTTGACGTGACGATTTCTTACACCGTTGGCGGCTCCGCCGCAATGTCTGTGGACTATGCGCGATTATCGGGAGAGGTGGTCATTCCCGCTGGTCAGCTCACCGGCACGATTCCGATTGACATCCTCAGTGATACGCTCGTCGAAGGCGAGGAGACGGTGGTGGTTACACTCATAAAAAGTCATGTTGAACATGCGCGGATCGGCGCCAACAATGACCATGTTGCGTCGCTGATCATCACCGACCAGGATATCGCAACGGTGAGGTTCGATACAGCCTCGGCGACCGTCGATGATGTTGAAACGACAATCTACGATGCGAAATTGATCCTGGATACGAACGGTTCCGTTCTGGCCCAGCACGTTGTCGTTGATATCGAAATCGCCGGCGGTACTGCTGAGCTTAACTCCGATTTCAGGTTGTTTGACGACGTGCGTCTGGTTTTTTCTCCGGAGCAGGTTGCCGATCGGCCGACGGCTTTTCCACTCCGCATACTCGCCGATCGTTTGTACGAGGGCAGCGAGAATGTGGTCCTCCGAATCACCGTAGTTGATGGACCGGCATCGCCGGGATCGGAAACACAGCGGACGCATGAAGTGACCATCCTCGATATCCCACCGGCAATCGCGAAGCCGGTCCTCGAATTGCCGGAAGGCGCCAGCAGCGTCGTTGAAGGTACGGGGCATCATCGCGTGCCGGTGCGCCTTGTCATCAAGGGCGGCGACGTGCTGGCGAGCGATCTGACGGTCGATGTCTCTGATGAGTCGGATGACGCCGTCGCAGGTGCTGATTATCAGCCGTTTGAAACCACATTCGTGTTTCCGGCCGGCTCCCGAAACGGGGACATTCATGTGGTCGATCTCACCATTATTTCCGATACGGTCGTCGAGGGCCACGAAATGGTACAGCTGCGATTCGTTCCGATCGCCGGGCCGATCCCCCCGAATACCGGCGACGCTGTAACGCATCACGTCACGATCATGGATGACGATATCGCCCCCGGGATCGGTCACGTGCTGACAGCTGAAACCGATCGGCTTGTTGTACCGGCCGATGGTGAAACCACTGTCGACATCACAGCCCGACTCGTGTTCCCGACCGGTGTTGTACCGGATGGTATGCTCATGTTTACACTTGGGAGCGGTGCTGCCGGCGGCGTGCTGGATGCGACCGAAATGGCGATCACCGCCGACGCAACGGTTATCAACACTTTTACAGCCGGCGCCATACCGGGGGTTGTTCCAATCACCATTACGGCGCCTGGTGTAGCGGCGGATCCGGACAATCCCGACGTCGATCTGTCGACAACCGTCTTCGTTCAGCAGGGTGCACTCGATGATTTCGAGAACGGCACGGAAATGAACGGGAGATCGTTTCCAATTGTGCGTGACAATCTCCACCTCGCGTTCAGCACCGAACAGATCGGCTCGTCCGCCGCGCTGCGTCTGGACGTGCCGCCCGGCCTTGAACGCAATGCATTCTTTGGCTGGCGCAAGACGTACCGGATCCCTGTCGATCTGTCGCCTTTCTCCGGTGTATCGTATCGGGTCCGATCCGTGTCCACCGGCGACGTGACCCTGCCGCCGGCGACGACAGACGACATCTGCGAGCCGAATATGAACTTTCTATCGGCATTCATACAGCTGCGTGTGGACAACGGCAGTACGTGGGAACAGATCAGTCGTTTGCCGGTGTCCGGAACGGCCTTCGAACATGTGATGCTTCCATTCGATGAGGAGCATTTTCGCCGTGTTGACGGCACCGGAATTTTCGATCGCAGTCATGTTGAGGAGATGGTATTGCTGGTGTCGTCGAATCAAACGGATGCGTTGCCCGAGGCCGTGGTATTCGACTACATCACCCTGGCAGAATGGGAGGTTGCGGTTACTCCGGAGACCTGGCTGATTCCCGCCGACGGCGAGTCCGCGGTCGTACTGTCGACGGTGGTGACACGTGGCGGCGTGCCGGTGCCGGACACGCCCTTGAGAATCTCTGTCGCGTCGTCAGTGATGAACGGCGCCGGCAGCATCATCGATCCGATTCCGGATGTCGCGACCGACAACGACGGCCGCGTTGATGTCGTCTACCGCGTCGGGCACGTACCTGCAATCGTAGAGATTTCGGTCACGGCGACCGACGGCGATGCGCCCGCCACGATCGTACGGTTGCATCAGGGCGTGCTCGAGGACTTCGAGCACGGCCGGCAGCTGAACGGAGTTTTGACCGATGCGGACCTGGGCAACGTCGACATCTGTGTGACCAATACGGTACCGGGCGACGCGGGTGACCATGCATTGCTGGTGCGGGACGGGCGTGGTGTCCTAACACCGCAGCAATCGTCTGTTGTCTTTGCAGGAAAGACGTTTGCGACACCGCTTGACGCCGGTCGTTTCAATGCGATCTCGTATCAGCTTTCGAGTTTGGAGGACCATACTCCTGACGATCCGTGCAGCGACGCAACAATGATCGACAACGGGAGTGAAGAGGCTGTTGACGATTGCGCGGCATCGGAGACATTGTCGGCTTTTATCCAGCTGGTGTTCCTGGATGGAGGCGTCTGGGAGCAGATCGACACATATCCATTGAACACCAGAATCCAGTCGGTTCGAGTGCCGTTAACCACGGAAGGGTTTCGCAATACAGACGAAACTTCGGATTCGTCGTTCGACACAACCGGTATAATCGGGATCCGCTACATGATAAATCGCAACGGCACGCGGGACGACACCGGCACCTATTCGGCGATTTTCGATAATGTTGTCTTCGAGCCATTCGCGATCGTGCCGGAACCGGTTGCGGATATTGTTCACGCCGGCAGCCAGACGCAACTGCCTGTTCGCGTCCGTCTGCTCGAAGGCGCCGTGCCGGTACCGGAAGGCGAAACGGTGCGATTCGAGATCGTTTCATCCGGTGTCTCCGCCGGGTCGTTCCCTAATGGTCAACGATGGTTCGAGACGGCCACCGTGACCAACGGTGAGGCGGTCGTAGATTATACCGTCGGCCGCGTCGCCGGAATCGTGGATATTGCCGTGTCGGCGCCGGAGCTGCCGGCATTTTCGCTTGCCGATGCGATGGTGGACACGGCTGCGGCGCCGCTTTCGACCCGGGTTCACATACACCAGAATGTTATCGACGATTTCGAGCACGGGCTCGCATTCAATGGGCGATTTCAGACGCGCGGGCTTGATCTGCAGACGGAACAGGCGGCGCTGTGCACCCGTGTCTGTCCTGAACTTGCAGTCTCGGGCAACGGCGCACTGCGAATGCAAACCGATGATGCGTTCTTGGATGGATTCGTTGTGTTCACCGAGAAGCGTTTTGATGCGTCCCTCGACGCCGGCAGATTCGACGCAATCTCCTATTGGGTCCGAAGTTTGGACGACGACCCGGTGCCGGCAGATCCTGAGCAGAGTTACAGCGCATTCATCCAACTTATAATGGCGAACGACAGCATCTGGCAGCAGGTCGAACAACACGTGGTGGAAACGCGATTTCTCCAGGTAGTCGTGCCGCTGAACACATCAGCGTTTGCGTTAACCGATTCCGGCGCCTGCGGTGCATTCGACCCCACGGCTATTGTCGGCATTCGTTATTTCTTGAGTCGAAACAATGCCGTCGACAATATGCAGCACACGGTATTCTTTGACGACGTCAAGCTTATCGGAACCGCGGCTCCTCAGGAGCCTGTGGTCTTTACCGGCGTGATCGATAATTTCGACGATCCCGAGCAGTACAATATTCGGCATCTCAACGATGTTCGGCTTTCGAATGAGACGGAATCTGCGTCCGGGCGATTCACAGACGACGACAATACCATGCGACCATCGCTGACTCGGATCAATAACGACATAGTACTTTCTGAGAGGCCAAATATCGGCCGGGATTTTTTCCTGCGCTTGAATTGGAATAATAGCGATAACGCCTCGAACGAACAGGGGTTTGATCACGATTACTGGTTCTCTGTGCTGAACGAACACGGTGTCGATATTGCACCCAATGCTTTTATGCAGATCCGACTGCGTGCCGGCAATGACGCCACCGGTACGATCGTGCCGCTGTTGACTACCACGAATGATATCCGGCTTGCACTGCCGCCAATTGATCCTGTAACGGCGGCTGGTGGTACATTCACGACACTTAATCTGGACCTGTCGAATCTGAGACGGCTGAACGACTTCCCGATCACGCCGGTCTGCGCGTCTGTGGCTACCTCCGAAATCTGCCCTGATTTGCTTCGATCGATCCGCAGCCTCACCCTGATGTTCTGCGGGGATGATTCTAAAGGCACACTCGATATTCGCCAGATATCGCTTTCGACACATCGCCGTCCGAATCAGATCCAGATTGCGTTTCCCAACGGTATCCCCGCCGACTACACGAGCGGCGATCCGCTTGTTGTGCTCCTGACGCTTCTGGACGAGTTCGGCGATCCGATTCCGGATTTTGGCGACGTTGTAACGCTGTCGCTCGAAGATGGGTTCGTGGAACCGCAGACGATCGGAAATTTCAATACCAATGGTCAGGCCATCGCCGCTATCAACCTGATCGGCTCGGGTTTCCGCGCATTGCGCGTGCAGGATTCGGGCATCAATGTGTTCGCGGAGCACGAGGTTGCTATCGCGCCGGCCACGCAGACTATCGACAGTTTTGAGATTGAGATCCCTGTTGCCGCAATGGACGGTGGCCTTCCGGATGTGTTCGCAGGGGCGACCTTTCCCATCCGAATCACCGCACTCGACGAGCGTGGCTTTCCGCTTCCTGCCGATCAACCTATAACAATCTCGGTGCAGTCTGATACCGGCACCCTGGTCATGCTGGACGATGGTGCGGAATTGGTGGCAAATGACAGTATGGCTCCGGGTGGCAACCTGCATCTCACCGAGAATCCTGCCACAGTGTTTGCGTACATCAATGACGTGGACACTTTCGATGTTGCGGTCTCGCTCAATATTGTGTCGCCTTCACCGGCTTTTGCAGAAAGTACGGCGTTGTTCATGCTTCGCGACGGCGCCTCTGCGGAGTGGGAGCTGGCGTTTCTCGAACGGCTGCAGCGGGAATCTGGGATGCTGGAGTTTATTCCCGGCAGCGCGAGGAGCCAGCTCTACGGCAACGCTCTGGCTGTGATCGCCTTCACCAGTGCCGCTGATGGCGATCCTGATCATCGGTTTACGATATTGGCCCGCGAAATCCTGGAGGCATTCGACCGGGACGATCGGAACGTGCAGATCGAACACGGTGTGAACGCCGGCGGTTTTCAGGACGTTTACGATGCGGTCACGGGCGGTTCCCTTGGTGGCGACGTCAAAGTAACCACCGGTAATAACGCATGGTTCCTGATGGCGATAAATTATTATACGCTCGCGACCGGAGATATCCGCTTTCGTGAGATGTCCGATGCATTGGCGACGTTTCTTGCAGGTCGTCAGAAACAGGTGCATCCGGACGGAACCCAGTTGCCGTTCGACGGCCTGTTTTCGCGGGCGGCGATTCCCGGCGACATCGGTGGTGACTGCCGAAAACGCTTTTGCACAATCGATGTAGCAGAGTCCCTTCCCTGCGAGGTCGACCGGGACGTCGTCTTTGATCCGGACCGCGGCCTTGAATTTGTCTACGTGACGGAGCACCAGGCTGAGGCGCACTCGGCGTTTCGATACTATGCGGAAATGCCGTGGCTTGATAACAATCCCAGCCGCCGGAACGACTTTCGTGAACGCGCCGAGCGCGTCAGGAATTTTCTCAATAATGTTATTTTCTCGACCGAAGAGGGACTGTTCAGGGACGCCATTGTTACCGCTAATACCTGCCCCGACGATCCGACGATACACGCAGCCGCTCCGGAACTCGCGGAGAACTCGGCCCTGGACGCACAGACATCTGCGTATCTGTCGCTATTGCCGATTATCGACGAGACCGAGGTCTTGATGCAAAACGTAATCGACGCAGCGGTGGATGCGGATGGGGGATTCCTTACCACTCAGGTTTACGACGATCGTCTGATTACCGGTCCCAAGTTCCGGTTGCATGATGTGTCCTGCGCGCGGTCCGGTAGGGAAGACCAGAAGCAGTTGATATGGATCGAAGGAGCGACACAGCTGGATGTGTCGCTGCGGTTGCAGGCAGCGCGTTCCGGGGATGCGAATGATATCGCAAAGTCTGCATTAATCGCCGAGAACATCCAGCGCGTACAACGTTCATCCGGCGGATACCCGACGCACCTTGGGGTTCAGTTTGACGAATGCTCGAACGAACCGGTTGGCGACGATGCCGTTAACATCGCAGCGACGGCCTGGCGTGCACTCGCGGAACACGAATCGGCGGTCAATCCGTATCAGCCCCCGTTGATATTTGTAGTGCCGCGGTCGCTGGATTTCGGCACGATCGTTGTGGGCCAGTCCAGTTCGCCACGGTCATTGTCGCTGCACAATATTGGTCAAACACCAGTCCGAGTGATGGATATCGCGATACTGGAAAATGATGGTGAGTTTGCGCCGGTGGCGATGTTGCCGGAGCTGCCAACCACTGTCGCTGTCGGTGTACCGCTCGCAATCTCACTGGCATATTCTCCTGCGCGTACCGTCGCGTCCCAGGCGCGTCTCGTGATCACCACCGACCACCCGGCGCGCCCCGTTCAGGTCGCCGAAATGACCGGCCTCGGCGTCTTTAATACTGGAAAAGTGGTGGCGCCGGCCACGCCATTTGCAGCTTTTCCAGCAGACCTTGCCGATACCGTTTCAGTCGATACGACACTCTCGTGGATGAGTGGGTTCAGCAGCTGTCTTGTCACGTTCGACGTGTGGTTTGGCGAGGCCGAAGCACCGCTGATTGAAATCGCATCGGATCTCGTTCAACCATCGATTCAGCTGCCGATCCTGCAAACCGACACCATCTGTGCATGGCAGGTGATTGCCCGGAGCTGTGGTGGCGTCACAGCCGGGCCGGTGTGGCACTTTCAAACGGTTGCAAGCTGCAACGGCCAGGGGGCGCCCGAGATCCAGGCGTGCGCGTCGGACGGTACGATCGTCATTGAGTCCGGCTGCGAGACAGTCCTCGCTGACCTTACCGCTCAGCTTGACGTTCGCGACGACTGCGATCCGCAGCCGATTATCACGCAATCGCCGCCGCCCGGAACTGCTCTGCAACCAGGCACGACGGTGGTCGTCTCTTTTGAAGCAGCAGACGCCGCGGGGCACGCGGCCGGGTGCTCGGCAGCATTTGCGATCATCGATTCTGTTGCGCCAGTTATAGTCGATTGTGAATCAACCATCACTGTCGCTCGTGCCGCCGACTGCTCGCAGGTCATGCCGGATCTTGGCACATTTGTGGTGGTCTCAGACAACTGCACCTCGCAGCCGGTTGAGTTGTCGCAGTCGTTGGCGCCGGGAACGGTGGTGGTGTCCGGTACCGATACGGTGCCAGTGACGGTCACTGCAACTGATATTTCTGGAAACACGGATATGTGCGAATTCGATGTGATTTTCACCGATCAGTCGCCGCCGGATATTTCCCATTGTCCAGAGGCTGTGACCCTCACTGCCGACGGTACGCGAACCGCGGCGGCGCCGGACCTGCGCAGCGCTGCAGGTGTTACCGATAATTGCGATACTGGCGTCAGTCGAAGCCAGATTCCGCAACCCGGGACGGCGTTGCCAGTCGGCGACAACGCCGTCATGCTTGTTTTCCAGGATCATGACGGCAATGGGTCGACGTGTACCGTAGTTGTCACCGTCAATGAGCCTGAGACGGGAACGATCCATCTGGCTGCCGGCCGGCCCAGGGATATTCTTGTGGTGCCCGGCGCAACCGAGTCGATTGAACTCATGCTCGACGTCACACCGGGTATTGATATTTCCTCCATGCAGTTTCGCGCGGATCTGAGTCCGGTCGGATCGAGTCCGGATTGGACGACATTGCCTCAGTTTTCGTCCGATATCGGCACACCGAACTTCAACGACAACACCTCGTTTGCGAACCTCGTACTGGTTGCATGGCTGGACGAGCTTGATCCGCCGCTGACCGGGATCGGCACGGTTGTCGGCCGCCTCGTTATCACGATTCCCGCGGACGCCCAACCGGGCGACGGTTACGACATCGCTCTGTCGCGAATAACCGCTACAGACGGCGTAAACGCGTGGCAGCTGGCGGGCGACAACCTGCGTCTGTCGGTCGATCGGTGTCGGTATCAGGTTGGCGACGTGGCGCCGTTGGTGGACGGCACGGAATGCGGCGGTTTCGGCGACGGCGTCCTCGATATCCTCGATGTACGCGCAGCATTCTACTGGTCGCTCGGCGAGGCTGTTCCTGTGCAGGAAGGAAACGAGGCGGTCCCGGATGTCGGCGCCGACCGGTTCGCAGCCGCCGACACCTTTCCCGCTGACCAGCCACCGATATGTGGTGGTAATGGCATTTTGGAAAATGCCGACGTGCGGTTGTTGTTCGAACGGTCGCTTGGACCTGGCGGGCAGGTTCCGGAGTTCGAAAGGGAGCCAGATACCGCAGGCGGCTGTTCATCCGCGTTTTTTGGATCGTCGACCGTCGCCGGTGGCGTCGCGGCAGCACGTGGTCAAAAGACAGGAGCAGGTTCGATACGTGCAGACTCCGCAGTGATTGAGATACACGGCGAGACCATTGCAGGATTGCCGGGCGACAGTGTGGCTGTCCCGATCCGTATTGCAATGGCGAAAGATGCTGCCGTTGCATTCCGCCTCGATGTGTTACCTGTGGTCGGTGCGACGGCGGTGTCGGGGGTACGGTTTGTTCCCGGCAATGCACTGCAGAATCCGGACTTCAATGTTGCAAATGCGATTCCGGGATCGGTGCTGCTCGGGTGGCTTCGGGATGTGGACACGGCTGTAGAGCCGGAGACGGAAGTCGGCGTCGTTACATTTACTATACCTGAGAATGCCGCCGGCGGCGACTCGTGGTCGGTGCAGATCGCTGGCATATCCGGAGCTGTACGCGGTGTTCGTGTCGATGTTGCAATCAGCAACGGCCTGGTCAGGGTCCCCCCCGACGCGATAGACTTGCGTGGCGTCGAGTTGAATGTTATGTCCGATCACATGCACGGTGGAAGGAGCGATGTGGCATTCACGGTAGTCAACGCCGGTACCGGCGACAGTTCTGCGTTTACTGTGTCGATTGTTCATTCCAACGACGGAACTATTGGAAATGCCGATGATATCCTGCTCGACACTGTTGTCATGCCGGCGCTTGCGGCACGTACAGCGCATAGCGAAACGGTGTCAGTGGCATTGGATGTCCCGACGCTCTTCAACAGGGCATTGAACGACGATCTTCCCGGCAGCACGAGTGGTGCGGTGTCGACGAGCGGCGACTGGATTGGGATGATTATTCACGGAAACGGTGTCGGCGAGTTCAATGAACAGAACAACAGGGACCAGGGCAAGGGCATCGACAAGGACGACTTTACCTTTTTCCCGTGGGACCTTAATCCCGCCGACGGCGAGGTCACGCCGACGGATGCGATCTTCGTGATCAACCGTCTCGGCCGGTCGGATACGGCCGCCGATCTTGACGCGAGCGGCGCCGTAACACCAACCGACGCTATTTCTGTGATTAATCGACTGGGGCGCCTCATCAATTCCGATGTGATCGAAGAGGGTGATGACTGAACGTCGGCGGTGACGGCTCGTTATCAAAATGAAATCCGAACGCATCGCTACCACGAGCTAGGCCGTGTTCGAAAAGGGTTTCGAACAGGTAAAATCAATTTCCAAGCAGCAAATAAACAATAAAATGTCAATAATCAAACAGCTGAAATTTCGAAACTATTAACGATTTATTTGCAACGGCGTGCAGTTTTTGGTTTTTTGGCGATTCGAATTCGGAATGTATTTGGAATTTCGTGCTTGGCATTTAGGATTTGCGCCGTTCATGCTTTCCGAACGGCGTCGCGTTCTGGTTCCGCGGAGTAGGTAGCATAGACATTCTTGTCTGTGTCCTCAGAGACCGGCGAAACAAACACAGACTGGAATGTTCATGCTACTCAGCAACGACCGCGATCATACCCTGATTCTGTGGGCATGACCGCTCGCGTCGCTCAAAATTTCCCACACTACGGGTTTGCGTTCGTAGAGTGATCGCCTACAATAGTCGCCACAGTACGGAAGAAACAGGGCGTTCCAATGAACAGCATTACTGGGCTCTGATCCAGAGTTCTGAACTCACGTGAATCAGCGGCTGACGAATGCCCAATACCCTTGACCGGGAATCATGTCAACCGTCGCGAGGTAGCGGTCTGTATCCCAGCCCCAAAGCGGGGCGAGGACCGTCTCAAACTCCGCGATTACGTCGGAGTAAGGAACCGGGGCATAAGGCGGCGTCGCGCAGGGGCCAATGAGGTTCCAGCTGGTACCGACTGCGATCACCGGGTCGGCTACTTCGGTCCCGGTCAGTGTGCGTGTGAACTCCGGACCGTCGTTGAATACAAAGTATCCGGCCTTGGGCACAAGTTCGATGCACGGCTCAAAGCCGCCTGTCGTCCATTCCCAGGCGCTCCCGACAAACGTCGAACCGAGAACATCGGTGACGTCGCCGGCCCGCAGCGCGATTGGAACAGAGATCATGTTCCAGCCCGGCTGAACCGTCAATTCGAATTCCAGGCCGGTGATCGTTATTGTGACCAAAGCCGGGGCGGAGGTCACGTGGTCGTCGCGGACGACATATGTGAAGCTGTCGGAACCGGAGAAGTCCGGCGCCGCGCGATACGTGAGGGATCCCGAAAAGGCATCGAAGGTTTCGATATGCCCGGCGCCCGGCGCTGTCAGAATCGCATACGAAACACTGTCCGTACCGTCATCGACATCGGGGTCGAACGACACCAGGTTGATGACGGATTGTTGGTCCGGCGTCATCTCAACAGGCGCGGAAACCACAGGTGATGGGACGGTGTTTGCGATGGTCCGACTGGCGCGGCTTGACAGAGGAGAGATGATTGAATCGCTGTTGTAAGGTTGCGTGACAGCCCGGACATCGAGATCCCAAATGTGCCCTTTTCTTGTGAGTGAAGATGGGAGCACGGCACCGTTTTCCTCACGACTGGTTCCGCGAAGTGTCCAGAGGTACTGGTACGCCGCAATCGTGTCGCCGTCCGCATCCGTGGCGTCGACCAGAATAACGGCTTCGAGATTCGACGCGGTTCCCGGCACGGCAGGAACGATCTGTATGGCCGGAGCTGTGGATGGCTGGTCGACATCCGCAACGGTAATGTTTGTCCATTCAACAGTGATCACGTCCCCCGTTACGATGTCCGTGATCGCTGCAGTCACGGCAACAGGCGCACGAAGCTGCGGGTGGCGAACATAGTCAAAGCCGGGGGTGACGGTGAGGTTTGCCGACGTCTCGTCATCCTGTACGTGATTATTCATTGTCCATTCATAGGCATAAACGGTGCTGCCGCCGGTCGCCTCTATCCCCAGATTCAGGGTGTCGCCCTCGGTTACAGTAATGTCATCCGCAACCGTCACCGATCCCAACGTGTTGGCAACGAGATTTTGTCCGGGAGCAACCGTGCTGATGGACAAAGGTGACCGAACATTGATGACGACGCCGGTGATGTCGGTTACCGGAACAATCGGATTGTCACCGAACACGCCGGCGGGCTCTCCGTCATCATGGCGCCCGTTGCCGTTCGCATCTGCGAATGCCCGGAGTTCGTAGTTGCCGTTGACGATGTCCTCGAACGCAAACTGGCTGTGATTGTCTACACCCGTTTCAACTACGGCCGCAGGTGACGATTGATCCACATTCATGAGTTCGACCACCAGTGGTTTGGTACATGCTCCAGGGCACCTCACTTCGCCAGAAATTGTGAAGCGTGTCTGAATCGGCGAGTTGGGATCCGTCGGGTCGGAACCCAGGGAGAATTCGTCGGCATTCGTCAGTCCATCGGCATCCTCATCATGTTCTGCAGTCACTGCCTGGCTCCCGAAAAACAGGCGTTCCCAATTGTCGTTGATAGCATTCCCATTCCCGTCAAGACCGGCGGCCAGTTCGGTGTAGAAGCCGAGGCGATGACGCGGCACCGCCGCCAGCACAATGCGAATGTCGTCGACCAGGCCGCTGTAACGCGTCTCCGCGCCTGTGTGGGTATGAAGATTGTTCTCGAACTGGGCACTGCCGTGAACGACGGCGCAGTGGTCATTGGAATCGTCGAGATTACAATTTAGTCCGTTATCTCGGTCGTAGCGGCTGCCGACATCGAAGAAACGCATTGCGGTCCCATGCTGAAATGTTTCGGGGATTCTCACCGACGTTGTAGTTGCGGCCACGCGACCGTCAACGAACAGTGTAAGCGCGTGACCGGGACCGTTGTAGTTGAAGGCCACGTGGTGCCAGCCGCCGTCAAAGAGGGCATCGTTTGGCGTGTTCAGACTGATGAAGGTACCGGACGTCGATGTGCCGGAATTGTAGTAACGCAGCGAGAGATTGCCGGCGTCGTTATTCAGAAGCAGCGAGAAGCCGGTGTCAATATCACCGTCGAAAACGAGCGGGATGTAGCCTTGCGACTTCGGCGCATCCGGCTTGATCCACATCTCAACCGAGAGCGCACTGACCGCACCGGGTGTGACGTCTGCGTTAAAGCCGAGCGTAACCAGATCCGCCGGCGCGGCGGGAAGACGCAATGCCCGGTCCGACGCAGGGTCGGTCACAGCTGTGAACGCGGGGGGGGCGGTTAGGGTGCGGAGTTCGGGGCCCAGTACATTCGCATTACCCAGCGTGGCGTCATCGAACGACCATGACCCGACCACGCGAGCAGGCGCTACGTCGACCACGAGATCGGGGTCGGATTGTTCGAGGGCCTCGATAGCGTTGCTG
>JAJFLQ010000015.1 GCA_021772615.1 Verrucomicrobiota bacterium | reverse complement strand
TCCACCAGCGTTTGGCGTACAGACTTTTGACGTGTAGCTGCAAGCGACGTTGGTTTCGGGGTGTAGGGCGACCGCTTTACAGTTACTCGGCCGGGTAACCTCAAAATCTGCGCGAACTGTAAAGCGGTCGCCTACACCCCGTACGCGGCATGTTTAAAAAATGGGCGTTCAACCTTACAACTCTGTCGAACTCTGGGTGTCCGGGTGGAAGCGCCTTTCGGCGTCAAGTGCAGGGCAGTCAACTTTCGATCCGGTTCGTTCGACACGGCGTTGGCGCGTCCGGCGCTATAACGCCATTTTGCGGACCTCATCTTGGGTAAGGCTTCTCCCAATAAAGAATACCATTCGCCTCAGCCCCCCGGAATAATATTGAGGGTAGCGTAATTCGCAATGGGTCCCGATCGTTAATAGGTTGGTGTTATAGTCGATATCCAAATTAACATGTTCCGGTTGTACTTCGGAAACCTTTAGTGATCCATCGATGTACATCTCCAGCCTGCGGTCTCGACGGCTGACCACGACATGATGATACCGGCCGTCACCAATGATTCCGGAGATGTCGTGCATGATTGAATTCTGCGGGTGGTCCTTCAATCGAAATCGTAGGTTCTTATTGTCGTGAATGGCGACAAACAGGCCGGTCCATGGATAATCTCGGTGATGTTCAATGATATAGCTGGTTTGTTGTCTCTGCGCGGCGGGCATCATTTCGAACGACACGGAAAAATCCCTGTCGGCGAGATGTTTCGGAAAACTCTCACTTAGTTGAACATAGGAGCTCTCTCCGTTAAATGTATAAGCACGGTGTACCTTATCCGGAATCAAGTCAGCGTGGCGGTGCTTCGAAAAGCGAATGGTAAGAACGGATCCATCGAAATTCTCCATAATTCCGCGTCGTGACTTTCCCGAAAGAAGGTTTGGAGATTGCACGGCAGGATCAGATCCAGCATGAAGCGCGATAAAGGTCTGATCCTCCTCTACCAAATCCGCTATCTTTATCCTATGACTCTTGCCCGTTTTCACGGACTGAAGTTCGACGGTGTCTCCATATACTGCAACTAAGTAGGCTTGCGAACTTTTTCCTTTTCGATTCGTCCAAAGTCTTGCCGGACGGCTCTGTGCCGATTCTACTACCTGATTATCATCTGATTGCGATGCATTGGTCTGTTGTATCGACGGAATTGCGTCTTGTTGCTGCTCACTGGCTTTCTGGGGCGAGACAGCCGCAACGCTGGTCGCCGATGGACGATTTTCTGAACGATTCTCCCGTGTCTGAAAGCAAACCCAATATTGGGCCTCCCCTACCAAGATTTGCTGAGTCAAATAATCCGCCTCGGTAGTATCAACTTGCAATCGGACAACACCGTGGTTGCCACGGAGTGTATGAGCCCGGTGATCGACGTGTTCGTGACGTTTGTACAAATCGACGTAAACCGTTGTCGTGAAATCAGGCGTCGCTCCCGGCTCTTCTTTCAACAAAAGAACGGCGACTACATCTTCGTCGAAACCGTTGCCGGTGGCTCTATGCGAAAGGTCTTCTCCGGCCTTCAGCTTTTCCGTTATCTTCCGGACGTCCTTTCCGTAATTCGATTCAAAATAGTCCGCGGTGGCATAATCCGGAATGTCCATGGCTGCCTTTGACATGAGGTACACGCAGCCGGCGCAGCCACCGATCGAAATGATTGAAGCGATAGCCACGGCGATGAGAATGTTTCGTAGTACTTTCAATGTTCTATCCTTTCCTCATTTCGTTCGTGATTGTTGTCGGAATCGGTCAGTCGGTAGTCTACATCCTAACGTTAGAATGTTACGGAATCACGTCTAAATCGAAAAAACGAAATATTTAGTTATCCGGAAATTGTGGAGTGCGGCCGCAGATGGCAACAGCCTTCTGACCCAATTCTGCAACTTCGACGCCATATGCTCCGTAGGCTACCACATTAATTCTGTTCGTGCCACGTAGTTTCGTCAATGGAGACCGGGGTACTGCGCGAATTCGCTATTAGGCGGAATGTGAAGTCAAGAAAAATTGTTTTGGGCAGGATCGTCGGTTTGAAAGCGATTTCGACAAAGCTCTGAAACAGATTTAACAGGAAGCGAAGTATTACGAACAGGGAACCGCGAATGGACGCGAATAAACGCTAATGAAAAGCCAACCAGATCTGACTTCATAGGTTAGATTCCGATGGCCTCCAAACCTCTTGGCTAGCAGTCCTCTGCGACCGTACGCTCATGATTTGGAATTTCCTGTTCGAAAGCCTTTGCGAACAGGGTCGTGCCCGAACGTGTAACCGCAAGAGCGCCGGTTGCGTTGCCGTCGCGTAACGCGAATGGGGCTTGGACATGGAAGAGCCGGCGTAAGCGAAACATGACCGTTCACTCGTCGCCGTTCGCCGAAGATCCAACCACTTGAATCGTCCTTTTGAATGACCGGCGCCTGTTCGCTTGAGGTGACCCGTCAGTCGCGACGGCGTAGTAAGTGTGGAACCCGATTGCCGGACGGTGATTCCAGACAAATGGGGGGGCGGTCTTGCGGCTGATTTGGCGATTATCACAGAATAGCTCCACGGCGGCAATCGCACTTTGATCGTTTGTGACCGTAGTGATGGACACGGATCCATCATCATTTACACTGGCTTCGGCAATCTCTATGAATGGACCCATTTCATCGCGATCATGCTTGCCTTTGATCTCGATCCAGGTTGGACCTTTCACCGTGAGCTTGAAAGCACCGGTCTCGTCGGGGGATTCGGAGACGACTTTCCGGAAGCCTTGTTCCTGAGTGCTGACGAGAAAGGCATCCGCTCCGCTCCCCGTGTAGCGCAACGTCACATCGGCTATTGCGGAATCCACCGGCGCGAGGAAATACCTGCTGGGGCTTTCTTTCCGGATCCGCACTTTCTTCTTCTTGTCCGTGGTCACGAAGCACGCGATGGTCTCGGCGTATGACTCCATTTGCTCAAGCTCGAGACTGAGGAGGCAAGCGGCGCCGTTTGCGATTGTGTCTCGTGAGAGAATGGGAGCGCCTTCGGGGAACCCAATGTGGACGTCGACTTTGGTTTCACGGGATTGGAAGTTCACGACTCCCAGATATGTCTTTCCCGGATGCTTCGCGTCAGGCGCCAAAACGCTTCTCCAACCGTCGGGGAGGTCCAGCGGACGATAGTCAAGCCCCTGCGCCGCGCCGGCGATTTTTTGGTGGTCTGTATCCCCATAGATCGCAACGGCGATGTCAACGACAGTGTCTCCGATTTTCATGGGGATGTTCTTGATCGGTGAAAGGAACACGGCCTGGCACTGGTCGCGTCCCTTCGCGGTCCGCGCCCAGTTGTAGCCTGCCGAGGACTCGATGTGAATCTGACCGTTCCCGCCAGAACTTAAAACGCCCAGAATATCATCGACGCACCACCAGGATGAACGGCGAGCGCCTGACTTAGCCAGCGCGATGGATCCTTGTCCATCCGCGTATCTTCGGCTTCCGGATATACCGTCACGCTCATAAAAATACACTGGCAAGCCGGACCAGGACACTCGGCCCGGTTGCTGAGCTTGGCACCATGTCACCAACACACTTGGACCATCCGCATAGGACCAGAAGGCATAATCTCTTCTGAGTCCCGATCTCTGGACAGATCCGGCAGTATGAAAACCTGTGTCATCACACGTGAATTTGTAGCCGGTCTTTCCGTCGGCACGCTTCTTACGGGAGCGGGCAGGGGAGACACGGAACTCTCCCACAAGGGATCTGGGGTGTTGGTAGACCAGAGGCGCGAGGTTGGGAGCAAGCGCTCTTGAGGGAACGACATAGCCACAGAGTACATCCTGCTTCTGTCTGCGAGAGTCCGAATCCCAGGAAAAGGACACCCACTTGTCTGTAGACCGGTGGATGATTGTGTTTTGCCGGCGGTAGTGGTAGGTCCCGTTGAGGGCCTTCCAGGCCTCGTTAAATGAGATTGGATCGGCTCTCGGCCCACAGGACTTATGGATCAGGTAGGCGATTGCCGCTTTTCCCCACGAGTTGCGATGATAGTCGTAGACGCCAACGGCCCGAGAGTGACGGGCTAACAGCTTTGCGGCGGTCTCCTCAAAGGCGGCAGCGACAGGGTCTTTTCTCAACGTGGCCCCATAGCAATAGGCGAGAAGTCCTGCTCCATAGTAGGAATCGTATTCCACGCCGTGTACCGATGCTGGTTCGCCCTCGGGTAAACCAAGTACCTTCGACCAATGCAGAGCGCCGTCGAAACCGTTCCCGCGATAGTCGAATACCTCCGGAACGGGCAATTCCCGGAAACGACTCATCAACTCAACAAAGAGTCGTCCTTCGAAGATCATGTCACTGCCGTAGAAGATCTGGGCCGTTCCGTGGTGATCACTGGAGTAGTCCTGATAAAGGTTCCATCCCCGCGCTTGCTCGCGAACGGCTTTCCCATCAGCGATTTCAGTGGACGCCTTGTCGTGGATGGTCGATACCATGTCGAGTCCGAATCCTCGCAGCGCTTCCATATGACGACTCGCCTGAGGCCGGTTCGAAAAAAGAAACGCCGCGCCGAGAGTGCCGGCCAGATCCTGTTTGGCTATATCGTGGTTCCCTCCTTGTCCCTTCTCCCAGGACCGTGACACCCACTGGTTCGCAGCCGTACCTACGAGGGTATCTTCCGCCAGCGCCTTCGTTTCGGCATCCAATACGTCCCACAATTTGGTGATCGCCAGGGTCAACCATCCCACCACATCTGTTCGATGTCCCAATGGGCGCACCCAGCTTTCTCCCTTGAGTCGGCGATCATAGCCGTGGGGAATGGGATAGGGATAGGGGCGATCCACGTACGCGCTCGTCATGCAGCACCATCGAATTGCTTTGATGGCATGTTCAGTCAGCACGTCGCGTGGAACGTTTGCGTCTGAAAAGACGTCCTCGTCCGTCTCGGTCAACAAGACCGCGTAGCAAAAAGCCACCATCGCATTCCCGGGAACCATAATTTCCGCTGGATACCAGTCCGGTTCCCAATCCTCGTACTTACGAAAATCGAAGTAGCCGCTCCTGGGAATGGCGTGAGATTCATCCATCCACAGAGGTTCGAAGTTCGTTACTGCTTCCTCGACTATCTCCAGATATAGATCGGGAAGCATCTCGTCCGCCCCGGCCTGGAAGGGAAGAAACAACGTGATCACGAGTAGCCAGGGCAGGCGCATTGATACATCGCTAAATGCCATAGGGCGCGGCGTCCAGATTTTGGAATACTCTCATCCAGGCCTCAAGGTTTACGAGACGCCAGATTCCAGGTATGGAATGTTTTTGTGGGTTATTCACATCTGAAAGGCTTTTTCTGATTGCTTCTGAATAGTAGCCTTGACTTTGTAGAGGCTCACTCCGGAAAAAATTTTCCAGGTGTCCACCATGCTTAATCCACTGCTCCTCCGGCGTTGCAAAGCCTATCTTGTCTTTCCTCCATCGAATGGAGTCTGGCAGTAGGCCCATTGCATTGCGGAGCAGCCACTTTGTCCAGCCATTCCGAATTTTCAAGTCCATGGGGAGTGAGAAGGCAAATTCCACCAATCGATGGTCCAGAAAGGGTACCCGTGCCTCAAGTGAGAATGCCATAGCATTTCTGTCTTCGTATCTCAAGAGGCCAGGAAGTACAAACTTGCCAAGATCGAGGGCAAGCAATTGCGTCGGGTCGGCCTCCTGACGTTCCCGGTGTAAGCGCCGACGTTTCCCATGGGCAGCTTCGAAATCCGGGGCAATATCCGCACGGTTCAGGCAGGAACAAACTGGCCCCGGGGGATTCAGGGAGGCATTTAGTTTTTGGAATGCTCGCCGAAGAGGAGGAGAAAAGCGCTTGTGCATTCCCAGGCCAATCAGTTGCCAAAGTGGTCGATTCGTATTTCGGGAAAGTAGTCGGGCATTTCGGACCATCGCCCCAATCCCCTTTTCCCGATACGTATCCTGAATGAAAGGCCCGAAATAATGCACGTATCCCGCCATGATTTCATCAGCTCCCTGGCCGTCCAAAAGCACGGTCGCTCCATGGTCCCTGGCGAGACGCATGACGCACCATTGCGCGTAGACACTGGTTGATGTGAAAGGCTGTTCCTGGAAATAGACCAAACGCTCTAACTCATTCCACAAATCGTGGGCCTCGGGGACAGTCTTTCGTGACGTGACATGTGTTGCATTCACGATTTCGGCAATGTACCAGCTCTCATCAATACCAGCACCTTCGAAACAGGCGCTGAATGTGCTCGGTTTATCCGCTTCATCTTGCCTTCCGGCCCATTTCGGATCTGTCAGTTGACGATTGATCATTGCCACTATCGAAGACGAGTCAAGACCGCCGCTTAAGCAACTTCCCACTCTAACATCACTACGTAATCGCAATCGGATTGAATCCATCAACAAGTCTCGAAACGCGTTTGTCGCAGATTCTGCCTGGCTGGCGCTCGTGACCGAGTTTTCAGCGCTGATCCTCAAGTTCCACCAGCGTTGTTGCCGTAGTGTCAGATCCGTAAAATCAAGCAGCAGATGATGAGAAGCCGGGAGCTGCAGGATGTCCTTGAAGAACGTTTCCGCCGAATGATCCACGAGGCCAAGGGCAAGATAGTCGTAGATGACGGCGTCGTTGGTCCGAGTCCGTACATCGCTGTGTTGCAGCACCGCCTTGATCTCTGAAGCGAACACAAACAGACGACCGTCCCAATAATAATAGAATGGTTTAATGCCGAATCGGTCGCGGGCACAGAACAGCAGTCTTTTCCGGACGTCCCAAAGGGCAAAGGCGAACATGCCGTTGAAACGCCTCAAACAGTCCTCTCCCCACTCTGCATATGCTGCCAGAACCACTTCGGTGTCTGTCCTGGTGCAAAAGACATATCCTTTTTCCTTCAATTCATGTCGGAGCTCGACATAGTTGTAAACTTCGCCATTGTAGGTAAGCCAGTACGCGCCGTCCTGAAACGCCATAGGGCCACGCCCATCAGGGGACAAATCGAGGATCGAAAGACGTCGGTGTCCCAGGGAAAGGTCGAGGATAGAATCGGTATGCCCGGCCTCCTCCTCCGCCCGGCATACGTCGGATCCTTGATGCAACAGACGCCCCTGTCTCGCGCTTCCGAAGACGTGGCCGGCATCATCCGGGCCACGGTGGTGCAGGGTATCCGTCATCTTCAGAATTTGTCGAGCCGTACCACGACTTCTGGAATCGAATATTCCACTAATGCCGCACATTTGAGGTTATCCCAGTTGTTGGAGGTCAAGCATTTCTCTGAATGTTGAGTTACGCATTGCAGTGCGCTGCGAAAATGATTCTCGAAATTGGGACGTAGTTGTCGCTTGGTGCTTGTGATTTGGAATTTCTTGTTCGAAAACCTTTTCGAACACGATCGTACCTGCGCCGGATCAGGCCGCCCGCCGTCAGGCCCCAGCGGAGGTGCAAGCTTGGGGAAGATGCGAAAGACAGAAAGAGTACGGTGGACATGTATTGGGTCCCCGGCGTGAACAAGATTGGAAAATATGGTCGGTGGGTGTTTGCAGAATTTACCGTTGCGAACTCGCTGTTTCTCGTGGATTACCGCTTGTACAACGCCATTCAGGCGCGGCGCCGATCAGGATTTCGGCTTGATTCCCAGTGTCTTGTCGAGCAGAGCGAATACATCGGCCTCATTGTCGGCATTCATCAAACGGTACGGGAGTTCACTGTCCGACATTGCCCTCGCGATCGATGCCAGAATCTGGAGCTGCAGATCGGTGTCTTCACCGGGCGTCAGAATCAAAAAAACATAATGGCTGGCAAGACCGTCCGGCGGGTCCCAGTCCACGCCCCTTTTCGATAACCCGAAAGCAACGACCGGCTGCCGCAGCCCGTCAAGGCGGGCATGGGGCACAGCCACAGATTTCTCCAGGGCGGTACCCATGACCGTTTCTCTTTCCCGTACTGCGCGGATTACATCCGCTTCATTCACGTCGCTGACACAGGCAGCCACCCTTTGGCACAGTTCGTCGATGACACCCCATCGATCCGGGCCTTTCAGCTCGAGAACTACGGCGTCGTGCAGAATGAGCGGCCGGATATCCACTGCCTTTCGGCGCCGAATCGACCACGCCAGCAGCGGACCGACGGCGATCGACGAGAGAAGCGCAGCAAACACAATCGCCACAAAGACGCCTTCGGTGATCAGCTTCAACTCGAGAGCGAGCATGCCGATAATGATCTCCATCGCGCCGCCAGGTGTGAACACGATTCCCACCGACAGCGCATCGGGCCCCGATAACTTCGCCATCCGGGCGCCGGACCAGGCGCCGATGAATTTTCCACCAATTGCCACGCCGGTGAACAAGATCAGGACCGGCAGCTCCGCTCCCCCCAGGAAGTCTACCTTTACACCGATGCTCGCAAAAAAGAGCGGTACGAAGATCGCGTGTATCGTTTGCGAAAGCGTTGAACGCGCGTGCTCGGATATCTCGCTGGTGTTCCCTGCCATAATCCCGGCAAGAAAAAAACCGAGAATGGCGTGGATTCCGATCCAGTCGGTGATGGCCCCGCACAACAGCCCAAGACAGGCCATGAAGCTCAGCATCGTCCCCGGCTGCGGCAGATCAGATTTGTTGATCATTGCCATCAATGTGCCCACGGAGCGACTGCCGATGGTGATGCAGAAGGCGCCGAACAGGATGATGCCCACCAGCACTCCGGGTAAGGCCCACAGTCCGGCGCCGGTCTTGGCTATCAGGGCCAGCACCATCGTAAATACTACCCATCCCAACACGTCGTTCACGGCACACGCGGCGAGGCTGGCGGAGCCGACGTCGCTTTTGAGGATGTTCATGTCGTGCAGTAGCTTGGCGACGATCGATATGGCAGTGATCGATGCTGCTGTGGCCAGAAAGAGTGTAAAGGTAAGGTGATTGGCGTTTTCGCCCCAGTATTCGGCAGGCAGCCAGTAGAACACCATACAACCGACGACGATCGGAACCACGACCCCGACGACCCCGATCGATAATGCCGCCGTGCTCTGTTTCCATACCGTTGAGATATTAACCTCAAATCCGGTGGAAAGGAGCAGGAAGAGAACTCCGATCCACGAAACCGTATCCAGCATTGCAAACTGAATGACCTCCGGAGGAAAAAGATTGTGGTACAGCACGGGGGAGAGACGCCCCAAAATGGTGGGGCCGAGAAGAATACCCGCGAGTATTTCTCCCGCCAATGCGGGAATTCCGCGGGCATGACATATAGCGCCGAGAATTTTCGCTGTTGCCAGCAGGACAAAGAGCTGCACGAGCAGCAGTGAAATGTGGGATTCATCCAGGTAATGCATGGTCGCTTGCTCCGTGATCGTGATCAAGGGAGGACAGAAGTCGGGCCTGCCCCATTAAGGCATTTTCGCCGTCGGCGTGTCCAAAGTCCCACAGGCTGCTAGTATGGAGGCCGTAGTAGCTGAAGTTGGCCGGAAAGGCACAATGACCTGAATAGCACTAAGATAAAGCGTATAGTGCAATTTTTCTCTCTGTTCGATTGCGATGATAATCCATGATCAGTCATTCTCCAGCTTAACAGGCGATACGAATCCTTCAGGTTTCACTGTCAACACGGAGCAGTTAACCTGCTGCAGGACATTCTCGGCCGTGTTGCCAATGAGAAATCCTGCTATGCCCGTTCGGCAAACGGTGCCCATAATAATGAGGTTGATCCGTTTCTTTCTTGCCAATTCGGGTATGATGGATTTAGGATCGTCTTCCAAAAGATGAATTTCGTGATCCAGAGCGTCAATAGAGTAATGTCTCAGAAGTTCGTCAAGTTGCCACTGATGGTCTTGTCGGACAACACTACGCCATTGAGCGATCACGTATCGCCAAAAGCTCGCATGTGACCTTCACCCATTAAATGCCAGGCATGAACGATATGCAATTCGCCCCCTCCAGAGCCGCTATGGAAGTGGCCAGGTCCATAATTACCCGATCGCTTGATTCGGGATCGAAAACCAACAAGATGTTCTTAAAGCGTTTCATATTTGCAGTCCTCCGCTTCTACTATATCTGTTCAGTATCTGGCATGATCCAAGCTGCTGTTTCTGAGATTCCGTTTATCACCAATAGGTTGCCTCTCAAGTCATTTTCATCATGATCGAGGACGTCGACCATCACGTCCATGCTAGGCAAATTCTAGTCCAGGAACAGAAAATGGCCATGATTGTAAAGAGGTTTTTTCTGCATCATAAATGTTTCCTGGAATTGCTGAACCTGTCTTGTATTGGCACTGAAGTCGGAATTTCGGTCAACACCGCAAAATCGTGGCTGAGTATATTGAGGGCCAGCTATAATCGTTTTACGTTGGTGCCGCATGACAAGAACTTCCGAAACCGCCTGGTCAAGACGCCGTGTCGAATTTCGGACACAGAGGACTGTGTCCCTCCAGGAAAACACAGGTTGGTGAGGTCGTGGAGGGGCGCAGTCTCCTGCGACCGCACGCCGCGACACCGGAGGAACGATCGGACCTGAACCGCGAATAGACGCTAATAAACGCTAACAAAAATCAATAAAGTTCGATTTGTTAGACCCCCCGATGGTCTCCAAGCCTCTTGTATCGGGCTTCGGCTGAATTTACGGAGAAATCCACAGAATCGGTACGTTTTCTTCCGAGTTTTCGTTGAATATGTCTAATATTCGCCTCAATTCGTGGAAAAACACCCTCGATTTCTCGTGTTTTTTTGTTACGATCCCCGAAGTCCGACAGACTGCTGGCGGGGTGATAGATCGAACATGGCTATGGCTATGGCGGCGGTGACTGGTGAGATGATGGCAAAGGGAAGATCTGTAAACGTACCCCAATCGGCCGTTGAGGTGGTGAGCGTGGTTATTCCGGTATATAACACGGAACGTTACCTTGGCGAGGCTATTGACAGCGTGTTAAAGCAGGGGCACAAACCGCTGGAGGTGGTTGTCGTGAACGACGGCTCCACCGATAATACGATGGATGTGATCAGTCGTTACGGATCGCGGATTCGCTGTATCTCGCAGGACAACCAGGGTACCGCCGCGGCGCGGAACAGCGGTGTGCGCGCCGCGAGGGGTGAATACCTGGCGTTCCTTGATGCCGACGATATATGGCTCGACGGAAAGCTGGAGTGTCAGGTAGCGGTGTTGCGGGCGGATCCTGACATTGAGGCAGTGTACGGTCACGCGCGACAGTTCTTCAGTCCCGATCTCGATCCCGCATTGCGCGATCGTATACCACTTGATAACGCGGTAGTCGCTGCACGATTGCCTGCCGCGATGCTTATCCGACGTGCGGCATTCGACCGAGTTGGTTGGTTTGAGACGTCGTGCCAGGTCGGCCATGATATGAGCTGGCCGCTGCGCGCCGACGATCTCGGTCTGCGATCGGTGATGCTTGATAATGTCGTTTTTCTCCGTCGCGTTCACGGTCGCAATAAGGGACTGACAAAGCGATATTTTGCATCGCATCGCATGCGGATTATCAAGGAGGCGTTCGACCGCCGCCGTCGGACCGTCAACGGCGGAGAAATCGAATCCGAACCAGGGGAGGGCGCGTAGCGGTGATTGGCACGTCATCGGCGTGGCAGTCGTTAGAATTGGGGCAAACCCAATGTTACTGAACAAAAATATCGAATATCAAACACGGAATGATGAATGTCGAAGTTTAACCCGGATCCGTGAAAACTGTGAGTTCGCAAAAGTCGCGAATGAACCGCGAACGGCGAACAGGAAACCGCGAATACACGCTAATGAACAATTATTCCTCGCGCTTACGGTCGCCGAGGCCTGCGACCCTCCCGTAAATCCTGGTCGCCAATCACGAAGCTTGAGCGGATGGTGCTTTATGCTTGCCGGATTGGCGTCGTTGCCGCGCGGGGTAGGATCAGATCACGCGATCATTGCCGCCGTCCACCGGGACCTGGGCGCCGGTTGTACGGGCGAATGCCGGTCCCGCCATGGCGCACGCCATGTCGGCAACGTGCAGCGAGTGCACCTCGGTGCCCAGCAGGTTGTTCGAGCGATAAGCCTCGACACTCATGCCGTACCGCGCGGCGCGCTGTGCGATGAGGTCGTCGGTCCATAGCGCCGTATCGAATACGGCGTTCGGGTGAATGGTATTCACCCGTATCCCGTGTGGCGCCAGTTCCAACGCTGCGACGCGCGCAAGTTGCGAGAGCCCTGCCTTGGGAATGGAATACGCCGCTGCTCCGGGGCCTGGCGCCGGCACATTTTTGGAAGCCACAATCACCACGGCAGGATCTATGCCGTGTTTGAGATACCGAATACAGATCTGCAGCAGACGCAAGTGACTGCTCAAATTCAATTCCACACTTGTCGCCCATGTTTCCGCATCGATGCATTCGATATCGGCAGCCGGTGGAAAGCTTCCCGCATTGCTGATGACGATATCCAGTCCACCGCAGGTGCGTACCAGGGTTGCTACTGCCTTTTCAACATCCGCGGGGGTGGTCACGTTGCAGACTATTCCCAGCACGTCGCCGTTGTCGAATACCGTCGCGGTGTCGTTGCGGATATCGAGGGCCGCTACGACCGCTCCCAACGCCGTCAGGCGCTCGACGCATGCCCGGCCGATTCCAGATGCGGCGCCGGTTACGAGTGCTGTTCTGCCGCGCAACGGCGGCGGTTTTCCGGCGCGCTGGAGCTTGGCTTGTTCGAGTTCCCAGTATTCCACTTCGAAAATATCGCAAGCCGGCAAGGGCTGCCATCCACCCAGCGTCTCCGCGCGATCAACGGCGCGAATCGTGTGATTGGCAATACTGTGGATAATATCAACGTCTTTTCGTGACCGACCGAACGCGATCTTCCCTGTTCCCGGCCAGATCGCCCATCGCGGCGCCGAATCCAGTTGCCGGAGCTGGCCGTCAGTGTACGCGGCGAAGTAACGCCGATACGATTCTGCATACGCACCAACGCATGCTTCCGCCGGGCCGTCCACTACCAGCGGTGTGCGCTTCGTCCGGATCACGTGGTCCGGCGTTAGCGGACCTCGCAGCATGGCGTCGTAGGTCGTGCGTGATCGTACCCGCAATGCGGCGTCCGATGTGGTGTCGAGACATGCCAGCATCGGTTGTGCGGCCAGGTCTGACACATGCTTTCGCAGGGCCGCAAGTTCCGTGAGTGGTGCATGTAGGGGATGGGCCACCGCCGCCGCGGCACGATGGGCATCGACGTTGTTTTGCGCGAGATAATTTTCCGCTGCCGTGACCGTTTCGATCATGCGTGAATACGCTGTTCGTGCGTCGTCGGAGAACGTGAAAACGCCATGATTCATCAGTATGATGGCGTCTATTGCTTTCCAATCGATCTCGCGCGTCATCGCGAATACGGTCTGTGCCAGTACAAAGCCCGGCATCACGTATGGTACGATCAACACGCGGTCGCCATAGATGTCGCGGATCTTTTCTTTGCCCAACGGCGTGTTGGCAATCGTGACCACGGCATCCGCATGCGTGTGGTCGACAAAGTCAAAGGGTATGATTGCGTGGAGAATGGTCTCGACGGACGGCGCGGGCGCCTCGGGATCGATCATCGCTGCGCGGAGCGTTCGCACCATGTCGTGGTCGCTCAATACCGGGCGCTCCGCCAGGCGGACGGCCACGTCAAGCCGCACTGCCGCGAATCCATTCGGCTCGATCGTCGCAAGATCCCAGCCGCTTCCCTTTACCTGGATCACGTCGACACCATCGCCGAAAATGTCCGTACACGACGTCTTGACCGATGTGTTGCCGCCACCGAACAGCACCAGGTCCGGTTCGCGGCCAAGCAGGCGGGAGGAGTACACGCGAACGGAAAGCTTGTCATTGTTACAGTGTGCCGCCTCTATGTCGTCCCAGCGATTCAGCATAGTTTCCTGAAAATTTGATCAATACAGGTTCATATGTTAATTTATTTCGTGGGCAAGGTGAAATAAATACGGATCGTAGCGGAATATACCGTATGATCGGCAATGCCAATGCCGGTGTAATCCGGCAGTAACGGAGTATCTACATTCATTATGCAGGAAATCAAGGACAAATCCGAATCCAGGGCGGAGGGGTACAATGTTTTGGCGGAACGAGCTGTGCCGGCGCATCCGGGGAGGGTTCACCGGGCTCCGACCACGACGGGGTTGAATGTACGTGACCTTCTCACGATCGAGGAACGTGCTGCGCTGAACGCCACGTACAGCAATATGGGAAAGTAAGTCGTTCCCTCGTTCGTCGCCCTTATCCGGCTACCCCAGCGTTGCCATTTAAATGCGTGCGCCCCGGCGTTATACGCATGCAGCCTGCGACATTTGCGTCAGTGTAGTTGCGGCGCCAACGTCTGCGTGCGAAATCGAGAAAGCGATCCGCAATGTGAGGTAGCGATTCAATGTGAGGGCTTGCATGCAGGTATGCGAGATTAGGATCGACAAAAATGTTTATTCCTACATGTGCCCGATACCATCAATCCGGTGTAAACGGCCACATCCAGCGCAAATCCCCCCTTGAGCGGGGTTCCTCCAGCCACCACTTCTGGTTGGCAATTTTCAGTTATCAATTATTCCTCTGTCACGGTCGCAGTGGCCTGCGACCCTCCAATAAGCCTTGCCCCTGCATGATAAACCTCTTATCGGATGGTTTGGCGACGCACAGCGTTAGGAAAATATTTGAGACTATTGGGTTGTGATAGCGTTGCGCTGGTATGAATTTTGCGCGGACATCCAGTAATCGCAATCATCTCGTCGTCCCTATTCTGATTTGACCGGTGCTGTGAGCGCTCCACGCGGGATTATACTTCGACTAACGGATAACGTTGCGCCAGTGGGGTGCTATGTTACTAAGGTTTGATTGTTCTAAAATTTTATTGTCACACTGCTTGACATTAGAAGGACGCGGTACGACGTTTTGTTCACCATAATTGATTTTGGTCCGGGCTTGGTTGACTCTGCATACACGGATGGGAGTAAGGTAATGAAAAGTAACGTTAATATCGCAACGACACTATGTGTCGGCTTCGTCTTCTGCATGATCTGGGCGGTGGGGCTGGGTGCGGCGCCGATCAGTCCGGGTGCGTTTCTGGGAACCGAAGCAATTGAAGATTTTGAAGGCTTGGGCGCTCCGGGGACGATCGTTGCGCCGTTTGCAAGTGGCGGTGTCGTTTATGATGATTTGTTGCCGGAAGGCGGACCTTCGGCGGGGGATTTTCAATATGGTGATGATGCGTCATCAATCGACGGCATTGACAATTTTGCAATCGCTACGAGTTGCGGTACGCATCGGACAATCAGCATCCAGGTGACACCGCCTGTCTATCGTGCAGGCGGGTGGCTGGCCAAAACGAATTCCGCCGGCGCGTCATGGAGCGCCGAAGCCAATTTTTTTGATGAAGCAGATAACCTGCTGGGCACGGTCCCAGTGACCGGAAACGTAGGGGAGGCAGAATTTTTCGGGTTTCAGGCAGATGATGCAGAAGTGCTGATCGGCTCTGTCACAATAACCGACACAACGTCGCTTTCTGCCACAGTCGCGGACGATGGAACACTCATACTGGATAATTTCAAGATCGAAATGAATGCAGAGTTAATTCCGGTGTTGTCGGATTTTGGTATCGTTTTGTTGACCATCGTGCTCGCGGCGTTTGCCGCGCGTCGTATTTCCAGCGTCCGGAGTGGCATTGCATCCTGACGTTTATTTGTTCATGTTGTATGGAAGGAAGCAGCGCGTGAAGACTGCAGGTTATAGACACAAGGGTCCGAATGGCTTCGGAAGTATTCGTCAGGGCGTCGAATTAGTATGCGCTGGAATTAATGGAGGAAACACATGTGTTTCCGTGGTAGGTATTCCGGATAGGAGGGATAGCAGATAATGGCACCGACTCGTCGAGATTTTATTCGTAAAGGCGTAATGATCGGAGGCTCACTGTTCGCTGTGAACAAGTGGACCAGTCCGTTGCTCGATGTTGTTGTGCCATCGGCACAAGCGCAGGGTGCGGAGTCATTCGGAGACTCACCAATTGGTTGTGATGTATCACCAACACCGACACCTTCGGTAACGCCTACGCCGTCGGTAACGCCTACGCCGTCGGTGACCTCGTCCGCGACCGTAACGCCAACGCCGACTACAACGTCGTCAGCGACACCGACGCCTACACCCACACCGTCGGTGTCGGTATCCGCGACTGTTACGCCGACGCCGACGCCCACACCCACACCATCGGTGTCGGTATCCGTATCCGCGACTGTTACGCCGACCCCGACGCCAACGCCAACGCCAACGCCAACGCAGACGCCATCGCAGACGCCAACGCAGACGCCGACCGCGACGCCAACGCAGACGCCGACCGCGACGCCGACCGCGACGCCGACCGCGACGCCGACCGCGACGCCGACCGCGACGCCGACCGCGACGCCGACCGCGACGCCAACGCAGACGCCAACGCAGACGCCGACCGCGACGCCGACGCAGACGCCTTCCGCGACACCGACGCAGACGCCGACCGCGACCGCGACACCGACACCGACACCGACACCGACACCGACACCGACACCGTCGCCATCGGCGATCCCCTGATGCGTGTCATGACTACCCTATTTCGTACCACGTAGTTCTTCGATACCGTACGCATGAAGCCAATCGACGTGTCAACCATTCCGGAGAAAGCGCCTTCCTTTCATCTTGAAGAAATAGACGAAAAAATCGTCCTTCAAGGGACCGGAAATGGACGCAGTATAATACTCAACGAAAGTGCTGCTCTGATCTGGCAGTTGTGTGACGGTACGGTGACAGTCCGGGGACTAATTGAGAAGTTGGAAGCGTATTTCCCCGAGGCTACGGAGCAGATTGGCGGGGATGTGCATCGTGCTTTGCATGTGTTCGGCGAAAATAAGGCCATCAAATTTATAACAGTCTAGATTTTGGCTGTTTCTGACGCTGAACGGAGGCGTTCAGGTTGCCGTGGGCTGGTGTGCTCTGTCTGGTTATTGGTTTCGCAAGGCACTTATTTACGATCCCGCGCCAATCCCTGGGCGGCTGAACGAGCAGCTTGCGGCGTCAGGAATGCTCGTTCTCCCGTCGCTTGTTTCCATCATAGTGAAATTTTCTGTGGTGGTACACCGGAGACGCCAGTAACGCGCCGGGGCTCACCTCTCCGGCCTTGATCAACGTCATCACGTGGCTCATCCAGGTTTGTTCAAACTTGTGTTCGAAGCGCGTTTTCAGAAATACCTTCTCATTGCCCTTCTTGTTGAACAGTATCGGCCAGTTGCAATAATGGTACTCGCCGACGGCATAAGGTAAACCGCGGTATGACCCTGTCCGTTTTATTACGGTCGCCCGCGGACTGGTACCGTCGTCAGTCGGTGGAAAATATTCGTGCCTTAGTTTCTCCGGCACGTTGTGCCACGCCCAGTTTTCGTGGTTATTCCCGTAAAATTCTGAAAATGACAACTTCAGATAATCCAATTCTTCGCATTCCAGAATGTGAATACATTTTTCGAACAGGTGTGGATGATAGGTCGTGAATCCTGCCGGGCACGCTCCGGGTTTTGCGTGCAGCAACATGTCGTCTTCGAAGAAAATCATGTATTCATGTTCGGATTCCGCAAAATGCTCTGCCGCCACTTGCCTGCCGCCGCAAATGCCGATGTTCTCGAACGGAAACTCCTTAAAACCGTATGTCTCAATTAAGCGTGTATATTCGTCCTTTACGGATCCGTCGTCGGAGTTGTTGATCACGTATTTCGCAACAGAATCAAATTCATCCGGGAACGCATCACTACATGATGCGATCCACAGGTCGAACTGTTCCGGGAGATTGTACGTCAACACGTAAAGGGCAACGCCACCGCTTTCCTGTCTTAACTCGTGGCTTTTGATGTCTTCGAGCGCCTTGGCAATTAGTCCGTTCGACTCAATCCAGAGGATGTGGCACAGCTCGGGATAGAGGTACGTGATCAACGTAAATATGTTTTCCTCGGTTCCCATAAAACCGGCGTTAAGCGTATCGCCCAGTAGTTGATAATAGATACTGTTCACTTGATTAATAGCATACGCGGTACCGCCAAACATCCCGCCTCTGGCGACGCGGTCCGTCTCCTGACCTGCAAATCGGTTAAATGCAGTTTTCTCGAAACCGTGGACTTCAACTTTACCGTCGTATGGGAAACACACATACAGCATCTTGCGCAAATGCCGCGAGATTTTCTGGGAGAAATCATCGTTCAGATATTGAACCGGATCGCCGATTGTGTTGGAAATTCCGGCGTCTATCCAGAGAAAATATTTTGTGTCGAAAAAATTGTAAATCGTGGCATCATTGAGAAAAAATTGCTTGGACATTACCAGTGGATTGTACAGCTCCAGTTGCGATTGCGGGCTGTCATGTATCCAGGTGCTCCGGGTTCGCCACTCGTTCTGAGTCCGGATTGCGTTCGTTTGCGCATGAAACGGAAAGGCCTTGAGATCGTCGATTGTTTTGTGAACAACATGGGTGTTTTTTTTGCTCCTTTCCTGCCAGACAATGTCCTCCACATCGTGGTCACAAAATATCACCATAGGCAAAGGTGTTGCCAGAAGTCTGCGAAAGCAGTCCGTGTAATGGTCGAATGAACGATCAAACCCTGACTTAAGGGCGTCACGGTTTATGTCGAATAAGCATGTTACCAGTGTGAGATTGTTAACCATTTCGCATCTTTCTCTTTGATCCTAAATCCTGGGAATCCGTGCAACGCAATCCTTTGTTCAACGACATGAAGCGGCCTGGTTCAGCCCACCGGTTTTGTAAGCTTTCCGATCCAACCTTTGCTTTGACTATGCGGCCATACCGTGTAGCTGGCGGGGATTTGCGACGACAGAAAGATAAGCCGGAAGTCGATGAATCCGCTGTCGCTGGCGAGGTGCCGGTATATGTCATCGCGCGGCAGGTCTTTGCGATACAGTTCGGTACCGTCCTTATCGTGTGCGCCCACAAAGAAGAAATCGAAATCGTCGACAATTTCTTCCAACTCATTCTTGTGAACACATATATGGACATCATTCGATCGTGCCAAGGAAGCTTTCCATTCGGCTTCTGAGTCGTAAGGAAAATCAACCGGTGGTTCTACACCGTCGAGTGTGGCCTGTTGTACGCCCCTGTACTGGAAGCTGATGCCGGCATACTCTTCGTATTGACGCAGGGTTCTTTCGGTACCGAAGCCAAATCTGCCAAAGTCGATTTGCGTCGGATCTTCGCCGTCCATGCCAAATAGAATACGGTTGCGCCGGTGAGACATGGTATTACGCTCCACCCAGTCGAGATCGATCTGGCCGCCGTTCTTGGTGGTCGTGGTGTGGTCATCCCAGATCTTTGTCCGACCCTGTCTGGTGTACTCGTGCCACGCCAGGATCTGGTGGGGATGGAATAAGTCGTAGCCGTGGGTGAAGGCCCTTACGCCGACGGATATTTCTTCACCATGGAAAAAATATTCGGGATCATGTGGAACGTCGCGACAAAACGTACCATCGGCAAAGCAAAAGTGGGCAGAATAAAATCGAGAACGTAAGGGCTTTGTTCGTTCCTTGTAATCATCGATTGCAGAAGGCGAAAAAAACACCGCGCCTTCCGGTATAAACCGGTCAAAATTCATTTTCCATGGGACGCTGACACGTTCCTCGGGATCGTTTGTCGGATCGAACGATGGGATATACGCGGTTAAGATTGGCTTCTTGCTCTTTCCTCTCACGCTTTCGAGCATGGTAATGCATTGCTCGTCCCAACCCGGAACAAAGCGATGATGCGAGTCGAGTTGTAATGTGTATTTTTCCTGCGCATAGAACGTCTGAATGTGATAGCGCGCCCAGCACGCACCCTTGGATTCCAAATAGTTCAGATCCAGGATAGTGACCTTCGTCTTTGCCTTCGTTGCCATGACCCGTGTGTACGGATCATCCTGTCGCTGATCAAAACACGACAACGTAAATCCGGCCTGCAGGAACTGTGAGAAGGACTCATCGTCGCCGTGCTGCCAGCATATACAAATATGCAGCAATTCCGGATGTCTTGCGTTGTTGATCAGGTCGAGTACGGTAGGTATCAACTGCGGATCGCGGTAGCTGGCCATCTGTACAAAGATAGTATTTTTCGAACGTTTTGGCATCGTGTATGTTCTTCCGTATCGTGGTTGACTCATTCCCGAGGGATTTGCCGTGTCGGTCTGCGCCGACCTTACCGGTATACTGCCGCCCCGGGCGCTGCAACTCCGGTGGGCAATGACTGTTGAAATATTCTACTACCTTTGCACGTGACGCGAGGTGGAGTGACCGGGTCCGACAGTACGGTATTGGTGCGGAGCCGGGGTGCAATCCCGTGTCGACAATATATCATCTGTTACAAAGGATTTGAGGATGAAAAAAAAATCAATCATTTGCGTCACCACCGGGACCGGCGGCGATCCAATGGATCTGTCGTGTGATCGTGTTGTTACAACCGGTCACCTGAATGCATTGGAGGAGAAAATAGAATTCTTGCGGCGTTACAGGAATTATGATTATTACCTTTGGTTTGACGACGAATTTGTCAATTACGTTGATGACTTTCCGATCATTGATTTCTTCGAAACAGCGGAGAATCGGAAAGGTGTGCACTATCTGGAATTTGATTTCAGTTGGCCGGCAGACGGCACAAGAAAGCTGCATATCATTCTGGCGACAAGAGAGAATCTGTTCTCATTCGACCAGTCTGCGGCCGTTAAAATACAGGATTTCAACGTTGTTAATCTTGTACTACACAAGAATTTGTGTGATAAAAGCAGAATTGTCCATTTCATCGGTGACAGTCACACGCTGAACAATTTTACCCAATACGAACGCATTTATCGAAAATGCCATATCTTGTTCGATTCCTATGTCGCCGGCTTCGATTTGTGTTTCACGCACTGGATCGGTGCACGGACGATGTATTCCATATCCAAATGTGATGACCTGGAGCTGTTTTTCCAACGCTTTCTATTGAAGGAGAACGACATTTGCCTGCTGAGTTTTGGTGAAATCGATGTCAGGGCGCACATTATGAAACAGGCCGCTATTCAGAATAAGAGCGTTGATGAACTCGTCGAGATACTGGCCGAAACGTACATTCGCAAAGTCGAGACGACCGTGAGAAAGCTGAACTACGGCGACACACCGTTCATTATCAGCGGCGTGATCCCGCCGATCGATCGTCCAGTTGAAGGCGAAGGGCAGATCGCCACATACGGCGCCATCGAAGAAATTGTGTACGCGTCGAAGAAACTAAATTTATGTCTGAATGATCTTTGCCGTAAAAACGTATACTATTTCGATGTGTATGATGAATACAGCAATGATGCAGGCGTGCTGGAATTTTCAAAAAGTGACCATTTCTGTCATATTTCACCAGGCTGTAGTGACGTAATCCACCGAAAGTTAGACCGTTTTATCAACTCCAATGTTTGTCATTCGGCGGATCGATCGGGATCGGCTACATGTTCGCTGCCTGCCCGAGATTCCTGAAAAAGGCGGCAATGTCTACACAGCTTTCGTCGCCGAGATGAAGTACCCGACATAATTCCGGCGTGTTGTTGGCTAGCAGCGTGAAAACGCACGCTTCGGTACCCATTAATCCGGCACGCAGCGTCCGGGACAGCCAGCTATAGTAGTGACCATTGATCTCTCCGATACAGTCTCTATGTCCGCCGAAAAATTGTCCGCTGCAGATGTGGGGTATATCGTTACGGTTACAAAGTCGTGCCAGATCCTTGCGCGGAAACCCATGTAGTGTCGGTGCATCGCCGGACGGAACCGTAAGGAAGAAAAATGTTTGGAGATAGGACGCCATGTTATGGAACGTCTTGTCATTTGCGAGGTGCTCAAGAGGCACCGTTCTTAAGATGGTGCAGTCCAGCCAGACATAATAATCGCTATTGAACGGGTTCCCGATCCGGGCATCATTCAGCATGAATATTTTCGACATCGTCATCGGATTGTACCATTCGATCGCGCCGTGTTTGGAGACATTAAGTCCGGCATCCCGGGCGGACCATGATGGATTTTTCCGTATGTCCTGAACGGCGTCAAAAAAATCGAAATTTTCCCGGAACGATGATAGATGTTTGTTTTGGAGAACCGTTGGCCGGTTTTCACGGAACAATTTGATCAAGTGTTGGTGCGGTTTGGCGGCATAGATCAGCATCGGGATGTTGAGGCGGCACAATTCCTCGAAATGGTCCAGGTAATGAGAAAAATGTCGGCTGGAATCGGCGGTCGACTCCTCCTGTTCAAAATCCCATATTCCGGTGACGATGGTGACATTGCTCGAACACGGTGGGCTGCCGATTTGTATGTCGCTATGTCCACATAGGTCGGCTTCCATGCCGGCAGGCACGGCGTAAAGATCCTGGCCAATCACCGTGTGTCTGTAGGTAAACTGCTCCAGTTTGGCGATCAGCTCATCGGCCTCTTCTCTTATAAGATTGATGTATTCGATTTTGATAAATGTTGGTCGGAAGCGGAGCAGGTCGAGCTGCTTAAATATGTGCCAATCGTGGCCTTCGGCATCAATGACCAGCATGTCTATCGTTTCGACGCTGTGTTTGAGCAGCAGGTCGTCCATCGTCATGCAGGGAACCGTGATCTTTTCGCCATATTTTTCAACCGTTTCCCTGTCGGCCTCGGATCCAAGGCCGTTTCTTGGCGGCCATACCGCGGACATACCGTCATAGCACGCATGCACAATGCCGCGGTCAACCACGCTCGGTGGAATGCGAATCATATCGATCGTACCGGTGAAATCGCTGATGGCGCTGTTTTCAAAAATCATACCGGGGCGTCGGGAATAACCCGAGGTGAGTCGGGCAAACATTTCAGGTATCGGTTCGACAAACAGGCCTGTCCATTTGAAATGTTCTATGTATGGTCTAATATCATCAAACGACACGCCGTCCATGGCGCCGATCTGGAGCACAAATGCACCCGGATTTCTGGTACCGATGTTTTTGAGGATGAGATCTGGATTCATGGGATTGTCACTTTATGTTGAATGACGGAAATATACGGATTGCAACGTGCGTCTACCATTGTCCGATGGATGGTGAGATGGGCGGACGAGGTTGGCCTGTGGCATATTACAAATGGAGTTTGTTCAGCCTCTTCAATCTCGGTCTGCCCATAACGATCTTTTACAGCGGTGATACGGAGGCCAGGCTTTCACTTGAGTCCGTAATTGACGAATTTTGTACCGGCATCCATTCTGATATCGATGTGGAGATACGGGCACATGACCTTACTACGCATCCGCGCTATAGAGAAGTGGTAGTTGGCAGAAAAGTGGCTCTCGATGAAATGAACGCGGATAAGGATGCTTACCCACACGGATTCTTATGGCCACGCAACGAAGTATTGTGCCATACGAAGATCATTTTCTTGAAGGAAATATTCACGCTTTATCCAAATACGTCGCGTGCGGTTTGGGTCGACGCCGGCATAGCACATTGGGGGCTAATTCCCAAATGCTATGGCGGCACGGAGATTGGCGGCACTCACGGTTACGACGAATTTTTTCCGCATAATCCAGAATCGATATTCAGCCCCGTGATGGGTGAGGGGCTGGCTCGCCTGTTGTCGCAACAGTCGATGATTCTTGTGGGGCACCAGAATAACTGGTACGATGCGAATCTGCAATGGATGCAGGCGCAGTATCTTTACGAGCGGCCGGATCTGAAGAATCGCATTGATCCGGATGGCGAATGGGTAAAAAATCGCCGTGGTAGGGTGTGCCGGGTTACACCGGGCCTTGTGCCAGGCATCCACCGATATCCGGTGAATCCGGATGATCCCATAGATCATAGTCCGATTGGTGTTTTCAACAGACAGGTTGTTGGCGGTCTGATCGGCGTATCGCGAAACACGGTCGATTCGCTGATAGAGTTTTATCGCGATCTCCTGGATTTTCTACTCGATCACGATTTTCCGGTGTTTTTTACCGAGGAGCCCATCTTGTCACTCTATCACTTTCTGTACGCGCCCATGCTGATAGAATTCTCGGATTGGCACCATAACGTCGCAGCGACCCCCGCCAATCCATGTACGATACCCGGCACATTTAAGAAAAGTTTCTACAAAATCTGGTTTGATATCGCGTCCCATGCAGAGAAAGAAAGTGGGTGGGACAGGGCGGAATGTTGAAAACCTGATTTCACATGCGTCGTTAGGACCGCCGGCTTGCTTTATGTTTCTTTGCGGCGTACCTTACCAGTCAGTGTGGAGGTGTGCCGACAATTTGATCGGACCTGGACATTTCCGGGCTCGGTTAGTCGTGTGGCCTTCTTGTCCGATGCATTCGTCCGCTCCCGTAGCGGCCGATAGCGCGGGTTCATGTATCGAATAAGACATCAGGAATAACGTCGTAGGAGTCATTATGGGACTCGGTACTTTCGAAATAGTTATTGTATGTGGCGTGATCGTCTTGTTGTTTGGCGCCGGGGCCATTCCCAAATTCGCGCGATCAATCGGTAAAGCGCGGAAGGAGTTCGAGAAAGGGACGAACGAGGTGCCGGAAGACGAGGAGCACGGACAAATCAAAAGCGGAGCACCAAACGATTCCGTGTCTTGATTGCAGTGTTGCAACCGATTCGCTCAAATGCCCAAAACTCGACACTCGCGTGGTATCTTTCATGATCGTTTTTGGGCTAGACGGTAGTGTTATGCCTGGCATAGTGGCACGTCAACGTTGCGGTTTTCGATCCGCGTCGGTCATTAAATCCTGCCATATACCTCGCTGTTGATGACGCTCTCCAGGAAGTAGTCTGCCGATAACCGGTTTCGCGTGTCGCAGGTCTTCAGATACATGTGGGCTTCATTGATGCGGCCAATGTCCTGTGCCTTCTCCGCGGCGTCCGCAAGGTCTTCGAAATACATTGGATACGCTTCGCCCAGATATTCCACGACCGCCGGGATACGGTTGACCAGAATCGGCGTGGCGCGTGCGATGCACTCGACGACGGCATTGTTGGCACTGGAGTCGTACAGATCGACAAAGACAAGGTTGCGTGAGAGGAGCAGATCATAGTCTGCATTGCTCACGTAGGCCATGTCCCGTGTATTTTCTGCGTGTCCAGACTCGATCGATAGCCGGTACAGTCTTCTCTCCGCATGCGTCAGATTGGAAATAATGGTTGTCGCTTCAGGACAGTCACAGGGCATAAGCCTTATTTTTTCGTAACCCAACGGATTCCCTCGCGGAACAGGCAATCTTTTTATGGCGTTGAGCTTGCGTAACCACCAGCCGATCTGAACAATTTTCTTGTGATCATTGTCCATGAATGCCGAAAAAGAAAATTGGCAATCCGGAATTTCTGTCGGATGAATCACGGCCGACACCGGCTTGCCGGTGTGTTCCGCCATCCACTCCGCGTGATACCGCGACAGCGCAAACAATCCGACACATGGTTCGAGGCTCTCTTGCCAGTGCTTGTTCGCGACGAGCATTTGCGGCGAATGCTGGTACTGGAACCACACGGGCATATTTGGCGGATGATGAACGAATCCGACCCATGGTTCTCGAATCGGCACGTTCCTGCGTTCCCGCGTCCTCATCGCCGCAGCCGTCGATGCATTTGTATTCCCGGGTTCACACGTTGCCTCTGGCGTTTCGCCGGTAGGTTGCGTTGTGGGCCTGGTCCACAGAAAACGCTGGTCGACAACGCCGTCGAAGGTGACACCGTTATCGTTGTGCAGCGGCGCCAGGGCCTTGATCGCGTAGCGCCAGCCGCTGCGATGAAAAGGAAACGAAATCTGCCCGCGGAGGTTGATCTTTCCTTGTGCCGTCATGTGTCCTATCTGCTTGTGAGATGAGAAGATGGCGATGCAACGCAATGGCGCCTGTATGATCCGACAGGCACATGCGATGAAGGTTCCCGCCTGCGGCAGCCTGTCGTCTATGGATCACGGCAATGTCGTATACGCAATCAATCTTCGTTGGCGTTCGCGATTTATCGTGGGTTTCGCGCTGCGTCGAGCAATACAGATGGTATCACGCAAGCACGCTAAAGCGCGAACGCCAACTACCGCCGCTGTCCTGCTGTGGTTGGTTCACCGCTTTGTGGCTTTTTCCTGGCGCCGATGCCGCCACTGGTTCACGCTCTTGTGAAAGATAGCTCCTGCAACGCCGGGCGCATACTGGAAACCGAAAAAAAAGACGCTCCGTTGCCGGAGCGTCTTCGTCTTAACACATTATCCCGCAATGCCGGAGAGACGGTCACCCACAGGAGGCAGATTCGAAGAACTCACGAATCCGTGTTTTGTAGGCGTTTTCCTTGACCTTGCCTCCGATCTTATGCTGCCAGCGACATTGATTCGCCTCGGTAACGATCTTGGCCAGTTCATCAAGCTTTTCGCCGCAGCTTGCATCGATCTCTTTGCGAATGCGATCCTTCACGGCCTCGTACCATGCCTCGTCGGCAAGCTCCAGTAACGTCTCGTGCATCGTGCAGCATTCCTCGCCGGCACTGTCGCATTGTGTTTCGTCGTTTGTTGTGCAGCAAGTGTTGTCATTGCATTCCTGTGACATGTTTTGTAGTCCTTTGATACTTTAGCTATTAATAGTTGTTGTGATCGTGCCGCATCATCTGCCCGATGTTGCTATTGCGGCTGCGGGTTTACGTCACAGGCGCAAGCTGCGCCGGTGACGGTCCTGGTCGTTATCTCATTGCGTCTTTTCTCCTTTGTTTGGAGGTTACCGGTTTGTCCTAATTTATAGCTCGATATCATCGTCATGCCTTCGGTCTGATTCTAACGTATTGATCAAGCTCAGGCAGGCATGCACTTGCGCCATTCCGCAGCGTGAATCCAACTTGCGTCATACCGTTCATTCCTACTTGGCGGAAATTTTTTTAGCGTGACACAAGCGTCATCAATGACGTTACATTCGATTCCAGCACATCAATGGACTTGAACACTTTACACAACACCATTGAACCGTTGATCTCTGCCAGCACAAAGGCCGCCAGTGCTGCCGGATCGAGTCCCTCGCGAAAATCACCCGAAGCCATTCCCTGCTCAACACAATCCTCGATCGCGTGCATGTGCCGCGTGTTGATGCGGGACAACTTTTCCTGGAAACCAGGATAAAAATCACTGGTCTCGGTTCCAAGGTTGATAAATGGGCAGCCCTTGGCGCAGCACGTATCGCGCATTCGGCTAATACTGCATTCCAGATAGCTTTGCAGCCGTTCTTTCGGCGTAAGAATCGTGTTCAGCAGCGTCTTGTTGACAACGTTCTCAAAGAAATACTGCTCGATATAGTCGAGTGTTCGCAGGCACAACTCCTCTTTTGATTTGAAATGATAATAAAAGTTGCTCTTGGTCACTCCGGCCTGATTCAGGATCTCGTTAATTCCGGTTGCCTGATATCCCTTTGCAACCAGCAGCTCAAATGTTGCCTTGATTAGCTTATCTTTGCTGCCGCAACAGGTTTCAAGGATCTCCGCCATCGACGCACCGGTGTTTGCGTTGTTGATTGCTATGCTACGGACCAGTCAGTACTAATTGCTTAGTATATTCCTGCGACGTGTGAAGTCAAGTCACAAAATTTCGGAATCTTTTATGGAGCTGCGTGGCGTGCACGTACCCGGCGCGAATGGTCGTTCGGTCGATTAAGGACGCTTGCCATACTCGCGGCTATCACACCGGACGTTACGTTTTCGGCAAGTTCCAAAGCGCCGTCGAGCCGCCCGCATTGCGAAAGTGCTTCACACAAGCATGAACCTTGATTCGGTGACACGATTTTCTGGAGGGTCGCAGTCCCCTGCGACCGCCGGCCGCGCCGCGAATTCCGGACACAGAGGACTGTGTCCCATAAGCGCTAAGATAAGAACTTGACGGCTGTCCGTGCGTCGGTATATTTCTAGGCATGGTAACCTAACGATAGGCCGATGCCGAGGAGCTGTCGATGCGCGCAAGAGTTAATACGAGTGCAGATTTTGAATACCTG
>JAJFLQ010000140.1 GCA_021772615.1 Verrucomicrobiota bacterium | reverse complement strand
TACTGGTTGGCCTTTTTTACCTCCACACTACACTCCCTCTCGCGTGCGTGCGCGCGCTCCCAAGAAAACAGAAACAAATATTGGACACTATTTGAAAAAAATCCCCTTCAAACGCAGGTCTATGGGAGGAGTTCTGGGGTTTCTGGAGGAACACGGTCCTCCGTGTCCGTGTTCGGACCGTATCGCAATCTCAAGGGCGGCCTTGTCGCGGCAGTGAGGTTTGATTAGACAGGGAACCGCGAATGGACGCGAATACACGCGAATGAAGCAGAACGGATTTCGTCTATTCGCGTCCATTGGCGGTTCACCCATAGTCTTCGGGTGTTGTTGGTACGTTAACGTCGTGGGCCGAAGATCGCAGACCCGAGCCGAAGGAGGGTGGCGCCCTCTTTGATCGCTGCAGCATAGTCGGCGGACATGCCCATCGACAATTCAGGAAGGCGGATGGCGTAGTCGCGCTGTAAATCCTCTCGGACTGCATGGAGTGTTGCAAAAACCCGGCGCAGTGCGGTGTCGTCAGCAAGCCTCGGCGCCATGGTCATCAGGCCGCGACAGCGAACGCCCGGCAAGGCCATCGCTGTATCCATTGCAGCCTTGACATCGTCGATTGCGAGACCGAATTTGCTGACTTCGCCGGACACATTGACCTGGAACAGAAAATCCTGAACGCGCTGTATGACGGTCGCGACTCCGGACATTTTGCGCAGCACCTTCACGGAGTCTACGGAATGGATAAGGCAGCCGGTCTGCAGCACGGATTTTACTTTGTTGGTCTGGAGGTGACCGATCATGTGCCACTGAATATCGTCTGGTAGCGCCGTGTGTTTTCCCAGTAGCTCCTGCACCTTATTCTCACCGAACAGCCGCTGTCCCGCATCGTAAACCGCCATGATGCCAGTCTGGTCGATGGTTTTGCTCACGGCGATTACGGCGATGTCGCCTACTGCTCTTCCGCTTGCCGTCATTAGATTCGCAACGATCTCGTTTACGTGCACCCAATTTGCAGTTATGTTTTGATTCGATATCATACGTCAATCTTACGCTCACTCCCGGCTTCGTTCAATCCAGGCGGAACAATTCACCAGTATTCTAACACGAGCACTGATGCCTGTTCGATGTAGCGGCTCGATTCGAAAGCAGCCGTCAACGCGTTGCAATATTCAACCCTTTACACATCAACACAAAATTATGGCATACCGCAACCAAGGCCACCGCTACCGCCGCGCAACAAAGAAAGCGCGCGGCATCCAGCGTATTCTTACCGACTGGCACGGCGAGGAGTGCGCGCCGCTGGAGATCGAAGCAGGGCAAAAACGAGAGGTGCGCATCGCCGATATCCTGGGCGAGGTGGTCACATCACTTGACCGCGGCGAGAAGATGCTTTTGCGGGAATTGATGGATCTATGGCCGAAAATCATGATTCCAGACGTTGCGTCACGGTCGGCGCCGCGCAAGATTCTCGGAAAATTTCTCTATATCGAGGTATTCGAACCTGCCTGGCGCTTCCATTTCGAACGCAACTTCAAGTCCGAGATCAAGTCGCTGGTTTGTAAACATTCCGATAACAGAATTGTCGATATCCGGTTTGCCTCCGGCGGTCAGACGCGCCGACGATAATATCTTCCTTTTGGACGGATGTCGTTAGCGGAATACGGCTTGTTCCGTTCGTCTCTTTCAGCCATTATTTTTCGGCACTTTCGCTAAATACACGTCTTTTTCCTGCGATAGATATCTGGTATGATCAATGCCCGTTCTGTTTTTTTGAAGTTAAATGACAAGTCGCTCGAGGAGCGGCTCCGCGACAGTATTCTGGATGCCGACTCGCAGACGTTGACGGTCCTCGACACCGGCGATGCGGCGGCGGATATCGCGGTCATCGACGATGCCGATGCGATGTCGCAACTGCCGGGATCGTCGATTGTCATATTTACCGGCGATCGTCCTGTGCGGGACGACGCTGAGTCGCCGCCTGCTGACGACTACTATTTCGCTTGCTGCGAGCCGGATATCGGGCATATCCAACATGAATTGCGGCGCGCCTGCGACTATATCGAGGTCGGCGGAAGTAATCTTGAGTCGAAACTCGACGGCTCCATCGACGATGAGGCGTTGAGCGCCGCGTTGCGGCCGTTGTCACGAAAAATTCGGGAGATGACGGTTCTTCTCGAAATGCGTGATACGCTTCTCGATCAGTTGCCGGTGGGGATTCTCGGCGTCGACGACACAAATATGGTCGTAATGGCGAATGGTCGGGCCCGCGACATCCTGCACATGTCGAAAATGCCGATATACGGCGTCGACCTTGCCATGTTGTACAATGGCGATCTGGCTCGATTCATGCGAAGTGATGATACGGAGATTGTGGTGGATGACCGCGTCCGCGTAAGAAAGTCACGCTTCATGCTTAAAAAACAGTACGCTGGTCACATCTTCGTGTTATGGGAATGTGCTGCAGAACAGGGCTGATTGTATGGCGACCGAAATGTTAGTGGAGGAAGACACTGTCAGGGATCTTGTGGCAAATTCGGTTCTTGCCAGCCCTCCCGAGCTGCTTGTCAGAATTATCAACAGTTTGAATTCGGATCTGACAAGTCGGCAGATCGGGGAGATCGTCGGCCAGGATCAGAGTGTGAGCGCCCAGATTCTGCGTCTTGCCAATTCCTCCTTTTTCGGTTTCAAGGGCAAGGTCGGCACGCTTGACAAGGCGATCAACATTCTTGGGACGAAAATGGTCCGCAACGTTGTCATGTCGAGTTCGCTCATTTCCTGCACGCACCGTCTCCGGTTGTGGAATATGGATATCGGTAATTTCTGGCTCCATACGCTGCTCGTAGGTGAATTCTCCCGTGAACTTGCTCAATGTGCAAATATCAACGCGGACGAGGCCTACATCGGCGGCTTGCTGCATGATATCGGCAAACTGATACTTTACGCGCAGAAGCAGTCGAAGACGAAACTCTTCGGCGCCGTCCACACATCGAAGGACATCGATGATTACGAGATCACCACGTGGTCGATCACGCATCTGGACGTCAGCCAGGTGCTGTTGCGCAACTGGAATCTGCCGGAGAATATTATCCAGGCGATCGCCACGCAGAACCAACCGGATTCGACCAATAAGGCGGCGATCGTTATCTTTCTGGCCAACGAATTCGCCAACGTGATTTCAGACCCGAATTGGAAGAGCGAGCTCGATCATGAGACATGCAGCGCGTTATTGGCGCACCTCCGACTATCTGAAGCAGATTTCAATAACTGCGCCGCACGGCTCCCGCGAATAGCGGAGAAGAGCCGGAATATGTTGTCTGCATTGTTCAAGGACAACGGTGCGATGCCGAGCCGACGTACGAATGCCGGCGCGACGCTGGTATGTCCGGATCCCGTCCCGCTGTCAAAGAGTCTGCTGGAATTGCTGGGCTACAACGTCGATGTGTTGCATCCCGACCGTGTTCGAGAGGACGCTGCTGCCGCCGAGCAAATTTCTGAAGAATCCAAGGCCGCAGCAGAGGAGAATGAGGAGGCGATGAGCCGCACGCAGGTGTTGCGGCGAACGTTGAAAAGTCGACTGTTTCGCGTGTTTCGAGACGAACAGGTGGCGGTCGAACCGCATCCCGCTGACGATAAGCCCGCGGAAGAATCGTCGTCGCCGGAGCCGATTCGGTGGCAGTTTCTCGTCGTGTTCGACCAATCCGAAACCGTCGATTTGCCCGTCGGCCGACGGGCGTACACAATCACGCGCGAGTCCGAGGTATCCGATGGCCAGCTGCCTTTCTTCTTTACACATGCGGATTTGAGCTGAGACGTTGCTTTGGTCGGGAGCTGGAAAGGCCATTCCGCTCAGCGGGATGAAGTCCAACGAATGGCGTCACATCCGGGCTCATCGTTACCGATCAGTGTAGCGCAGGACACTGTCGGTCGTTTGTCTGGGTTCCGACTTCAGTCGGCCAGTTCTGTTCGGGTTCAACCCGGACGTTTCCGCAACGTTCTTCTCTGCGCGGTTTACTGCTATTTCGATGACCGGCTGAATCCGGGAAAAGGCTGACCAATCCCGCGGGATCGGAATGCCAACGGGTATCGCGGAGGCCTGGTCCTCCGTACGTGCAATTGGCCATTGTTTCGGCACTCAATCGCAGAACTCACAATCGTTTGGCGGGCCAATCACGGCGTCTTCAATGTGTCGGTCGACGTCATCGACCATTCCACTGTCCGGTGGTGCAGGCCGTCTGTCGCGGCGCGAGAAGTCGAACATGTTCGTGTGCATGTCGTCCGGTGAGACCGGTACTCCACCGGATCCGCCAACAACAAGCGTCGCCACGTCGCTCCCGAGTCGCGCCGCGCAACGTGCCGCTACCATTGTCTCCGCATTCAGGAACGACGACGCGAGCGTTACAATGTCGCCCGTAAACTCTGAATCGGGCGAGGTGATCTGAATGTTGCCGGCGACACCGGTTTCGGAAGATGCTTGTACCACGCTGTTTGCAGACTGGATAAAATGTTCTGTCGTAATGCTGATGTTCCCGCCGTTGCCGGCAACCGCGTTGGCGATGATCCGGCTGTTGTTCAAGACCACATGGATCGGATCTATGGTAACATTTCCACCGTCGCCTGTGCTGGCCAGCACGCTGGTGCTCAGTTCGCTCCGCAGCAGATAAATGATGTTTCCGGCGTTTACAACGATATTGCCGCCGCCGCTGTGGCGGGACTCGGTCGTGACCAGTGAGCCGTGAGATATCACGACATCGTGCACCATATCCACAGCGATGGTTCCTGCGTTGCCGCTGCTGAAGTCGCCCGTGCTCGTCGACGCGATCTCCGCGCCGTTGTCCAACCGCAAATCGTCGCCGCGAATGACGATGCGCCCGGCTCGCGCGCCGCCCGCAGATGACGTATTGATTCGGGCGTTGTCAACGAGCACGATTCCGTCGGCATCGATGGTGACATCGCCGGCCTCACCGCTGTGTTCGTTCTGGCTCAGGGATGCCGCCTGGATCCCGGTGAGACGCTCGATTTCCGTTGCAGCCACTGCGTCTCGGGCGCCCGAAAGGAACACGATCTCGGCAGTGATGTTGATATTCCCGCCGCTTCCAAATCCGTTGGTACTGGTGGTGATTACGCCATCCGCAAGCAACCGCAGTGAGCCCGCGTCGATACTGATCGTTCCACCGTCGCCGCCGACCGCCGGACTGCGGGAGTCGGCGAGAATGCCTGTAAAGCCGACCGGTGTCACGAATCCTCCAACAACGATTTCGTTTGCCACGGCTGTGCCGCCGATCGTGACCTCGTCGGCAGTGACAGCTACATTGCCGCCGTTGCCTTCGCCGCGGGTGGTGGCAACGATGATGCCGCCATCGATCAATTCCAGTGAATCGGCGTTGATTGCGACGTTGCCACTATTGCCGCCGGCTGCCGTCGGTACCGATGCCGCGGCGATGCCTGCGAACATCGTATTACCATCGATCGTTATCTCCCCCGCCGTCACGACGATGTCGCCGCCCTCGCCGTCACCGAATACATTCGTCGATATTGCACCGCCGTGGTGTATGACGACGGTGTCGCTGTTGATTCGAATATCGCCGCTGCGGCCGCCGTTGACTGTCCCGAAGCCGGCCGCGGCAAGCCCGGTCAACATACCGTGACCGTCAATGGTCGTCGCCGCCGCATGGATCGTGATTGCGCCTCCGGCGCCGGTACCGAAGGTGCTGGTGGTGACGATTCCGCCATTGGCAATATTCAGCGTTCCAGTTGTCAGCACGATAGGGCCGGCGTTGCCGCCGCGAATGGCGTCCGTCGTGGTTGCGAAGATTCCGGTCTCGTCCGACATGCCCTGTCCGTCAATTAGGATCGTCGCTGCGTCTATCGTGATCCCGCCCCCTTGTCCGGGGCCCTGCGTGCCGACATTGATGATGCCGTGTGCGTTGATTGTCAGCATATCCGTGTCAATGGAAATCCTGCCGCCGCTGCCGGCACTTTCTCCATCCGAAAGGGTTTGGGCAAGCAAACCGGTGAAGCCCACTGGTACCAGAAATCCCTCGATTATCACGTGGCCGGGCGTGCCGCTGCCTTCCATCACGATTTTAGACGCTGTAACCGTGATATCTCCACCGTCTCCTGGTCCGACCGTTGTCGACGTCATCATCCCGCCGTTCAGCAAATGCAATTCGGTGGTATCAATAAGGATGTTCCCGGCGCTCCCGCCATTTTCCGGGTGGCCTGATGCTGCGCCGATGCCGGCAAAGAGATTTTCACCGTCGATAATCAATATATCGGAATAGACCTCAATATCCCCACCGTCACCGTCGCCGAATACGTTGGTCGTGATACCACCGTTTTTCATCACTTCGAGTGTGTTGGTCGTAATTGTAATGGTGCCACTTCGTCCGCTGCCTTCAGGAGCAAATGCAACGGCGGCAATTCCGGTTGTGCTGTTGCCACCTCGCACAGTGATGGTCTCAGCCATGATGTCTATCGCGCCGCCATTGCCGGCGCCGAACGTGCTGGTGCTGATCATCCCGCCGGCGACATCGATAAGGCGAGCGTCGATTCGGATCTTTCCGCCGTTTCCGCCATTCATAGTCTGATGGGAGTCGGAAAAAATTCCGGTCGTTCCGCCTTCGCTTTCGCCGACCAACACAAGTGTGTCCGTGGTGAGCACGACGTTGCCGGCATTGCCGTCCCCGAACGTACTTGAACTGATCCGTCCGTTGAGGAAAATGTGAAGACTACTGCTGTTTATGATCACATCTCCGGCAGCGCCGCCGCCGTTTTCGCCGACCGTATCGGCAGTAACGCCGGCGGTCCCGTTCGAGCCGTCGATCGTGATGGCGCCTGATCGGATGCTGATATTCCCGCCGTCGGCTGTCCCGGTAGCTCGGGCGCTGATTGTGGATGCGTCGAGCAATATCGTTCCAGAGCGGACATCGATAGTGCCGGCTCCGACTTCGATCCCGGCGCCGTTGCGCAAGGTGACCGTGCCGGTGTATACCGAGGAGCCCGCATCGTCGTTGTCGTCTGAAGCAACAGCAACCGGTACGAGGCCTGAGGTGTCGGGGCCGGAAAAGACCACGGCGCCGCCCTGCGCCGTGATGCTGCCGCCGTCCAGCACGATCTCCCCGCCTACTAGTGAAACGAATTGTCCGCTTTCGGCGACAAGGCTGCTCTGATTGACGACAATCGCTGTCGGCGCGGCGTTGACAAAGCCGAACGCGGCCGGTGGTGCCGTCGACAACACCTCGCCCGATATGGGCAGGCTTTCAAAGTGCTTGCCGTCCGCGAATGAGATGTGATCTGCTGTCGATACATAAAACGCCCCGGGAATGTCAAGCGTCGCCTCAGGGCCAAAGACGATTCCGGCCGGATTTAACAAGTACAAGCTCGCATCGGCGATGGACGATCCGAGGGTGCCGTTTATAGTGGACGCGGCACCGCCCGTAACACGGCTGAAAATGTTCTGAATGCCGGCTGGTCCGTTGAAAACTGCGCTTTCGCCGCTGTGAATGTTGAACGCGCTGAAGCTGTGAAACAGGTTGGATCCCGATTGCGCGGCCAGTGCCGCACCGATCTGGTAGTCTGGTCCGGATAGGGTCTGCGCTGCAGCCCCCACCGTGCCGTCGGTGCGAATCTGCGCATGCACGTTATGCATCGGTGCTCCGATAACGACCATCAACATCAACCCGGCAAACATGATAATCCGTTCAGCCACGATGCACCTCGATGGTGAGCGTCATACGCTCTGTGTCCATAATCGCGTAGCTTGCCACGTCCTGACCGCGAAGCGATCTGGGCGCGCCGATACTGCCCGGATTCACCACGTAACGGCGACGACGGTGGAACGGCAGATCCACCACCGTATCGGTGATCCTAAATGCCTTCACGTCGTCGTCGTTCAACTCCATTATCACAGGCACGTGCGAATGTCCCACAAACGCTATATCGGTGTTTATTTCCGTGATCAGCGTCTGCGCGTTCAACCTGGTCACATAGTCAAAGTACAGCTGTCCGTCGAGATATCCGAGCAGTGCATGTTGAAAGGTTACGCGGCGGCCTGAGTAGATGTTCTGAAACGCGTGTTCAGAACGTTGCAGATAATCCCTCGACCTGGCTGTCAGGTCGACCTCGGACTCAAAGGCATCATGCCCATCGGCCAGTTGTTCCGCCATCGTGCGGTCGGCTGCCACCGTTCTATTTTCGAGAATCTCGAGGTCGTGATTCCCGAGAACGGTGCGGATGCAGCAGGCTTCGAGCCTGGCAATGACCTGGTTTGAATCGCCGCATGTTCCGACGGAATCCCCAAGATTGATAATTTCGCAGCACCCTGCAAGTTTGTCGAGTACCACGTCGAGCATCCGGTCGTTGCCCTCGATATCTGAAATAATGCCAATCGTCACGGTGTTATTTTTTTTCTGCGTAACCCCAGTTTTTTCAACATCCCGGTCGGTAATGTATTCAGCGACCACTCGGGTGCGTCACGTGTGCCGAGCAGTCTAATCTCGAACAGCTTACCGACCGGATAGGTGATGGCTTGTGCGATATTGCCGAGTACGGAATCGCGATTCAGTAATGTGGCGCGGCCGGTGAAGTCGAGCGCGCCGTCTAATGCGTAGTATCCCTCGGCACGAAGGCTAAGGACACTGCCTTCAAGACCGATGGCGTTTTTCTCGAAGATCACTTTTCCCTCGTGCAGTACAAATGGGGCCGACACGGTGCCACTGCCCTGCATGACCTGATTGTAGCCGGGAATAGTATTCGACAGAAGGTTCGTCAGGCCGCTTAGAATCGGAATTTCGAACAATTTCGCTTCATCGACTTCTACCTGGCCGAAACCGTTGAGTGATGCGATGGCGCCAGCGTACACGTCACCCTGAACGTCAAATGACGTATGCAGGCGTCCCCCAATTTCATCGGCATTGTCCTGGGCCAGGATCACCGGCAACCGGCTGAAGTCGGTATTGCGTATGGACACCGCAGCACGGTAGCGCCAGTCACGCGCCTCCCAGAGAGGACGTACGGATGCCGTGCCGCGCAGGTCACCGCCGTAGAATACACCGGACACGCGGTTTACCTGCACCATCTCGTCACAAAGGGCCACGTCGAGCATCGCGGATTCGATGTCATGGTCCAGCCAGGTCAAGCGCTCAACGCGGATCTGAAGATTCAGCTCTGTGGCATCGGGCCGATGGATGCCGTAGGTTCCGTGCACCTGAATCTCCGTGACGTCATGAACCGTGACGTCGGCAATGATTCTTTCAAGTCCCGGTGACACGCCATGCAGTAATCGGTCCGGCGGTAGTGTAGATCGGCCGGAAACCGAGACCGTCGATGCGTCGAGATCGAATGCGAGATCCAGTGCAAGGGTGCGATCGGTGCCGGCGTAGCGCGCCTTGAGTTTAGAAATGTCAAGCGACGATTGGCCACCGTCGCGTTCCCACAACACCTCACCTGAAAGGTCGTGTAGCGGTACGTCATTGTAGCGGCATGAAGGGGCATCGACCTGAATCTGAACGCGTGCCACCGGCGAATGCATGCTGATCCGACCTTCCACCGTGCAAGCCGGCGCTGCGGCTGGAAACTGCAGCCGTGCGATCTCCTGCGCAACGGTTACAAGACCATACGCTGCGAAAGCCCCGGACAGCACGTTCGGATCCATCTGCGTCGAGAAGGTCAGCACGATACCGTCCGCGATGGTCACATGTCCGGCGATATTATGTGTATCGGTGTCGGCTTCTCCGAGCACGCCTTCTATCTCGGAAATGCGGGTTCCGTGTTCCGGATCGTGGACAATGCGGGCCGCCAGCCGGGGTATCCGGAGCCCGTGTAGCCTGCAGTCCTGCAATTGCAGTGCGAGATCGAGCGATATTGCCGAAGCGCCGCCGTCTGCCGACTGTCTCGGCCGCCGGGGGAAGCTGCCGGTCAGCTCGGCGCCTTGCACGACAACCTGTGTTACCGATATCTTCCGCCGGAGCAAGGCGACGATATCAACGTCTGCGTCCACGCGAGGGATACGTATCGATCCCGATGCGGATTCGGCTGCTGTAACATGTACATCACGTGCGGTCATGCCGCCGTCGAGACGCAATGTGATTTTCTTTGCGTCAACGGAAAATCTGTCAAATTGCAGGCGGTCCTGGTACAACGACCGTGGAATACCAATCGTCGCAAGCCAGCATACCGCGATTGCTGCCGCTGCGGTGAGAGCGGCAACGCAAACGAACGTGTTTATGACAGTGCGACGCATGGTATTGCTCCTTCAACTGAACAATTCCTGTTGCCGCCGCCGGCCGGCCGGCGGCGGCGAAGGAGATTCCGGGGTCGACGGTGGTTCGGCTGCAGCACTCGCAGTAGCATGCCTGGCTTGTTGATCGCCGCTGTTGCGTTCCCAGAACACGCCGTCGTAGTATCCCTGTATCCTGCTGTTCGCTGCCGCCATCTCAAGCCGCTTCTCGGCCAGGCAGCAGTAGCGGCGGTCCATCTCGATGCCGACAAACCGACGACCGAGTTTCTTCGCCACAACCGAGGTCGTTCCCGAGCCCAGAAAGGGGTCGAGCACCATGTCGCCGGGATTCGAGCTTGCCAGAATCAATCTGGCCACCAGCTTCTCCGGCTTCTGCGTCGGATGTTCGGTGTTTTCCGGCATTGACCAGAATGGCACGGTGAGGTCCGTCCAGATGTTGGACGGGTGGGTCAGGCGAGTGTTCACGGAATTCTGTGTTTCCCAGTCTTTCGGCTTACCAGCGGCATCACGGTAGGGCGCGATGACGCGGCGCTTGAGCTTGACCGCGTCGACATTGAACGTGAAATCGTTCGACATTGTACAGTACCAGATGTCTTCGGAGTTGTTCTTCCAGTTCTTCTTCGAGCCACGGCCTTTCTCGCGTTCCCAGGTAATACGGTTGTGAATCTTGAAATAGCGACTGCAAACGTCGTGAATCGACGGTGATGATCGCCAATCACCGCAGATGTACATCGAGGCTTCGGGTTTCAGGACCCGCACCAATTCTTTGATCCAGGATTCCAGCCAGTCGGAATAATCGGCGCCGGACCGTTTGTTGAAGGTATGTGTATTGAATGCCTTGGTGAGATTGTACGGCGGATCGGCGATCAGCAGATCGACCGAAGCCTCCGGGAGCCATCGCAGACATTGGAAGGCGTCCTGGCAGATTGTTCGGTCTTGAATCTGTTTCCGGTCGACCGGCCCGTCGGGCGTGAGCAGGCGTCGGCTGTAGATGTCGATCTCGTTGTCGCTTAACGTGATCGTCTTGTTCCGCGTTGATCCGGACGTTGCCACTGTTATCGTTCTCGCCGCGCCGCAGCCGGTCGCCGCGAAAGCGCCTGTTCCACCAGTCCGGCAACCAGCTCGGCGAAGGCAATGCCGTCACTGCGTGCGGCGTCCGGAAACAGGCTTGTGGGTGTCATGCCGGGAATGGTGTTCACTTCGAGAATCACCGGGTCGCCGGTCTCGGGAACGATGAAGTCCACGCGCGACAAATCCCTGCACCCCAACGCCGTGTGTGCGGCGAGGGCGAGCGCTTGCGCACGTGTGTATTGCTGCGCCGGCAGCGGCGCCGGTATGAGATGGTCGCTGAGACCGGGTGTGTATCGGTGTTCGAAATCGTACCAGGCGCCGGAAGGCGTGCGAATCTCCACCACCGGCAATGCACGCGGCTCACCCAGGTCCAGGACCGCAACCGTGACTTCCCGACCGGCGACAGGCTCCTCGACCAGCACACGGCCGGCGTACACCGCCGCTGTCTCAAGTATGCCGTCCAATTGATCGATATCCGTGCATACCGTTACACCAAGAGACGAGCCCTGAGATGATGTTTTTACGACGAAATGCGATCCGAATCGTTGCAGCACCCGGTTGCGCGCGGCAGCAGCAGTCTCATGAGCCGGCAAGATGATCCACGGCGCTGTCGGCAGACCGTTGGCAGCAAAGATTTGCTTGGCAATGATCTTGTCCATCGCGCATGCGCTTGCTGCGACGCCGCTGCCGACATAAGGAATCCCGACTGTGTCAAGGAATCCTTGAAACGTGCCGTCTTCGCCCGGTGGCCCGTGCAGCACCGGAAAGACGGCATCAGGTCGCTGTTGATTAAGCCTGTTGCCGATGCGGTCATCGAATTCGATGACGCGAACATCGGCATATTTCGTTTTCAGCGCTTCGGCGACGCCGGCGCCGGAGACACGGGAGACCTCGGCTTCGGCAGACGTGCCGCCGCAGACGACGGCAATATATGGCGGTGTATCGGGCATGGTTCATGTACGGCAGCGGACGCGCTGCTGCGCTTATTTTCCGGGTCGAAAAATGTGTGTGCTGGCGCCTGCAAACATCTCGGCGGACTCCATCATTGTCTCTGACAGCGTCGGGTGCGGGTGAATTGTCAAGGCGAGGTCCGATGCCACGGCTGCCATTTCGACTGCCAGTACCGCTTCGGCAATCAACTCGCCGGCGCCCGGTCCGCAAATTCCGCAGCCCAGGATGCGTTCCGTGTCCGGATCCAGGATGAGTTTCGTGAGGCCATCGGTACGACCAAGCGTCAAGGCGCGTCCCGACGCAGCCCAGGGGAAACGGGTTACGCGTACCTTGCGATTCTCGCGCTCGGCATCGGACTCCGATAAGCCGCACCATGCCATCTCCGGGTCGGTGAAAACCACGGCGGGTATGGCATTTGGTGTGAATGCCGATTTGTGCCCTGCGATTACTTCGGCGGCGACAATGCCCTCATGCGACGCCTTATGTGCCAGCATCGGTTCGCCGGCGACGTCGCCGATGGCGAATACTGCCGGATCACTGGTTCGGGCCTGGTTGTCGACGGTGATAAAACCCCGGTCGTCGAGCGTTACACTGGTGTGCTCAAGGCCGACGTCCTTTGTGTTTGGCCGTCGGCCGACCGCGACCAGAATTTTATCGTATGTCGCTGTGCGCGTACCGGTGCTGTCGGTCAATGAGACCTCGATACCCGACTTATTCGGTTTTACGCTGTCTACCCGAGTGTTCAGGAGAATGGCGCCAAAGTGATTCTCAATGTGTGACTCAAGTACCTTCACCAGGTCACGATCCGCGCCCGGTAGCAGGCCCGGCGTCATCTCCACTACTGTGACGTCGGAGCCGAGGGCCGCGTACACCGTTCCCAATTCCAGTCCGATATACCCGCCGCCGATGACCAGCAGCCTTTTCGGGACGTCGTCGATAGTCAACGCGCCGGTCGAGTCGAGAATGCGCTTGTTGTCGACGTCAATGCCGGGAATCGTGGTCGGATTCGAGCCGGTCGCGACGATGGTGTAGTCTACGGTGAGGTCGCTGACCTTGCCGTCCTCTGTGGTCGCGGAAAGGGTCTTCGAGTCGCGAAATGCTGCGCTTCCGTGTATGTACTGGAGCCCACGGGCACGGCACAACTGACCGAGGCCGCCGGTCAGGCGATCAACCACGCCTTCTTTCCAGCCGCGAAGCCGGTCCAGATCTATCTCGGGCGGCTTGAATGTGATGCCCCAGGCTGCGGATTCTTGTGTTTCCCGCAGTAATTTTGCGACATGAAGGAGCGCCTTTGACGGGATACATCCACGGTACAAACACACGCCGCCGGGGTTGGCCTCGCGGTCAATCAACGTGACGTCCAGGCCGAGGTCGGCAGCTTTGAATGCGGCTGCGTAGCCGCCGGGGCCGCCGCCGATTACCGCAACTTTCGTCTTTTTCTGTTGTCTTGTCATTATTGGCCTTCCGTATCGTCGTGGTTGGCAGATTGGGACGGCGGCGATGCCGTGCGCGTGAGATTACGGAATTACGATAGTCCAAGTTCAGGATAAAACGAGCACAGATACCTGCGCGCCGAGGCCGTCGTAAAATTGACTTGGTTTTCACCTCAAACACCTTGACGTTTCAGAGGATTACGATTAATCTGGGTTAAACAAACGGGATCGAGCTGTAGCTTGGACCCAGAGGAGCAGGGTGGATAAACATGAATCTCGTGATCACAGAGAAAGCGAAAGCAAAACTCAAGAGCTACTGGAAAGACGGCAATCAGTTTCTGCGTATCTCCGTGGTAAGCGGCGGCTGCTCCGGCATGACCTACCACGCCAGCGTCGAATCGGAACCCGGTGAGCAGGAAGATATCATTTACGACGACGGTGAGATCCGAATCATCGCCGATCAACGCAGTTGTCTGTTTCTCGAAGGGCTGCACGTCGATTACTCCGACGATCTGATTCAGGCAGGATTTCGTCTGGCGAATCCCAATGCTACTGCCGCTTGCGCCTGCGGGTCCAGTTTCGCAGTCTGACGGCACGTGCGTCGACGCCGGATCAACGGCGTTTACATCACGATCGAGCACCGTGACGAACCGGATTTCACTGGAGGGACACAGTTCTCTGTGTCCGAAATTCGTCGCGGTGTACGGTCGCAGAGGACTGCGACCCTCCAAT
>JAJFLQ010000139.1 GCA_021772615.1 Verrucomicrobiota bacterium | reverse complement strand
GAGACACCAGGCTTATAGACACTGCCCCGGTCACCGGCCACCGCGTCAGAACAGGCAGGACAGCCGAAAGGCGATTGAGACGCATGCGTAGCTCCCTCTCTATACGACATTAAAGCGAGGTGTCAGAACAGGCAGGACAGCCGAAAGGCGATTGAGACAGTACCGGCACTTGTACAAAACCGACGTGCCTAAACGCGCGTCAGAACAGGCAGGACAGCCGAAAGGCGATTGAGACGCGCTATGAGTTCGCGCTGCTCCTGCGTCAGCTCCGCAGGGGTGTCAGAACAGGCAGGACAGCCGAAAGGCGATTGAGACGGACGGCCCTTCACCCTTCACACCTCACCGTCAGAACAGGCAGGACAGCCGAAAGGCGATTGAGACGACTGAAAAGCCTGTTCAGCTTACTTACCCCGACTTGAGGTCAAGCGTTCTTGTTTTATGCTGAGGCAAAAATCGGATGGAACGAATGCGGGAATCGACCAGCAGGGAAACGTCCCGGGGTTACCATAGATTCGCAAGAAATCCCGCCCGGACATTTTTCGCGACTTTCGCGACTTTCGTGGTTCTCAAGAAATCACGTTCTGCTGAGTAGCATGGGCCTCCGGCCTGTGTTCGGTATCACGCTCTCGCTGATCATCACCCAATCCCAGTGTCCTAATTTTCGATTTCCTGCGTCGCCCCGTGAGACGGAGAATGCGCGCCGAGAAAACAGGTGTTCAATAGCCTATTCGAACCATTAGGCCTTTTGTCGTTTTCTTCTGGCCCAGCCAACTCCGATACATCCGGCAAGTAATAAGGCGTAAGTAGAGGGTTCCGGAACGGCCGCATCAGCCGTAACCGCCAGTCCAAGGACATTGCTAAATCCCGAGGAGCCGACAGACGTGCCCGCACCGGTTGACGTATTTATGGTAAGCAAGTCATTCGAATTATTATCAGACCCGAATAAGGTGTTCGTGATCGGATCGAATGCTAAACCGGCGACAACACCAAACCCCAATGGACCGACGGACGTGCCGGCGCCTGTTGACGTATTAATGGAGATGAGACTGTTGGTGCCGTTGTCGGATCCAAACAAGGTGTTCGTGATCGGATCGAATGCCAAACCGATCACACTGCCGAAACCCAAGGAACCAACTGAAGTCCCTGCCCCTGTTAAAGCATTGATTGTAATAAGACTGTTTGTATTGTTATCCGATCCAAACAACGTGTCTGTGTTCGGATCGAATGCCAGGCCGGCGACATTGCTGAATCCGATAGGACCAATAATGGAGGCGACACCCGTGACGGCATTTACAGCAAGCAGATTGTCCGTACCCGTATCCGTGCCGAAAAGCGTATTCGAGTTCGAATCGAACGCCAAGCCGGATACTATATTAAATCCCAGTGGGCCGATTGTTGTACCAACCCCTGTTGACGCATTAATGGCAATGAGGTTATCCGTGAGTGTGTCGGAACCTACAATGCCTCCGGCACAGAATTGCAGTTGCAAGACAAAAAAAGCAGATGCGACAATATACTTTCCAACGTGATTGCGAATCATTTACAAACCCCTTCCCTTCTGTGATGACTGAATATATACGGCGAACCGAGCTTCCCGTATTCTATTCAGAAAATGGAATTTTTCAAGACGCAGATACTCCGTTTCCTCGTGGCTATTGAATTCCCTGACTACTTCCCAGTCCATGCATCTTCCCGAACCACCGCCGCAGCAGGATAGACCTCTCGCCTTTGTCTGGCTCTATACCGCGCACGCCCGTGCGAATTCTGTAAACGATGAATAGCGCGAAAGGTGATACGATCCGTCCCGGCACTAGCGACGGACGGCTTTTATGGAAAATTGCAACGGCAGCGCCCCAGGCAGGGGAGCAAATACCCAGCGCCCACTCTTGTCCCGGGAAAGAAAGGGGCGTCGCTGATAGCCGACGTAATTGAATTCATGCATGTACTCAATGCTCAGACCTGCGGTAATAAGGGCATTTAGGACGTCGGAGATTGTATGCGGCCACTCGTACTTGTCCAATGGCATCGACGGCTGGGTGACGGCATAAGAAACCTGGTCGACAAAATGGGTGGGATGTTCGGGCTTGAAATAGGGATGTTTGATCTCGAAGCAGTCACCGCCTGTTGTTCGGTCGAAAATGTCGACGAATGGATGAAATTCTCGCAGGAAAAAGAATCCACCGGGTTTGAGAAATGTCGCGATGACTTCGCCCCAACGCTCCAGAGATTCCAGCCAGGGCAGGACGCCTGCAGACGTAAAGACAATATCAAATGTGCGGTCGAGCGCGCCGGGAAGCGTTTCGATCGCGGAACAGATGAATTCGGCCGGAACGCCAATGTCTTTTGCCAGGTCCCTCGCCCGGTCAATCGCCACTTTGGAATAATCGACGCCGACCACGTTCGCTCCCCTGCGCGCCCAGGAGAGAGTATCCATTCCGAAATGACATTGGAGGTGCAGAAGCGTCTTATCCCGGACATCGCCAACCTCGTCGATCTCGATCTCGCACAGGCTGCACCGGCCATTTCTTAGACCCGCTACATCGTAAAACTCGGAGGTATAATGTAGATCAGTCCAATGGTTCCATAGCTGTTTGTTGGCTTGATGGTAGTCGTCTTTCATGATGCATTCACAAAATCGGCACGTGGCAAAGGACTTGGGAGCATAGGCATTTCATTGGGCGAATCCGGGCATGCGCCACCTGTCGAATCGGCGGTAATCGGTCCTCAGATCAGCCAGTTCTTTCTCCGAGATAGCGTTCTCGTTCACCATGAATTGCACGATCTCGTCCATGGTAATCAAGCTATGAAACCCGATGTTGTATCGCGTCGTCAGCGGTAAACCGTCCTTTTTACGCTCTAACTGCCGGTCGATTATCACGACAACATCCGTGACGCCCAAGCCGTTGTCCGCGGCAATTTCGATCGCCCGCCGCTTGTTTTCGCCGGCAAAGAGTAGATCGTCCACGAGTATGACTTGGCGGTCTTCAGGAAAAATGCCCTCGATATACCGATTGCTCTCATCGAAATCCAGGGACTTGCGAACATACAGCAACGGTCGTTGCGTCCTCTCGGCGGTTATCGCTGCCCAGGCGATGCCCGACGTGGCCATCCCGAGCAATGCGTTCGCCAAGCAATGGTTGCAAACGATCTCACTAAGCGCTGCGCCGATGTGATGTCGCACGTCAGGGTCGGTCAAGAGTCGGCGCGGTTCAAACAAACAGGACAGCGAATCGCCTTTGTTCTTGTTGCTGGCGCGAAACTGGACCACGTCGAGATCGATCAGGTAGTGAGCAAGCGGTCTGTCCATCATGGCTTCCCGAGACGATAGTACTCTGAATACAGATCTCCCACCGCTGCAAGGTTATACGTAAAATAAAGATAGGTGCGCGAATGGGTCGAAAGATTGGGGCCGCTTCGATGGGGACAAAGGGAATGAAACATCAGCGCATCTGTAGGTTGAAGCTCCATGAGTTGGCCCGCAACGCCTGCGATTTCATTTTCGTCAACCAGATAGGGTTCGTCCGCGGGCGCCTTGAGACGCCGATGATGTTTCCCTGAAAAAACCTCGATAGGCCCGCTTAATGCTTCACTCGGATCGAGAGGTATGCAAAAAGCCGCCTGCGCATCGGCAGGGAAACCGAAGAATTCGATATAGGCGAAATCCTGGTGCAGTCTGTATCCGGTGGTTCCAGGCGTCTTGCGAATGAGCTTATCCTTGAACAAAACGACGTCTCCGCCAAGCAATTGCGAGACAATTTCAAGAACCCGGACATCCGATGCCAGTGCCCGAAACTCCGGCGAGATGTCGATAACGGGGTCCAGGCGTTCAATCACATTCGATCCGTCCACGGCCTTGCGACAGTCCACTCGTGGATCGGCGGCCGTCGCAATGGCCGGGAGCGACCACAAGCGCTCGCATTCGATTCGCCATCGGTCAATCTCCTCCTGCTGAAAGAAATTGCTCAACAAGACAAACCCGTCGCGTTGGTAGTCTTCTTTACGGTCGGTCATGATCGAATCCTCTACATTGATGCCGACAGGTTATTAGGAGCCTGTCGGGCTTCGCCCGACATCCTCATGGTGACAGGCGATCGCCTATCATAGTGGGCGACGCGTCTTCGTCGGGCGCTGACGGATCTTGTCTTTTCACCAAATCAACGTCTCGAATAACGTCCTTCTGTACAGCAACACGTTAGGCCCCTCGACCTTGCCATGTCAAGTTATTCGACAACGATTAATTTTGCCTTGCCCGCTGCCGTTGTGGCTTCAAGCCGTTCCACAAGCACAATATCCACGATCGTTCCGCTCAAATGCGCCGCCAGGTAGTGGTGCATCTTCGCTTTAACCACGTCGTGGAATGATGATCGCGGAAGAATTCTGACGGTTACTTTTCCCTGGCCATAGACGATTTGAAATTGTTCAACGTGCTCGCCGTGGCGTCCACTGACGGCGTACGAAAAAAAGGCCGGTGAAAATTTCTTTCCATCGGGCGTTCGGAAGACATGAGACGTCCTGCCTTCAAGCGCGCTAAGGCCACGCCGCCCCCGCGATTCCACGACATGACCAAGACCGCCGATCGCATAGCGAATGAGGGGCATGACGAAATTGTCGAAACACGTGACCACAATTTGCCCGTCGACCGACTCGACAAAAAAGTTCAAGTCGAGGATCTGGAGAAACCCGTCCGGGCTTATCTACTGCGCAATATTTCCGATTTCACGCGACCCGTAGCGGCGGAGCACCCTGGCTTGAAAGGCATTGGTGATTTGCATGCGCTGATGGTCGCAATCCGCGGTCACGAAAAAGGTTTGCATAGAAGGGGACGTTCTCGTACGCATGAGCGATGATTTTTCGTAGTTGCCGCAAGCTGTCGTCATGTCGATCCTCCAGCGACCATTCGTCGGCACGAATGAGGAAACGGTATTTGTCGAAGAAATTGTTGCGGAGAATGCGTTGCAGCATAGGAAACAGAAGGGATGCGATCTTGCTGGCGTGCATCTTGGTGCGGGTATCGACAACGTCATCATTCTTCACGGCTATTTCCGATCAAACTTTGTCGACAAGATGAAATATTACGTCAATGTCTTCACCTTCGACATTCATGTTCCTTAGACACACAGCACAAGGTACGGCATGTCAAATATCGAACACAGAACAAGAAATGATAAATATTGAAGGATAGAAAATTCGCTCCCGAAGATCGACTTAAGGATGTCGTTATTCGAGTGCAGAATCTCGATGAGGTTTTATCCGTAGGATGACAATGTCTTCACCTTCGACATTCATTATTTCTTGTTCGATGTTCGATATTCGATGTTCGATGTTCGATGTTCGATGTTCAAAGAAAATATTCGTGTCCCGTATAGGTTCCACGCGACCTGAAAGCGAAACAATCGCGCTATTGCAGCGCTCCAATCAGCTTACTGAACTGATGGTCACGACTGAACTGATGTAACTCCCGCGAACTGTAAGTCGGCAGCAGGCCATTCTCCCAGTCCCCAAAGATCCGTTCCAGGACTTCTGTCACCTCACACCGGTCATAGAGGTCGGCGGTATAGCCCAGCGAATGTTCCCGAACAAGTCGTGCAGCGAGAAAGTCTTTTGGCCCGAGCGCGAAAATGGGCCGCTCCGCAAGGACGTATTCGTAGAACTTTCCGGTAACCACCTCATCGGCGCCCTCAATCATCGAATGGTAGACCAATAGTATATCCATTTTGCGCATGAGACGGATGGCCTGGCGTGGCTCAACGGTCTTGCGCAAGTCCAATATGCCGCGTTTTTTACCGGGTCGCATGTCCAAATTGGTCGGTCCGTAACAAACTAGCCTGAATTTCGCGGCAACATTACCGAATATGTCGATCAGAACGTCAGGCTTTCGGTAACTGTCTGGATAAGCCGTCAAACTGCCGAAGTGACCGATGTGCAAACGGTCATTGGCAGGCGACGGCTCATCACTCCGCAATGCCGGATCGAAGCCGTTCTCCACTACTATGGATTTGCTTGACACATCAAGAATGTCCCGGTTGATCTTGGCGAGTACGACAGCGGAAACACATGAAAATACATCTGCATGCCTGAGGACTGCTATCTCCATTTGCCGGTTGATCCATCTGGACCACGCAGCCTTTTTCCTGAAGATTCCGGTCGTGTTCCAACTGTCCCGAAAATCGGCAACAAGGTGAATGCCGTCTCGAAATCTCAACTTGAGCAAGAGCCCGACGATTTGGCTGCTGTGTGCCGGCGTTGTCACCACAACATTCTTGATATCAAAGCGTCGTATGATCTCGGCCGCTTTCCGGTAATGGCGCAAAACCAGAAGAATGCCCGGATCCGGCACATAGCGGTCGTTGCGTCGTTTCGTCGCAGTAAGCATGCGCCAGGTTCGCGGCAACTGCCGATGTACCGGTATCGGATCGCGTCGAAGCCATTGCGCCGTCACCACCAGCTGCATCGGGTCGTCGACATAGTGCATGGTAAATTTGTTCAGTAGATCTTCAAAACCGAAATAGTCGACGGGCAGCCCTTTCGCCGCGAGGATGTGGACGTCCATACCGGCGCGGTAAAAGAATTCGGCCATTTTTGCCGCCCGTACGATACCGCCGTAGGATGGAAAATAGGGGACAAAATGGCGTGCGACGATAAGGACGTTTTTGGGCATGGAAAATCACGGCCTCACTGGCGGCGATGACTGCATTTATGACGCTCGTGCTGGATGAACACGAACGTTGGGGATTGAATCCTGCGCGTGAAACCCAAAAAACCGGCTGAGAAGCTACGCAACGTTGACGTCAATGCGCACCGAGCGTTCGATGGCGATCTTCCAGATAGCCGTCTTCGAGACTCTTGCCGGATCGAATTTCACGAATTCCAACAGCTGCATCCAGCAAGACTGGCAACACACGGGCATTGACATCCGGCACGGCCATTTTCTGCGGTGCGATTACCGCAAGTTCTGAATCCTTCCAATCAACGTGACCGCCGGGTAACGCCGTACGAATCGCATCCAGGGGAGGCTCCTTCTCAAGACGATAACGAACGGTCGTTTCGCTCCCGGTGATATCGCTGATCTCCCCGCTACGAATGATGCGCCCCGCTTCCATAAAGACGATGTAGTTGCACGTCGCTTCGAGTTCGGCCAGGTTGTGCGAACTGATAACAAGCGTACTTTTCTTTGCCTGGTCGATGAAGACGTCGCGCATGCGCACGACGAGATGCGGGTCCAGACCACTCGTGGGTTCATCAAGCAGGATCAGATCCGGTGTGCCCAGCAGGGTTTGGGCGATAGCAACACGGCGACGCATACCGTGCGACAATTGCCGCAACCGGTCGCCACCACGGTCGCGCAGCCCGACGAGATCGAGTACGCGCTCGGTGTCGGTGCGCGCTCGGTGTCGACTCAAGCCCTGCAGCCGTCCGAAGTACGTGAGCAGCGACCGGACGGGCAGATGCGGATTCAATTCGCTGTCCTGCGGCAATACCGCGACGCGACCGCCGTGGATAGACGACTGAAACGGCCCGACGCCCAGGACATTAACGGCTCCGGAGTCGGGGTGGACAAATCCCGAGACCACGCCGAACGTTGTCGTCTTGCCGGCGCCGTTGGGTCCGATCAAGCCGCAGATCACGCCCTTCGGGATCGCAAGCGTCACGCCGCCCAGTGCCTGAATAGCTCCGAAGCGCTTGTGCACATCGTGAAGATCCAGAGCTTTCACACGTCTCTCCTCGCCAGAACCTGATGCCCAATTAGAAAATACACGGCGCCGAGCAATGCCAGGGCCGCCACGGCGGCGGCGCGGGTGTGAAGATCGGGATGCCACAAATTCAGCTTGTAGATTCCCGGCAACGCATGTTGGATATAGTAAGCCGCCTTGTTGTCGTCGATGAGCCACATCTTGCTTAGAATCACGTTTATCAACCAGAATCCTATGAGCGTAACCAGGCTGATCATACGGGCGATATTGACAGACCGTGTGAGTTGCGAAATCCCCATAAATAAGCCCAGATAGGGAATGCCGTAGGCGGAAATGAACATGGAGACGTAGAGGATCTCAACGAGGAATGGTCCCGCCTCGACACTCTTGAGATAAGCGTTGCCGATCAGAGCGACAATGAGACCGCCGCTGCACAGCGCCACCAGCAGCAGGGCCAGTTGGCCACCGAACTTGCCGGTGCACCACGCCAGACGACTGGTGCGCACAAGCGAGAACCGGCACGAGCCGGAAGCGATATCGGCTGTGATGCTGTCACATGAGGTGAGCAAAACGAGCAGTGGTATGAAGCCGAGCGCGGTCCAACCGTAAAACAACGCCAGCGGGTGATATGTGAGCAACTCCGCGGCCAGCATCTCATCGCCCCGCACAAGACGGGTGACGAACAATCCCACCGCTTCACTGTTCGCAAACACATCGACGAAATCTTCTTCAAAGACTTCGGTGGAGCCGGGGCTATGCTTTTCGTACAGCGCCTCGGCCTGACTCAATGTGAGTATGAACAGGCCGGAGACGGACACGGCGCCAAAGATGAAGAGCGCAAATACGACATAAAGCCGACGTGATCGCAGCGCCTCTATCAGATCATACTGCAGCACCACGCCTATGTCGGACAGCATTTTCATCGATTTCGGTGGCTCGGAATGCGGTGGGATAAGACTGCTATGTTCCGGCAAACACGGACATATTGTTCTTCATCAACAACACGTTGAAGATGTACTCATATGTCGCGTTGTCAATTTGCAAAGACGTACAGACATAGTTGAGATAGTCCAGCTCTTCCTGCTTCAATATGCCGTCGATCATGGCGATTTCGACCATGTTGGCGAGAAGGCACTGCTTTTGGGGAAGGGTCATGACGCGTGTAAGGTGTTCGATAACGGCCGCGCTCCCGAAATGTTTCCAGTAACGCAGACCGGCATCCAGAATCTCCGGATCCTTTAGTATGAGCTTCAGGTCCTCCAGCTCCGCCGCCGCCGCTTCATTGTCGATATGCACCATCGCGTGCAGTGCAGCGCTGAATCCCGTAACCACGTCAAATTTGGGTTCAGGCGCCTTTTCGGGTTCGCGCAGAAACATCTCTGTACGGGAGTTCTCGATCGACGGCGGCGGCGGATTGTCCGGTGTGTCCGCTGCCTTCTTCCAGAACTTGAGAAAGCTGTTTACCTTGTTGAAGTCATATTCGGCAAACTTTATTTTCAAGGTTTCGCCGGGTGCCATTAGTTCGACGAATATGAATGGTTCGCTCTTGCGCATCGTGGCATTTAGAATGTCTGTATAACGATATAGGCGGGTCTCTTTCAGCTCCTCTTTCAGCTTGCCGGCGTATACGATAAACGACGCGCGATCGGCAAAGAGATACGTCTCCCCGAGCGCATTGTTCAGATCCGACAACGCGCGTAGCGTTATGATCTGCTGTACGGTCGGTGTGCGCGTACGCAAGTCGCGCAATATGGCTTCGGGTATCTCCATTATCCGATCGCTTCTTTACCACGTTCTCCGGTACGGATGCGAATACATTCCGCAAGCTCAAGTATGAAGATTTTTCCGTCCCCGATCGAGCCGTCGTCGCCGGTACGCGCACCGGCCATAATGGCCTCGATGGCTTTATCGACAAAATCTTCATTTACCGCAATTTCCAACTTGGCCTTTTTCAGCAGGCTGCCGGCCTCTACGTGGCCGCGGTAGACCTCGGCGACGCCTTTCTGCCGGCCCCGGCCGACGATGTTCGAGACCGTCGCCAGATGAATCTCACGCTTGGTCAACTCTTCCAGCACGTCATCAACGCGTTCAGGCTGAATAACGGCGATGATATATTTCATAATCGTACTCCTGCGACATTCAGTTTATTGCTCAGACTTCGGCTTGGCCGGGGATCAGCCGGTAATCAATCCAGCAAGGTGTAGGCGGCCTCGCGGTGGTCGCTCAGGTCAAGACCGATCAATTCCTCCCGGTCGGTCAGACGTACCTTAATCACCATATTCACCAGTGCCAGCAGAATCATCGTCATAACGAATGAGTACACCGCCGTGATCGCCACAGATTCCACCTGGATCATGGTTTGCTTGAAACTGCCGGCCGTGCCGTTCACAGCCTCGTTTGTCAGAAATCCGGTGGCGATCGCACCCCAGACACCGCCGATCCCATGAACACCGAAAACATCCAGCGTATCGTCGTATCCGAACTTGCCCTTCACCTTGGCCACGAAAAAGTAACATATTACACTGGAACCGGCGCCAACGACAATGGCGCCCATCGGCGTCACAAAACCAGACGCCGGGGTGATCGCCACCAAACCCGCAACGGCGCCGGTTATCGCGCCGAGAACGGTTGGCTTCTTGTTTATGATCCAGTCCAGGAGCGCCCAGGTAACCAGGGCCGCGGCAGTTGCCACATGCGTTACTACAAAGGCATTCGCAGCGATACCGTCCGCTGCCAGCTCGCTGCCGGCGTTGAAACCAAACCAGCCAAACCACAGAATCCCGGTGCCAAGCACCGCGAAAGGGAGATTGTGCGGCGGCGATACTTTGTCCGGGTACCCCTTTCTGGGGCCAATGAACAAGGCGAACGCCAGCGCCGCGACACCGGCGTTGATGTGGACCACCGTGCCGCCTGCGAAGTCCAAAGCGCCATCGGCGCCCATGAAGCCCCCGCCCCAGACCCAGTGACATACGGGATCGTATACCAACGTAGCCCACAGCACCATGAACACGCACATCGCCGAGAATCGGACACGCTCCGCGAACGCACCCACGATCAGTGCCGGTGTGATGACCGCAAACATGCCCTGAAAGATCATGAACAACACATGCGGGATCGTGCCTTTGGCTTCCATGCCGACCCCTTTCAAACCCACATAGTCGAAATTGCCGATAAATCCCTTTATCAACTCGCCCGGGCCAAAGGCAAGGCTGTAGCCCACAAGCACCCATTGCAACGTGATCAGTCCGATGATGAAATAACATTGCATCAGCACCGACAACATGTTCTTGCGCCGTACCAAACCGCCGTAGAAAAACGCCAGCCCTGGCGTCATCAAAAGCACCATCGCGGCGCAGATCAGAATGAACGCGGTGTCCCCGGAGTCGATTGCGGCCGGCACATCATCTTGTGCCATTAAATCCGCGGGCAGGCCGAAGAGCCACGTCGCCACCGCGGCGATGCCCCATGAAAAACGTATTGCTGTCATAATCTGATTCCTGTGATTAACAACGATTCCAAACTGGTGAATAGTTCAGGTTGAGACGGCGCCGGAATGTCCCCCGCTACGTAACGCACAGACCTCACTGGGATATCAATCTAGCAAGCTACGCAGCAAAGAAAACTGAATTAATCGGCTTTTTCCTAAAAATATTCGGACTTGATAGATCGGGCTGCGGGTTTATTATGGGCATCGGTTTTCCGGGGCGGGCGCTCACCCGTATCCACGCATACCGGCAGCTCTCCTGAAACCGATGAGCGCGCTAACGGCCTGGTTTTGTGACCGCGCCGGCGCAACTGCCACAATTGCGATTCTGTCAACAACCAAGGGCATTAACGTGTCAGACAAACGTCGTCACCTCATCGACAAGCTGCTGCAAAGCCGCATCGCACTTCTGGACGGTGCGATGGGCACGATGATACAGAGCTATGGCCTGCAGGAAGCGGATTACCGCGGGTCCCGGTTTGCCGATCACGCATCGGACCTGAAGGGTAACAACGACCTGCTCAATCTCACGCAGCCACAGATCATCCAGGAGATTCACCGTGCCTATCTCGAAGCCGGCTGCGATATCGTCGAATCCAATACGTTCAATTCCACCGCCGTTTCCATGGCGGACTACGGCATGGAGGGTATCGTCCGCGAGCTGAATCGCGAAGGTGCACGGCTTGCCAGGGAAGAAGCAGACCGGTTCGAATCCCGAAATCCGAAACACCCGCGCTTTGTCGCCGGCGTGCTCGGGCCGCTGACCAAGACCGCAACGATATCGCCGGACGTAAACGACCCCGGTTTCCGCAACGTCACATTCACGGAGATGGTAACAGCATACACGGAAGCACTCGAAGGACTCATCGAGGGCGGCGCCGACATCCTCCTGGTCGAAACCGTATTCGATACGCTCAATGCCAAAGCCGCGCTATTCGCGATCCTCCACCACATCGACAACGGTGGACCCGGCTTGCCGGTGATGATTTCCGGCACCATTACGGACGCCAGCGGACGTACGTTGACCGGCCAGACCACGGAGGCATTCTGGAACTCCGTAGCGCACGCGAATCCGATCAGCGTCGGGCTCAATTGCGCTCTCGGCGCCAGCGAACTGCGGCCCTACGTCGAGGAACTCTCGCGGTGCGCACCGACCCGCATCAGTGCACACCCCAACGCCGGTCTTCCCAACGCATTCGGCGGCTACGACCAGTCGCCGGAGGAAATGGCCGCAATCATTCGCAGCTTTGCCGCAGACGGCCTCGTCAATATCGTCGGCGGCTGCTGCGGCACCACACCGGATCACATCCGGGCGATTCGGGAAGCAGTCGAGTCCTTTGCCCCGCGTCCGATACCGGTGACGCCGCCGTTTCTGCGACTCAGTGGCATCGAGCCGTTCACCCTCCGTCCAGACAGCAACTTTGTGAATATCGGTGAGCGCACCAATGTGACCGGGTCGAAGAAATTTGAGCGCCTAATAAAATCAGGAGACTACGAAGCCGCACTGACCGTTGCGCGACAACAGGTGGAAAACGGCGCCCAACTGATCGACGTCAACATGGACGAAGGCCTGCTCGACTCTGAAGCCGTGATGCGGCGGTTTCTCAATCTGGTAATGGCCGAACCCGATATCAGTCGCGTCCCGATCGTTATCGATTCATCAAAATGGTCGGTGATCGAAGCGGGTCTTCAGTGCGTTCAGGGCAAATGCGTCGTAAACTCCATCAGCCTCAAAGAGGGTGAAGGTCCCTTCCTCGAACAGGCACGGGCTGCGCGGCGATACGGCGCCGCCGTCATCGTCATGGCATTCGACGACCAGGGCCAGGCCGATACCGTCGCGCGCAGGCTCGAGATATGTCGCCGGTCCTATGCATTACTCACCGACACGATCGATTTTCCGCCGCAGGACATAATCTTCGATCTCAACATGTTTGCCATCGGCACCGGGATCGCAGAGCACAATAATTATGCCGTTGACTTCATTGAGGCGATGCGGCAGGTGAAATCGGAATTGCCGCTGGTAAAGTTCAGCGGGGGCGTCAGCAATATTTCCTTTTCGTTCCGCGGCAACAATCGTATTCGGGAAGCCATTCATTCGGTGTTTCTCTATCATGCGATTCAAGCCGGACTGGACATGGCGATCGTGAACGCCGGCCAGCTTGCGGTCTATGCCGAAATCCCCGAGGAACTCAGAGAGCACACGGAGGACCTCGTCTTCAATCGCAGAGCGGACGCTACCGAACGACTGTTGGCCATAGCCGGAAACTACAGCGGCGGCGAACGCCCCGACGAACAGGATCTGGAATGGCGGCAAAAACCGGTGAATGAACGCATTGCGCACGCCCTGGTGAAAGGCATCGCCGACTTTATTGTCGATGACACCGAGGAGGCGCGCGCGCAGGCGACGCGGCCGCTGGATGTCATTGAAGGTCCGCTGATGGACGGTATGGGCATCGTCGGCGACCTCTTCGGCGCAGGCAAGATGTTTCTGCCCCAGGTCGTAAAAAGTGCGCGGGTCATGAAAAAAGCAGTGGCGTACCTCGAACCGTTTTTCGAGACCGACGGCAGCGGCGAAAGGCGATCGAACGGGCAGATCGTAGTGGCAACCGTCAAAGGCGATGTGCATGATATCGGCAAGAACATCGTCGGCGTTGTCCTGCGCTGCAACAATTACGAGGTCATCGACTTGGGCGTCATGGCGCCGTGCGCGAAGATTCTGGACACGGCGCGGGACCGGAAGTGTGATATCGTCGGCCTCAGCGGCCTGATTACGCCGTCACTCGACGAAATGGCCTTCAACGCGCGGGAGATGCAGCGACTGGGATTCGACATCCCCCTGCTGATCGGCGGCGCAACAACCTCCAAGGTCCACACGGCCGTGAAGATCGCGCCGCACTATGATCAGCCTGTGGTCTACGTGCAAGACGCATCACGCGTCGTCGGTGTCGTCAGCAAGCTGCTCAGTGCCGAAAACAAAACTGCCTATATCGAGTCGGTACGAAACGAATATCAGGTCCTTCGCGAACGGCACCAGGCCAAGGGCGGTCCTGCAAAGCATGCCGCTCTGGCTGATGCGCGAGCCAACAGGTATCCGATCGACTGGACCGCGTACCGTCCACCGGTCCCCAGGCAGATGGGCGTTCTTGGCTTGCGCGACTATCCGTTGGAGCGCCTGGTTGATCGTATCGATTGGAGCCCGTTTTTCCATGCGTGGGAACTCCGCGGTAGATTTCCCGAAATTCTTGACGATGCGGTGGTGGGCGCCGAGGCGCGGAAGCTCTACGAAGATGCGAGGACGATGGTCGAAACCATCGTGGCGGAATCGTGGCTCACGGCAAACGGCGTCGTTGGCCTGTTCCCGGCGAATACAGTCGACGATGACGACATCGCAGTCTACACGGACGACAGCCGTACCGAACGCCTGGTAACGTTCCACTTCCTGCGACAGAACATGATAAAATCCGGCGGCCGGGCGAATATGTGCCTCGCGGATTTCGTGGCCCCGGCGGCCTCCGGCGCAGCGGATTATTTCGGCGGCTTCGCTGTCACCGCCGGTGTCGGCATAGAGTCGAAGGTTGCGGCGTACGAGGCAGACCATGACGATTATCACGCCATCATGCTGAAGGCACTGGCCGATCGCCTGGCAGAGGCGTTCGCGGAGCACCTGCACGAGCGCACACGGCGCGAGTGGTGGGGCTATGCTGCAGACGAGACCCTGGATAATACCGACCTGATCGCGGAAGCATATCGCGGCATTCGCCCCGCGCCAGGCTATCCGGCATGCCCCGATCACACAGAGAAGGGCCCGCTCTTTGCGCTTCTGGATGTCGAGCAACACACCGATATCACGCTGACGGAAAATTTCGCGATGCTCCCGACGGCGGCAGTCAGCGGTTTCTACTTCGCGCACCCGGACGCCCGCTACTTCGGCATCGGCAAGCTATACCAGGAGCAGGTTGCCGACTACGCACGCCGCAAAGCAATAACACTTGAGCAAGCGGAACGCTGGTTGTCGTCGAACCTCGGTTACGACGCCTGACGAGCCGCCGCACTCAGAAGATCGTTGCAGTGCACCTCTGCTATTCCACACCGTCCCGAATCCGAATTGCGCCGACAAAGCTCGCCCGTACCTCACGACAGACATACTTCCCCAGGAGCATGGGGCAGTCATGGCATGAAACCTGCGCAAAAATATACGCATTGAATCGCATCTCGCAAATGGAAACGGTGCCGGCTATCCGTAATCGTCCGGCGGCCGTCGCGCCCGGACAGTGCGTGTGCTCGACAACCGCAACGGCGCCTGCGGCGGTTGAGCACCAAGGCTAATGATGAAGCTCCGACGGGAATATATCTATATCGCAACCGCGGCCGTGATGGTGGCAGCGTCGTGGCCGACACGTAGTTTGCAATGGCAGGGCAGCACACAGCTCCACACAATTATGGAGACTGTCGCAACGGTACTGGCATTCTTTATCGGTCTTCTCGCGTTTATTCGCTATTACAGCAAGAAGACCAATATCTTCCTTTTCATCTCCACCGGCTTTATCGGCGCCGGTCTTTTGGACGGCTATCACGCGATCGTCACCTCGGTTTTTTTTACCGAAATCTTTCCGTCCCCGCCCCCGTCGCTTCTTCCGTGGAGCTGGGTTGCATCGCGATTCTTCCTGTCCATCTCCCTCTGGCTCAGCTGGCTTTCGTGGCGTTACGAGTCTACGAGCAGTAAAACCCGCGGTGACACCGTGATCGGCGAGCGCCTTATTTTCACCGTTACCGGTGTACTCACAATCGGAAGCTTTTTGCTCTTCGCCTTTGTCCCGCTACCAACAGCGCACTATCCCAACCTAATGTTTCATCGCCCGCAGGAGCTGGTGCCGGCACTATTTTTTCTCGCCGCGTTAGTCGGCTACCTGCGCAAAGGCTACTGGCGAACCAATGACTTCGAACACTGGTTGGTGCTGTCACTGATAGTTTGCCTGGTAACACAGGTGTCGTACATGTCTTTTTCGGGCCGGATTTTCGATGGCATGTTCGATGCGGCTCATATGTTGAAAAAGGCCGGGTATATTTGCGTACTCATCGGGCTGGCGGTTAACATGTTTCGGCTTTTTCGGGAGGTAGAGGACAGCCGTCAGGAAATCATAACGGTCAATGAGAAACTGCGCGAAGAGATTACGCAGCACCGGACCACATCCGACGAACTCCGCTGCCTGAGCACCTCGCTTGAGCAACGCGTGGAAGACCGGACAGCAGAACTGGAGCGCTCGCGCACCGGTGCCGTGGAGATGATGACCGCAGCGGAAACGGCGCGAAAGCGCGTTGAAACCGTTAATCTCGAATTGAAACATACGGAACTGGAGCTGGAACGGTATGCCGACGAACTCGAACGCTCGAATGCCGAACTGGAACAGTTTGCTTACGTCGCATCCCACGACCTGAAGGCGCCATTGCGAGCAATCGAAAACCTGTGTGAGTGGATTCGCGAGGAGATTGGCGACAGTGCCAACGAGAATTGCAGGAAATACTTCGATTTGCTTTTTGTACGCACCGAACGTATGAAACGGTTGCTGGAAGATCTCCTCGCGTACAGTCGCGTGGGTCGCAATGAAGGTGACGCTGAGGAGGTGGACGTCTGCGCATTGATCGACAGTATGGTCGACTTAATGGCGCCGCCGCCGGGTATCCGCATCGTCCAGGCGTCCGCAATGCCGGTGATCGAAACATTTCGGGTACCACTCGAGATGATTTTCCGCAACCTCATCGGTAACGCGATCAAACACCACGACAAAGACAAGGGCGAAATCACAATTACCGCGGAACCGGTGGAGCGCGGCTGGTTTTTCGCGGTGGCCGATAACGGCCCAGGGATCGAGGAAGCCTTCCACCAACGCATTTTCGAGATGTTTGTCACGCTCAAGCCACGAGATGAAGTAGAGGGCAGCGGCATGGGCCTGGCAATGGTCAAGAAAATCATTGACTATCACAAAGGGGAGATTACCGTAGCGTCGACGTGCGGCGCCGGTACCGTGTTTCGCTTCGTCTGGCCCGCCACCAGCATCGCACCACCTCGAAAAGGATGAGACAATGAACAACAAGACCGTCCAGATTTTGCTGCTGGAAGACGACGAAGTTGATACCATCGCCGTGAAGAGAGCCTTTGCCAACCTGCGCATTGTCAACCCGCTGCACTGTGCCCGCGACGGGGTCGAAGGTCTCGCCATGCTCAGCGGCACCGACGGCTACGACGCCGTTCCCAGTCCGTACCTGATTATCCTGGATATCAATATGCCGCGCATGAACGGCATCGAATTCCTGACCAACCTACGCAGCGATCCCCTGCACCGCCGCGCTATCGTTTTCGTGCTGACCACATCCAACGCGGACCGCGACCGGATCGCCGCGTACGATAACAATGTAGCCGGTTACATCCTCAAGAGCAGATTCGAGGATGACTTCGTCGAGGTTGTTCGATTCATAGACACGTACTGGCGTATTATCGAATTTCCCTAAGCAGCTGCAATATTGCGATGTCGGGCATTGTGTATTGCAACTGCCGACACAAAGAGACAAGGTTGGGTTATGGCATTGAATCTTTTGATCGTTGAAGACGACGAGGTGGTTCAGGAGACATACCGTCGCATAATCGACAAGGCACGAAGAAACGTCACGCTCACGATGACTTCATCGGGACATGACGCCATCGAACTGGTGCGGACGCAGCCATACGACGGTGTTATTCTCGACCTCCTGCTGCCGGGTATGTCGGGCATCGAGGTTCTCGCCAGGATCCGCGAACAGAACCAGACGATACCAATCATCGTGAGCACGACGATGGACACGCCGGAGGTCCGACATAAGACCGAACGCCACGGTGTCACAGATTTCGTCGGCAAGGACAGGGAATTGGCGACACAGCTCCTCAAGGTCATCGACAGGACGCTTGGAACCGGAACGGACTCGGCTGCGGCCGCATCGACCTCACCATCTGTTTCGCCAAGTCCCATACGGCACAAGCGCCTGCTCGTCGTAGACGACGAACCAGTGGTACATCAAACCATCGACCGCATCTATCGCGACGACGGTCTGGAGATCGGGCACGCGTATTCAGTGGCCGAGGCGCTTGCCGAAATTCACAACGGTTACTCGGTTGTCCTTTCCGATATTCGCATGCCCGACATGGATGGTCTTCAACTGCTTCGCAATCTCAAGCGCCTCGATCCGTCTATTGAAGTCGTGCTCATGACCGGTTATGCATCGATCGAGACGGCGATGAAGGCGTCCCGCTACGGCGCGCTTGACTATCTGACCAAACCGTTCACAGACTTGAACCAGCTCAAGGATACCGTCGGCAAAGCGATGCAGCAATGGCAGGACGGTCAATACAACAAGGAACTGTATGAGGCCATCATGGGCGGCGACGTCGATTCGCTGGTCATGAACGGCCAGGCGATCGAGTTACCGCATTTTCAGCTCGGGACGGCTGAGATCGCCACACAGCTGATGAGCAATCTCAACGACGGTCTGGTCTTCACAAGCAACGACGGCGCTATTGCGTTCGCAAATCTGAAATTCTCGCAATGTGTCAATCACCCGTTTCTAAACATCATTGGCAAGCCGTTTGCTGATTTTATCATTCAGGAGGATCGCCGACAGTGGCGCGAGGCGCTGCGCCTTATCAAAAGCCAACGCAGCCATTTTATTTCCGAGATTCGGCTTTATACCCGCACGGACATCACCGTTCCGGTCATGATCAATCTTTCATCTGTCAATGGCGGCAGCACGGGCCACGATGTGATGATGGTAATCACTGACCTGTCCGCGATACGAACCGCGCAGCAGCGCATCGAGTTGCTTGCCGGCCTCGTCGACAAAGCACGATTCGAGGGCGTTCTCGTTTTCGACCCGGACGGCAAGTGTGTCGACTGCAATGTTGCGGTCGAACGTATTTTGGGTATTAGAAAGACTGAGGTAATCGGCTTGGAGGTACCGGCGTTATTCGAATCCGAAGACGGTTCGCCGGTTGATCAGCACTACTTCTTCGACCGGGAGGCGAGTCCGCGCGAAGTTGTCGCCGTCAATCCGAATCAACAACGCGTACCCGCGGAAATTTCCATCGAATGGATCGAGAGCGACGACAAGACGCAGAAGAATGGGATTATTTTCCTGCGCGACATTACGGAGCGCAAGCGTACCGAAACGATGCTACGGCAACAGGCGCAGGAGCTCGAACGATCCAATCAGGAACTCGAACAGTTCGCCTACGTATCGTCCCACGACCTGCAGGAGCCGCTACGCAAGATTCAGTCGTTTGGGGCCAGACTCCGAAAGGGCTGCGCCGACACCCTCGACGACAAAAACAAGGACTACCTCGACCGTATTATCGGCGCCGCAGAACGCATGCGCGGTTTGATCCATGATCTGCTCGCCTTATCCCGAATAACATCGAATCGACGGCCGTTCGAACACGTGGCGCTACGTGAAATAATGGATAATGTTATGTCGGATCTTACAGTGTTGATTGAGGAAACCGGCGCTACGATCACCGTCGGCAACCTGAACACCATAGAGGCGGATCCGGTGCAGTTGCATCAGTTGTTTCAGAATCTAATCGGCAATGCGTTAAAATTTCATCGTGACTCTATAGCTCCCGTCATCGACATCCAAAGCAGGACATCAACGCGGGCTGTAGTCGACGGACTTCCGATGGAATGCGAGATCACGGTCACGGATAACGGCATTGGTTTCGACATGCGGTATATCGACCGCATCTTTGCACCGTTTCAACGGCTGCATTCGCGCAACGAATTTGCGGGCACCGGCATGGGATTGGCTATTTGTCGCAAGATTGTAGAACGTCATTCCGGTAGTGTTACAGCAACCAGTGAGATCGACAGCGGGACAACATTCCTTGTCATGCTGCCGGTCGAACATCGAACGCTAGAGGGTTAACCATAACACGGCAATCAAGAATGCTCCTGACAGCCGACGACGGGCGCGAAGTCGTTCATGACCAGGACCGCGCTGTTTTCGAACGTACAGGTGACGGTGGAGAAGATCGTGCGTTACGGGATTAAAATGACCACGTTGCCCACATCCTGACGCCCATTGACCATGACTGATTTACCCATATTGAATGTGCTTCTGGTGGAAGATGACGAAGATGATTACGTCATTATTCGCGATACCCTTGACGAGTTTGAAAACACCAAAATCACACTCGATTGGGTAAACAGCTTCAATGCTGCCCGGGAAGCGATGGCCCGCCGCATACATCATTTATGCCTACTTGACTTCCGTCTCGGTGAGCACAACGGGCTGGAACTGATCGACGTCGCCCGTACCAACGGCTTTCGGGCGCCAATCATTATGCTGACAGGTCAGGAAGAACGACAAATCGACCTCGCCGCGATGCAGCGAGGCGCTACAGATTATCTTGTGAAAGGCAAATTCGATGCGTCCAGCCTGGAGCGCTCCATGCGCTACGCCATTGAGCACTGCCGGGTTGTCGAGGCGTTCCGCGCCAGCGAATCGCGATTTCGCCTGCTCGCCGAGAACGCGACGGACATGATCTCCCGCCTGGCAACGGACGGTGTGTTTCTCTACGTCTCTCCATCGAGTCAGTCGCTACTTGGACTGGGGGCTTCGGAGTTGACAAGAACCAGCCTGTTTGATCATTGTCATCCCGACGATGTGGAGCGTCTCCAGATGCCGTTTAAGCAGTTGGCGGGAACAGGGATTCCGTTGACAATCGAGCATCGCATTCGTGGGCATGATGGCTACTACGGCTGGTTCGAAACCACCTTCAAAATGGTCCGACACGCAGACAAGAGAACAGAGATCCAGGCTAGTTCACGGGATATCACCAAAAGACGTCAACTAGAATCGGAACTCCGGCAGGCACAGAAAATGGACGCGATCGGTGTGTTGTCCGAGGGCATCGCACATGAGATCAACACGCCGATGCAATTCATCCGCGATAACAACGTGTTTATTCGCGACCAGATCTTGCCGCTGCTGCAGTTGCCGGGCCTCGACGAATTCGTGCAATCCGCATCGCAGCCGAGTTCCACGGCAACGTCCGGCACGCCCGATGTTCCCTATCTGCGTGAGCAACTGCCGATGGCGCTCCAGGACACACTCGACGGCATCAACCAGATCATCACCCTGACGGCAGCGCTGAGCGAGGTGGCCAATTCATCACCAACCACCGTGGCAGATCGCCTCACTGATATTAATCTGGATATCAAACGAGCACTGCTGCTGGCAAGAAGCGAGGTTGACAAAGTCGCAGACGTGCACCTCGAACTCAGCCCGAACTTGCCCAAGATTCGTTGTCTTTCCAAAGACTTGACACAAGTGTTTATTCACATTCTGGTCAATGCCGCCCATGCCATTCAGGAGAGGTTGAAATGCAACGGCGAACGCCGCGGCAGAATCGACATCATTACTGACTGGACGAATGGCGACATTCTCATAACGTTTCGTGATGACGGCTGCGGTATGTCCGACGACGTGCAGTCGCGTATTTTCGAGCCGTTTTTTACCACACGCGATGTCGGCCAGGGCACGGGTATCGGTCTGATGGTGGCTCACGAGATTATTATTCACAAGTACGCCGGGCGTATCGACATCAACAGCAAGACCGGCACCGGAACGGAATTCAACCTTGTCCTGCCGGCCGTGAAGTGAATCTGATATGAAACGACTGATATTGTGGGCACTCGCCGGCATAATCCTGGTCGTCTCCTACTTACAGTTGCGGAACGTGTATCGCAGCGACAGTGTCAATCGTGCCGTCCGTATTCTCGGCGCGGAGATACGGTTTGCACGGTATCTGGCAACAACGAACAATGTCCACACGGCTGTCCTGTTGCCGTCGGTTCAAGACAGTGGGCAGGGAGGCCTTGCGGATCGGGCATACAAGGCGCGCGCGATCCGCGTGTGCACCCTTGATGGCCATCCACGGTATCGCACGTCGAACACATGCCATGACGGCAACTTCGGCGCCTACATCCGCGGACGAAAATGGGAGTTTCTTCCTGTAGACGTGTATGTCGTCGGCACGCCGTCATTCGGCGACTACAGCGAGAATCCGCGCCATAATCGCTGTAACACGGTAAGCGGCATTCGCTTTCCGGAAGACACAAGCGCGACCCGCGTCGATAACATGCGAGCGATCATCCTGTCGCCGCGCGGCGAGCTGATCGCACCGCCAGCCGGCGCGGCGGGATCTGACGCCATTCGTATCGATCTGGCAATCGGCCTTATTGACGAAGGTAACCATCTCTGGGTCCGCGAAACGGACACAGAGATCGTGACGCTCGTCATCAATCCGCTTAATGGCAAGCTTACATTCGAATGACGTGGAAACCATTGATATGAGCTGTGCTCCCCGGTACGGCGGTATGCAGCGCTTCACCCTTATTGAAGTGTTGATGGCGATCGTGATCGCCGGAATCGGCATCGTGTCGCTGATCGGATTCATGTTCACGGTCGTCACGACAGGACGCGATGCTGCCATCGAGACTCGCGTGGCCCTCATCTCGTCGGAGTTCTCGCATTACATAAGTCATAGGGCTACGGCAGACTGGAGCGCGTTCATCGACACCAGCGACGGAACGTTTGCGGTGCCGGTCGAATCGGGCGGTACGTATAACCGCGACGAACTGACAGACCTGCCTGAGGATCCCAGCTGGCAAAGTGATACCGATTCCAATTTTTTCGACCACTCGACACGCCCGGGCCTGTACAAGATCGTTGAAGCCGACGGCTTCACTGCCAGTATACGCATCTGGCAGGATGCCGTTGTGTCGTCGGTTGTAGATCCGACAGGCGCACATGCCGAGGTCGAACCGGCCGATTCCGATGCTGCCGCACTGCATGTCGAAGTGTCGTGGCCGATGTCGAAGAGCTACACCAGCCGCAGACGCTGGCTCTTTTACACCACCGTGCTGAACCCTACACCCTAAGCTACGCCGTGATAACAACATTGGACCCACACCGGATATCGGAGAACGATGCGATGCCACGTCGCCAACCACGGCAACGGTGCGTGCACCGCCCGAAACGGTGCACGTACCAGCACAGCTTCACACTCGTCGAGGTATTGGCGGCGATTGCGATTTTTTCATTGTTTACGGTGATTCTCATCCAGGTCGTGAACGGTATTCAGAATTTCTGGCGACAAACAACCAAGAATCTGGAGGTATTCGAAAATGCCAGAACACTGTTCAACGTTATCCAGGAAGACATCAAAGGCATTACCACACGCAACCTCGAGAATGAAAGGATCCTCGTCGACGCGAACGGTGTTGGCGTCCGCGACGTCGCATTCGTTACCAACAGCCTGCGAAACGCCGGTCCCGCCTCCACACTTACGGAAGTCGGCTACGAACTCAGCAATAATCAGCTCCGGCGCTGGACAACCACGGATATCGAGCCTGTAAAATGGAATTTCCTTGACGCCGACACGAGCTTGTGGGCAGCAGATAATTCCTGGGAGAAGGTAGGTACGGTCGCCTCCGGGGTGCTCGAATTTCAGCTCAATTTCTATCACACCTCCGACATACCGCCGTACATTTCGGCATACGACGCATTTTCAGACAGCGATACCAGGCCGGCACTCGCCGTGGTGTCGTTTACATTGATCCACCCAAGCAACCTCAACTCGACGCAGGCGTACCGGCTGAAACGCACGTTCTCGACACGAATAAAGCTGCACTGACACGCGCCGCCAGAGCGAGGAACTTCCGCGGAATGCTGATATGAACCGCCCCAGAACGACATCCAAGACGTGCATACGCAGTCAGGACGATGATGATGCTGTCACGGACCATGCGTCGGCGACAGACGCAGGCAGCGCGCTACTGATTGTCCTGGTCATTCTGGCGATCGCGCTGCCGATCGGCGTAGGGTTCTCGTATTACGTGATTGCCGCGAGAGCAACGTCGGAATCCTACCTTCATCGTGTCCGTGCGCAACAGGTCTGCGAATCCGGACTCAGCCACGTCATGGCAGTGCTGCAATGGCGCTATGATCCCGACGACGGGGTGAACGATGTCCACGATCTTTTCCCGGCAACGGTGCCGACCGACGGCTTTGCCGGACCGGCAGTCGGTGAATTTTCCGGACGTTACTATCTTTGTAGCGGAACCGCCGACAACAACGACATTGCCTCCGAGTTGCATGTGACAATGGCTGGCCTCGACTTTCTGTCCGACAGCGCGCTGGACATGAGCGATCCCGGCGCCCCGGTGGCGGACGATCGCGGCTTCATCCATATAACCAGCGACAGCGAGGTAATCGGACGGTTTGCGTTTATGGTGATCGATGAAAGCGGCAAATGGGATCCCGGCGCGGTCGCCGCGACATACGGAATCGGGTCGGAAGCGACAGGCAGCGTCGTTAGATCGGGCGCGTCCGACAGCGAAGTGTGCATGCAGGACGTCGGTATCGCCGATTTCGACACGTACAAACCAGATGCGGGAAAACAGTGGCATTCACACCGTCAGCTCGCGCGCGAGCTGCAGCCGGTGGACTTTAAGAACAAGGTCATTCAAAATTTGTTTCCCTACAGCTATCATACCGAAACCTTCTGGAGCGATACCGATAACGACGGAATCTTCACCGATTCAGAGGAATACAACCGACTTGACCTTCAGGATGCGGCGGCGATTACGCTCGACAATCTTTACAAGATGTTTGTTGCGCCCGACGACACTGACGTCGCGATGCCCGCAATCGGCGACCTCGTGGATGACAACGACTGCGCGTGGATCAAGAACCTCGCCGCCGACGGCGTCCTCGCCAGCGGCGCCGATCGCCGCCGCGCCGCCGCACAGACCGCCGCCGCGATCGTCGATTACGTGGATAGTGACAGTGACGCAACGATTGTCTGGATAGATACGCAAGGACAAGTCACCACATCGGACCCGGGCGCGGCCAACACCGAGATCCGCGTGGTTGGACGCGAGAATCAATTCGGACTGTCGGAGATCTCGCTACGTCTCGACACCACCGTGGTGAATGCCGGCGGCGGCAACAACCATCTCCGTGCCGATCTCTACCTAAAAGGAGAAGTGTATTATCCCGGCGTCGAAAACGTCCCGATCGGCGCCCACAGCCTGACTGTGTCATTCACGGTCACAATCGCCTCCACCGCCGGCGGAAGCAAGACGTTTTTTGACGCAGCGTCGTACACCATGTCACTGGCTGCGTCGTCAAACATAGACGGCGGCACCATGCATTACTCGTCGGCGTGGGAACTCGCCGGCTCCCACACCGAAGCGGCGTTTGTCGGCACGATCCCCGTCCTTACCAATACCTACCAGATCACGAACTGCGAAATCACATCAGTTGTGTTGCACGACGGCGGCACCGCAATCGACAGCTTTCCCAGCCAACCGTTTAACACACACTGGTGGAACTGGAACAGTTTGCCGCTGCAAATGGGAGATCTCACCTATTACGCCACGCTCGAGGCGTTGGACCCACTGAACAACGAGTGCGACGAAGCCGGTCCCATACCGTCCTACAGCACCGTGTGGCGGGACAGCCCGGCCGGCTCGGCCAAACTTTCCTACCTCGGCGCCGCTGTCGGTATCGGCGCCCTCACCACACTTGCCGGCGGCAATACGTCCATCAGCGAATATAGCGACATCGAGGTGCGCAACGCAGTCTTTGATCGTGTCGGCGAGCTGGGCCGCGTCGGCAGCTATATGCCCGGACGTTCGTTGCGCTTCTGGGCCGCCGACGCCGGCGACTCCGCCGGCGTCGACGCCGCCATTCTCGATCTGTTCCGTGTCGGCTCCGATACCCCTGCACGAGGGCGAGTGAACATCAATACGGTGAATTCCGACGTCCTCACGGGACTATTCACCAATGCCGCAACCGTACCCGTGGCGGACGCGGTCGCCGCCATTCTCGCCGCCCGCACGACAGTCACATTCTCGAACATGGGCGATGTTTTCGCGGTGGAAGGCGTCTCCGGCACCGATGTCACCAGCGACAAAGTTGAGGAGGCCATGGTGCAGCTGATCGCGGAGCTCATTACGGTGCGGTGGAATTTCTTTACTGCGGTCGTGATCGGTCAGTCGGTATTCGACTACGGCGACCAGTATTTTTACCGCGACCTCAACGGCGACGGCGACACGCTGGACGCCGGCGAGGTGGTCACGACCACACTCGGCATCTATGATCACGATGGCGATCAGATTTTGGCAACCGTGAAACTGCTCGCCGTACTTCGGCGCGATGCCTATCGAAACACCTTCAAGATCGAGAGTATAGAACTGATCAATTATTGACCCATCGTCCGGTCCGCGCGACCCGCAGACGCACCGTCGTCGACTCAAGAAAATCAGCGTTGCCGATCTTCCCGGCGGTCTGTTGGCGTTCACACTTCAGTGTGGGTTTCACGTCACGTTCCTTCCCGTGGTGCGAATCGCGGGTAGCGGCGCCAGCACGTCCAGGGGTTGCAGTAGCGCGAACGCCAACACCGGACGACTATTAACTCGCCGGTTCGTTTGCATCCTGGCCCGTCTCGCGTGTATTCGGTAATTGGTCATGCCGACAGTTCGAAAATACATGTTTCCAGGTCGCGGCAGACCTCTCCGGCGGTGGGATATCGGTCCGCAGGCGCGCGCTCAAGCATGCGCCGCAGCACGGTCTCCAGACTTGCGGGAAACGCCGCGTCGATGTCACGCGGCAACGTAAGTGCTTCGGAACGTATCACCATCGCAAGTTCGTACAGAGTGGATGCATTGAACGGGTGGCGATTGAGCAGAAATTCATAGGCCACGACACCGAGAGAAAAGATGTCGGCGCGGTTGTCGACCGACGAACTGGAAAAGGCCTCCGGAGCCATGTATCGCGGCGATCCCACCAGATCCGTCGTTTTGGTGATGGCCGAGTCGGGCAGTCTGGCGATACCAAAGTCAGTTATCTTCGGCGAGAGGTCGCTGCTCACAAGGATATTCGCCGGCTTGATATCGCGATGGCAGATGTTACGCGTGTGGATCGTGTCCAGCGCATCTGCCAGCTGGCTAAGTATCTGCGTCTTAGATAGATACGTCATCGATTGAGCGTTGCACAGCTGATCCAGCGGCATTCCGTCTACATATTCCATGAGGATATAGTTGTCCTCGAACGAACGCTCAAGACGGTAATCAACCAATTTCACAATATTGGGATGGTCGATCTGGGCGGCCGCCTTCGCCTCCTGCTCGAAGCGCTGCTGCATTTCAGTCAGGGAGCTTCCACACGACGACCAGTTCTTGAAAAGCTTCAGGGCATATTCGCGAGGGTCACCCGGCCTTTTCACGAGAAACACGATGCCCATGTTGCCCTCTCCCAAGGTCCGGATGATTTCGAAGCCATAGAAGTTTCCGGAACACGGCTGCATCATTATCGTTTCATCGTGACACACATCCCCGCGCCGGACGGAGGCAAGCGTTCCCAGGACTGTGTCTTCGAATTCCTTCAATCCGAAAGGCTTTGTAATATAATCGGCAGCCCCGAGCTTCATGCATTCCACCGCCATATCAATCGTTCCTGCGCCCGTCATCAGAATCACCGGCAGGCGGCGCGTGTGCGACTTAATCTCGCGCAACAGTTCGATACCCGAGAATTCAGGCATACGCACGTCGCTGATGACCAAGCTAACATGGTGATCCTTCAACAGTTGGAGTCCGTCACGACCGTTCTCAGCTTCAAGCGCTTTTAGGTCATGACGCTCCAGTACCTTACGGATCACTTTCCGGGTTCGGTGATCATCATCTACGATCAAAATTGTTTCGCTGGTCGCCGCGGCACGCATAGGAGATCCCTCGGATGTCGTTGTCATATGGCACACAACTGCGCCGTAATGTGGTGGGCCGGCTTACGTGTCCGGGGAAACAGCGCCGTTGCCCCCCGCGCATTCCAATATGCGCAACGAACGGCGCACCCGGAATGTCCGCCTGGCATTATCAACCTATCACTGCCCCTTAGCATGACTTCCGCCAATCACAGAGACAAATTCATAATTCATTTGACATCAAACTATTATGAATATCGTATTATTCTTACTCATACCGACGTACGGCACGGATTGTAAAAAATCGTTGCTGCGTGTGGGTCATAAAGCGACACAGCGGCAAGCAACCCGGTGCCGCATATGCAAGGGGTGGGTCTGGATGCACACGAACCGGCGAGGCCGCACTCATCCGCCGTTGGAGGTCGCACTTTAGTGTGCCGGCGCCGTGCGGAACGGAATTCTGACGTCGAAACGTCTGTCAAAACCCCTTTTCGGAGCCCGACAGGCTCCTAGAAACCGGTCGACGGCCGAATCCGCGCACCAAGCCTGCGGTCCATATCTGCGTCGGATGTGAACCGCATCACACGGCCGTCGGGGTCGAGAATCGGCGCAAGCCGATCGAGATCATAAACGACAATGCGGCGGCTGAACATGTCCTCGCGCGGCGGCTGGCCGGCCACGGCATCGGCAACACACTGTGCCTCGTTGGCCATATCGTTAGCGACGACGAGGTCGGGAAGGTTGGACAAGACGAATTCCTGCAACATCTGGTTCATGGGCCGGCCCGCAAAGTAGGTCACGTTCAGATCGAGGATGACAAACCGCGCGCCATATCGTTCATGAATGTCCTGCAGACCGCGGCAGAATGCGCCGTAGTCCGGCTCGTCGACAAGATCGTAGACGATGAACGGGCTGCTTCCATAGCTGCAACCGATCACCGGCCACGAATGCGTCGCAACGAAGGGCCGTTTGCCGCGACTACCGGGATCGCGCTGCACGAGATATGCATTCACGGTATCGTAACCGTGCGGCAAGGCAAACATCAGATAACCCTGCAGCGACTCCGACACAACAGTGGTAATCAGTATGGCCGCCACGCCGGCACGGCGCACCGCCGGCCGAGCGACATTCCATGACAGCAAACCGCTGAGTCCGACGCCCCAGTATATAGCCAACAGATACACCAGATTCAACTGCCCGCGAGGCCACGGCATGGCCGCGGCGACATGAGCCGCCGCCAGCCCCAGCGTGCACACCAGAAACCATAATCGCAACGGCGAAGACCGACGACGGCACCGTACCATTTCAAGGCCGACGCCCGCCATTGCGACGAGTGGGAAGAGGCCGATGGTATGGTCCCGAAGATGTCCGATCAGATACGGTCGCCAGACCTGACTTTCAACACGGGCGATGGCAAGGTTTTTCTCATACCATTCGAGCGTCCGCGGCCAATCAACCCGATCCCCGAGATAAAGCATAACGGCCGCATAACCGATGACGGAAGCCGCTGCCACGCAACTGCCGACGCCGATATAGCGCCATACTACCCGGCCACGATCCGCCTTTGGCCGCAACCACGGCAACAGCAGCACCATAACTCCAACCATGCCGAGAAGGCTAAGACAGGTCTGAATGCGAACGGTAAAAGAAAATCCGATGAGCAAACCGGCGCCGACCGCCAGCGGGCCGGCGCGCCGTTTCCAGCCGCTGCTGCTCCGGTCGTACCGTTCGACCGTCGTGATCAGTGCAGCGAGCATCGTGAGGACGATGGCGAAGATCATCAGCGCGTAGCCGTCGCTGAGGTTGCTTCGGTGGTAGAACAACACATACTTCAACGACGCCAGCACAGCCGTGGCTGCAAGTGCGGTCTTTGTATCGAACATGTGCCGGACAGCGACGAACGTCACGACAACCGTTATCATGCCACACGCCGCGGCGCAGGCAAGAACGGACGACGGCGCAGGCCCAAAGCCGCGGACGAACCAGCTCACCATCAGGCACAGGCCGTGTTTGTAATAAAGAAACGCTTCGGCGGTCGGCGAGTACACGAGATTCATCGGATGAAGCAGATAATAGCCCTCATCGCATAACCGGAATCCCTGTCGGCCGATACCGTGAAACCGCAGCGCGGCGGCCCACAGAAGAATCGCCGCAACTGACCATGCAACGCCAGGCGCATGGCGATCGGATGACAGTCGACCCCCATTTGTCTCGCGGCCGGTCCCAGCCTGGTTGTTGTCGTCGCCGGCTGTCAAGCCCGCACCTGCGGGAGGTCCCGCCACACGGTTGTGTACCGCGGCGAAAGGCGGCGACGACGCATCGTCCAAGCCCGCTCCAGGCCGGATCCCGCGTAGCGCACTGTGTCCGCGCCGAACCGGCCGTTGATCGCGTCGACCGCTGCCATCAGACGTCGGCTGCATTGGTGATCGTGCGGTGCGAAGAAATCCGGTTGCACGTGCGCAGCGGAAGAAATCTCCGAGAGCATAACCGTGGCCCGCCGGTACGTGATGCCGCCACGATAGATCGCGTCGAGGCAGGCCACGGCATGCGCGAGAAGCACACCGGTATCGGCGGTCGGCACCGGCAATCGTCGCGTCGACGTCCTGCGATATTGCGGCCCCGCCCGGAAGGCATCCGACTCGATCATCACCGACACCACAGCCGCCCGCGATTGCTGCCGGCGCAGTTTGACGGCCGCGCGGCCGGTGTAGGTAGCCACCGCTTCCGCGAGTACCGAACGCTCATGAACCGGTCTGCCGAACGCCCGAGACGAGCAGATTTCGCGTTTCGCGGGCGGACATGTCTCCAACGACAGGCACGAACGCCCGCGCAGCTCGTGTGCAAGCCGGAGCCCCACCACCGTGCAGGTTTCGCGCAGCCACCCGTCCGGCGCGTCACGAAAGAGGCGGGCCGTACAGATGCCCGCACGGCGCAGGCGTCGGGCGTGTTGCCGGCCAATACCCCACACGGCCTCGACCGGTGTTTCCTCCAGCAGCCTGTCGACCGACACGCCGCCGGTCGCCGGGTCGAGCACGCAAGCGGAACCGTCCAGGCGAAGCCGGGCACAACGATTGGCCAGCTTTGCCAAGGTCTTCGTCGGGCCGAAACCGACCGATACCGGGATACCGGTATCACGCAGGACCGTGCGCCGGATGCGGTCGCCAAGCGCCGCGGCGCCGCCGTGTCGACAGGGAAAACGGAGAAATGCTTCGTCGATCGAATACACCTCCAAGGCGTCGGCGAACAACGACAGCGTCGCCATAACGCGCGACGACATGTCGGCGTAGAGGGCGTAGTTCGACGAAAAAACAACGATGCCATGGCGACGAATGAGATGGCGGACCTGCCCGATAGGCTCGCCCATTGGTACCCCGCACGCGCGCGCTTCGTCCGATCGCGCTACCACACAGCCGTCGTTGTTGGATAAGATCACAACTGGTCGGGATTCAAGGTCCGGACGAAATACACGTTCGCACGAAACATAGAACGCATTGCAGTCCACCAGTGCGAACACGTTGTCGGCCATGGCATCCTCCGCCGCTAGCGCGCGGCCAGAAGCTGCAGGAGTTCATCGCGCATAAACGCCCAATTCTCGGGCGTCATTGACTTGAGCATGCACACGACATGCTCGCTGCCGCCGTGTTCGGCAGGCGCCTTGAGCGGGCCGCTCTCGGGCAGCCCGAGATAGTCGTCGCGATACTCCTCGATCACACGCTGAAGGCCTTGTTCATCACCGTTTCCGTACAGATCGGCAATCTCCTGACTCACGTGCCCAACGATATTCTTGATAACTGGAAGCGGAAGCGCATTGGCCGCGGCGACATAACAGAATGTGTGCCGGAGCGATTGCGCGTCTTTGATGCTGGACATGGTCGACCGCCCCGGCTGCCGCGTCTTACGGCGGAGATCCAGAGATTCGAGAAAGTCGGTAAGACGCCGGCGAATGGCAGACTTGCGCTCGAAGCACGCTTCGGCTTGCGCCGGGAGGAGGTAGTCGTTCTTTGCCTGCTCCTTGAGACGCGCGAGGTAGGTATGGACACGAGGCAGGATCGGCACCCGCGCCAGCATGCCGGTGCCGGCCAGCTTATGGGTGATCCACGCCTCGTCGAGATCTACTTCCTCGCACCGTAACACACAAATCTCATCTTCCGGAAGGCCGGTGTAAATACCCACGGCTACAATGGGAAACAGAAACGTGTCGGCATGTTCACCGATGCGCTTGATCTCTGCCGGCGTGAACGCTTCGCGGGCGTCATCGTCCTTATCGAGCCGCGCCAGCGCATCGAACGGGTTTTCAATCAGAGACGCGTCGCGAAACAGGACATGAAAGACCTGTTGCAGTGTCGAATGGTAGGCATTGCAGTTCGCGGGGCTGAGCTGCTGGCATTCATCACGATTCTCCGTTGGCATCCGTCGATTGAACTCGACGACGCGCTGCGTTCCCGCACGGCGATACTTGCCGTGTGTGCGCAGAAAGTGCAGGTATTCGGCCGCCATCTCGCGGGATACGTCCGAAAGATTCACAACCCACGAGCAATTGTCGCGGATGAACCACACGAAATCCTCCCAGTGGCGACGCTTCACGCGCATCTGTTCTTCGCCGATCGGTCGTTTTACCGGTTTCGCCGCGAAAAGCTCAAATGCCTCGTCAAACAACACCGTTTCACGTCGCATCGCGTCGTTCAACATCGTGCGAACCACCGAGCGGGTACCGCGCGCATTTCCCGATGCAGTGAAGAATTTTTTGGCGTAGGCCAAGGCCGTTGCTTTGTCGGACGTGCCGGTATCGCGTTCCCGCGGACGCCCGTCGACTTCGACGCGGAAGTGGTAGTTCAGGCTCAGGTCCCCATTGGCCATCCGCTTTTTATAAACATCCATGGTATGCCATACTCCTCTATCTCCAAACCAGTCGACAAGCAGCGCACAGGCAGCGGGCGCGCTGAATGCAGTCACCCCGCAGCTGCGGCAGTGTCATCGATCCCGGTAAGACGCACGGCGCCGGTACCGTCCGTAATCACGCCGATGTCGATCGCCGCCACGCCGGCCGCGCCGGCGATAGCGACAGCGTTCGCCACGCCTGAAGGCGGTACCACCCACATCATCCCGATGCCCATGTTAAACACGCGATACATCTCGGCGGTGTCCACATTGCCGTGCTCCTCAAGCAGTCGGAAAATCGGCGGAACCGACGTCTGCGCCGGCTGCAGCACCGCATCGACCGCGGCGGGCAAGATACGGGCAAGATTGTCGTACCAGCCGCCACCGGTAATGTGAGCGATGCCGCGAATCGGCAGCTTGCGCTGCAACGCTAGCCGTATCGCCGGCCAATAACACCGGTGCGGTTCGAGCAGCACGTCTCCGATCGTCGCCGCATGCTCGTCGACCTGGTGGGTCACATCCCAACCACAATGCTCGAAGAAAATTCGGCGCGCCAGGCTGTAGCCGTTGGTATGCAGCCCGGAGGACGGCAAACCAAGAACGCGGTCACCAGGGGCAATCGCCGTTCCGGTAATCATCGCCGCACGGTCAAC
>JAJFLQ010000138.1 GCA_021772615.1 Verrucomicrobiota bacterium | reverse complement strand
CGCCCGTTGATTTCCCCGATTCATGACATGATAAACAGCACCAGGATATTCAATTCGGAGCGGACGTGACATATCGAAAACTTACGCTATCAACATCGAAAAGCAAGCAATAGCTATAAAATAAAGGTGTGACCCTTTGGTTGGCCCCAGTGAGCGCAGCGATTCCACCGGACAAGCGTAGCCCGGTAGAACGCGTTCGGATGAACGATTCCGGCGATGAACGCCTGTCCTGCTTTTGTCGTTTTAAGTAGCACAGGTTTTGATCGTGTAGCTGTGCCACCACATGGTTGCATAGCCATCTTGGCTGTGTGTGCGCCTTTCCAGCGTCCTGCCCGCCGGCCGCTACCCGCTGCATCCAAACAGCTTACCACCATACGGTCGCAGAGGACTGCGACCCTCCAGAAAAACGATCACCGCGATCTCCCCCATTCCTCGGCGATCTCTTCAGTGATGGGCAGAATGCGGTCGCTGAAGTGTGTGTACAATCCGCGCAGCCATCGTTCAAGTCGCGAAGCTGCAAGCGCGTCCCGTCGTGCCAGTAACTCGATTCCCTTCCTAAAATCGCTCGATGCTCTTCTTCGGCAGAACACCCGTGTTCGCTCGCACGCTCCTTGAGCTTCTGGACGACCGTTGATTCAATTTTTCGAACGAGTAGTTGTGCCATACCACAATAAGATAGCATTGATAGCACGCGTCAAGTGATGCGTCGGCAATCCGAACGGACTCAGCTCGGTTGGCGAACGGTGCAGTTTGCCAAAATCTTTCTTTTTCGTATTTCCAGACTGGCCGTTTGAATGGCACTGCATCTTTCGTCCGTTCCAAGTCGTTAGATGTTAGCGGTATCACCAAACGGCTCCACTATCGTCACAAAACTGTCGCTGGCCAATATTGACGGCTTGGCTGCAGCTCGCAAGTTTCGCACCATAGCGGCGCGCGCCGAAGTCCAACCAATCGTTGGTGAGTGCCCCCGCATAATCCGCGCTGTCGGAGCGCCTCGGGCATTTAATCATTACCTCAGTGTGATCATGCGGACGCTCACTCACCTTATTCGATAGGCACCAGGGAAGCCGGGACATTCGGCAGACCTAGGCTATAGTACAGTTATCAGCAAGACCATGACAATAAGAGAGATGTCGGAGCGACTATAGCCCCTTGAGGTTGAGGTCGCAGGATTACGTACTGATGGCGGACAGACGAACAACTGGCGAACGACGACTGGTATGTTCGACGACACCCCCGACATTGTGACGATCCAGCGGGAGGCGGCTGCCTACCGAAAGCATGTGGCTGAGAATGATCGTTCTTGATACCGATCGTATCAGCGCACTGCAGCATCAGCATTCTCCGGCCGCAGCTCGACTTCGAAAGCGACTGGGGAATTATTTCGGTCCCTGTGCAACTACGATCGTGACGGTCGAGGAGCAAATGCGCGGTTGGCTAGCCGTTCTGAATCGCACCTCGATAGACCAGCAGGTCCAGTCTTACGCACTTCGGAACGGGTTGTTCTCGTTCTTCAGCGCCTGGCATCTATACCCTTTCGACGAGGCTGCGGCCCAGCATTTTACGGCGCTACGCCAACATGGCCTCAGCATCGGATCGGATTCATTCAGAACATTCGCAGGTAAGATGAGAAATAGAAGAGCATCAGGAATCACCGCTTTAGCTGTGTTGATCTTGTTGCTCTGTATTGGCGGGTATTTCGGATCCGAGCGTTTGTTCATGGGGCCCCCTGCTTTCTCGCAAGATTTCGTAGGTTGGCACGAAGAAGTGTTGTTGAAGGAATTGGGACAGCCCGATTTCGATTCTCGCCAAGGTCACGATTGGGAGGATGATGGTAGCTATATCCTTGGGTGGTATCATGGTGTGGGTCGGATACTTTCAGTGACAATTCGCGGTGGTAAGGTCCTTTCCTTCTACCGAGCTTCGAAATAGGAAAGCGAACATGGCAATACTTGATTACACTCGTGAAATTACAATTGGATGGAAAATACGTTAAAGGAGTTCAAATTAGGGATTGAGTGCCAGATGGTTGAGAAGCTCACTGTCAATCCGGGATGTTTCAAAACAATATAGATCCCAACAAACGGCTCAACATCAACGGCTAATACAGCGGCGCACCGCTGTGTTAGCCGTGAGTAATCCAATTCGTTCGAAGTCTATGACCATAATGATGAAATAGTTACAACAATCACTCACCCGGTCGAACAAAAACATTGAGCCAACAATATCTGGTAAACGTGAATACCTATGGACGAGTTAGCCAAATGGTTTGCTAAACGTTGTGATGGATTCTGGGAAGATGAATGGTCAATTCAACGTAGCACAACCTCCACCCCCAGCTGGTATCTGAGAATTGAACTCTATGAAACGCCTCTCAAGGATTAGTTGCCGCCCTTGCGGCACCGCTAATCCAGGTTCAATAAGCGGACATTGCAAAATTAGCAACATGGGTGCACAACCGACAGACTGCTAATCCGAGAGCTTGCCCCAGGTAATCCGAATGCCGGTGGTGTGCCGGTGCCATTCCGGCAGACGAAGCCCGGATTCGACGATACTTTCATAGCAGTTGCGCGTTAGTATGCCGCGAAATGTGCTCTCGCCATATGTTACCAGATTTTTTTCTGAGACAAATAGCCTGTGATCGGGGGGCTTATCAGCCTTTTTCTTGAGCTTCTCCATAAATTTGGCATAGGGAATGTCGTCCGGAAACGATTCGAAAAAGTGACGCAACACCCCTACCCTCAGAAATTGGTGCAGCCATATTGAATCATACCGCTTTCGTTCAAGATACAAGTTGCCCCGGGGGTCCTGGATGGTATTGCCGGTAAGATTCCGTTCTCTCAACAATTTGTTGCGTCTGCAAAAAAGGACGCCGTCAACATCAGACGCAGGATGGTTCTTCAACCAGTCGACAATACCATGAACACACGGCAGCCTGAGCGTGATGGGGTACTTGTCGTCGATGCACCAGTAGATCCATTCATGGTCATCGAGATCGTCCAACAGTGTTAACACGGTCGCTTTTATCGCGACCGGACTTGATACGTACTCGACTCCGGGCGAGTCTGGTTCGCGAAGCGATTGATACGGGATACGAAACCGGAACGGGTGATTGGACCAAGTCCGGGCATATCGGTACATCATATGCTCCGTCAATGCCCTGTATTTATCACATGTGAGTACGATTGCTTTAATCATGATATTTCCATGTTCATACACCCGGCGCCATGACCGGAGTAATTCAGAACAACTCCGTGGTGACAAGCATACACCGTGAACCGCACGCATTTCGGCAAATGACAGACGGCGCCATGACAAAAAATCCCGTATCCTCGTTTACGGGTAACATCGAGCGCATGCCCAATCAAGGAATCCTCACGTCAACGATGTCGTCCGTGACCTCGATAATGCCGCGGATGCGATCGCACCAGGATTGTTGAATGCCATTTCGCTGGTTACAACCACCATTCGAATTCTCGGATCGACGGGTCCGGTGGAGTCTGAATACGATGGTCTTGCTTGGAATCCTCGTATGCGGATGGTCGATACATCGGAGCTACCGGTATATGGACACGTCCGGGGCAATCGATCTGCGTCCCCGAATTGTGGGCGCCCGGCTATTGAATCGCGGCCTGGATCCGTATTTTCATAAATGGACCCCGGAGCAGTCTCCTGCTCTACTTGACCCACTGGATTTCAGCAATCAACCGATATCCCGCGTAAGCGTGTCCCCGGCCGTTCTGATGCTGCATTGCTTCGTTGCCGATTGGGACTACGCGCGGCAGCAACGTCTATGGTTCACTCTTCAGTGGTCGATTCTCATTCTCAGCATCGTGGTTATGGCGCTCGCGGCCAATGCTCCGGTACACGCCCGGCTGATCGCGTTTCAAGGCTTGTTTTTTGTTGCCGGAAGTTATTACTGGCTGCTTCATCTTGAACGCGGCCAAGTGTATATCGTGTATGCATTTATGATCGTCCTGGCCTACGGCGTTCTGAAGTCAGGCGCCGCGGTCCGAGAGGTTGCGGCCGGCGCGATCCTGGGTATCCTCATTTGCCTGAGAATACCGGCCGGTGCAATGCTCATTCCACTGGCCGTATATGGCCGATGGCGAATTCTTAAAGGGGCGGCGATCGGATTTATCATTGCAGTGATCATTACTACGGCGGTGTGCGGTCCCGGAGTATGGCACAGCTATTTGCGGGCAATGCCGGCCCTCGGCGCCACTAATCGTGCGTCGCTCGGAGAGAGTGATCGATACTATGTCGTGCACGAAATCCGCGACGTTGAAGGCAGACCAGTCACACCAAAGTACTGGCCCATTCCTACCAGCAAATCGTCGCTGCAGGCGATATTCGACTTTGTTGGCGTAAGATTGCCGTCTGGGGTTTACACCATTGCATTGTTCGCGATGCTAGGGATCGCAACCTACGTGTTGAAGCGGCACCGAATCCGGCGCCCCGACGATTCGGTTCTTTTCCTCACCGGCGCGACACTCGTCATGCTCGTTGAAATTCTCTTGCCGCCGAATCGCTGGACATACGCCAACGTTGTCTGGTTTCCCCTCTTTTCCCTCATTATCATAAATATCGACAAGGTCAAAAAGTCGACATTCATGATACTGCTTACCGGCCTGATATTGAATAATTATTTTGGGTTTATCGCCGGAGGTGTGACCCTGGGCGAATGGTTGGTATTTGTCAGCATTGTCATGCTGACAAGACAAATAGTGATGCCGAACGTTGTGAATACCGAGCGCCTGAAAAGCGGATAAAGTATCCCGGAGCTCGATAGCATAGGCTCAAGCGTCTGCAAAGATGGATGCCTTCATTCCTGCACCGTTTAGCATGGGTATAGAACACCGAACACGAAATAATGATGTTTTTTCACGGTGACCCCATGGGGCTACCAAACGGCGGAAATTCGCCGGCTTGTGGCCTCAAGTCTGGAATTTTTCCAGAACTCCCAGTTTGCATGTTCGACAAGACAATGGTGCGAGAGTGTATATGCTGCCAAGCTTGTTAAAATCGAAATCGGGATCGGGATCGGGATCGGGATCGGGATCGGGATCGGGATCGGGATCGATTCCTTACCTCTCCGGCTGAAACACGATCGCTCCAGGAAGAACACAGAACGATAGCGATTACACGATCTCTGATCTGTGGGGGCTGTATATTTAAATCCGAATATTGTAGTCAGGCCGCCCAAAAAGCTACAGCCAAGATGGCTATGCTACTAATTTCCCGGATTCAGGCGAAAAGCTTACCTTCGATATTCGTCATTCCTTGCTCGACATTCGATATTCTTGTCCCGTCCTGACATAGGTTGACAGATTATCAACCTAATATCGAAGGACGTAATAATGGCAGAGTCAGTAATTCGTTATAGTGAAGCGTTCAAATTAAAAGTTGTCTCAGAGTACGAAGCGGGCAAATTCCGAACGTAC
>JAJFLQ010000137.1 GCA_021772615.1 Verrucomicrobiota bacterium | reverse complement strand
TCGTCGCTCACAAATGCAACAGACTCCCGAATGTATTCACGAAACTGTGCCTGGCCAATCGCACCTTCAGCAAATGCGAGGCGCTCAAGAAACGTATCGGCAATCCCGCCATCGAAACAGCGCAGGTAGATGCCGACAACGTCAGCGAAGTTGTCGAGCTGATCAACAAAGTCAAACCGGCACTGGTTATCAATACCGCCCTGCCCTACCAGGACCTGTCGATTATGGACGCGTGTCTTGAAACCGGCGTCGACTACCTCGACACGGCGAACTACGAGCCGCCGGACGAAGCAAAATTCTGCTATAAATGGCAGTGGGACTACCAGGAACGCTTCCGCGAACGCGGGCTCATGGCGCTGTTGGGGTGCGGCTTCGATCCCGGCGTGACCAATATTTTCTGCGCACACGCAAAGAAACATCACTTCGATGCGATGCATTATATTGATATCATGGATGCAAACGGCGGCGACCATGGTCATCCCTTTGCCACCAATTTCAATCCGGAAATCAATATACGTGAAATTACCCAGGAAGGCCGGTTTTACGAAGATGGGTCATGGTGCACGACACCGCCATTGTCCGAACACAAAACGTTTGACTTTCCGGCCGTCGGCGAACGCGAAATGTATCTCATGTACCACGAGGAACTCGAGTCGCTTGTCAAGCATTTTCCGGAGATCCGGCGCATCCGTTTTTGGATGACCTTCTCCGAGCAGTATCTGACACATCTGCGTGTGCTCGGAAACGTGGGCATGACCGCGATCAAGCCGGTGGTTTACGAAGGCCGCGAGATCATCCCCCTGCAATTTCTCAAAGCTGTGCTGCCCGATCCGGGCTCACTCGGTCCGCGAACAAAAGGGAAAACATGTATCGGCTGCATGATAGAGGGCGAATCAGCGGGAAAACCAAAGAAATTGTATATCTACAACGTTTGCGACCATGAAGCCTGCTACAAGGAGGTCGGGTCTCAGGCGATATCCTACACGACAGGTGTGCCGGCAATGATCGGCGCCAAGCTGATGCTGGAGAAGACCTGGCGCGGCGCCGGCGTATTTAATGTGGAACAGCTTGACCCGACGCCGTTCATGAAGGATCTCAACACATTCGGGCTGCCGTGGACCGAGAAGATACAGTAAGATTTGATGTCGACGCGACGCCGTCACCGTGTTATCTGTGCGATCGCGATCAACTGAATCGGAATCTCGATATACTTGACGCCGTACAGAAGCGGTCGGGCTGCACGATTCTTCTTGCGCTCAAGGCGTTCGCGATGTTCAGCACGTTTCCACAGCTACGGGATCGACTGGGCGGCGCTACGGCGTCGTCGCTGAACGAGGCGCAATTGGCGCACGATGCGCTTGGCCGCGAGGTGCACACATACGCGCCGGCATATCGTGACGACGAATTCGCCGACCTCGTTCGCTGTGCCGATCACATGGTATTCAATTCTTTCAGCCAATGGCGACGATTCCGAGATCGCCGAGAACTACAGCAGAAGAGCGTCCGCTGCGGCCTGCGAATCAATCCGCAATTATCGACCGTGGAAACACCGCTTTACGACCCGTGTTACCGCCATTCCCGTCTCGGCATTGTGGATGCCGAGTTCATCCGCGACGACCTTGACCGCATCAGCGGTTTACATTTCCATACGCACTGCGGTAGCAATGCCGACGCATTGGAACGAACGCTCACGGCGGTTGAGAGCCGTTTCGGCGACGTGATTCGGTCCATGGACTGGATCAATTTCGGCGGTGGTCATCATATCACGCGCGACGACTACGATGTAGATCTCCTGTGTCGGCTGGTTTCAGACTTTGCCGACCGCTACCAGGTCACGGTGTATCTCGAACCAGGCGAGGCGGTCGCGCTGAACGCCGGTTATCTCGTAGCAACGGTCCTCGATATCGTTCGAAATGAGATCGATATCGCGATACTGGATACATCGGCCACAACGCATATGCCTGATGTACTCGAAATGCCGTACCGGCCAGATATTATCGGAGCGAGTGAACCGGGTACATTGCCGCATACCTACCGCCTGGCCGGTCTCACCTGTCTAGCCGGTGATATCATCGGCGACTACGCATTCAGCCAGCCGCTCACAGTCGGCACACGCGTTGTATTTACCGACATGCTTCACTACACGATGGTCAAGAATACCACATTCAACGGCGTCAACCTTCCCGCGATCGCAACGTGGTCCGAGGCTGCCGGCCTGGAGATCATCCGGACCTTCGGCTACGAGGACTTCAAGTCACGGCTGTCCTGAGTCATGGCCGCAGCACGCGTCTGGTGGCCAGTTCTGCGGCAATATCGTTGGGTACGGTTGATGTCGCACCAGCTTCGCGCAAACGATCGTAATGCCGGCCGGCAGCGGCAACATTGCCTTGGTGATAGTATGCGACACAGAGGCCCGCGTGTGCAGCGGAATCGACGGAATCGGTAAGGTTCAGCGCAGTCGTAAGTGCGTCGATTGCAGCCAAAAAATCCCCGGTACCGAGAAGGGCGAACCCAAGTTCGCGATGGATGTCCGCGTCCGCAGGCTGCAAGTTGCGCACGTGGTTCAGCAGCGGCACGGCACGATGCGGCTGACCGTCGGCAAGATAGATTGTGGCGAGGTTGAAATGCAGCTCAACATGATCCGGCAGGTCGTAGACCAGGCGCTCGTATGCCGCGCGTGCGGCCGCGCGGCGCCCCGTCTGGTGACACACAACTGCGAGCTTGAAACGTGCGCGCACGTCAGTGGGATCAATGGCTATCGCACGTTCAAATGCCTCACGGGCCTCGTCAAGGCGATTGGCCGATTTCTTGACAAGTCCAAGATTGTACCACGACGCGGCACTGTTCGGAGCTGTCGCGATGGCCGCCTCGTATGCCTCCACGGCATCGTCGACGGCACCTAGTCGTGAATAGACCGCTCCGAGATTCTGCCATGCTTCGGAAAAGTCAGGATTCGCCGCCAGCGCACGTTTATAATACCGGACAGCATCCTTGTCCACCCCCGACTCCGACGCAATCCGGCCAAGATTATAGTACGCACGATACTGCCCGGGAAATACCCTGACGGCGCGGCGAAGATGATACGTGGCGCGGTTGGTGTCGGCGTGTTGATAGAAGTGATTCCCCAGCATCGCGTGCGCCGTCGGGTTCATGGGATCGAGCTGCAACACGTGCGACCACAGACTCTCACTATTCCGCCAGACGTCTATCTGGGCATGTGTCGCGAGAACGGCAACAGCGGCCCAGGCAACCAATATGCCGGCGTAGACGGCCCGCACCGCGCTACCGCAGCGACCGAGCGGCAGAGACAGGATCATAAACATGCCGATGAGCGAAAAATAACCGTAGCGGTCGGCCGTTACATACTCTCGATTCATCAGGCAGAGGATGCTCAAAGCCGGCAACGCGGCAACCACCACAAAAGCGAGGCCGAACCCGAGTCGCCACCATCGTCGTCGCGTCGCAACCACAGCTGTCAGCGCAAGCAGCGCCAACGGCGCAAAATACAGGAGCACAATGTTCGCGGCTGCATTTGCCTGCGACAGCGAGTAATAGGCCTGCGGCGGATCAAGCAGGAGAAAACGCGAGAGCCAACCGCACACAATGCCGGGCACATAAAACAGGCGAAATGTCGCGATATCGACGGGCATTGTGGCCACCGATTCAGCGACTAGAACCGGTGCCGCAACCACCAGCACGCTCGGAAGAACGTAGAGACACGGGCGTAGCTCGAGCCGCCGCCGCTCCAGCCAGAATACGAACACGAGTATTACCGGCACGACCACCGCAGTTGGTTTCGCCAGAGCTGCTGCTGCTACACAAAGCACAACTGCTGCGAATGTTCTGGCGCTGCCAGTCTTCATCCAACGCAGCCATATCAAGATCGACATGAGACTGAAGCATGTCGCCAACAGATCTTTCCGGCCCATCACCCAGGCGACTGTCTCGACCTGGAGCGGGTGCACCGCGAAAAGCAATGCCGCTGCAAACGCCGGGAACGGCTGCCGCGTCAACCGCTGCAACATCAGAAAGATCAGAATGGTGTTGAAGGCGTGCAGGTATACGTTCGTAAGATGCAACGACCCTGCATCGAGTCCGAATGCGGCAATTTCGAGCATGAATGACAGATACGTCACTGGTATGTACAGCAATTCGAGCTCGAATGTTCCGGGCGTGAGTATCGCACGCAGATTGGGTACCGTAAGCGACTGGATCCAGGGGTTGTCAATGATATATATCTGGTCATCCCAATTGAGGAAGGCAAAATGACATACCCGCATATATAGGAGAATCGGCACGGCCGCCAGGACGGCAACCGGCAACAGTCGAGCAAGCGCAGGCACCCCAATTCGCCTGTAGGACGCCTGGCCCTGCATCTCTTCATGCCTGCCGGCGCTTGTCCTGGAAGGTTGCGAATCTGGCGATCCATTCATGGATGTTTCCCAAATGAGAATGTCACCCTATAGGGACCATTCGGATTCGATGTTGGAGCCGTTGCGTTGCTCATGGTAGCCTTCAATATCATATTCTACCGCAATAAACCGGTTGTGCCACAGGGACCGCAGCAGGACCGGGTGCTCCGCGCGGCCTCCGCCCCCATGAGCCCCCGGCATTACGAATCTGAAAACTGCACTGCATAGTTGAAACCCATGTCCGGGAAACGTAGCTTACGAGTTCCCCGAACCGTCGCTGTGACAGATACCGGCCGCGGCATCACCTGATTCCGATAGAGAACACACTCGATAGTGTATAATCCGTGACTTCTATTCACTCTGTCTGCGTTTCATCATGAGCACACTTAACGAAGAAGCTGCAATCCGATCTATTTTGGAAGGCACGGCGACACATACCGGCGAACGCTTTTTCACCGCGCTTGTCGAGAATTTGGCCAGGGTCCTCAATACATCCGCAGCCGTCGTCACGGAGTATATTCCCGAATACCGGCAATTACGCGCGCTGGCATTCTGGATGGACGGTGAATGGCTCAACGGCTACGAGTACAATCTCAAAGGCACGCCGGCCGAAGTGGTGGTCAATGAATCGCGATTCTGCCATTTCGCCGATGATGTCCAGACGCGTTTTCCTGACGATCCGGGCCTCAAACGGATCGGCGCCGTCAGCTACATGGGCATCCCGTTGACCGACGCCACCGGCGATGTACTCGGCCACCTGGCTATTATCGACACCAAGCCGATGCCGCAGCACGGCCACGCTCTTACGTTGTTTCGTATCTTCGCGGCACGCGCCGGCGCCGAGGTGCGCCGGCAACGGGCCGAAAGCGCAGTAGCCGATCGTGAACGCAAACTTGCGCGACTCATCGACACCGCAATGGACGCGATCATCGAGCTCGACGAAAATCTGTCGATCACAATGATGAATCCCGCCGCCGAGAAGGTTTTCTCGTGCCGTGCCGCCGGCGTGATTGGAAACGAATTTTGCGACTTCCTCACCAGCGGTGCGCAGTTGAAGCTGGCACGGCTCATCCGCGACGTCGACAAGCTCCCCGACGGCGAGCGATACTTGTGGATACCTGGCGGCCTCAAGGCGCAAGACGCCCGGAGCCGTCCGTTCCCTGCGGAGGCGTCGCTCGCCCGGTTCGACATGCAGCGGCACCGATTCTATACCTTGATATTACGGAGTGTACACGAGCGCGAGGCGGCCGACGAAAAAATTCACGAGCTTATGGTCGAAAGCCAGATACTCCGGCGTGAGATCGAGGATATTCACCGTTTCGATGATATCGTAGGAAAAAGCAAATCCCTGCGGCAAGTCCTGCAGGATATCCGACAGGTTGCGAATGCCGATGCGACCATCCTTATCCTTGGCGAAACAGGGACTGGCAAAGAGCTGTTCGCTCGAGCCATTCACAATGCCAGCAAACGCAGTATCAAGCCGTTGATCCGTGTTAACTGCGCAGCAATACCCGTAAACCTCATCGAAAGTGAGTTTTTCGGCCATGAACAGGGTGCCTTTACCGGCGCCACCAAACGACGCGACGGACGATTTGCACTCGCAGATCGCAGCACGATTTTTCTCGACGAAATCGGCGAGCTGCCGTTGGACCTGCAGGCGAAACTGCTGCGCGTATTGCAAGAAGGCGAGTTTGAGCCGGTTGGAAGCGCGAAGACCACGAAGGTTGATGTCCGGGTGATCGCTGCCACCAACCGCAATCTCGAACACGAAGTGAAACAAGGTAAGTTTCGCGAGGATTTATTCTATCGCCTGAACGTGTTCCCAATGCATGTACCACCGTTACGGGAACGGGACGACGATGTAACTATTCTCGCGACTACGTTCTTGCGGCGCTGCGCGAAAAAGCTGGGCGTGAAGATGGCGCCGCTATCGCCGCCGTGCCTGGCTGCACTGCAAGCCTACGATTGGCCGGGGAACGTGCGTGAACTCGAGAATGTCATTGAACGCGGCGCCTTGACCGCGCGCAATGGACAATTCAACCTCGAACGTGCCCTGCCTGCATCGGCACTTGGCCGCGAACCAGACGATCCCAGAGGAGAAGCGGACGACACGCGAATTCGCACCATCACGGAGATCCAGGACCTCGAACGGACCAACATCGTTCGTGCTCTGAAATCCGTGGACTGGCGCGTCTCCGGCGATAACGGCGCGGCCGAGTTATTGGGAATGAATCCCTCGACCTTGACATCGAGAATGAAAGCGCTGGGCATAAGTCGCCCACGGTAGAATCGGGTGCAGCTGCCTGAAGCTGTCGGCGGCCGTATTGTGTGGGGGCGTAATCTGTGGACGACAGGCAATCGCGCTGGCAGGAAAACGTCGATTCCAGATGGTTGACACCCGGAACAATCCGCATTACTATCGAGTTGAATATACGACTTAGCGAACGGCGCTGCGCCGCGCGCTGAAATCTCGGTAGTTGAACGGTAATACCGCTGAACTAAGCCCTTCATTGGCGTTCATAGTATTAGTGTACCGTAGAAACCTGGGCCTTTTCCAGTTGTCACATACAAGCAGCATAAATAACAATTTCGCAATGAACTGGCACTCATCTACTATACTGACTTTACCAGAATGCGATCTGTCTGATATTGTATCACCCACGCCACGGCAGACGAAAGCGAAAAAAGGTGCTGAATTATGTTGAGTGACGTTCAGCGAAAGAAGTTCACATATCTCTTCAAGGTCATGGATACGGAGAAGAATGGAAACATCAATAAGAACGATTTCCTTATCTATGTCCGCAATTACGCCAGCCTCTACGACCTCAATGTTGATTCGCCCGCTTACGATAAACTCAAGTCTAGTGCGCTGCACTGGTGGACGAAAATCCATGACCTTATCGACAAAGATAAAGATCTGGAAATAACCCTTCAGGAATGGCTTGCATTTCAAACCATGTATACCGAGGAGCTTGTACAGAGAGATGATACACAGCATCTTTATTCGTTTGTGATCACTCTGTTTGATCTCGTCGACAAGAATAGCGACGGTGCCGTGGGGTTGTCGGAATACACCCAATTTCTCCGTGCGTGGGGGATAGAAACGGATTTCAAAGCTGTTTTTCGCCGTCTGACCGGCCCGGATTCGGATACGCTCACACGCAATGATTTCGTCAATCTATTGTGGGAATTCTACACCAGCAGCGACCCCGACGCAGCCGGCAATTACATATTTGGTCCGTTTTCGCCCGACGATCCGCTGTGCACCGGCGGCGTTATCAAACAATTTCTCACACGATTGTTCAATTAAGTCGGCGATACCAGGCCGGCACGTCCGAAATGCCGTGAACAGAGTCCACCGCGCGGCACATTGATTCCGACCATACCGCCGCTCCGAGTGGTTGCGTATGTTCAATCGCCGCCATGTGTTGCCAATGATAGCGCTTAGGCGCTGACAGAAAAGCACACCTCATTCAGATGAATCGAAAACTTCTTGCGCGTCTATACAAATCGATCGGCCGTTCCAGAATGGCGCGAATATTGGTTGTGCTGCTTATATCTCTGGTTATTCTGGAAGTTCTGTCCAAAGGCATTGTGCTTTTCGCATTGGGGGTCAGCAAGAGTCACTACCGAACGGTTTACGAAAAAGACCCTCAACTTAAGCTGCTTACGTGGACGGAACGGTACTCGCCACATCCCTATTTTGGATACGAATCGAGTCATCTCAGAGAAGCCGAAAAGATTCTGCTTGAAGACCGAACAAACGAGTTTGTTATCGGGATACTGGGCGGCTCTGTGGCCAGCGGGCTTGCCAATTACGCGCAGCGAAATCCAGACCACTTCGAAACGCTGAGCGAGGTGTTGCCGCCACTGGTCGACAAGAAACTTCGAATCGTAAACCTTGCTCTCGGTGGCGGCAAACAACCGCAGCAATTTTTTATTGCGGCTTACTTTCGCGAAAAACTGGACCTGATCATCAATCTGGACGGATGGAACGACACCCAATCCAGTCATTTCTTGCCGATTTACCCGCTCGATTTTCCAACTCTGTCTTCACGCTTTTATGAAAGAGCGGGGCAAGGAGGCGCCTACGGCGTTGTCGGCCGTTCAGCAAGGTCGCTCTATACATCGCTAACACGCCTCCCTACGCAAATTCCCGACCTTTCGCGAAGCAGTTTTTATTTTCTCAGCTGGTCGGCATCCCGCAATGTTCTCTATCGCCTCATCAGACACTGCGAATCCAGGTACTATGCCAAAGAATTCGGCGACCACCAGTCAAAATCGTTGCGCACGTCTTCGCCGACGGAAATCATGGCGAAGCGTATCATTATTTGGAAAAAGTACACTATTTTGCAAAACAAACTTGTCCGCGATGTTATCGATATTCCCATTGTTTTCTTCCTGCAACCAAATCAGTATCTCAAGAACTCAAAGCCATTCTCCGACGAGGAGAAACGGATTGCGTTCAATCAGCGTTCAATCGAAATTAATCACAAGCGAATGATGCACCTCAAGGCAGCGGCGCGCGAAGTTCGCGACGAAGCGATTCCCATGTTTGATTTAAGTGGGATCTACACCGACACCGAAGAAACGGTGTATATCGACACATGCTGCCATGTCAATGAGCTTGGAAATCGAATTATGGCTGATGCGATTGTTTCTCACTTGAATCGTCACTTCGCGAAAAACGACGCGACCGAAGCTGGCGAGTGACATGTTGCCATGCGAGACGGCTGCCGTTTAATCTGTACGGCGGTCTAGGCATTCCGTACGGACAAAAATCAGACGAACCGGGATCCTAGAGGTGTGCACCGCGTCGCATGTCAATTCGAAGTATTCCCCTTCAGCAGGTATCGCAGCTCATGAGTTGTCTGGCTTTGACCTATGAAAATTCTTAATTTCCTGTTCCGCATACTCAGACTCCCCTTCGATTTACACATTCTAACACTCCTCTACTGCGTCGGCATATTGCGATCGGTCTACCGGGGAATGTCACGACTACTGAGACGTGACCACGAAGGGCAGCTCGCGTCGGCATTTTCTTTTTGTACCAAACCGTCTCTCGGCATATGCCGCTGTCACAATGACCGATTGGGCAGCAACCATTTCGTGTACCGCTGGTTGTGTCCCGATTTCGAGCGCCACGCCGGCACGGACGTCGAGCATACTTCAGCGCCACCGACGTCGGCTGGAGCAGTAGTTCAGTCAGGGCGCCTGCGCATCGTAACAGTCGGCGTCGGCCTGGTTGTCGGGTGGCTGCTCTGCGTCGTTCTTCTCTCGCGTTACGGGGCTGCGCTGCAGCGGCCATTACAGCGGTGGCGCAGTAGCGACAACATCCGTGCCGCGGAAAAGGCACTGCAGCGGCAGGACGTTACCGGCGCGATTGCCCTTTTCAGACGTGCGGCTGAAGAGAACCCGCATGATGCCGGCCTGCAATACAAGTTGGCGGTCCTGCTGCTTCAATCCGGACGCCGAGACGAGGCCGAGATACATTTTCGCGCCGCGATGGAGCAGGATCCGTCACAATGGCGTTCGGCACTGGAATTGGCACGGCTCACTGCCGGCAACGGTCGGCTTGCCGCTGCCGCTGCCTTCGCCCGGACCGTACTGGAGAATAACCCGCAACACGCCGAGGCCAATATCATCGTTGCCTCATATCTTCTGCAGCTCGGCGAGACCGACTCGGTGCGCGCTCATCTTGATACCGCATCGCAGACCGAGACGACAGATATCGATCTCCTCACAAAGACGGCGGCACTTTATCTGCTCATAAGGGAACCGACGATCGCTCGGTCATTGTACGACCGCGCGCTGGCAATGGCACCCGAGTCCGCCACTGTCCAGACGGGTCTCGCTTACATCGACATGGTCGCCGGAAATTTCGACGGCGCCGATATGGTGCTCAATCGCGTTCTGGATCGACACCCGGACGACGTTAGCGCTATCGAGTGTAGAGCGCGCCTGTACACAATGAAAGGCGATCTTGACCGTGCTATTGCGACATATGCAAAACTCGTCGAGCGACCGGATCCAGCGCATGTTCACCTGTTTGAATACGCAACGTTGATCATCGGCGCGGGACGAATCGATGAAGGTTGCGCTATCCTGCGCGGTGTGATTGCGGACCGCCCGGACTATATACAGCCACGCTTGTTACTGGCGGAAACCTATCGCCGTCGCGGTATGGCGTCGCTGGCAGCGGAAGAGGCCGACCGCGTGCTCGACTACCAGCCACACAATGTGGAAGCACTGAAGATCGCCATTCGCAGCAACATAGCCATAAAAAACAGCGCTGGAGCGCTGGCTGCAGCCCAACGCCTTATTCGTCTGGATATGAAGAACCCTGACCATGTTTCCCTATTGGCGGCGGCACAGGAGTCTGGCGGCAATTCTGTGGCGGCGACAGATACGTACCTGATGTTATCGGATTTACTGCCGACATCGCCGGTACCGCACTTGAAAATCGCATTGTTAAAAATGGCCGCGGGCGACGTGCACGGCGCTATCTCCTACACTCGTCTCGCTCTCGAGCGCGATCCCGACAATCTCGTCGGGTTGAATAACCTTGCCTTTTTCATGATCGCCTCGGACGACGACGACGTCGCGCTAGAGGGATTCGAACGTGCTGTCGCATTAAAGAAGGCGTACCCGGCCAATGCCGCTGTTACCGACACCCTGGGGCTGGCCTATTGTCGCGCCAAGGCGTTTGACCGGGCGCGACAGTGTTTCGAGGATGCAAATGAGATCGATCCCGGTTATCCTGATGCCTTTTTTCATCTTGGGCAAACGCTGCTGGAAACGGGAGACCGGAAAGGAGCGGCCAAGGCCATCGGCGCAGCGCTCACGATAAACCCCACCTTCCACGGTGCGCGCGAAGCCCGGCGTTTGCTTCGTGAACTTGCCGAGTAAACGAGCAGCGACGTTTTGCGAAGATCGACACGTCGCAATACTAATTACGAAAAGGCGATTAACATGGATATACAGACGAGTCCGTACCATTACAATGTCCGGATCTACTACGAGGATACCGATCATACAGGGGTGGTGTACCATCCCAATTTCCTGAAGTACTTTGAACGCGCGAGGGAAACGGTCCTCGGCATTGAGAATCTGGATCTTCTCTGGAAAACCTACGGGCTGGGGTTTGCGGTTTACAAGGCAGAACTGACCTACTTCGACGGCGTTGGCTTTGGTGAAATGCTTACAATTCATACCCGTTATGACTTGGAAAGCGACTACCGCGTGAACTGGCATCAGGAAGCCTGGAAAGCCGGTGTCGGGAAGCCGGCTGTGACCGCCAATTTCCAGCACGTCTGCCTGGACAGGGCCAAACAGCTACAACCCATTCCATTTCATCACGCCGACGCAGCCACAAACACCTGGAGGCTCCCGTGACTCCGACTATTGGTGCAATCTGTCCGAATATCGGCGTGTCCGAATGGATTCAGGGTGGTCCGGTCAATATAGACAGCCTCCGCGGCGACGTCATTGTTGTCGAGGTGTTTCAGGTGAACTGTCCCGGTTGTTTCATGTATGCACTGCCTGCTGCAGTGGATGTGCACCATCGCTATGCAGATCGTGGCGTGACAGTTCTTGGACTGGCAACGGCATTTGAAGACTTCGACAAGAACACTGTCGCAAATCTGCGCCTGCTCGTCGACACCGGCGAGGTCGTCGGCGAGACCCGCAGGGCGCTGGCAACACAACCGCATCTTTATAAGAATAATAGGCTGACGTATACCATTCCGTTTCCGCTGGCAATGGATAACTTGACGCCGACCCATGGCGTCGTTACCGACGAGGCGGTATTGGATCTTGCAAGATCCGTCGTACCGGGCTTCGACCGATTGCCACCCGCAACCTCCGAGCAGGTCACTCGCCAGGTCCGCGATCACCTCGCGGCGAAAAAATTCGCCGCCGATACATTCGAAAGGTTCAAGCTGCGGGGCACACCGTCGGCAATCATCGTCGACCGCGACGGCATACTGCGCGACGTTTCATTCGGCTCCCAGGACGATATCGAATCCAGGATCAAACGGTATCTCTGATGCTCAACAGCAGGCAACGCCACTGCGGATTGCACGCCAATCCGCTGCGTGCCCGTCTGCGATCTACGCACAACGCGTCGTCTTACGCCAGTAAGCGATGTTTCATGCAAGGATTTCTCCAACTGCTGCTGGCGATCCTGCGGATGTCGATTATAGTGCAAAAACACACTGATTCTGTCGATTTCGCAGTGCATTCAGCCGAAGTCCGACAGGCTCCTTGCAATGACAATACAATTTACACTTCGCCAGCATAGCTCAGTTGGTAGAGCAGCGCACTTGTAATGCGCAGGTCACCGGTTCGAGTCCGGTCGCTGGCTCCATCTATCTTCATCATGCGTCGTGGCTGCCTGGGACTGACATTTCTCCTCCGGACAACGCACTCATCCACCGCGCCAGGATCATTCCCATGTCGAGTTCGACAGGTACAATTTTTAGGGTCACAACCTTCGGTGAGTCACACTGCAAGGGCGTCGGCGCGGTGGTCGATGGGTGCCCGCCGCAACTGGAACTGACCGAGGCGGACATTCAGCCGCAACTCGATCGGCGACGCCCCGGCCAGAGCATCGTCACGACAGATCGCAAGGAAGGAGATGCTGTAACCATTTTCTCCGGCACCGAAAACGGGGTCACACTGGGTACGCCGATTGCCCTATTCGTCGCAAATCGCGATCATCGACCGGGCGACTACAAGAATATGCGTTTCGTTCCCCGCCCCAGCCACGCGGACTATACCTATCAGATGAAATACGGTGTTCGTGCATCGAGCGGCGGCGGGCGGTCCAGTGCCCGGGAAACAATAGGTCGGGTCGCCGCAGGTGCGATTGCAGAGAAACTCCTGCGTGACCACCACGGTGTAGAAATCGTTGCGTGGGTCAGTGCTGTAGGCACGATCGATGCACCGGAGTTTATCGGACAGCAACTCTCCCGCGACCAGGTCGACAGCACGGATATTCGCTGTCCGGATGCAGACAGTGCGGAGCAGATGTTGAACGCCGTGGTCCGTGCCCGTGAGGCGAGAGATTCGCTCGGCGGCATCGTGACCTGCGAATGTCGCGGTGTGCCGGCCGGCTGGGGCGAACCGGTTTTCGACAAACTGGAAGCGACGCTTGCGCACGCCATGCTGTCACTGCCGGCCACAAAGGGCTTCGAAATTGGTTCCGGGTTTGCCGGCGCACGTATGCCGGGATCGGCGCACAACGACCCGTTTGTGCTGAAGGATCACCGGTTGGGGACTGTGTCGAACTACAGCGGCGGCATTCAGGGCGGTATCAGCAACGGCGAACCAATCGTCTTCCGCGTCGCCTTCAAACCGCCTGCCACGATCGGACTGGCACAGAATACCGCCGACTTCGACGGCGAACCGACCACGTTGGAAGCAAAAGGCCGACACGATCCCTGTGTCGTACCTCGTGCCGTGCCGATCGTAGAGGCGATGGCCGCCTTGGTGTTAGTCGATGCCGCGTTGTGCCAGGGCGTGCGACAACCTTACATTGCTTCTTAGAAAAAAGGACTCATCGGCGATAACCGATGAGCCCTGTGAGTGCTTCCCTTCCTGACGCAATGAATCAATACACTGTTACATTCAGATCACTCTTTGCGTTCGCGTAATTTTTTTCTACATTATCCCAGTTCACGATGTTCCAGAATCCTTCGATATACTCCGGTCGCCGGTTCTGGTATTTCAGGTAATATGCGTGTTCCCAGACGTCGAGCCCGAGCACGGGCGTATCGCCATCCATGTACGGACAGTCCTGATTCGCCGTGCTGTATACCCCCATTGTCTTGTCAGCTTTTACCACCAACCATGCCCAGCCGCTGCCGAAACGCGTAGCCGCCGCTTTGGCAAACGCATCTTTGAAATCCGTGAAGCTGCCGAATGTCTTTTCTATGGCATCGGCAAGATCTCCGTCCGGAGAGCCGCCGCAATTCGGACCGAGGACGCTCCAGAATAAATTGTGATTCACGAATCCACCGCCATTATTTCTTACCGCCAGGCGAATATTTTCCGGCACTCGGTCGATCCCCGCCAGAAGCACGGCCGCTGGCGTGTTTTCGTGTTCCGTACCTTCCAGAGCTGCATTCAGCTTCGCGGTGTACCCGGCGTGATGTTTGCCGTGGTGTATCCGCATCGTCTGCTCGTCGATATAGGGTTCCAGCGCATTGTACGCGTAGGGTAAATCCTGCAAGGTGTGTCCCATAGTAGATAGCTCCTTTGTGGGGGTTCGCGATTCAGTTTTCACCCGGAAAAGATATCATTGGCGAATTGAGATGCAATTGGCGAACAAACATTATTTTTTGCGGCGGGTTCGCTTCTTTTTCGCTTTCTTTTCCGGCACCGGTGGATTGGTGTAGTATTTGACATCGCGGTTTCCTGTCTTGATGCCGAGGTCCTTTATTTCTTCGAGAAACCACTGATCGCCCACCTTCACCCATATCTGGTTGGACTGCCATTTTACATTGTCGACATCGGCTGTTCCTCTGCGGATCTTGAGCCGCGAATTGACCAATGCCAGGTATCGTGTGTCGGTTATCTTCCGGACGTCTTCAACCGTAAGGAAAAAACCGATGCGGTCCCTGGGCAGTTTGTCGATAGACTCGCGAAACTGTGTCTTGCCGTGTTCGATCAGCTGTCCGCTACGGCGTTTTAGAGGTTTATAGGTCACCCCGTCGCTGGTTATCCAGCGAAAATCCTTCGTCATCAGTGAATGAGCCAACGTCCAGTTGTCACCGTTGATCGCGGCCTTCATACGTTCAACACGACGGCTGATACCCTTTTTCGGGTCCTTGAAGTATTCCAGGAACTCACACCCGGAGAACACCAGGGTGGATGCTGCAAGCAAGCCGACAAATGCCGACGTTCGATGGCGTTTCATACGACACTCCGTTGTTTTCTGTTACCGGATGGATAGCATTTCACCATACGCTACCATATTATAGGACCAGCGCAAATCAACCGCGATTACCGGCAAGTTGCAGGACAGGAAGCCCTTAACATAAGAAATTCAGATAAGTTTCCGTAGTCGCTCGAGACTACGCACGCGGTTGGCGAAAGCTAAACGTCGATCGTATTTTCTATAACCCTCGACATTCATCATTCCTAGTTCGACATTGAATGTTCGTGTACAGTGACCCGCTGATTCGGGCGAAGAGCCATTCATGAACAACACGCGTGTATCGTTTCATACTTTCGGGTGTCGACTCAATCAATCCGAGACCGCCACCCTGCGAAGCAGCTTTCGGCAGAATGGCTATGACGTCGTCGAACGCGACGACTTGTCCGACATCGCCGTAATAAACACGTGTACCGTCACCGCGAACGGTGATGCCGATACCATCAAGCTCGTGCGGCGGATCACACGGCGAAATCCGGACACCCGCATCGCACTGATCGGTTGCCAGGCGCAGATGCAATCGGAGGCACTCGCGACGCTTGAAAACGTCGATTGGGTCATAGGTAACGGCGCAAAAATGGAATTGGCAACGATCCTGCAAGACAAAGCCGTCGCGACGGTTGTAGACACAAAGGCGATTCCACGCGCCTCGTTTCGCATGCCTGTTGACGGTATCGATCAGGGAGTTACACGAGCGAATCTGAAAATTCAGGACGGCTGTGATTTTTATTGTTTTTTCTGTGTGATCCCGTATGCGCGCGGAGATGCCCGAAGTCGCGAAACCGATGACGTCATGCGTGAGGCCCGAAATCTCGTCGCGGCCGGCTACAAAGAACTGGTCCTGACCGGGGTCAATATCGGCACGTACAACCACAATGATATGGGTATCGCGGAATTGATACGCGAGCTGGCGGCCACTAGCGGCCTGCATCGCCTGCGTATTTCCTCGATCGAACCCACAACGATCCCGCCGGCGCTGCTACCAATGATCGCCGGGAGTAATACCTTATGTCGTCACCTGCACATCCCGCTGCAAAGTGGCTGCGATGAGATCCTGCACAAGATGAACCGGCGCTATACTGCGGCGGAATACCGTGAGTTTCTCGAACGCGCCTGGCTGGATATCACACGTGTCTGTCTTGGCACAGACGTCATCGTCGGGTATCCGGGCGAAACCGCAGCGCATTTCGACGAAACATTTGCCTTCATCGAGCAGCTTCCGTTTGCGTATGTTCACGTATTCAGCTACTCCGAACGCGACAAGGCAAAAAGCAGCAAGATCGCCGCGCCTGTGGTCGGCGAAACGATCCGGCGGCGAAGCGTGGCATTACGCCGTTTGAGCGACGACAAGCGGCGCATTTTTATGGAACACCATACCGGCCGGGTCGAAACGGTCCTGTTTGAACAGATGCGGGACGGAGTCTGGACCGGCCTCACAGATAACTTCATCCGTGTCCGCGTCACGTCGGACCTGGATCTGCAAAACGCTATCGTGCCGGTGCGGCTCGAAGAAATAAGCGGAGCGGCCATGACAGGAACGATCGCGTAGCGGACACAAGTGAATCGCCCAAGCAAGCGGCAATTCCGTGTGATCTCGTTCAAGCATTGCTGCGGTCAAACAGGCTGGACTGAATAAGGAATTTACACCGAATCATCGATATGACAAAAATCTGTTCGTTCCACGAATTCAATTCCGGTGAGATCATGATTCTGGACCAAGTCCTTAAATCCTTCTGTCGTAAACAACTGAAAGCAAAATTTGTTGTGACGGATTCGAAAAATAGAAATTTGTTCCAATTTTTCCGGCAGAAAACAGACATCTAAAAATCGATACATGTCACCATCGCGCAAATCAGAGTATGCCCGTCGATTTAGACCGAAAAGATCAGTAACGTAGCTGTTCCCGAGATCCAGGCAATCAACTACTCGAATCGGATTGACTATCGAGTAATTGGTCTTTCCATCAACAATTATTGGTAGAAATTCAACATCGTCATGAATCATCGGGCCGATTATACTGATCACATTGGAATCGCAGCAGAGACAGCCGGGTCCAACGTGCATGAAATCGCCGATATCCAAGCGGTTCCCATGCGGTGAAAACAATTCAATCGAACCCCGAAACGGCCCGGAATATTTTCCGACACTGCCTCCTATCAATTCCGGAAATTCCTCGCGCGTGCCGACATACGCATACTGATCTAGAACATCTTCGATTTCAAAAACTTGCATTGCGTTTATTAAATCTTTAATTTTCTACTCTCCAAGGTTTCTTAGCATTTCTGCGGACCATCTCGTGTTTTCGAAATTTCACAGCTCAGATGTGATGCCGATCTCAGATATCAACAACTGAAGTTGTGAACGAACGAAGATTTCTTAGTCAACGGCCACGGCTGCGCTCACGACCTGCATCTTGCCGATGATCAGACGGTAACTTTTTCGACAGCGATCTCGCGGACCTTGCGGAGGTCGACCTTGCCTGTACCGAGTATTGGCAGCGCGTCGATCTGAAAAAAATGATCGGCCCGAGGTTTCCATAAATTCGGGATATCGTTGCCGGACAGTTTCTCTGTGACCGCCGCGATGTCGCCGACTTTTGCGGTGTATAGCACGACGAGCTTCTCGCCTTTTTTCGCGTCGGGGACTGCCGTGACGATGAACACCTGCTCGGTGGCGTCGGCATATTCGTGCAACAACTCTTCGATCTTGATATGCGGTACCATCTCGCCACCAATTTTGCTGAAACGACTTAGACGATCTGTAATCTCCAGGAACCCGTCATCATCGATCTTCGCAATGTCGCCGGTCGTGTACCAGCCGTCGCGCAGGACCGCTGCCGTTTTCTCAGACTGTTTGAGATAGCCCTGCATGACGTTGGGACCACGTACCACCATCATTCCCTGATCCCCGAGCGGTATCGGTGCCATTGTCTCCGGATCGAGAATTCGTATTGTCATCCCTGGTAGCGGATGACCAATCTTGCCGCGTTTCCCGCCCACCTGCCGGAAACCGGCCGCCCGGAAATCTCTGGTATTGATGGCTACGGCCGGCGAG
>JAJFLQ010000136.1 GCA_021772615.1 Verrucomicrobiota bacterium | reverse complement strand
ATGTCAAAGACATCAGCGGGTTTCTTGAGACGCAGAGTGTGTGGCTGAACTTCAATCTCGCCCGTCTTCGGGCGTTAACCGATTACCTTCAATATCAAACTCGCCTGGAGCGTTTGGTTGGTGGCAGTCTGAATGATCTTGCAACGGAGCCCACCAGTGGGCCCTCTAGTGATCCTACAAAAATTCAGGGCGAATCGGAAATCAAGAAACCACGGACGAATCAGGATTCAGAAGGAGAAAGCGATCATGAATAAATTCCTTCCCCCATGCATCTTGACCCGCGCGGTGCGCCGTTCGCCCCTCATCCCTCGGCCCTCGTCCTTCGCGCAGCGCGCAGCGTCGTCCGTTGCGAAGCGCTTGCAGGTGGGCTTCCTGCTGCTGAGCGTTCTGGCTGGCGGTTGCGTCACACGATATCAGAAGTACCACCAGCTAAATCAAGATGTAAGCAAGAACGACTACGGAGAATTCTATCAGACCGAGATCAACGATATCAAAAAACAAGCATCCGGCATCCCGGACCAGGCGTATGATTTTGATAGCGATGTTGATCAAAAGATCATGCGGTTAAAAAAGAACTGGGAGAAAGCGATCTCAGAAGTTCCGGCATCGATTTCCGACTCTCAAATATCAAACGAATTTACGATTTCAGCCGCTTCCGGGAGTCAATTGGAGATGGCTCTGAGTCAGGCTGAACAACGGCTTTCCGATAACGTCGACTGGGATTCTCTCTTAAGCGTCACAAAGATGCGAAATCCCAGCATAAAAGCCGCTCGGGAAAGTGTCAAAGCGACCCTTGAACAGTATCCTCAAACGGCTTATCTCGACGATATCCTCCAGCAGTACAATGCCTTTACCAAACAGTTGAATACCAAGATTGGATCGCAAAAACAAAAGAAGATGCAATCAATGTCGTTTCCGTTCCCGGATACACTGGCACTTAAGGGACAAGTCGTCAGTGAAGATGTTGAAATAGCCAAACGGAAGGAAGAGATCACCATCCGCGATGTGATTACCGAGGTCAAGGTTGCTTACTTCGAACTTGTGTACCTTAACGATGCCGTTCGTATCAACCGGGAAAACCAGGAATTGTTGGAACAGATATTAAGCGTAGCTCAGAGCAAAATCCGGGTAGACCGCGCCAACTACAACAGTGTGATAATGACTCAGGTCGAATTATCCAAGCTTGTTGACGCCATCATTACCCTCGAAGACAAACTCGAGACCGTCACCGCTAGAATTAACACATTGTTAAACCGTCCACCGCAGGAAGCATTGGGAACCGTATCAACGCCCGTGGATTTTGAACCCGCGATGCCCATAGATGAGATTTACGATCTCGCATTAAACGAACGGCAGGAGCTTAACGTACACCGCAGCCAGATATCCCGGATGACGCTGATGGTGGATTTGGTAAAACGGATGACCTATCCAGATGCGTCAGCCGGATTGAGTTATTTTGAAGATCGCATGAGATTGTCCAGTGGTACCGACGATATATCTCCAACACCGTTCGCCACCCGGAAAAAGGCAGATTTAATCAGCACGCCCTGGTATGGACAACAGGACGCCTACATAAGAGAAATCGAGCTGAGAATAAATTCAATTTCTGAAAAACTGACCGCTTTCGAAGATGACATCCGTTTCCGGATCAGGCAGGAGTATCTTGGTTTGGAAACAGCTAAGAGAAGCATATCTCTATATCGGGACACGCTTTTACCTCAGGCGTACCAGGCGATGGAATCAGCCAATACCGGCTACCAAAACGGCAAGACAGATTTTCTTATATTTCTCGACTCCCAGCGGACGCTGCTGAAATTTCAGCTGGAAGAACAGCGAGCACTGCGGAATCACCGGCAGCATCTGGCTAGATTGGACCAACTGGTGGGGCGCACATTGGCAAAGGAAAAATTGAACCTGCAAACTCCTCAAGGCAAAAAGGAAGAATAGATGAAGAAACGGAAATATGTACTAATCATGGCAGTAACGATCATTGCCGCGTTTGTGATCGGGCGATTTACTGGTGGCGGCGGGGGACATGACCATAGTCAAGGTTCGAGTGAAGCGGTTTCCGAATCGCCCGCCGAATCCACGATCTGGACGTGTTCGATGCATCCTCAGATTCGTCAACCCAAAGCCGGTAAATGCCCGATATGCGGGATGACCTTGATCCCCGCATCTAGTGGAGGCGACGACACCCTAAACGATCGGGAATTGAAGCTGACGGCATCTGCCCGAAAGCTCGCGGAAATCGAAGTGGCGCCGGTTCGAAGAAGGACGGTAATGATGGACGTCAGGATGGTTGGAAAGGTTGAGTACGACGAGACCCGACTCGCCTACCTTACCTCCTGGGTGCCCGGACGCCTTGATCGCTTGTTTGTCGATTATACGGGCGTGCCGGTCAAGAAAGGCGATCATATGGTCTATATCTATAGTCCGGAGATTCGTACGGCTCAGGAAGAATTGTTGCAAGCAGTGGAAGCAGTCAGGAAGTTAGCGAAAAGCAACGTCGAGATCGTCCGGCAATCGGCCGCGGCGACAGTCGAGGCGTCGAGGGAAAAGCTTCGTCTTTGGGGGCTGACCGACGAGCAGATCGCAGCCGCGGAAATATCGGGAAAACCTACGGACCATATTACTATCTACGCGCCGATCGGTGGAATCGTCATTCACAAAAATGCGCTCGAAGGATCATATGTTCAAACAGGAACAAAAATCTACACCATTGCCGATTTGGAACACGTATGGGTCAAACTCGATGCCTATGAATCGGACTTGCCCTGGTTGCGATATGGTCAGGAAGTCGAATTCCATACGGAGGCTTATCCCGGAGAGATTTTTAGGGGTCGAATTGCCTTTATCGATCCGATCCTAAACGAAAAAACACGAACAGCTAAAGTACGGGTAAATGTATCGAATCCAGATGGTAAGCTCAAACCGAATATGTTTGTTCGCGCCGTCGTCCAGGCGTCCATTGCCGAGGGCGGCAAAGTCATAGATGCCGCGCTCACCGGCAAATGGATCAGTCCAATGCACCCGGAAATTGTCAAGGACGGTCCGGGTTCCTGCGATGTGTGCGGGATGCCCCTGGTCAAAGCGGAATCTCTCGGATTCGTCCCTCCGGACATGATCGATGCAGCGGCGCCGTTAGTCATACCCTCTTCAGCTCCTCTGATCACCGGAAAGAAAGCGGTAGTTTATGTTCAGTCACCGGATGATCCCAGTCGTTTTGAGGGCAGAATAGTGGTTCTTGGCGCCAGAGCTGGTGACCACTACGTTGTCGAATCCGGCCTCGACGAAGGCGAGCAGGTTGTCGTCAACGGTAACTTTAAGATCGACAGTGCGCTTCAGATTCAGGCTCGATCCAGCATGATGAGTCCGCCTGAGCCGGAGGGGCGTGCTTCGCGAGGGACGGGGGACGGGGCGCGAAAGACGGGAAGCGCGGCATTCACGGATATTCCCGAGGATTTCGGCCGGCAGCTGGAAGCCGCTCTGTCAGCCTATTTATTGATCCATGATAATCTCAGTAAGGACAACTTCAAAGAGGCTCAGCAAGCGGCGCAAGCGTTTCTCACTCGACTAGAAGCTATTGATATGAAGATCCTGTCGGATAAACCACACATGACATGGATGACCGTCAACAGCGAATTGAAACGAAGTGCCGATATGATCTTGGAGGCGAATGAAATCGAAGCTGGTCGAACAGGATTCAAGGAGCTTTCGGAGGCCTCAACTGGCGCCATTCGAAGATTCGGCAGCGGCTTGACGGGCAAGATCGTCCAGATGAAATGCCCAATGGCGTTCAATAATACAGGCGGGATTTGGCTACAGAATCAGGACACGGTGGCAAATCCTTACCTTGGAAGCGCAATGTTGCGATGCGGAGAAGTCGTTGAGGTATTAACGTCAGGATCAGAGCTAAGAGAAGCGCCTTCGATGCAGCCGAATGCGGAGGATAATGAAGAGCAAGAACATGAAGGAAGTCATATGCATGAAGGCAGTCATCACTAATTCGCCAACCCAATGACAAGATTACGTGAACGAGAGCAGGCAATCGCAAATACGATTCACCTTGAAAATACGATGACCGGTAAGCGTAACGAGTTGCAGGAGAACGCTCCGGTGTACCAACATGCTCTGGAATTATTCTAACTTGCGAATCTGTCGGAGATCATTCGACAATATCACGGAAAGGGATTGAAATAATGGATAGCAAAACAAAAAATTCAGATAGCCTTTCGCCACCCACCCCTGGCTCGGCGATTCCCGTCCCGTCCTCTCTGCTCGATAAGGTGATTCACTTCTGCCTCTACAATAAGCTTGTCGTCTTCCTGGCAATGGGGTTCGTCATTCTCTGGGGTATTATGGTGGCGCCCTTTGACTGGGAAGTCGATTGGCTGCCGCGGAATCCGGTCCCGGTCGACGCCATCCCTGATATTGGTGAAAATCAGCAGATCGTTTTTACACAGTGGATGGGGCGTTCTCCGCAGGATATGGAAGATCAGGTGAGCTATCCGTTAACTGTAGCGATGCTCGGAATACCGGGAGTGAAGACGGTACGCAGTTATTCGCTTTTCGGATTCTCCATGATCTATATCATTTTCAAGGAAGATGTCGACTTCTACTGGTCGCGATCACGGGTGCTCGAAAAGTTAAACAGCCTCCCCGCCGGCAGTCTCCCCGACGGTGTCCAGCCGGCCCTGGGCCCGGATGCCACGGCGCTGGGACAAGTATTCTGGTATACCCTTGAAGGGCGCGATGAAGACGGGAATCCAGCCGGCGGCTGGGGCCCTCATGAGTTGCGCTCGATTCAGGATTGGTACGTGCGCTACGCGTTGCTTTCCGCGGACGGAATTAGTGAGGTGGCTTCGGTTGGCGGCTACGTGCAAGAATATCAGATAGACGTCGATCCCGACGCCATGCGCGCGCATCATGTTAAACTCGATGAGGTGTTCATGGCGGTAAAGATGTCCAACGTCGATGTGGGCGCAAGGACTATCGAGGTCAACAAGGTCGAATATATCATTCGCGGCCTGGGGTTTATCAAGGACCTCAAAGACATCGAAAACTCGGTAATTAAGGTCAACGATAACGTTCCGATTTTTATCAAGAATGTGGCCCATGTCAGTCTGGGGCCGGCGCTTCGCCGTGGCGCTTTGGATAAGGGCGGCACCGAAGCAACCGGCGGCGTGGTCGTTGTTCGCTACGGTGATAATCCGCTGGCCGCGATTAAAAACGTCAAAAAGATGATCGAACAAATCTCGCCGGGGTTACCCGAAAAAGTCGTTATCGATTACAGGGCCGTGGATACGGAGACGGTCACGCGCTTCGCGGAATCTCAAGGTTTTCAGGCATACGACGGAAGTAGGCCGAATCAGAAAGACTGGCTAAAGTGGATAAAAAACACATCGAAAGGAGAGCGGCCGGCATGGATAACATTAAGCAAAGTCAGCATCATCCCGTTTTATGACCGCAGCGGTTTGATCTACGAAACCCTCGGGACCCTGAACACAGCACTATCTGAAGAAATTCTGGTCACTGTCATCGTGATCATCATCATGTTGATGCATCTGCGTAGCTCACTGGTAATATCGGGGACCTTACCGCTGGCCGTACTTCTCTGTTTTATCGCCATGAAAATATTTCACGTGGATGCCAATATCGTTGCGTTGTCCGGCATCGCGATCGCGATCGGAACCATTGTCGACATGGGCGTTATCGTCTGTGAAAATATCCTGAAACATCTGGAGACCGCCCATCCCAATGAGGATCGGGCGACGATTGTTTATCGTGCCACCAGCGAAGTTGGCAGCGCCGTACTGACAGCGATCATGACCACGATCGTGAGCTTTCTCCCCGTCTTTACCATGATCGGCGCCGAAGGTAAACTCTTCAAGCCCCTGGCCTTTACCAAATCGTTTGCACTCCTGGCGTCGGTGCTTGTGGCCTTGACTATAGTTCCCGCTCTGGCGCATTTGCTTTTCACGTTTCGTATTCGTTCTCCCAAACTGCGTATAAGTGTTCTCACGATTTTGTTCGTAAGCGGCATTGTTGTCGCCACCACCTATTCCGGATGGGCCGGTGTCATCGTCGCTGCCTTTGCAGCCTATCACCTTGCCTCCAAATTTATTCCCGAAAACGCCAGTCAACGGATTCTCAAAGCGACGAACATACTTGCGGCAATTGTTGTCGGCGTAATTTTGACAAAGCACTGGCTCCCGCTCGGACCGGGGGTCGGATTTATTCCCAATGCGATCATGGTCATGGGCCCCATCGCCGGATTGCTGCTTTTCTTTCTCTATTTCATCAAAGTTTATGGGACCATACTCAGTTGGTTTCTGAACAACAAATTAATATTCCTTAGTATTCCGGTGTTTATCATTGTCGCCGGCGCGTCTGTATGGCTGGGCTTTAGCAACGTATTCGCGTGGATGCCGGAGCCTGTGAAGACCAGCCAGGGATGGTCGAAGCTCAACGCGATACTGCCTGGCTTGGGAAAGGAATTCATGCCTCCACTCGATGAAGGCTCCTACCTTTATATGCCCACGACGATGCCCCATGCGTCAATCGGGGAAGTGCTTGACGTGCTCCAAAAACAGGATATGGCCTTCAATGCCATCCCGGAAATCGACTTGGCCGTAGGCAAGCTCGGGCGGGCGGAGACGCCGCTGGATCCGGCGCCAATCTCGATGATTGAAACCGTCATCAATTACAAACCGGAATATCTCATCGACAAGGCTGGCAATCGTCGCCGCTATCGGTTCGATCGGGATGAGACAGACTATTTTCGAAATGAGTCAGGAGAACCGGTAGCGGCGAACGACGGCAAACCGTATTTCGTCCAAGGTGCTTTTCTCCGGGATAACGATGGAAAATTGATTCCGGATGAAGATGGCAGGCCGTTTCGCCTTTGGCGACCCCCGCTCGATCCGGACTTAAATGACGATCGTGAGGCATGGCCGGGAATTCGGAAGCCTGATGATATTTGGAAGGAAATCGTCAAAGCCGGGGAAATACCCGGAACGACATCGGCGCCGAAGCTACAGCCCATCGCTGCCCGGATTGTGATGCTGCAGAGCGGGATGCGCGCCCCTATGGGAATGAAGATTAAGGGGCCGGATCTGGAAACGATTGAAAAAGTCGGGCTGCAAATCGAACGATACCTCAAAGAGGTTCCAAGTGTCGAACCGGCTGCGGTCTTTGCCGACCGGATCGTCGGGAAACCGTATCTTGAAATCGACATCGATCGCGAGGCCATCGCCCGTTACGGCATTCCCATCCGCAAAGTCCAGGACGTCATCGAAGTCGGTATCGGCGGCCGAAAAATCACAACAACGGTAGAAGGACGCGAACGTTACCCGGTACGCGTCCGTTATATGCGCGAGCTGCGTGATCAGATCGAGACAGTCGGTCGAATACTGGTCCCTGCTCCCACGGGAGAACAGATCCCCATCGAACAACTCGCGAAGATCAATTACGTTCGCGGCCCCCAGGTTATAAAGAGTGAAGACACCTTTCTCATTGGATATGTGCTGTTTGATATGAAGCCCGGCCATGCGGAGGTCGACGTCGTCGAAGACTGCGATCGCTATCTTCAGCAGAAAATAGACAGTGGTGAATTCATCCTGCCCCCCGGCGTGTCGTATACCTTTGCCGGCAACTACGAAAATCAACTACGGGCGCAGAAGACACTCTCGGTTGTGTTGCCTCTGGCGCTCTTTATCATTTTTATGATCCTCTATTTCCAGTTCAAATCCATCCCTACGACCTTTCTCGTATTTTCGGGAATCCTCGTTGCATGGACTGGCGGCTTCATTCTCATCTGGTTTTACGGACAGGATTGGTTCATGAATACCGATCTCTTCGGGACCAACCTTCGGGACCTGTTTCAAATCAAACAAATTAACCTTAGTGTCGCCATCTGGGTAGGTTTTCTGGCCCTCTTCGGTATTGCCTCCGACAATGGTGTCATTATTGCTACCTATCTCGATCAAAGCTTTGCGTCTCGCACGATAGGCACGATCAAAGACATACGCTCAGCAACGGTCGAAGGCGCCGTACGCCGGATACGTCCCTGCCTGATGACTAGCGCCACTACAATCCTGGCGCTGCTCCCGGTTCTCACATCAACCGGTCGCGGTTCCGACATCATGGTGCCCATGGCGATTCCGTCATTCGGCGGCATGCTCGTGGTCCTGGTCTCGGTATTCGTCGTACCCGTTTTGTACTGTGTAGTCAAGGAGTTCAATTTTCGATTTTCTAACGATAATTCAGGTACTTAATGGCCAGACAAAAATTAGTAAAGTCAATCACGGATTTACCCATCCGCCGAGCGCTTAAATTTATGATCTGCGAACATCTCGTTCGATTGATGCCAAATCGTGCGAAGGACATTTGCGAACGAGCGTTTGATCCTCGCTGGACACCTTTAGATCGGCTGCTGCTACGGGGCTTATACGCCCGAACGCTACGAACCGGCAACCAGGTCGAACTGCAACGGCTTTTGAAAAATTACTGGCGCGGTTGTGAAGGCAGTGAATTTCATCAGAGAAAAGCGCATCGGTTCGAATCCGCCTTTTTGAAACACCATGCCCATATTGTCGATGAGATCGAAACTATACTGAAGAAAAACCCGGGTACATTCAATCAGCTCTGTGAGATCGGATGCGGTAACGGCAAAGTCTTACAGTACCTGGCGGATCGCTTCCAGGCATTAGATAAGTTCGTCGGATTGGATCTTAGCGAGGAGCAGATTGCGGAGAATCGCGAAACTTACAGATCTGCTGGATTCGAGTTCTACGCCGGAGACGCAGGTCAATGGATCACTGACCACGGTCAACCGTCCACGATCTATTTCACTTACGGAGGCGTCCTCGAGTATTTTGCACAACCGGCGATCGAGTCGCTATTCGCCAAAGTCGCTCAAGACTCGCCCACCATCTTCGCCCTGGTCGAAACAATTGCCGACGACCATGACGTCGACACCCAGTTAGAGAGCGTCGTTTACGGCTGGGAGCTGGCATTTTCGCATAACTATCGCCATCGGCTCGCTGGTGCCGGCTTCCGAATCCGTTTCGAGGAAGAATACCGTACGGATAAAGATCGCTGGCTACTGATTGTAGCCAGCAGTGGCGTCGACGAAACCGATAGTGGGGAAAACAGTCATGAAGCTTGAGAATGAAAATTTGCAGGCGGTTATCGAAACGATCCGCAACGATGCAGTCGTCCAAGCCGAGCAACGATCACAGGAAATCCTCAGCGCCGCCGAAAAAAAAGCGACGGAAATTATCGAAGAAGCCAAACGCGCGGCCGCTAATATTCGACAAGATGGCGAAGCCGACGTCCGAAAGATGGAACAGGCGAGCCGGGACGCCATCGTCCAGGCAGGCCGCGACGTCGTCCTGTCAGCAAAAGACCAACTCATCACCCTATTGAACGCATGTTTTCGACGGAAAGTTGCTGATTGCTTGCATGGTCGGGAACTCGCCGATTTGATCAGGGACGTCATTCAGAAATGGAATTTTGAAGGGAAAGACGAACAAATCGAGATCATTCTATCGCCGGAAGATCATCGATTGATCGAGAGAGTCGCTTTGGCCGAACTGCGGTCGCAGTTGAAAATAGACCTGTTTTTCAGGCCGACAGCGACAATCGAGGCAGGAATTGAAATCGGTGAAAAAGATGGAAATATGGTCTGCAACCTGACCGATGAGGGCATCACCGAGATCCTTTGCTCGTTCTTAAATCCCCGAATCGCCAAAATGTTACAGGAAAGTCTATGCGAGAAAGGTGACTGAGACCATGGCCATTTTGTTGAACAGTTATTACCTGATTCCGTCATTACCGACGCTTAGACCCTTTGATCTACGCAACATGAACTCGAACAAGTTTCTTGGATTTTGTGCCGGAGAACTGACGCCTCCTGACTATGAGATTCTAAGTCACTGCACGCTCGACAATTTTACCAATGTGCCGCGGCAGGACACCTTCCAGCGCTGGCTGGAGTTCGAGAAAAATCTGCGTGATCAACTCGCGATTCTACGAATCCAAAAGTTGGGATTGGATCCCGCTCAGCACATGCGAAATGCGAAAAAACCGGTTCAGACTGCTTCCCGCGTGGTGGAAATTTTTAATCAAGAGTCACCAGTTGCTAAGGAAAAAGCCCTGTTTCAATATCGATGGACACATCTGCGGAGAATGGAGAGTGGTTTCTACTTCACCTTTGACAATCTGGTTATTTACTACTTAAAATTACAGCTTCTGGAACAGTGGAATCTCTTCAATCAGGCCATCGGCAGGCGAATGCTTGACCAAGCGTTGGAAACAGGGCGCACTCAAATCAAAGGTATGGTTGCATATGGTTGAAAATACTGGGCTCATAACCGGGATCAACGGCAATATGATCACGGTTCAATTTAACGGCGCCGTTCATCAAAACGAGGTCGGATTCGCGGTGCTCGGTGAGGACCGGTTAAAAGCCGAGGTGATCCGGGTGAACGGAAACGATGTGCAAATGCAGGTATTCGAAGAAACACGAGGTCTGGCCGAAGACGATATAGTGGAGTTTAGCAATCGGCTTCTTTCGGTTGAGTTGGGACCGGGCCTTCTTGGACAGATTTATGACGGTCTGCAAAATCCGTTGCCGGTATTGGCGGAGTCCCAGGGTTTCTTCCTAAAAAAGGGTGCATACCTGAAGGCGTTGGACCACGAACGAAAGTGGCCTTTTACACCGGCAATAAGCACGGGTGATCGCGTCAATCCCGGGGATTGTCTTGGGCACGTCCAGGAAGGCATATTCGATCATAAAATAATGGTCCCGTTCGACTTTGACCACGGATTGCGAGTGGAAACGATAGTCCCGGCAGGATCGTATACTCTGACAGACAGACTCGCCGTCGCCATCAATGCCAAAGGTGATGCGGTCAACCTCACCATGAGCTTCGAATGGCCGGTCAAAATACCGATTACCTGTTATAAGGAAAGACTGCTTCCTCAAGAACCGATGATTACGGGTACGCGTGTTATTGACACATTTTTTCCCGTAGCACGTGGCGGCACGTATTGCATTCCGGGCCCGTTCGGCGCGGGAAAGACGGTCGTCCAACAAATCACCAGTCGATACGCGCAGGTTGACGTCGTCATCGTTGCTGCCTGCGGCGAACGCGCCGGGGAGGTCGTCGAAACTATGCGGGAATTTCCCAAGCTGAAGGATCCGAAGACGGGAAAATCACTAATGGAGAGGACGGTCATTATCTGCAACACCAGTTCGATGCCGGTGGCGGCCCGCGAGGCGTCGGTATATACGGCTGTGACCATCGCTGAATACTATCGGCAAATGGGACTGGACGTCCTTCTTCTCGCAGACTCGACATCTCGCTGGGCTCAGGCGATGCGGGAAATGTCCGGGCTGCTTGAGGAGATTCCGGGAGAAGAAGCTTTCCCTGCATACCTTGAGTCGCGGATTGCTCGGTTCTACGAGCGCGCAGGTCTGGTCCTTCTGAATGATGGCGAAACCGGCTCCGTCACGATTGGCGGAACGGTGAGCCCGGCGGGGGGAAACTTCGAAGAACCGGTTACCCAGAGTTCCCTGAAAGTCGTCGGCGCGTTTCACGGTTTATCCAGGGAACGATCCGACGCGCGGCGATTTCCGTCCATTCACCCGCTGGAGAGCTGGAGCAAATACAAAAGCATAATTGATTCTGAACACCTGGGAATCACAAGGGATATTCTATTGCGGGGCGACGAAATCCGGCAGATGATGACCGTGGTCGGAGAAGAGGGTGTAACTCCGATGGATTTCGTGATTTACCTGAAAAGTGAACTTCTCGACTCGGTCTACCTTCAGCAGAACTCTTTTGATCCGGTCGACGCGTTTTGTTCCGCCGAACGTCAGAGTTATGTCTTCACCGTGCTGGTCGATATTTTGAAGAACCCCTTCGATTTTTCGGATCGTGACGCTGCCCGAGAGTTTTTCAATTCGTTGCGACAGAAACTCATTGATTGGAATTACAGCGAGTGGAAATCGGTGGCTTTCGACAGCCTCGAAAATAACATCAGGGCGATGATGAACCTGCAAGGCAAAGTGAGTGAACGACCGAAATGAACAAAATTTATCGTAGAATTCATCAGGTATCCGGCAATGTCATTTCTGTATTCGCCAAGGGCGTAACCTACGGGGAACTGGCGGTGGTGTCGTCCCGGAGAGGAAAGTCACTGGCCGAAGTCATTCGGATTGAGAACGGTTTGGTCCACCTACAGGTTTTCGCCGGAACCATCGATATTTCAACCCATGACAAAGTTAAATTCACCGGTAAGGAAATGCGAATCGCTTTCTCGGATAACCTGTTGGGACGGATATTCAACGGCAGCGGCGCTCCGCTTGATCATGGGCCCGTATTACATGACGATTTGATTGAGATAAAAACCCCGACGGTAAATCCGGCAAAGCGATTTGTGCCAAACAAAATGATCCGAACCGGGATTCCGATGATCGATCTCTTCAATACCCTGGTCGTCTCACAAAAATTGCCGATATTTTCCGTTGCCGGAGAGCCCTACAATCAACTGCTGGCGCGTATTGCGATGCAGGCAGATGCTGATGTCATCATCCTCGGAACCATGGGATTGAAACACGACGATTATCTGTTTTTCAAACATGAAATCGAAAACGGCGGAGCCATGACCCGGTCCGTCTTCTTCGTCCACACCGCCGCCGATCCCATGGTCGAGTGCCTCATGGTACCGGACATCTCTCTGGCCGTCGCCGAACGTTTTGCTCTGGCAGGAAAGACCGTTCTCGTCCTTCTCACGGACATGACCAATTTCGCCGACGCGATGAAGGAAACCGCGATCACGATGGAGCGCGTGCCGTCCAACCGTGGTTATCCCGGGGACCTTTACAGCCAATTGGCGTCTCGCTATGAAAAAGCCGTTGACTTTGAGGGTGCCGGCTCGGTGACGATTTTGGCGGTTACGACGATGCCGGGAGATGATGTCACCCACCCGGTTCCCGACAATACTGGATATATCACCGAAGGGCAGCTTTACCTCCATGGTGGCAGAATCGATCCATTCGGTTCCCTAAGCCGGTTAAAACAATTGGTCAACAAAAATACCCGGCAAGACCATAGAGAAGTGATGGACGGTTTGATCCGATTATTCGCCGGTTATCGGCAAACCCTGGAAAAGCAGGCAATGGGTTTCAAACTGAGCAGCTGGGATCAAAAACTGTTAACATTCGGTGACCTGTTCGAAAAAAAATTGATGGCCTTATCCGTCAACCTTCCGCTGGAACAGGCCCTGGATTGCGGTTGGGAGATTTTAGCAGCTTCATTCGATCGCACTGAGGTCGGATTGCGCTCGGATCTCATCGAAGCGTTCTGGCCCAACACCGGTGTATCTGCAGGCGAGGAGATCTCGAACGCATCATCAATTCGTTCTGCTTCAAACAGTGATAATAAGAGTCCGCTGTTGAGAACATCATGGAATAAACCCGGTTGCGACGTTGAAGTTGATGCGCCCGAAAGAACGACGGTAGCAGCCGATGAGTAAAACGAAGTTAACAAAAAACGAATTGAAGAAGCACAAAGATGCACTAAGGCGATATCAACGATATCTGCCCATGCTCCAGCTCAAAAAGCAGCAACTTCAGATTGAACTGAGGAGTATTGCCCACGAGTTTCATAGATGTCGCCATGAATATGATAAATACTATGAAATAGTGATGGGCTGGGTGCAACTTTTTGGTGGAAAACCGGAGGTCACGGAATGGGTAAAGGTTAGCAATATATGCCTGACGGCGGGCAACATAGCGGGTGTCGATATTCCGGTATTCAGAGATGTCGAATTCACATCCGTTCGCTACAGCTTTTTCGAAACGCCACTGTGGGTCGACGATGCCGTTTCGGCAATTCAAACGTTATTGCACCTTCTTTCACAATTG
>JAJFLQ010000135.1 GCA_021772615.1 Verrucomicrobiota bacterium | reverse complement strand
GTTTGTAAGGGGACCTCGTTGCTGCTTGGAGGCGCAATTGACAGCACCTGCGGAGCGACGTTGTCGATACGCGTGATGATGTCGCCGAGCACAACCGGGACAGCGCCGTTCTTCTCGATGCGAATGGTGATATCGTTCTCGCCCGCAGGGAGCACAAACGATATCAGGCTGTCACCGGTCAGGCTCGTTACGGGTGTTGCCACATCGTTGAGAAACAATGCGGTGTCGCGGGTGAAACCGCTGCCGGAAATACTGCCCTGCATGCCGCCGGAAAAACCGGTGATGGCCGGCGCTACGGAGGTGACGGATAGCGGTGCAATCAACTGGAGATAGCCGGCGGTCACGGCGGCGTCGACGTTGTTCTCGGTCTCGATCAACACGATCCTCTCGATATCGTGTACCGGCAGCACATCAAGCACAAGCGTCGAGTCGGACTGGCTGGAAATGACGATATCCGACGTGCCGGCACGGGCGCGGTCGACGGCATTGAGGCCGGACCCGGAGACTGTTAGAGAGATGATGCCGTTTGGCGTGGGGATACGGCGCGGCGTCATATTCGAAACCGTAAACGACGCGGTCGGCGCCGCCTCGACAACGATGCCGTCAAACACGGAGGCGCCGTTCAATTTGTCGCCGACGAGCGTACCGCCGCCCGGGTCGAAATCGAGTTTCACGGTATCTCCCGGCGCCAGTGCCGGCTGCGGCGACAGGGTAATGCGGTTGTCCGCGGGGGTACGCGTGAATGCGGCCGCAGCATCGTTCACTGTGAGATCGAATGTGGATGCGGCGGCGAGTTCGGGCGAGAGCAATAACGGGAGATGCATGACGAGTGGACGCGACTCGGCAACCTCCGACTGGCCGAACACAGGATCTCTGCCCGAGATATAGACGTAGGGTGTCGTCGCCGTTGCGACGCCATCGGCAGTGGCGGCGTACAGGATGCCGGCTGATTCGGTGATACGCTGGATCGTTTTATTGACGCGGATACGGGTCTTGAAGTCCGGAGCGCCGCTACTCGCTGTGTCCCAGATCTCGAGTTGGTCGCCGTTGGCAGCAAACAAGGCGTTGTTTCGCAGAATGGCGTCTGCATAGGCGCCGGAAATCAGGCGTTGTGTGTCGCCTGAGTCGATATTCACGAGATCGACCCCGTCCGACAGGGTAACGAGCAACACGCGTCCGTAGCGCTGCACGGATAGCGGATCATCCGCTATTTCCGCCGATGCGAGAACCGGCATGGTGGTGTCGGCCAGCGACCGGATCTGAAAAAATGTGCCGGTTGCCGTCGCCAGTACCAGGCCCAGTGCATCGTCCTCGCCGATCTCTGCAAAGACGTCGATAATCTCGTCGCCGGGTTCCGGCCTGAATCGTCCCGCAACCGGAAGATCCGGCTCGTCGAGATCCATCATGAACAGTTGATTCAGTCGCTGTTCCCATGACACGACGAATTGCCCGGCCTGGAAAGACTTTGTCACCCGTGTGTTCAGAGCAAACTGTTTGCGCAGAATCAGGGATGGAAACTGGAAGTCTGTGAAATCGATCAGTGCGATCTGGTCATCCATGGAAACGACTGCTGTGCTGCCCCAATGCGATACGTGGTCGATGGCGCCGTGTCCGAGGTCGAGCGCACCGGCAAGCGTCGGCGCCAACGGCGTAAATGTGGTTAATACCTTGAATCGCGATCCCTCGGACCCAACGATCATCTGCGGGATCAGATCGCTGGTGAATACATAGCTTGGCGACCGCAGCGGCTCGGAGAGGAATGCACGCGGCAAGGTAAACAGGTAGGCGTCCTCGGTTGTCGATGATATCGGGCTTCCGAAGTCGCTTATCACGGTGACGTCACTTGAGCCAACGACGCCGTCCGGTGTGACGCAGGTGAGTGTGCCCACGCCCGATACCTGGATCGACTGCGCCTCCCGCCCTGAAAACAGAATTTTCGTTCCCGGGTAAAATCCCGCGCCGGAGATCGTCACGGATTCGCCGCCGCTGAAATCGCCGCTGTCCGGAGTGACCGTCGCGACGGTCGGGTCCGGCAGATAGGTGAATGCCGCGAGCAACGTCGCTGCAAGATTGCCCGGGTTCACGACGCGCAGCGCCACCGGGCCGTCGGTGTCGCCCGGCGGGAGCGTTACCGTTAGCCGTGTGCCGTTGTCGGAATGCACGACGTCAGTCGCTTCGTTCGGCCCGAAAAATACCTGAATACCCTCGACAAAATCATCGCCCGAAATCTCGACACGATTGGCGCCGCCGGCACTGCTCAGGCCGAAAATTGGATCTACGCCGACCAGTACGGGTCTGACCGTGTCCGCTACCGCCGCCGTCCGGAACGTGCTGGTAAAGGTGCGCTGTAAGGTGCGATCGGCCAGGTCCACGAGACCGGCAAGGACGGTAATGGTGTAGGCGGTATCCGGCGTCAGATCGGCGTTCGGCCGAAAGGTCAGCAGGGATTTGTCGCCGTCGATAGAGTGAATCAATGAGCCATCCACCGTTATGTCGTTGTCGTCGGTCAGCGCGAACAGTCCCGCATTCACAGGTGTCGCCAGAATGGTGTTGAAGCGGACGCGGACCGCGGACTCAATCGGCGCCACGTCGCCGAATGCGGGCGTTACGGAAGCAACTGCCGGGGCACTGAAAGGCAACACACGAATATTGCCTGTTGATGTTCCTGCGTAGATAAAGTCGTTTGCGAAATGTATGGCGGTCACAAGCCCGTCGACCTGGCCGAACTGCAGCAGCAGCGGATCGTCGAGGTCCGAATAATCAAATACCTGTACGCCTGCATCGTCGCAAGCCAGATAGATAATCGTCCCGTCGACGCGTAAATCGTTTACACGTGCCTCGCCGGCAGCAAAATCGTCACGTGGATTGACGAATCCAAGCGTAATGGGAAGGTCGCGGGCGGTGTAGTCGATAATCTGCGCGACACCCGCTGTTGTGCAGGCCGCGAAAATTCGGTTTCCGATGATCTGGATCGCCGACGGCGCCGACGCCAGAATCGCTTCGCCGAGGACCGGAAAACCAACTTGACTCATATCACGGATGCTTAGCAGTTTTTCCATACCGTCGCTGCGTGAATGGATCAGGAAGTTTTCGTGCGTTGCCATGGTGTTAACCCCGCCTGCCACCGGTATGGTTGCAACCTGAATGTAGCTATCGAACGCGGTCAGCGTAAATGTCTCCACGCCGGCTGTCGTGCCGACGACCAGGACATTGCCTGTCGCGGCCACCGAGCGAACCGGCGCAGCCAGCGAAACACTGTCAACGAATACCAGGTCATCCGGACGCGTGGCGTCGATACGCGACACCGTTGAACCGTGACCAATGTAAATGAAGGCTCCGGAAACGGCCATATCCACCGCGCCGAACGAGATCGAATCCAGCGTTTCGAGATCGAGCGGGTCGGAGATATTGATGGTATGAACCTTCCCGGTCGATGAGCGGCTGATGGCGAGGCTCGGCGCGAGAGCAATCTCATCGATGCGCCCCAGATTGAGTCCGGGGCCGGATGGCAGCGATGGTAAGGTATAGGTAAATACCTGTGACAGTGTCGAGAAGGCGCTGCGTACCACGACGGTGACATCGACGGTGCCGAAGTCGCCGGACGGCGCAATGAACGTCAGTTCGTCCAGCGTTCGTACACGGACGTCTTCCGCAGGCACAATCCCGCTGAAGAACACGTCGGTTTCGCCGGGTAGAAATCCGGTGCCGGTCATGGTCACTCTAATGCCGCCGTCGGGGCGGCTTGTGTTCGGTGAGATCGCGATAGCTTCGACCTCGGGCACGTAGATCACTGCGCCCAGGTGGACGAGCGATGTGCCGGCCGGATTGGTCAACGTCAACGCCGCCATGCCGAAGTCGCGACTGTTGAGCGCCGGTAATGCGATCGTCAATGTTGCATCGTCCAGTACCGTTACCGATGCCGCGGGCTGGTCGCCGATCAGTGCATTGACGCCGTCGGCAAAGCCCGCGCCCGTCACGGTTATCGTGTCCGGCGCTGTACCGATATTGTAGCGCGGCGCGATCGCAGCGATCTCGATCTGCGCTTCACCCGCAATCGACGATGTTGTGAAGGACACAAGCAAATCCGACGTGAGCGCGCGGGTGCCGAGGTCGCGGATTCCTGGTGCCGTCGCAGGGTCGAACGGGTTCAGCGGCCGTTTCTGATCGGCCGGTGGTGAGATCACCTGAACGAAATACCGTGAAGCCGGCTGCAACGGTGCCTCGGGAACGAATTCGACCACCGACGCTGTTGTGGTGAAGATCGTCTCCAGGGTCCCGGCGACATGGAGACTTACTTCGCCGGCACCGATGGCGCCGTCCATATTAAGGTCGCCGGTTTCCGCGGCGCTGAGTTCGCCGTTGCCGTCCTGGTCCAGGAAGATGCGGACGTTCGGCAGGTCCAGCTGCTCATTCCCATTGATGTCCTCGGCGAGATCAAGCGTGCCGTTGCCGTTGATGTCCTCACCGGCGTCGATCATGTTGTTGGCATTCTGATCCTCGGCCGGGTCCAGAACCCCGTTGTTGTTGACGTCTTCGGTAACGGTGAAGGGATTTACCGGTCCGGTAAACCGAATACGGACCGGCTGATCCAGGCGAGCTACGGCCGAATCGCCGGGTATCACCTCTTCAATATTCAATATCGGGATCACAAATCGTGCCAGCTTTGTGTCGTGATTTACATACAGAATGCCGCCGACATAGTCAAAGGCCGTGACCGTGCCCGGTACTTCCGCGAAGAAGCGTATCGCGCCTGCCGCAAGGTCAATAACCAGGACACGATCATCGGAATTCACGAACGCCAGGCCGCCGCGCACCACCAGCGACACCCGTGGCGCCGGTGCACCGGCGACCAGAGACCGGATGAATAGCGCATCGGTTTCTTCACCGGTCTCGGGATCGATCGTGGTCAACCACAGTTCGTCGTTGCGCGATACCGGGAGATACAGCACATCGTTTGCCGCATAGACGTCCAGCGGTATTCCGTTGACGCCGATCTGGTTGACCGTGCGCAGGCGCGGTGTCCGCGGATCGATGACCTGTATGAGTGAGTCCGCGGGGTCAAGAAAGTTGGCAACCGCGACATACAACAGGCCGCCGCTGAGGTCGACGCCCCGAGATTGCCCGAATGTCGCCACCTCGTCGACGACAAACGTGCGTGTCGGGTCGTCGACGTCGGCGATTTGCAATCCGCGATCGCCGGCCGCGACAACGGCCATGTCGTCTTTCACGAAGACGTCGAAATTGCCGCCGCCAAGCCCCACTGCTCCCTCCTGGATCGGACGGATCGGGATGGAAAAATCGATGATGTGCAGGGCGTCGTTGATCATGTACAGGCGATCGCCGAGAATGCGCATCGCCGTGGCCTCGATATCGAGTTCGAGATCGGGCAACTGCTCGAGCACATAGGAGTACGAACCGACCTGGATCTCTTCGCCGGTCGGACGGATGGCGAAGACATCGACAAATCCGGGAAAATCCGCGCGCGGTACCTGCCCCGTAATCGTCTTGGGCGTTGTGACCTGGAGGTCAACCAGGGTGCGTTCGCCACCCACGCCCGTGCCGCCGCTTGCGAAGTAGGCGTCGCCACGAAATGCCACGGTGGTTCCGGGCGTGAACACGAAGTCGCTCGCCGTTACCGCAAAACCATCCCCGCCTTTGACCATGCCGGCATTGCGACTGGTGGCGATGGTCACCTCGTCGAAGTCCTTAATACCGATGTACTTCCCGAATCGAATGTCGTGCAGTCCGCTGGGATTGGCGATATGTACCACGCCGACACCGGTCACCGGCAGTGACGGCACGATAAAATCAAACGTGTCGGTCGCAACCGTATCCTGCAGCACCGTTCCGAATACCCCCGCGAGCCTGATCGTCAGTCCGCTGTAGACATGCAGACTTCCGCTTTCGAGCCGCACGGTGTATACCGTGTCGTTATCGATAATGCGCCACTCCGTATCTGCGGTCACAACACGGATTTCCGAATTCGGATCGATTTCGAAGAGATTGTTGCTGAATGCCGTGTGAACGTTCAGTGACAGCATATCGTTGTTTAGCCGCTGTGTATCGTCTGCCACCGGGGCGCCGGCGTCGAACAGGAATACCTCGTTCTCAAAGCCGGTTCCGGGAGCACCGGTGCCGTGGACGGTGACAATGTCGCCGCCGCGTGTGAACAGGTATTGCGGATCCAGCCGCAGCGTATCCGGAAATACCGAGCCGGCGGGGGCCGTCTGAAACGTCTGCGTGACCGGCGTCAACAGTCGACCGCCTTCTTCGTCCGTAATGCCGGTGGTGAGCTTGAGCATATATGTCTTGCCGGGTGTCAGGGTGCTGTCGAACACGTTCAGATCGTCAATGTCGCGTTCGAGTATGAAGACGTCGTCGGGAATGACGTCGTCGCCGTCGACAATCAGCCATTTTTCGCCGGCAGCAACGTCCTGTACGCGCGCCGTCGGCCCGAGGACGATGCCGTCGAGTAATAGCTCGGAAGCAACTGCAGCCGAGATGACGCCGGTGTCGAGGTCGAAAAAGTCGTCTTCGGTAATCGCCGATGTCCCGAATCGGAAGGGACCGTCGGGCGCAAACTGGATGATGAAGGCGCCGGTGCCGGTCTCGGGAATGATGAAGGCGCCGTCGACCGGAATGCCGTTACAGTTCGGATCGCCGTTGCAGTCGATAAGCTGGAAATTTCCGCCTGCAGTGAGATTCGGCGTTCGGATGTTGCGTGAAAAATGTACGGTCACCACGGTTTCCGGCGGCACCCGCTGGTCGCCGGGTTCGGGGAATGTCTTGATGACGGATGTGAACGGCGTCTCGAACACCTTGATCTCATTGTCGCCGCTGGCGACGACGGCGTCTTCGACCAATTCGATATCAAGCGCGATCTCTTCGTTGCCTGCACTGAGCAGTACCGGAGCGAAGGGGTCGTTGATGTCGTAGATCTGAATACCGCCTTCCTTGGCTGCAATAAATGCGAGCGACCCGCGAATCTCGACCCGGGTATAGCGTCCGCCCTCGGTCACGGTCTCGGTCGGGATCGGCGTATGGCTTGCCAATTGGGGATCACCGTCTTCATCAAGGTCGTACAGGTATAATCCGCGCGTTTCGGAGACCACAGCGAGAATGTCGCCGCGAACGTCGAGATCGACCGGGTCGCCATCGATATCGATCGTACGCAATACCTGACGGCCGGGACTTTCAAGATCGACAATCTGAATGACGCCGCCGCGGCCGGCATATTCCTCGGAACTCGCGAAGTCCCCGAACGTGCCGGTGAACCGCGGTTTCGGATACAGCGGCTCGCCGATTTCGATCGGCATTGGTATTTCAGCTTCCTCCCCGTAATTCGGCTGGTTGACGCCGGTGGTGAGCGCGTACAATCGACCGTCGCGAACCGCGGCGGCGGAGCCGCCGGCCGGCATGCTTTCGAGGAACATCGGGCTCTCCGGTACCGTGAGATCGTAAATACCAAGCGTCTGGGGGCTGACCTGCGATACCAGGGCAAGATTATCGAGTGCCGTAACATTGGCGGCCATGCCGCCTCCGGACCGTGAGGCAAGTACTGTCATCGCCACGGGGTCGTGGATGTCCATGACTGTCAGGCCGGCGGCGCCGTTCGCGACAAGGAGCAACTTGCGCTCCGCATCGTTAAGGTCCGAGACACGGGCGACCGCCAAAGCACGTGAGTCCGGTGCGCGACTCGAGGGAAACAGATCGCGATCCTTGAACGCCTGGATCTCATCCGGGCTGTACACCGTCGTGCGACCCACCGCCGGCATGGGATCCATCGGATCGGAAACGTCGAATCCGAGGGCGTAATAGCCGGCGAACAGGTTAAATGGTATACCCCCGAGAATCGTGCCAAACTGGTACTTGAAGAAGTTGCCGTCGTTGAGATGACCGCCTGCGGTGTAGACAAGCTTTCCGAAATTGTCCTCGTCGCGGGCCATGAATTTTGGTGCGGAGTCGACGAAAGCCGAGCGTCCGACCTGCCGCAATCCGTACCGCACGGCATCGAAATTTACGACGCGCTCGAAGCCCGGTGTCTGGAAGCCCGGATTGGTAAATATCAGGTTTGCGGGACCAAATGGCCCGCCCGGCAGCAGGCCGGTCAACTTGAACGGCGAAACGATCTGTACGCCGGATAGCGGTATCCCGTCAACATCGACAACGGTTCCCGGTTCCACGGTGTTACCGGGAATGAACCCGGTGCCGGTGACCGTTATTCTTGTGCCTCCTCTGGGATTCGCAAAAACGGGATTGATCGTGGTGATCGATAGCGGCGGGAAATATTGTATGCCGCCGAGCCACGCATCAAAAAGGGTGCCCGGATTGATAACCCGGACTTCGGCCAGGCCGGTGACGGAAGGCGGTGCGATGACCCGAATGACGGTGAAGAAACTGTCGCCCTCAAACTCGGTGAGGCCGCGCAGCTCGAAGATCGATGCGGGTAGCCCGCCAAGTTCTACTTTCACGCCCTGTTTGAAAAAATTCCCGACGATCGTGAATTGCGTGCCGCCGGCAGTCGGTGCGAATCCGGGAAAAATGTCGGTGATATCCGGTTGCACCGCGTCCGGGGTCGTGGCTGTGCGAAACGTCCAGGTCAGGTCGTTCAGGAGTGATAATCCGAAAATATCCTGTATCGATGCGTCAATGGTAACCCTGTACAGGCCCGCCGTTTGCAGCAACGTTCCCTGTGAATCAAGGCGGAGGACGATGGTGTTGCCCTCGACATCAAGCTCATAATCCTCGTCCGCCAGCGGCTCGCCCGAATTTTCCTCGACAATGGAAATACCGGCTTTTGTGACACTCGCGGTCTCCAGGTTCGCCGTGAAATCCGCGCGGATTTCGGGAATATCAATGCGCATGAGCGCATTCTGTTCGGGGAAGGTCGTATGGGCACTAAGTTGCTGTGTCGCCAGCACCTGGATGATATCGTTGCTGAACAAACCGTAGACGATACCGCCCCGTTGCTCGACGCGCAGCAGCTCGCGCGCCCCGGTGGGATTGGTTGCCTGCGCCAGGACGTTCGCAGCCGCAATGTCGACCACATCAACGTATTGAATGCCACGCGTGCCGGCAGCCGCGAAACCGAGGTCGAACGCAATTTCGAAGTCATTGATCGGCGCAAGATCCGGGGCCTGTCCAAGCAACACCGGATTACGCAAGTCTGAGACGTCATATTTGATCAAGCCGTCGGCGCGGGAAATGAGATAGAGGTCGTCGCCCACAATGCGCACACGCTCGAAATCGTGTTCGACCGTACTCAACAGCTCGTGCTCGGCACTGACGATATCATAGATCTCGCCGATACCGGTGTTCTGCTGAATCGCACCAAACAGATACGGATAGGCGCCGCCAAGGATGTCCCCTTCGCGGATGATCAAAGCGGTTTGGTTGAGAATCTCGACATCCAGCGCCGGTTTCGTAGTTGCCAGCGTGTCCATCAGAAACGGACGGTCCGGGAAGTGAATGTTGAACATACGGATACCGTCGCTGCCGCACGCTACGTATACGGTGTTGCCGGCAGCCGCGAGTCCGCCGCCCTGGTTGCTGTCCAGCGGGTGGCGCGACAGCAGCCGCATATCCAGAACATCATTGGCATCGATGATAAATAGTTCGGTGCGGCTGTTCACCACAATCAGGTCGCGCCGGGGCAGCAGCGCGATACCGCCGCGAGCGTTGACGCCGTCGAATACCGCGATGGTCTGGTCAAGCTCTTCGCGTTGCGTCAGATCCTCGACGACCACATTCAGATCGACGACGCGAATAGCGCCGTCGAGCACAAACGCAAAATTCAGCAGCGGCTCGATTGCCCAGTCGTTGCTGCCGCCGGCATCGATGGTGATATCAGTATTCTGCGTGTAAAGAAACGCATCCTCGAGAATGAGTGTTTCCGCATCGCTTTTCGACACGTTGTTGGTGACGGCAACGTCAACGGCGCCCAGGAGCCCGTTCGGCGTTATCGCACGAATGGTCTGGGCGTCAATGACCTGGATGCTGGTTGCGGGCGTCGTGTTAAAGATTACCTCGATATCGCCGTCGGACGTAAACCCGGTGCCGGAAATGATCACGGTTGTATTGCCTTCGACGGGCCCGAAGTTCGGTGCTACATCGAAGAGCCGGAACGGTTCGCGGTAGATAAACGCACCGAACAAAATATCACTCAGCCCATTGCCGTTGAAGACCTCGATCGCGACCTGGCCCTTGCTGTTGGGCGGCGTCTGTGCAGTGATGGTGGTGCCGTCGGGGCTGACCATTTCGCCTTCCACCGGAACACCGCCAAGGAATACCTGTGCATCGGCGTCGAATCCGCTGCCGCTGATAGTGATGGTGTCGCCGCCGGTGATGAGGCCCGATTGCGGTGTCACCAATGTGATTTCCGGCGTCAGCGTTGACCCGCTGGACGTGAAGAAATTCGACTGATGCGGTCCCAGCAGGGGAAAGTCCGATACGGCGCCGACGATGTCGCGCGTCAGGGTAATGCGGTACTCCTTGCCGGTGGCAAGAGCGGCATCGGGGGTGAACCGGAATCGGGTGGCGACATCAATAATCTCACTGGTGACCGGGTCCTCGAAGGTGTCTGGATCCAGAGCGTCAATCTGACCCGTGACCGTCGTGCCTGTTCCGGATCCGATTGGACTACGCACCACGAACGACTCGGATGTGACCGAGTCGATGCGGACGACCTCGGAAATCTCCACCTCGATGCGCACGTCGGCCGCAACAGCCCGGTCAAGCCGATCCGGAAAGATATTGATCACGTTTGGTATCGGCAGGTGGATAAACCGGATACCGGCGGGAGGATAGAGACACAGCGGATCGCTGTCCGGGTCGACCTCGCGTGTCCGGAACGGACAGCGCCGGTTGCCGCCGATGCCGAAATCGGTCGGTACGATGGCGAGGTTGCGGTCGATCGCCATATCCGTCGTAAATATCGTACCTCTCGACGGGTGTGTGAACGCGACGGCATCGAATAATCGCGGCAACGTCGGATCCGACAGATCAATGACACCAAGGGCGCTGTTGTATCCGACCAGCCCGAGGTTTCCGAACAACAGGGGCGCGGTACCCGATGTTGCCGTGAACACATTATTATTGGTGGTGCTGACGATACGTGAGGCACCGAGCGGATCGATGTCCGCCACCGAGACCGCCCCGCCGCTTCCCGCGCGCAACGCCAGTTCGCCCTGAAGGGACAATTCTCCTCGTATGGCCGCATTGAAATGCACGACATTGAGATTGGCCGTGCGCAGATCGACAACGATCATTCCCTCTGCTGCACCCAGATAGGCGAGGCCGTTCCGCAGCGAGACGGTCTCGATTTTTGGCGTGACGACGTTGCCGCTGAGTACAAAGGATGCTTTGTGGTTCACGACTGCCGGGGCTTCCGGGTTGGCGATGTTGATCCCGTAAATCCCGGCATCGGTGGTTGTTAAAACCACGAAATCATCGATCACGGCGATATCGCTCGGCGTGCCGGTGATGAACGCACGCCCTTTGCCGGCGTTCTGCAACGCGCCATCCTCGAAGAGCTGCGGGTTGTTTGGATCGGTTACATCGACCATGATCAGGCCGGGATCGTCGAACAACGGCGGGCTCAGGTGCTGCAGCCGCCTGGAGGACACCGCCATGACGGCGAAGACCTCGGCACGGTAGACATTTAGGACGCCGTCCTCAAGTCGCAGCGCGAAGAGATCGCCTTCGTCCGCAATGCGCCAGTTTCTGCCCGGCGTGATCACCGTAACGCGCGCATTCAACGATAATTGATGCCCCTCGGCGGTAAACCGTGTGTCGACAATGGCCGGTACGACGCCGATATCGAGGTCGTCGGTTTCCGCCTGTATGGGTTCGTCTGCTTCGAAGAGAAACTCACGTACGAACTCGGTGATCGCGACATCCTCGGCTATCAATGGCAGCGGCAGATCGATCTGCTTTTCGATCAATGGCAAATTGTTCAGAGTTATCCCGCCCTGCGGCAGCCGAATCACCGCGAGGCTGCTGTGCGACGATCCCGCCTCGAGTTGTGCCGGGTCCGTGGCGCCGGTCGCGATACGTCCTATATCGAACCCGTTTATGGCGACGTAGAGGAATCCGCGGTGGGTCGTGATGCCGGCAGGAAAGCCCGGCGAGAGCTTCAACGTTTCGCCCGGATCAGGACTGGTGAGGTTTTCCATGAAGAAGTCCTGGATCAAGCGGCTGTAGAGAAAACCATCGGCAAGCACGGCGACGCGGTTGCCCGGCGCCGACACAACGACATCAGCCAATCCGAACCGGCCCTGCGGCGTCTCCGGCGTAATCGTAGATGGTGTACGGCAAACGAATCGGGTTGGACTCAACACCACGATTTCCGTCGCTACCAGGCCGCCGATCTCGCAGGTCAGGCCGGGGCGGAATCCCGCGCCGATTACTTCGACTTCATCGTCGCCGTCAAGAAAGCCGACAGCCGGCGTGAGGAAGTCGATGCGCATGGTTTCAAGATAGACAAAGGCGCCGAGCAGGCGGTCTGAGCCGATTCCAGGAATGTCGATTTCGACCGCAGCGGCGCCTGGAAAATTGAACGGGGTGATCACGGTCACACTCGAGGGGCTGACACTCACGATATCGGCTTCGACTCCACCGATTGTCACGATCATGTCTTCGGTGAAGTTGGCGCCGGTTATCACCACTTCCCGGCCACCGGCGACTTCGACAAAATGCTCGGACACGCCAAAAATCTCCGGCATAGGCAGTGGAATACCGCTGCCAGTGGTAAAACGGCTGGTGAATGGCACGCCCAACGGGCGTTGACTCAATGCAAAGGTGTTCTCAGATACTGTGATCTCGAGTTCACAATTCGGCGGCAGCAACGTGTTGGGGCGATAGATCACTTTACGCCCTTCCGTGATGAGCTGGGCCGGGATCAAGGTGCGTCCGCCGGCATCAAGCTTGTCGACGCGTATGTTGAGCGTCTGGGTAGTCGTGACCGGATCGATCAAGGCGTCCGGGTGCACCGTCTGACTGAACATGACGGTAATGTCCGCGGATGTGGACACTGATGCAGCGTTAAATTCGGGTTGCACATCCAATACGTTGAAGGTCTGCTGCGGGATCACACGCAGGCCGCCCGCACCTCCGGCGACGAGGATGTTCTCAAACGAAACCTCCAGCCCGAATCCGTTGTCCGGCATATTGGCATTCAGTAAGACCTGTGGCTGCAACGGCTCCGACAGGTCCACCACCTGCAGCAGCCCTTTCACGAATGTACCGTTCTGATGAAGAATCTCGGTGGTGATCAATCCCAGTGTGCCCGCCACCAGGACGGATGTCGAGCCGCCGCTGCGATAGTCGGCGCGGGCCGGATCGACATCCAAACGTCCTACGAGCAGGGGGTCTTCCGGAACCGTAATGTCGATCACTGACAGGGCGGAGAAGGGAGAGGCAAAGGTCTGAATCGCATCACCCGTGATGTAGGCAAAGTCGCCCTGCAATACGATGTCGTTGGCCACGCCAAAGGTGTCGACATCGCCGATAACCGGCATGAACGGCTCGCGGAGATCGACGATAACCATACCCTCGAATCCGGCGGCGACATAGGCCAGTCCGTCACGGACAGCGACAGCATGCGCCGTGCCCTGGATGAACTCGGACTGCAAACGCAGCGGATTCTCGGGATCCGAAATGTCGAGAATCTCGAGGCCGGCATCGCCGTTGGCCACGACCAACAGCGAATCGGCCACGGTCACGCCGCGGGCCTCCGTAAGCGGAATCGTTGCTTTGGCCACGATTTCCGGATTAAACGTGTCCGTTACATCGACCACAATGATGGTGCTGCTGTCGTTGTCGACGATGACCTCATCGTTGTCGAGGACCCGCCGGTCGTTTCCTACTGTAAGGATGTAGGCGTAGTTATTGTCGCTTACATCCATCGCCACCGCTGAACCGAAATCTGCGGCCAGTCGTGTCGACAGCACCTGCGGCGTGGCCGGTGCGGTGACCGTGTCGATGATGTCAAACCTGCCGCTGCCGCCGACCGCGGAGATGATATAGGTGAGGCTGCCGCGTTGCTTTACATCGACGGTAGGCGCCACTATGGGGCCCTTCGGCCCGGGGACGGTGCGTACGATCTTGCCCAGCGTCGTCATGCCGATTTCGATCGTTATCTCGTCGGAAAATCCGCTGTTCCCCGACGGATCGACCGCTTCGGCCGTGAACGTCACCGTCTCGCCCGCCATGCCGACGGGGATGTTGTATGCGAAGGTATACGGCGTAAGCGCGTTGTTCGGGGCCGGCGCGAAATCGGTGAATACAGCGATTCCGTCGACGTAGAAGGTCACCTGGTCGACACCGCTGAAATCCACGACGGACGCACGGACGTCGATCGTTGTGCCTTCGGTGACAATCTCGCCGTCGGCCGGGAACAGCAGGTCGATCGCCGGCGGCGTGTTGTCTCTGAGTTTGCCGATCACAATGGATTCCGAGCGTGCCGATTTTCCGCTGGAATCGAATGCACGGGCGAATATCGTGAAGAGATTGCCTTCCGATCCGACCGGCGCCAGGAATTCACCCTGGAAAACGGTGTTGGCATCGAACAACCCGAAGGCGCCGAGAGAATTGAACGTGACGTCGGTGAGGCGACCGTTGACCCAGAACTCGACGCGCTGAATCCCAAGATCATCCTCGGCCGCTGCCTGCAGCTCCACCACGCTGCCGTCAAATACGAGTGTGCCCGGAAACGGCAGGTCCAACTCGACCGTTGGCGGCAGATCTGATTCGATGACGAGATTGTGCACAGGGGACTCGGTAATCTGGCCTGCGGTGTCGGTCGCGACGGCCTTGATCTCGTAGATCTCGCCGGCCGTGCCCGCGGGGATTTCGATGGGGTGATTGAATGGCAGCACATAGTCGAGGGCCACAGATTTGTTGTTTACAAAGAATTCCACGTTGACCACGTCAATATCGTCATCGGCCAGCGCCGACAGCAGAAAAATGCCGCCCTCGACTACCGTGGACCCGGTTTCGGTCGGCGCCGTCAGATTAATGAGCGGCGGCAGATCCCGCACAATGTCGACGGTAACGGTCCTGGGGTCGGACTGATTCCCCGCGGTATCGGTAGCGGTTACCGTGAACACCCACGTTTCCTCGTCGACGTTGTTTGCCAGACGCGGCACCGGCAGTGTGATCTGGTACGGCGCCGCCAGATCGGTAACCAGAAGCCTGGGATCGCCGACGACGATATCACTGGAGCCCTCAAGGCGGCGACGAATAACACGCGAGAACTTGACGGATGAGACGAAAATGTTATCCAGCGCCGTCGCCCTGACCTTGATCGTGCGGCCTTCGATGACGCCGGAAAAATCGGCGGGTTCCTCGATCGTCACGACCGGCGGCTCCTCGTCTGCGATAATATTTACACGAATCTGATCGGCAAGCGTAACCTGTCCAGCCGTGTCGGTCGCAGCGGCGCCGAGAATAATAAACGTGCCGACGCGGTCAAACGGCACATCCCACGACACCTCGAACGGCGCAGCCGTATCCGTGAGAAACGGCTCACCATCAATGAAAAACGTCACGGATGACACGGCGATGTCGTCACCGGCGGCCGCCTGAATCAACAAATTCCGCCCCTCAAACAGGTTCTGTCCGTTGATGGGGGTGGTTATGGCGATGTTGGGCGGGAAGTCGTTGCGCGTGTGCACCGTTACGGCGGGCTCGCTGCTGACATTGCCGAAGCTGTCGACGGCGCGGGCGGATACAAGGACATTGCCGGCACCGGCGTCGGGTGGGATGAAATATCCGAAATTGAAAGGTGGCCGGGTATCCGTGTGTACGGTCACGCCGTCGATAATGAAATCAACACTGTCGACAAAGACGTCGTCGATCGCGAGGGCAGTCAGGCCCATCACGCTGCCTTCCGGGAAGAACGTTCCGGTTCGCGGTGTGATCAGGTCGACAATCGGTGCAAGGTCGGGAACGATGCTGTATACGGAATGCCCCTGCGTGACGTTTCCGGACGCGTCGGTAATCCGGATACCATATGGCACCTGCACGCGCGTGCCGCCCGTAAACTGATTGAACGGAATGCGCTCGATGTCGGTGACGCCAAGTTCCTCCAGCGTCGGCAGCCGGAACTGAACGCTGAACGGCGGAATATCGACGAGGTTTGCGGAGCCGATGAAGTAATCGGTTGTCGGAAACTTGTCGTTGCTGTATATCAGGTCGGCGCCGGCAGTATCGAAGGCGGCATTTTCGGGGTCCGGCACGACGACATTGTTCCATATCTCGACCTTGCGCACGAAACTGTCGTCCGCGGCAGATGCGCGGATGGTCATCAGTGTCTGCTCGACCAGGTCGACATCGGGATTCGGGGCGATAAACGTCACCGTAGGCGCAATATTGTCCGGGACCACATTCACGAAGCGGACATTGGTAAATACGTTCCCGAGATTATCCTCGACGCGCACACTCAGCTTGACGGATGTCACGCCGGTCAATACCCCCGCTGGAATGCGAATGTCCGCGGCTGCGGTGACCACCGTTAGACCCTCGTCATCGAATTCGCGGTATTCGTCCGGGAATCCGCCAATACCGAGCGCGACCTGTTGATCAAACGGCACCGGTACCTGATCGGCATCGACGGTGATCGCTTTCAACGATCGACTGGGGTTCGAGGACGGCACACTGGCATAGTGCTGATCATTGATGAGGAAGGAGATTCGCTGTATGCCGAGATTGTCGATCGCGACGGCACGCATTCGCACGATCAGTCGGCCTGCGGTTAGTGACTGGTTAGCGCCGGGAGCAATCAGGGTGACAAAGGGCGATCGGTCATTGACGACGCGGAGGATAATGAACGCTTCCGTCATCTGATTGCGCGTGTCCGTTGCTGTTGCACGCACGGTGATGTCGGTGCCGACGGCGCCGATCGGCACGTTCCAGTTGAAGGTATTGCCGTTGCGCTCGGTGATCTCGACACCATCCGCAAAAAGTCGGGTATCCGTCAGGCCTAGGTCGTCGCTGAATGACAAGGCGATGGCGGCGGGCGTGCCTTCCAGTACTTCCGTGCCGGAGATGGCGTTGAATACGGTGATATTGGTCCTGCCGCTCCACACATTGTCGACATGACGGAAGGAGACCGCCGGCGGCTCGTCGTCCACGATCATGAGTTCGATCACGGACGATTGCCGTGTGTTTCCGAAGATATCGGTTGCGATCGCCTGAAATTGCCAAATCTCGCCACCGGCATCGTCCGGCACGTCGAATGATTCAGAGACTGTGGCGCCGGTGCCTTCGAGTGCGAAGGTTTCAAACAGCTGACCGTTAAAGAGCAACACCAGTTCGTCGAGCCCGAGGGCGTCCGCGGTGGTGACGTTGAGATTGAAGCTTGTGCCTTCGATGATACGTGTCCCCGACGCCAGGTTGAATGCCACCGTGGGCGGAGTGAGATCGTTCTTGAGCGTAATCGAGCGCGGCGCCGCGAAGACCGCGTGAGGCGGATCCGCTGCGTCGACCGCTTCCACGGTAAAGTGCTTCATCGCCGGCAGTCCCGTTCCCGGCACCGTGGTAATCGCAAAGTCGAATGCGTCGGTATGCGTCACGCCGGCAACAAGTTCCGTGTTTTCAACCACAAGCCGCGACGACCGCAGCAACGTCGACGTTGATGCATCCGTCGTGATGGTTACGGCTGCCGCCGTATCCGGGTCGGCCTCTCGCGTGATGACAATTTGTGTCACCGGTGAGGGCAACGGAGCGCCATTCTCCGTCAGCGCAACATCAAGAATGATCGCAGTCGCCTCTGCCGGCAGGCCAATCGAAAAATCGAAATCCAGATCGGCCGGGGCGAACGCCTTGGTCTCGGTGGCAAGGAACTGCGGCGCCGCGCCAGTCGCATCGGTGAAGAAGGAGACGTCGATTGCCGCCATGACCCCTGTGGCATTCTGATACATGCCGAGGGAGACATCGAACATGCCGCCGGCGGTAGCAACGCCGCCGGGAGGCATGCGCACCAGCAGCGCGTTGTCGCCGAACTCAGTCAGACCATGGGTGATCTCGAACGTGTGATCATCACCGGTGACCGCGAGCAAGGCGACGTGTTGCAATGAGAATGTCGCCGGTAGCTGGAATGTTACCTCGTGCTCCTCTGCATCCGTGGCGACGATCGGCAGGTCGCCGGCATACGCCGTGACGCCCGTGACACCGAGGTCGTCGGATGCTGTTGCACGGAAGGCATATTCCTGGGTCTCGAAAAAGGTCTTGTTAGCCGGCGGCTGATTTATCGTCACCGTGGGCGGCTGGTCCGTGAGCGGCTGCGGTTCGGGCTCGGGATCCTGCTCGGCCGGCAGAATGCGTACGGTGACGGGCAACGCGACGGCCGTGTTTCCCGATATATCCGCGGCGTCCGCGGTAATCGTCAGGGTCGTCTCTACGTTGACGATCGGCAGCTCGACCAGATACGGCTCCTCAAGTACGACCGGATCGGCATTGCCCAGCTGCGCAAAGACGTTGACGATGTCGACCTCGACATTATCGGTGGCAACGACGCTGACCGCTACGGTTTTTGGTTTAATCGCTTCCGTGCGGGTGCCGAAAAATCGGTCGCTTGGTCGCGGATTTACGATGGAAACGAACGGCGGGATGGTGTCCGGGAGGACATCAATAAAAATCGGTGCGGAGGTGGTTTGATTGTTGCCATGATCGGTCGCAACGGCGGCAATCTGCAGCCGGCTGTTAATCGATCCCGGCGGTATGTCCAGAATCCCGCTGAATGTGTTGAATGTCGTGGTTTTCCGGATCAGCTGACCGAAGGTGTTGGGGTCCGGTACCAAGAGTATTTCCGTGTCCGATGAATCCGGCTGCGTAAGGATAAGCGGTGGCGTCACGCTTGCGCCATCCACGAGAATTTCAATGGAGGCGATACCAACATTGTCTTCGGTGGCAAGCTGCACCCTGATCGTGTCCGTTTCGAGTACCTCGATGCCGCTAGCGGGTGAAGCGATACGCACGATTGGCGGCTGTACGTCCGCAATGACGTTGATGGCGATCTGTTGACTCGTGGATTGTCCCAGAGTATCCGTCGCTTCTACACGGATATGCGGTTCTTCGGGAACCGGCGCGAGCACGACAAAACGGAATTCGTTCGCCTTGTTCGTGGGCTGGCCGGCGACGCCGACCGTGTCATTGCCGGCGAACGCGCGTGGATTCGCCGGGTCATCCTCACCCGGTGCGAACAACCCGACATCGTCGGTTATGGTTGCGAGGATCTCAATCGTCTGGCCGCTGAATACACTGCGATTTTCTCGGGGCTCGGTGATAAATACGTCCGGCGGCTGATCGCGGTCGACCTGCACCGTGATCTCAAACAAACTGCTCGCCAGGCCGTTTGTGTCGAATGCCTGCACCGCAAGCGTCACCGTGCGCGTCGTTTCGCCTGCCGTCAGCTCCGGCGTCCAGCTGGTGGTGTAACGCGTGAATACCGACTCAACCAGCTCACCGTCCTGATCCGTTGCCAGGGGCTGTCCGTCCACGAAGAATTCGACCCGGCTGAACGCATCGCCTGCCGGTTCAAGAGCAATATTGTCCGACACAAGTGCAGTAAAGGTAACGACATTGCCCGCGATCACGCGTGAAAGGTTGGTCGGATTCGCGACCGCAACCTCCGGCGGTTCGTCATCGACCAGCGCGGTGATGACCACGGAATCCTCGGCGGTCACGACCGAGTCGAGCGCGTCGGTGGCGCGCACCGTGATCTCGATAAATTCGTCTTCGATACCCGCCGGAGGGGTAAATTGGAATTGATACGGTTTTCTGAAATCCGGGTTGTTGGGTATCGCGGCCAATTCGCCGTTCAGGAGCAGCTCGACCTTCTCGATCGGCGCACCGGCCGGCGTCGTTGTCAGGACGTCGACCGTATTTCCCTGATAGACCTGCGCGCCGTCTTCCGGCACGACGATTGAAATGTCGACGGGGGCAAAACTCGCGGCCACAATGTCGACCGTTATGATCGCGCTCTCACTCGAATTCCCGGCCGCATCCGTTGCAATCGCGTGGAATCGAAGGCGGTCTCCCTGCATGTAGTTCGACTTGTCGTATTGTGCCGAGAGTATGAAGGTGTTGTCGGTATTCCGGCTCACTTCAGTGCCGGTTGCGGTGAAAAACGGTACGACGTCGTCGTTGACAAAAAGCTCAACCAGATCCACGCCGATGTTGTCGAAACCGCCCATCAACAGTCGGATATTCTGTGTCTCGATGATCTTGGCGCCATTGGTCGGTACCGAGATCGCAATCGCCGGTGGGACGTCGTCGCCAATCACATTGATGACAGCGGTTGCTTCCGAAACGAGCCCGCCGTCATCCGTTGCGCGCGCCGTTACTGTGATCATTTGTCCAATGAAGCTTGCGGGCACGCGCCAGTTTATCATGCCGTTGCTGATCGCGACGCGCTCTCCGTTTACAAAAAAGTTGACCGGGCCGACGGGGCCGTCATCCACGACGCTGGCCTCCAGCGAGACCAGGCTGCCGCCGATCACGTCCGCACCCGCGAGTGGTTCCACGAGCCGTATCTGCGGCGCCTGATTCGGCTGAATGCGAAGCGTCACGACCTCGGAATTTGCAATGTGCCCGGCAATGTCTGTCACTTCTGCACGGATATCAAAGCGTTGCCCGAAGGCGTTTTCCGGCACGTCGAGCGTGGTAGAGTAGGATCGGCTGCCGGCAGTGGCGATGGCGTCACGCACAGCGGCTGTTGTGGTTCGGTCGTCGACGGTGTCGTGGAGCACCTCGTTGACGTAAAATACGACTTTGGCGCCGTACGGCATGAGGTCGTCTGTCACGGTTGCCCGAATCGTGTGGACGGCGTTGTCCCGAATGCCCTGCTGGTCGGCGTGCGAGGTAATGGCGATGCGCGGCGGTCTGTCCGCAACCGCCTGGATGATTGCCGCATCGGAGATCAACGTAAGATCACCCTTCGTGCCGCGAGCCGTCAGGACCATGTTACGACCAACTTCGGCGCGCGGAATGACATAGGTGATCTGGTGCGAGAATTCGACCGCCACTTCGGCGTCCGGCGAGCCCGAGTTGCCCGGCGGGAAGTATCGTAGCGGCCGCGCCACGCGACTTGTCCCCACCACCGAACCGTTCACCAACAATTCGACACGCTCGAATTCCTCATCGCTGGCCTCGATGGTCACGTTCACGATCGAGCCGACGATGAAATTTCCGCCGAGAGTAATGGGCGTGGAATCGGTCACGTAATGACCCTTGTTGTCTTCCTCCAGCGTCTTGACGAAGGCCAAATGGTCCTCGTTGGTAAAGAACGACAGCGCCCCGGATGCCATCGTTGCGTCTTGAACCGCGTCGGTGATGGCGATCCGCAGGGTGGCCGAACGGGTTTGGTTCCCGGCGATATCCGTGACGATCGCGTAGACAAGCATCGTCGTACCGGCCCGGCGCTCAGGCGCGCGGAAGGTGATCTGGAACGGTGATTCCGTATCCACGTGGACCGGTACGTCGTCGGCAAAGAAGCGAACGCCCGCAATGCCGTCGATGCCGAGGTCATCGGTCACGGTGGCGGTGATCCGTACATCGCGGCCCTCAGGCACGCTGCCGCGGCTCGAATCCACCGTAATCTGCGGCGGCCCGTCGAGCACGACGACCGGGAGGCGCTGGAATGCAGCGGGAAATGCAGCGTTGCCGATCACAACCTCGGTCTCTCCGGGCAAAAGCGACTGGATTAACCCGTCGACCGTGACCTCGGCGATGGTTGTGTCTGCAATCGTATAGGTCGTCTGATATACCGGTGCGGTAATGCCGATCTTCTGATCGTTCAGGATCGTTCCTTCGACCGCAAGCTGAAATGTGTCCCCGACGGAGTTAAGTATTATCGGGCCGTTGATGACCGCCAGTGACAACAACGCGGAGAGATTGCCGACGTTGACGTCTGTCTCCGCTTCGAATCCGGCGAATTCGACGCGGATGGTCGCGTCGCCCTGCGAGATCCCGGTCACCAGGCCGTTCTCGTTGACAATGGCCCGGTCCGTATCGGTACTGCGATAGCGGATGCCCGCAGCCTGGGTGAGATCAAGCGTGCCGCCGCCCGGCAAATTTCCGGTAAGCTGCAGTTGCACACCGATTCCGAAGCCGTCAAGCTCTATGTCCTGGGGCGTGAGTGTCACCGACTCGATGTCCAGTGGGACGATGGTATTGACCGGGAACACTTCGGAATGGGTGCGGACGTTGCCGAGTTTGTCGGTTGCGGTTATCAGCAGGTACATGACATTCTCGTTGGTGAACAGCGCGTCTTCGCGGACATGGTAAACAGCGCTGAAATCGGATTGTCCGGGCGCGGCGACAGGGAAGGATTGTTCGCGCTCAATGAGTACGGAGTTGATCGTGTCGATCACCCCGCGTTCCTGAATCAGAATGGACGGCAGTGTACCGACCATGTCGAATGTGACCGTGGCGACGTCGTCGGCGCCGGAAACGGCCGCGGTCGCCAGAAAGCTGTTGTCGGTGGCAACAAACAGCACATCGAGATCATCGACGAACGGGGCTGTGCGGTCGACTGTAAAAATACCGTCGCGCGCCGCAGCGTCGGCATCCGAGGACCCGCTGACGACCGTCATGGCCGCAACATATATAACCGAGCCGGCTGTCAGGGCATTTGAAAGCGTAATGACCTGCTGATAGTTGCCGCTGCCCGACGCACCCGCGATCTGCGCGTCGGCAAAATCGGTATGCTCCATGTTTTCGCGGAGCTGCGAGAATACATCGCCGTTTATCACGCTCGAGCGGGTGAGAGCCGATTCACCTGAACGGTCCAGATACGCGTCGATGCCCGCGGTCGTGACGGCAATGTCTATCGCCGTGACGTCCAGGCCCAGGTCCGACAGTGCCACGTCGACCGTCAGTGTCGTGTCGCCCGCCCGCGGCGGGGTTACCAATGTGATCGTGTTGATCGATGCAGCCTGTATTGGCAATGCGGCGAGGATGCACACGTGCAGAAGCACCACCGTGGCGGCCACACGCAACCGGCTGAACCGTATCTGACGTGTTGGACGGATCTGACGGGAGTGATCTGACGGAGCCGCTCCCGATGATCCGCCACGCAGCGTGCGTTCAGGCATGGCTTGACGCAGTCTTGAAATCAGCCTGGTCATTCGCACACCTCGCTGAGTTTCTCGGTGTCGAGAGCTACCGGAACCGTGATCTGCGGATTCTGCGGATCGTTGGTATTGATGATCAGATCCGCAGCGTACGAAATGGGATCGTCGTTGGTCTGGAACGCAACCGTTACCAGATCTTCACTGCCGGCACCGAGCGTGCCGCCGCTCTTGGAAAGCGTGATCCAATCGGGTTCAATTTGTCCCGTCTGGACAGACAGATTGTAGACCAGTTCGCCCGATCCAGTATTCGTTATGGTAACGTCGACCATACGCAGGTTGCTGAAGTCAAGTGTCTCGACAATGAACTGCGGCGCAACGGCTATCGCCGCCTCAGATGATAGACCTGTCAACGGCACGGTGACGTTGCCGGCATTGGATGCGATGATCAGATCGTCTGCGAACGAGCCTGCTACCGTCGGGCTGAATGTGACGGTTATCGCGACATCGTTGCCGGGTTCGACAGTTCCGGACGTCGCGCTGACGGTAAAGGGCAGGGCAGGGGGCGTAGCTGTGAATGTGAGTGCCAGATCGCCTGTGTTGGCAATCGTTATATCAGTTGTTGCCTCACCACCCACTGCGGTATCCGCAAAATCGAAGCTCGCCGGTGCAACGTCAAGCACCGGTGTGCCAACGGCGAACGCGACCTCGTCAGCATCGTGTATCTGATTGGAGACGCCGTCGCGAATGACGGTTTCCAACCGGTACGTACCCGGAGCGGTCTCGCCGGGGACCACGATCGTGCTGTCGAATGTGTTGCCGGCGCCGAGGTTCAGCACGCGATTATTGGTGACAAGGGCTATTTCCATTGACGCTGCATCGACGATGCGCGTGTCGACATTTACGGACTGCGACGACGTCGGTGTCGAGAAGATTTGCGTGGCCGTAATCGTTTCGCCGGGTTGATATCCGATGTCACTGTCGAGCGTCACTGACACGATCTTGGCACCTTCGATAACGTCGATCGAGGCGGTGATGGTTTCGGTCGCTCGAAACGGGTCGTTGTGCATGATCTGAAACGTGTCCGACAGCATCGTGCCGGCGGCCAGCCCGGATGCGTCGAAGGTGAATGTCAGGGTTTGTGCGCCCCCCGAAACAACAGAGACGCCGGATTGAGCGACGCTCAACCACGGGATGGTGTCAAGGCCGATCGCGTTGACGGTAAGCAAGCTGAGACCGTCGTTATTGATAACGATCGGTCGGGTTTCGGTGAGTTCTTCGAACAGGGTGCGGGTAATTGTATTCGTAGACAGGCGAACAACAGGCGCCAGGACCGAAAGCTGAATCGTGAATGTGTGATCACCATCGTTTGATGAAATCTGGATCACCCCGGTGTGCACGCCCCCGGACAAATTGGTTGTGTCGATGGTGTAGGCGACATCAATGAAACCGCCGGGGCCGACGACGTCGGTGAGCACAAAGTCTGTGATCCATGGGACGTTCTCTGTTACGTCAATACCGAGTGACCCCGCACCGATATTCTCGATTCGGAATGCCTTCGCAAGCAACTGGCCGAAGTCTATGGATACCGACTCGGTCGTATTCGGAAGACGCAACTCGGGATCCGGGCCGACAGCAATGTCAACCGTGATGGTCACCGGATTCTCGTCGGTATCGTTATGTGTTATGGTGAGCAGTGCGGTGTAATTTCCCGGAAGGATACCGGTTGCATCGGCAGCCACGGCAAAGTCCTGGGATGCGGCCGGGGCGATCCCAAGATTGGCATCGTCCGGCGCAACGGACACCCACGGCAGGTCGGATGTTATCGATGCGATGATGAGATCGGCTTCCCCGTCATTCGCCACGCTAAGTGTGCCGGCAGCCGACATATTCTCGTCGACGGCGATGGTCACGTTCGTCGCACTCAGCGTTATCTCGGGTAGCGGCACGAACGCCGTTGCCGTCAGTGTTGCCGAACGGTCGCCCGCGTTGCTCTCGAGTGCCAGCGTGCCGCCAAACGTTCCAGCCACGGCAGACTCGAAGCGCACCACGATCTCGGCAGACGCGGCTGGGGCGATTGTGATCGGCGCCGCAGGGGCGTCCAGACTGAACCCGTCGCCTGTCACCGAATGGTCCGTGATTTCAAGGTCGCGATTTCCCACGTTGAACACGGTAAGCGTACGTTCGCCGAACCCATCGGTGCGGACGTTGCCAAAAGCCAGAAGCTGCGTCGACAACGAAATCGCCGGTGCGTTGATGCTCAACGTCACCGGGACGGTAATAAAGCCGTTGACGACGTCGTTCGAACTTACAAACAAACGGTTGAACACTGTACCGAATCCCAGGTCGCCGGTATCGAAACCGAGGGTGATCGCATCGGCTGCAGCGCCGGGTGCGATGGCGCCGGAATTCCCGCTCAAGCTGAGCCAATCGACTCCGGTACCGGTCGCATCCGTAACCGGCGCGTCGGATGCACTGACTATCGCATTGCCCTGCAGGGTCAACGACCGGCCTGTCGGCGACAGATCTGCAATAACAGTCTGTCCCGGCGCGGCCAGATCAACGTTGAAATACCCAAGTAAGCTGGCTTCGTTGCCCAAAAGAATGGCATTGCGCGCGGTATTGATGTCAGTCTCGGACCTGGTGCCGTTCCAGATCCGCAACTCGTCAAGTTCGCCGAAAAAGGGATTGTTTTGGCCGTCGGAACCGACGATGAAGTCACCGGATTCCGAATGATCGAGATCACTGATGATCATAACAAAGACCGACGATCCGTTCACAAACAGTTGTGCGACCGGCGGCGCGACTACCAGTGCTGCGTGGACCCAATCTTCGGGTACAAACGCAAAGGGTACGGGACCGCTGGTGGCGCTCCCGACGATGATCTCATAGCCGCTCTGCGCCAGCTGGCCGGTCGAACCGGACCACAATCGGAAGGCGTAGAGAATACCACCGCTCTGATTGACCCGGGCAAACACCGTTGTTCCTACTTCCGTCGTTGTGTCGTCCGGCTTGACCCAGCTCTCGATCGTGAGGAGCGTCTGGTCGAATTCGACCGGCGATGTGATGACACCAAATCCTGAACTGAACGCCACCGCATTGCCGCCGTCGCCGCCCGCCTCGGAAATAATCGTATACGACAGCGGGCTGCCGCCGTTATTGTCAACCGTCAGCTGCCGGGTATCGGAGGCGCCGGCATCAAGATTCACGTTGAACTGCGTCGGATCGACCGAAATGATCGGCGGTTGTACACCGACGCCCGAAAGGTCGATCGTGAATTCGGTGTCATTTGCAGAATTGTTCAAGATCGTAAGTGTTCCGGAAATCGCGCCGTCGATGGTCGGCGAGAAAAAGATATTGACAGTCTGGCTGGAGAACTCGGCGACTTCCGCGATGATGTCTGATACCGAAAAGTCGGCGCTCGAAAAATTCCATTCGAATACCGACAGCGGCTCTGATCCGTCGTTTGTAAGCGTCAAGGCCAATGAATTCGTGACGCCGATGAATGTGTCCGAAAATGTCAGCGCGCTCGCCGACGCCGTAATCTGCCCCTGCCCGACGACTGTCATCGTGACCGGCACGTCAACCGTCGGCAGGTCGGGATCGTTGGACGTGATCTGCAGCGTCTGCTGGTAGAGATTCGACTTCAATCCCGTCGAGTCGATAGTAAGTGCAACGTCCAGCGCGTCATTGCCGCCGACCGATCCCATCAGGGGCGTCACGGTCAAAAAATCATTTATGGGAATCTGCGAAGCGACACGTTCCGGGTTGCCGAAGAAGCTGCCGTTGTGCCCGAAAGCCGTGAGGTCGGTGGCAGAACCGGCAAGCGAACCGTCGAAGCGATAGTACAGCACCAGGCCGCTTTCATTGCCGCGGAGAGACTGGTCCATCTCCGCTTGTATCTGAGACTGATTCTTGGCGACGTTCCAGAGTCGAAACTCGTCCAGTTGGCCGTGGAGGAATTGACTCGAAAATGACCGGCCGATACGCAGATTGGATGTGTTCACTGCAACCGGAAACGGTGTAAATACCGCCTCTGCGTCGAGGTCGCCGTTTTGATACAAACGCATGGCACTGCCGTCGAATGTGGCTGCGACGTGCGTCCAGGTCTGCAACTGCGGTTTTGTCGCTGCCGTAATCTCCATCGTGCCGTTCAAACGGAACGTCAGATCTCCGTTGCCGTCGATCCAGAGTCGATACGGTCCCTCCGCGGTAGACTCTTTTGCTGCAATAAACTCATTTGTCGCCTCTTCGAGGTACAGCCAGGTCTCGATCGTCAGCGCTTCGGTTACTGATAAATCGGACGAATTGGGGACGCTTACGTAATCACCGCTTCCGTCTAGCGCCAGCGCGGTTCTGCCGGGATCGCTCAGTTGAATCTCGAAGTCCAATTGCTCGGTGCCCTGGTTCGTCACGGTTAATGTCCGCGCGACAACATCGCCGGAATTCAACACCTCCGTAAATTCCGTAGGATTCAGCTGAATGTCGGGTGGAAACGAGCCCGATCCGGTCAGGACGATCTGCCGCTCGGCGCCGTTGGCGGCATCGGACGAGATGGTCAGAATGCCGTTGGCCACATTGTCGTCGACCGGTGTGAAATGAACCGTTATCGTGTGAATGTTGAGAACGTTCGCGGGGTCCGGCGGGATGGTAGCTGTCGCTTGCCCGGTGAATGTGAACACGGGTGACGAACTCGATAGTGCCGACAGAGTCAGTTCGTCCGCGCCGCTATTGACGATGGCGACGTCTATCGAACCCGAGGCGCCGACGTCGACCACGCCGAAATCGACAAGGTCCGGCACCGTTATCTCCGGCTGGCCGGTGACGGTGAGGTTGAATGTGAAGGGTATTTCCTCAAACGGATTCTCGGTATCGTCCGGGTTTACGGCGCGAAAAATTAATGTTTCGACATAGTCCCCGGCAATCAGACCGATCGCGCTTACGGTTGCGGTGATTTCCTCGTCTTCGCCGGTCGCTACCGTCCCGCTGCTTTGGCTGAGTGACACCCACGGAATCATACCGACGACAACGTATTCCAACTCGGCCTGGCCACTATTGGATACGGTTATCGCCTGATTTGTGAAGCTGCCCGCCTCAAGTGTCGCCGTAAACGATGTCGGCTGAACGTCCATATCCGGCGGCGTCAGGCCGGTGCCGGACAGTGCGATCTCGAACGCCGGATCGTTGATTGCATCAGACGTGATCACCAGCGTATCCGTGACTGCAGCGCCGGTGACCGGCGTAAAGGTCACTGTGAACACATGCGTGGCAAGCGGCGCGACTACGACCGGAAAGGACTCGCTGCCGCCAAGGCTGAAGCCGACGTCGCCTTGTGGCGTCAGGGAGGTTATCGTCATGTCGTCAGCGCCGATGTTGGTAACCGTGAACGTCAGGTCGGCTGACTGTCCCACAAGAACCTCGTCAAAGTCGAGAGATGTCGGCGACGCGGAAATCTGCGCGTCCGCCGTGACGTTCAGTGTGACCGGCACGACGATCGGGGATTCGTTCGGCGTGTTATTTGTGACCACGATTGATCCCGGGTAGACGGCGTCGAACAACCCGGCGGTGTCGATGCTGACGGTAACGTCGAGCGAGTTACCCGGTCCGATGGCGCCGAAAGTAGGCATTGCCGTTAACCAGGTAGAAATCGGGGCGTTTGTTGCGACAATGCTGGAGTTTCCGAGCAGAATACCGTGAAGCCCGCTTCCAGACAGGTCGGTGGCGGTTCCGTCGTCGAAATTCCAGTACAGAACCAATCCGGCCGTATCGCCGGGCAACGTTGACGTCATGGCTTCGTTGATCTCTAGCTCCGACAGGACGCCATCATAAAAACGCACCTCATCGATGAAACCGAAAAACCGTTCCGGGTCGCCGCTGCCGAATCCACCGACCTGGAATTTATTGATACCGGCCACGGCGCCGGCGGTACCTGCCGGGACGCCGTTCACATAATAGCGGATTGTTCCGCCGTCGTTCGTGACCGCAACATGGACCCAGGTATTTGCGGGAATGACCGCCGTACTCGCTGCGCCCGGCCAGAATTGCAGGAAATTTGACGGTTCGATGTAGAGCGCCGTGTCGGAACCCGCGTCCGTTTGAAAGATTGCTCGCCAGCCGCCTTTGCTGCCGTCGTCGAATATCCATCCTGAAACCGACCATACCGTCAGATTCCCGGTGAACGACGAATCCATGATATCGCCCTGGAGATGAAGTGAACTGCCGGCGATGACGTCGACGTCAAACACAAGCTCATCGTCACCGTCATTTGTAATTGTGAGCGTACGCGTGGTCGAATTCGGTTCGGCAATCGGTACGAAAAAGCTTTCCGGCGTCACGGAAATATCAGGCGTTACGGGATCGAGATCCACCAAAGTGAACGCACCATCCCCGAACGTGCCGTCACCGATCAGGAATGTCGGCGTCGCATTCCACTCGACCGGGAATCCGTTGATGGTCGTATTCACCTTGAAGGTCATCGGGTTTCCGGCGATAAATCCATTTATGTCCGGCAATGCGGCTGCATTCGCCTCCCAGGCACTCAGCTGCAGGAAGTCATCATTGAACACCGGTGGCGGCCCACCCAGCGTCGCATTGCCGAAAAGCGATGCGGTGTTTCGGTGCGCGGTTGCATCGTCGAGCGACAGGTCAAATCGCCATAGCGCCATCAAGCCGGGCGTTGTGGCTGAAACAGCCCGCATTGAGGCAGCAATATCCTCTGCGTCACGGGCCACGTTCCAGATGCGAACGTCATCGATCAATCCGTTGAAGTAATTGGTATCAGGAGACCACCATGCGCCGATTCGCACGGGGTGGCCGTTTTGTCGAATACTTCCCGACGCGCTGAGGGAGGTCGCCTCGACGCCGTCGATGTACAGGCGGGAGACCGCGCCGTCGTACGTCGCGGCGACATGGTGCCACCCGGTTCCTACCTGATTCGGGCTGTTAAGCGGAAAGGATGTTCCCGCGGTGTTCACAAAGTTGCTGTGAAGCACGCCGGTATCCAGAATGTGCATATTGTAGCTCCAGTTGCTTGAGTCGCTCCAACCTATCTTGCCAAGGATACAGCGCGCATCCCCTGCAAAACTCGTTATGTTCACCCAGGCTTCCAACGTGAACTGTTCCCCGGCAAGATCCAGCGAGGCGTCGTCCGGCGCCTCGATGAAGTCGCCGTTGCCATCGAGGTCCAGCGCGGCGCCGTTGGCGCCGACAATCGCGGCGCCGACAACCAGGTCGTCATCGAATACCGCGATCTCGTCGCCGACGTTGAGCAGGTCTTGCAGCTCGAATTGGCTGATTATGATGTGATACGGCAATCCCGTGGGCGCGACCGGTGTAAAATGGGCGTCATGCCCGACGCCGGATGCGAAAGCGGTGCGACTTCCACCGTTGGAAGTCACCGTCAGGGCGGCGCCGAAAAAACCCGTGGCGTCTGGCTGGAAAGTCACCGAAATCGCCTGGTTATCATTGGTATTCTGCAATGTGAAGGCCGTCGGCTCTACGGTGAATGCTGAGGAGGTGCTAACGATGTTATTAATCACCAGCGGCGCCGTCCCGGCATTAATGACGTGGAACTCGAGCGTTGCCGTTTGCCCGGATTCGACGGGAACAAAACTCAGGCTGTCACGCGAAAGCCGGATGCCCGGCACCCCGGCCGGCAGGGCGAACCCTTCGAGCGCAATGGTGATAACGGGTTGATCGGGATCGCTGGACGTGACGGTAAGAACGCCGGTGAAATTGCCTGGCGTCGTCGGCGCGAACGTGACTGCAACCAAGATGTCATCTGTCGCGGGAATGAGGGTCTCCGTGACGTCCGCGGAGAACACCGGGCTGTCATCACCGACTGAAACCTGCAGCGGCGAGTTGCCGGTATTGGCGATTGTGAATCCGGCCTGGATGGTCTGGTTGATCTCGACCTGGCCCACAAACAGTCTGTTGGTGTCGATGCTGATGTCCGGTTCCAGTCCCGAATCGGCCGTGAGCGATGCTACCGCGAACTGGCCGTTGCCGAACGTGCCGTCGCCAACGGAAAACACAGCCGCCGCCGGCAGCTCTACAACGGAGTCGAAAATAGTCGTGAACAACCGGAATGAAATCGGATTGCCGGTGGTGAAGCCGGGAACATCAAACACATCGTCGCTGTTAAGATCAAGGCCTTCCCACGCGGTAATATTGATCGCGCCTCCACTCGTTCCTCCCCGAATCAGTGCGGCGTTTCCGAACAACTCGCCGTCGTTGGAATTCCGCGTGCGGTCTCGAGCTGCGCCGTCGTCAAAGGTCCAGTTTGCTGCGAGATCCGGGTGGTTGAAAACCGCTCGCTTGTCCATGAATTCGTTAATTTCAGTTTCGGTACGAGCGGCGCTCCAGACGCGCACGTCATCAATACGCCCGTGGAGGAAATTACCGGTGCTGCCATCGAGGTTGTTGCCGATGCGAAATGTACTCGCCGACGGCCGTGGCGCACCGGCCGGCGCGCGACTGGCCGCGAGTTGGCCGTCGATATAGATATTCATGATTCCTGCGGCGGCATCGAGTACGCAGGCCACGTGATGCCACGTCTGCTGCGAGATCGAGCCGTTGGGAGAGTCCAGTGTAATGTTACTACCTCCGGTATTGGTGTATGAAAAGTGTATGAAACCGTTGATATGCAACCACATCGTATAATTTCGACCGCCCTTTCCCACGACCGCATCGAACGTTTCGGTAATCGATTCCACATACAGCCAGGTCTCGAACGTGACGGCATTATCCATGTCCAGGGACGCACTGTCCGGCACCTCCATGTAATCCCCGCTGCCGTCCAGCACCAGCGCATGTGCGGCAGGCCCGGCGACGCCGACAAGGGTTTCTCCGTCGAATACACCGACCTCGCCGTTTGGATCAAGGTCGAAGCCGTTTACGTCAACGTCGTCGACGACAATCGTATACGGCCGACCGGTTGCCGCCGGTGTTCCGAAGTGACCGCCAATGGCGGTTCCGATGACGGGTATGGTCACCGATCCGGCATTGCTGGTGACGGTAACAGTCGACGCAAAGGCGCCGGCTGTCTGCGGGCTGAATGTGATCGACGTGCTGCGGACCTGGTTCGGGAACAGGCTGAACGAGGTGGCGCCGCTCACGGTGAATTCGGCATTGGCACTGCTGATTCCGGTCACGGAAAGCTCACCGCTGCCGGTGTTTATGATCGAAAAGCTGAGGGACCGTGACCCACCGGCGGATACGCTGCCGAATTGCAACTGTGTCGGGCTCGTGGACAGATGCGGCGAGACCGTGGGTACGCCCACGCCCTGAAGACCAACCGAGATTTCGGGAAACTCCGGATCATCCGATTGGATCGTGATCGTGCCGGAATGATTCGCGACCGTGGTCGGGGTAAATGTGACGGTGACCGATGTGCTGCCGCCGGCCTCCAGCAAGGTCTCGTCAACGGTAAACCCAAATGTTGGATTGTCGGACGATACGTCCGTAAGTTCGAGTGTCGCATTGCCGGTGTTGCTGATTTCGAAGGTGAGTGGAGATGCCGTGTTAATGATGGTGGCGGGAAAGTTTAAGAATGTTGCGCTGGTCGCGATTGCAGGAGCCAGACCCGTTGTGATGGCAAGATCAGCGACGGTAAACGGAGGCCACCCGAATGTACCGTCGCCTTGAATAAACGTTGGGATCACATCGAATTCCAGTAGCTCGCCAAACCATGTCATTCTGGCAGAGAACGCGATTGCATTTCCGGGTGTAAAACCTTCCAGCCCATGTGCCGTATCGCCCTGCCACACAGTGATCTGACGGCCCCGTGAGACGACTGGGGATACCTCGCCCGTTGCGTTTGCATTTCCGCCGAATGTGCCGTCGTGCTCGTTGCTGCTGCTGCCGTTGCCGTTACCGTCAAACCGCCAGTATCCAACCAGCCCCGTTTCAATTCCGGTCAATGCAAGGTTCATCCGCGCATTGATCTCGGCCGCCGTTAGTGCCGTATTCCAGATCCGTACGTCGTCAATGTTGCCGTTCAGCTCGCCTCCGCAAAAGGTGCTGCCTCCAATCTGCAGGGTGCTTGTGGACGTGAGATTTCCGGAGCGGGCGCCACTGTTGCGCAGTACGCCGTCGACATATATTCGCGAGGTGCTGCCGTCGTACGTACCGGCGACATGGTGCCATTCGCCGTCGTGAATAGATATGTCTGCATCAAGCCACGGACCGGCGCCGATCCATAGACTCGGTCGTCCCGCGCCGACGCTGTTTTCGTTGAGCCACAGCAGGTAACCGGTACTCGCACATCCGTTGGTGTGCGCCACGATGGTTTTCGATGCACCACCGTCCGTGGTTTTTACCCACGCCTCGACGGTGAGTTGAGTAGAAGGATTCAGGGTGTCGTGGTTGGCGACCTGAAAGAAGTCTCCACTGCCGTCGACATGCAGCGAGGCTCCGGAGTTGACAGCCGGCGAGATGCCGACACCCACATCGCCGTCACGAATCGCGATGATTGTGTCGGCCGGAATGCCGCGGCCGTCGACGGTGGCGTCTGAGATAACGATCGTATAAGGTAGGCCGGTCGGCGACGCCGGGATAAACGGTGAGAGTGGCGCATCGGCATCCGTTTGTAGTCCGATCAGAGCGACCGCCGTTCCGCCTGCCGCACCCGCCGTTTGCGGGAAAACGCGAATATCGTTGACACCCCAGCTTTCATCAGTTGGATTCGTGTTCAGGTTCGAGGTGAACCGAAGCGTTGCGTCGCCGCCATCGTGGGACACAAGAACGCTCGCACGCGGTAGCAGTACGCCGTCGTCGCCGAATCCTGCGCCACAGATATTGGCGCCACTGACGACAACATTGCGACTCCACACCAAGTCGTCGTTCCAGAACAGTTGCCCCTGTTCGTTGTCCCAGCTGTCGATGTGATAAAAATTAAACGTCACTCTGTATGTGCCTGCGGCAAGGTCTGCGAATGTCTTTTCCGTCGCTGCGCCGGCGCCGAACAATCCGAAACCGCCCATCATGCCCAGTGATCCGCACACGCTGG
>JAJFLQ010000134.1 GCA_021772615.1 Verrucomicrobiota bacterium | reverse complement strand
GTAAGGCTCACTACACGTCTACGAACACGCCATTTCTATACAATACACAATCCTGAGGACTAACCTCCAGCTTCAATACCTGAAACAAAGACGCCCAAAAATAAATTGAAAACCAGTCCGCGAAATATCGTGACCGGGAACGGTATTCGGGAACGCTTGGATTCACCACTGTATGAAACGCTGTGCTACTTTCCGACAGACATCAACATGTAAAGAATCCGGGCCCAGAGGACCCGGCTTTAAGGTTGCCCCCTGGACGGGAGCACTGTGGTGACGCCTTTCGTTGGAGTTCACAGATTTATCTGTGGTTTTTTAACGCTTTGATGCATTACGCAGGAAAAGCCACAACTGAAGTTGTGAACTCCAACGAGAACGTAAGATGTTTCCCGTTCGTCAGTTGCAACATCCAGCGGAAACAACGGCAGAGCCAAACGATGGTGACCACGTCCAGAGGACGTGGGTTTCTACGTTTCACTAAATGGTCCGCACTTCAGGCCTTTAAACGGCAAAAGCAGGACAAGCGTTCTGCCGAATTTTTCCGGCAACTTGTCCTGCTCTCGTGATAAAAATGAAGCAACGTCGGGATGATGCATCCACTGTATAGTCAGTACGTTAAGGCCTTGCTGGCCTTGATGCGTTTATTTGACAGGGGGTCAATCCGTTCGTTACTGATATAGACGTCAGGAATTTCCAATTGTTCCGAAATCGAAGCAAGAACAAGCCCCCGAAACCGGAGCATCGAGGGCTTGTTATTCAATTAAACATACTGGGTCTTATGCGACGTAAACCGCATTCTGGCGCTTGCGTTTGATCCAGCCGAGTCCAAGAAAACCCGTCAGGATCAGTGCGTAGGTGGAGGGTTCAGGGACGGCTGAATTAACGCTAAAGCTGTCGGCTAAATCATCTACGCCTAACCCAACTCTCATATTGTTTATCCAAGGGTAATTCGATGCCAATCCTAAATTAAAGGGACCAGTCGGCACTCCGTCGATTGCTGTGGTAAGGATAAGTTCACTACTCGCATTGATCCCCAGCGTCGCTTCTATATCGAACCATGAATCCAGTGGGATTCCCGGTGTATCGGAAAACAATAGTAGGTCATTCGTCACAGAATCACCCAAGTCCCAAACTTGATAAGTGGCGAGGTTCGACGCTCCACCAAAAAGGATTCCTTCTCTTTCTACAGTCGGGAAATCAGCAAGAGGGTTGCCTAGTACAGTCACTTCTGGCCCAAACCACAAGTATGACTCATTCAATAGTGTACTTGAACTGCTATTCCGCATTACTGCTGAAATGGTTACATCTCCAGCGGCCAAATCAAAGGTTAAATTGGGTGCGACGAACGTAGCAGCATTTCCGAAGTAGCCTCCTCCAACAGGAGGGGTAGGCGAACTACCCCCAAAATAAGCATTTGATCCTCCAACGCCACCACCAATAACAATACCGTTATCCGTTGATCCGCTGTCTATGGTTAATCCAGCGAGGGAACTGAAATCATTTGTGATTCCACCAGCAAAAAGGGTAGCCGAATTCAATGAAATAAGTCCAATGACTACGAATACTATATGAATTTCTTTAGGAATAAATCCGATCATAATACTAATCTCCATTCTTGTTAGTAATTCTACTATGACACAAGTTTCTTATACGAATATACTTCACGTTGAAGTAGGCAAATGTGAGAGGTTAACGATTTTGCCTTCTTACAAAATCCATCATTTCCCGCGAAAGTAGCTCATACTATACGCCATGTCGTTACTGAGGCTAGGCGTGCGTAAGAATTATCACAGATTACGATTCCCTAGATTGACATCTAGCTATACAAAAGGTATTAATCGTACACTTAGATGTCAATATTTTGCCGATTCCTGGGCCGATCTCGCCGGATTTCCCGCTACAAGTTGGTGTGCGATATAGTCTTGGAACCGCCCTCGGCTTGCGAGCGCGCAAGATTGGTTTAAATCGGCGGCTGGGGCCATCCGCCCTCCAGACGTTGTTGCGCAGACGCGTCCTGGCGCGAAACATGATGTCGATGGTCGATAGGTTGGGGGAGGTCTATTCGTAGTTGGTTTGCATTCTTATATTTCTGCGGTTAGCCTTGCGGTGTACGCCAGTAATGTTCTTTGGTGTCGCATCGCTGCGGTGGTTACAATCATTTAGCGGCCACCAGTTGTGACATCATTCGTTCTCTACCTGGCAAGAGATCGATGTCGCCGTAGGCAAACATTGCGCTTGCACAGATTGGGTTTCATCATGGACGCGTTGGTCCGAAATGCTATCGCTCGAATCGACGTCAACGACGGCGGCAAAAATCTCAGTCGCGGTACCGGTTGCCTGGTAGCCGATCGGCTGGTGCTTACGGCGTTGCACGTCGTCGCGAATCGGTTCGAGAATCCCCCTGCCGCTTATCCCGGCACAATCACGCTCACCTTTCCTGAATGTAAGGTCGAAGCGACGCTGTATGAAACCTATTACGATCCCCAGGGCGACTGGGCGATATTGAAGTGCGAAGAATCGGTCCCAATCCAGCCCCTCCCGCTTGCAGACCTCCGCGAGTCGGGCGGCGAGTTCGTTACCTACGGGTTCCCCGATTCGCAACCGGTTGACGGCATGATTCAGACCGGAACCGTGGAGAACCATCACGGGCAGCTAAACGGCATTCATGCCATTCAGCTATACAGCAAGCAGGCGGCGGCCGGCGACGGAGCGCCCGTTAAGGGGTTGTCGGGCGCACCAATGCTGATGGACAACGCCGTGGTTGGTGTGCTGCGGTTCGCTCTCCAGAGTTCGACAGAGCTGTAAGGTTGAACGCCCATTTTTTAAACATGCCGCGTCCGGGGTGTAGGCGACCGCTTTACAGTTCGCGCAGATTTTGTGGTTGCCCGGCCGAGTAACTGTAAAGCGGTCGCCTACACCCCGAAACCAACGTCGTTTGCAGCTACACGTCAAAAGTCTGTACGCCAAACGCTGGTGGAAGCGGCAGCGTGTAGCCACGTCTCTGTGAGACGTGCCGTACTTTACGTTGCTTCGCGTTGCGTGGCACAGCTCACAGAGCCGTGGCTACATCAATCCGTAACGAAATTGAACTCGCGCAGAGACGCAAAGCCGCAAAGAAAAAAAGAAAGCAAAATCCCCCGGCAAACGTTAACCAGAGTTGGACAGAGCTGTATAGTTGTCCTTTATCAACACGCCGCGTCCCTTCTAAACGGTGCAAGGATGATGGCATTCAACTTTACAGACGGTTGAGCTCAACATAAGTCGAGCTCTGGTAAACAGGCGGCAGCAGGCGAGGGCGCTCCAGTAAAAGGCCTTTCAGGTGCGCCGATGATCATCGACGATGCCGTTGTCGCTCTGCTGCGATCCACGCTTATGAAAGACAGGCAGGCCGACGAGTACTACAAACATCAGCAATGAATCAATCATTGCCCGAGATGGATTCATCTCGTTCGCGTGATGGAGGTTGTTTTTGCATTTAGGGTGATATTGATACCTTGCTTCCGGACGATCTGATCCCATACATCTCCCCAACCTTTTGTCCATGCGGTGACGACGGGTTTGTCTTCCAACTTGAGCTGGTCCAGTAATATCGTCCAGGTAATGGCGGGTGTCATCCATAGCAACCCGTAGTAGGCCGGAATCGAGGTGAGTCTGCCGTAGCCCTGTACTTCATAACCGTACTCCAACATTCCGGCAAGAGACATCAACTTATGGTACCGCAGGAAATCAATAAATTTCTGGTTGCCAAATTTTTGATCGAGCGCCTCCGGCGGATTGCTGGGCATCGGCAACGTCCATCCCATGTATTCCGCGTGAATTAACGAATACTTACCGAGGTCGAGCGCGATATCCAGCGTCGCCAGGATTCGGTTCAATTTGGAATTTGGGAAATCGAGTTCTTCTTCCGCCTTTAGAATTACGTATTCGCCATAATCAATCACGGTGTCGAGGTCGGGTGAAGGAGGCAACTCGCCAGTTGTTACGATTCCTCGAAAATTTGGATTGTCGGCGGTGAAGTCGATTTGTTTGTTTCCAGTAAGAAACTCCTTGAGTGCGGTGACCATTGGATCGTACGCCGGAGACAGATAACAGGTGCCCAATTCGCAGACTGTTTTTTCGGTTGCTCCAGGAGGACACGGCCCATCTTCAAGGACGGTATGCGTTTTTCCACCATATCGATCCGTAACCTCCAGAATCTGCACATTGGTGTAGCCGCGTTGCTTAAGCGCCGTGGCGAACAAAAGTCCGCTGGGGCCGGCCCCGAGTATGACTATGGGGGCATCAAGTTCCCTGGGTAGCGCCTGTTTCGCACACGGATAATTGTCCAGCATCAAATTGGCATAACCCCAACAATGCAACACCGACTCAAAACACGTGAAGGCATGGACAAACAGGGTATTCTTTTGGCCCTGCAAATCAAGAATTTTCCAAGGCAGGTGTTCTTTTAATCCGGCTTGTGAGAAATGATCAAAGTAGGGTGTCGTCACCGTCTTACGAATATCGTACTTGTCCCCGTAAGGCCACCAGTCACTGGTCTTCAGCTGTTGCTTCAGGAGCTTTTGGAATTCTTCATCAGTCCAGGGTGTGTCTCTGGGACCTGCGAGTTGATATACCGTCACCAGATTGTGAGACAATTTATTGGCGGCGTCCAGGCCGAATTGTTTGGCCGTTTCGTTTCGAAAACCGTAGAAGCTGCCATTCATATCGTCCAGAGGACCCGGCGCAAAAATGACGCCGTACGATTGAGGCCCTTGTACCTCCACATTCATTAGCGTTGTGTGAAATGTGAAATTGATCAGCTTGCTGAAAATGTCCGATTCCTCTGAGGTATAATCAATCACGCCATCCAGATTCCTGGGATCACAAGCGATTACCAGGAGCGCACAGTCTTTTGTGACCGCGTTGGAATTCGCTACCTGGTACGTCACACTCACCGGCGTTGCGTCCGCCACCCCAGCTGGTACTGCGTCGGGGATACAGGTTTGCGCTTTTCCGATAATCCCCTCAATAGCAGTGGTCCATTTCTTTGCGTCTGATACAGATGAAGCTTCAAATGTCAACGCCGGTATTCCGTTGGTATTCGCCAGGAGATTCACGATGAAGGCCGCTCCGTGTCGTGTGACCGACTGAATTTGTTTGCCCTCCAGCGTGCCGTTCGGTGAGCTTGGGCTGTGAGTCCACACGAGAACATCCTTATCGACGGTTACATCGTATGTTTCCGCCGCTCGTCCAATGAGACGAACCAAAGCCCCAGAGCCCGCCAGTATTTTCAGTTTGCCTTTTTGCATGAGATACCGTTCCCCCTTGTTGAGAAAATGAAGCAATCGATCGCAAAATCGATTCTTCGGTTAAAGGTAGCCAGCCGTACGCGGATACATCCAGCTTGATCGCGGTTCTTGACGTATGCTCTGCGATAAAACTGTAGCGGTGCAGTGGCTGTATTGCAAGATCTGCGCGGGAATCTGGAGCCGTTTCGACAATTCATTTGTATTCGGGCACTTCCGCTGTTAGCCTTACCGTATTCGCAGGTCGCGATTGTCGCAGCATGGCAAAATCAGTGCCATGCGTTGGTTGCCGTTGAGATCCGCTTACCGGCACGGAAGCCAATCCATGCGATTATATAAAACCTGATTTGGTTTCACCATGGACGCGTTGGTCCGAAACGCTATCGCCCGCATCGAAGTTGGTGATGAAGGCAGAAGCAAGAGTCGTGGGACCGGATGCCTGATTGCAGACGGTCTGGTGCTTACCGCTCTTCATGTCGTCGCCGACCGTGAAAAGAATCCGCCCCTGCCACACCCTGGCACGATATTTCTGCAATTCCCCGAAGGCGTCGTCGAAGCAGCCATCTATGATTCATACTTCGATCCCCACAGTGATTGGGTGTTGTTAACGTGCCTGAATACCGTTTCGGCGCGGCCGATTCCCCTTGCCAACCTCGGCAGGTCCGGTGGCGATTTCGTCACCTACGGATTTCCAGATTCCCAACCGGTTGACGGCATGATCCAGACGGGAACGGTGGAGAATCACAAGGCACTACTCAACGGTATCGACGCGATTCAATTGTTCAGCAAGCAGGCTGCCGGAGGAGAAGGCGCACCCGTGAAAGGGCTCTCGGGCGCACCGATGATCGTAGACAACGCCATCGTGGGTGTGTTGCGATTCGCTCTGATGAAGGATGATCAGGCTGTGGCCGGTACGTTGTATGCCTGTCCGATTGCTGCAATAATCGATAAATGCGCCGACTTTCTGCCGATACCCGACCCCTGTTGGGGACTGCCCGGTCTGCAGCGTCGACCATTACCGGTCAAACCTTTTCGATACCTACAGTATTTCGATGAGCAGGACGCGGAAATTTTCTTTGGCAGGAATAGAGAGATCAGGTCCTTGTATTCACGGGTCATCGCCGAGGACGCATCCCCGATCACGTTGCTCTATGGCCAGTCCGGAGTAGGAAAGTCATCCTTCCTCGCGGCCGGGCTCTTGCCCAGACTGGCGTGGCACTACGAAATTCTCTATGTTCGCCGCGACCAGTACGATACCTTGTCCGGTTCGATTCGCAGGGCATTGATTCAGTTGACAGCCGATCCCGCGTCTGCTAACTCGCAGCCGCATTCTTCTGTTTCCGATCCCTTGCCTGCTGTGTGGAGTGCCGCGGAAACCGACGCTCGCAAACCGATAGTCATCTTACTGGACCAGGTTGAGGAGGTTTTTACGCGACCTACCGAAAACCAGCCAGATGAACTCGTCGAACTTGTTCAGGTGCTGAAACACATGTTCTCCAACGGGAATCCGTCGTCCAGAAACAGGATCATTTTCTCGTTTCGCAAAGAGTGGTACCCGGAAGTACAAAAGGTTTTCGAATCGAGCGACGTGGGGTTCGGCAAGGTTTTTCTTGAAGCACTCGATCATGAAGCCGTCATCGAAATCGTTGCCGGACTGCACAGTACCGTGCGCCTTCGCCAACACTATGGGCTGACCATAGATCCGGCGGTACCAGCGCTCGTCGCCAATGACCTCCTCAGAGACCGTGAGTCGCCAACCGCTCCTGCATTGCAAATCCTACTGACGAAGATGTGGGAGGCAGCCACGGAATCGAATAATTCGGCACCGGCGTTTACGATCGAGCTCTATCACGACGTCAAGAAATGCGGGCTGCTGCTGGCTGATTTTGTGGATCGTCAGCTGGGTCAGCTGGCGGCACACCACCGTGACGCGGTGGATACCGGTTTCGTGCTAAATCTCCTGGTTTATCACACGACACCGATGATGACTGCCGCGGCACGCAGCGAAGATGAGCTTCACCGTACCTATTGCAATCACCGGTATGATCTGGACGCCTTGATAGAGCGATGCAAGAGCCTATACCTCCTCGTCGACTCGTCGAATGACCAGATGGCCGGTAAGAAGGTTACTCGCCTGGCTCACGATACGCTCGCATTGCCGGTTCGCTGTCGTTTCGACGAATCGGATCTTCCGGGTCCGCGTGCTCGTCGTATCCTGGGGAATCGGTCAATGGAATGGAAGGACGACCGAGTTGGCGCCGTCCTGGACAGGGCAGACCTGGCGATTGTCGAAGCCGGCGCAAGCGGCCTTGGTGTGTTGATGCCGCATGAAAAACGGCTCGTGGCCGCCAGCAAGATTGAACGTAAACGCAGAGATCGTGTTCGGCAGATGTTGCATATGGGCCTGGCGGCGGCGGTGGTTGGAATGGTGATTATGACGGGACTCGCCTGGACCGGAATGCATGAAGCGGTAAAAAAGGCGCATGAGGCGAGAGAGGCAAAGGTAGATGCTGAGCGCGATAAGAACACGGCGTTGGCCGAACGCAGGAAGGCGGAGGAGGAGAAACAAACGGCCCAACGGCGATTCAAAGAAGCATTAATCCGAAAAGAAGCGGCCGAAATGCCCGAGAAGCTCTCAAAGGAACCCGCGTTGGCGCTGGCGAACGCGGTGGCTTTAGTAGGCAAGAGCGAAGATCAGTTCGATCGGGTTCTGCACGGCATACAACATGGACTAAGCAGTGCTGTGGAAGTCGCACGGGAGAAGAATGCGATCTGGTTTCCGAAGTTGGGGGGCATCAACTCGATCGCATTCAGTCCGGATGGGCACACGGTTGCATGCGGAGGAATCAAACCTGTTATCCAGCAGGTAATGTTGGATGGAACGGTTGTTAATAAAAATTTTACCGGGCATGAGGAAGGTGTTGAATCCGTCGTCTACACGCCGGACGGTTGTCATATCGTCAGCGGCGGTGCTGCCGGGACAGTGTGTTTTTGGACTACCGAGGGTGTCGAGGTGTGGTGTGAACCCGTACCGAATCGCAAGTATGTTACGGCAGTGGCGATCAGTTCTGATGGTACAAGAATACTTAGTGGTTGCTGGGATGGGTCGATACAGTTGTGGGACGCGAATGGCGCCAGCTTGCGATTGCCAAAAGAAGCACACCATGCGGTCATCCATCAGATTTCTTTCAACCCGGACGGCACTTCTTTTGCCAGCGCCAGCGGTGACGGCAAGATCCACATATTTCAGTTCGAAGACGAATCGCTCACCTCAATTGACGGGCACGCAGGGAGCGTGAATGCCGTTGTGTTCAATCCGGCAGGAGACATGCTCGTCAGCGGTGGCGACGATGGAACGGTGCGGTTGTGGCATCTCGACGGGAGTGCGGCGAAAGAGCCGTTTACCCATCATGGCGGCGCGGTCACCAGCCTGGTTGTTCATTCGAATGGCGAGCGAATCGTCAGTGCCGGCGACGACCGTGCCATCCGTTTTATCGACTTCGAAGGTAACAACGTGGCCCCCGACTTCACGGGTTACGTCGGTAACGTGGAATCGCTAGGCTACCATCCGAATGGCACATTCATTGCATTCGGGACCGATCAGGGAACCCTTAAATTCCTTGATCCCGAGGGCATAATGGTGGGGAAACCGATTGAGGCTCACGATGCTGCCGTAAATGCGGTGGCATACAGCCCGGATGGCGACGCCTTTTTCAGCGCCGGCCAGGGCGGCACAATTCGCAGGTGGTCGGCGGCTACACACCGGCCGGGCTGGAATGTGGAAGTCCGTTCCGGTTCCATATCGTCCCTCGCCATACATCCCGACGGGACCGTCCTTGTCAGCGGCGGGATCGATGAGTATCTCAGGTTTTGGACGGCAGGAGGTAAATCGGACGGCGATCCGTTGTCGGGACATTACGCCCCGATAACCTGTATTGCGTTCAGCCCGGACGGCAATTTAGTGGCCAGCGGCAGCGCTGATCAGCAGGTGCGATTATGGGATGTGGATACGAGACAATGCGTGAGTGATCTCGTTGGGCATAGCGGTGTAATTACAGCCGTTGCCTTCCACCCGCAGGGAGATCGTATCGCGACGTGCTCGGATGATCTCACAGTCCGATTGTGGGATCTGGACGGCAATCTTCTGCAAACAACATCGGACCTGTATTCCACGCCAACGAGTCTGGCCTTCAACCCGGCGGGACACATACTTCTCAGCGGTACCGAAAACGGATTTATTCTTTCGTGGCATTTGGACACGAACACGAATCTGGTGAGTGAAAAGAGAGCGCATAACGGTCCCATAACGGCTCTCGCATTCAGTCCGGATGGCAGCAGGATTGCCAGCACGGGAGTAGACGGTGTCGCGCGGCTCTGGGGCCGTGGCATGGAGCTGATATCGGATGTGCTTGCTGATTACCGCGCGGCGACATTCACGTCCCTGGCCTTCAGCGCAGACGGTAAGTACCTCATTGTCGGCAGCTCCGATAATCAGATTTGGCACTGGCGCGTGGATTGGCGCGATTGGCTTGAGATCGCCTGTAACCGCTTGCAGTACGAGTTCAAGTATCGTTCGGAGAAATCACAGTTGATGAGGGACGCATCCAAGGTTTGTAAGCGCTGCCTGTGGAAAACTGTGCCGATTGATCAGCAAAGCGTAGTTGCACGGCATGTTGATTGACCCATGCGCCGCCGTAACCGATCCGTGAAAGCGGGTAACGACAAGATAGACCAAAAGGGGGGAATAATGAATCGTTTATCATCGCCAACAAGCGACATGAAGGACCACTACACGGTTGTCGTCATTGGTTCCGGCTACGGCGGCGGTATCGCGGCATCGCGATTGTCGCGGGCGGGGCAAGACGTGTGCGTCCTGGAACGCGGACGCGAAATTCACCCGGGTGAATATCCGGATACCGAATTGGAGGCGTTGGCCGAGATCCAGCTCAATACACCAACCGGCCACGTCGGTTCCCACGAGGGAATGTTCGAGTTCCATGTCAACGAAGAGATGAATGCGCTGGTCGGCTGCGGACTTGGCGGCACCTCGTTGATCAATGCGAATGTGTCGCTGCATGCGGATCCCCGAGTATGGGACGATCCGCGATGGCCGGACGAAATTCGCGCCGATGTGGACGGACGCATCAAGGACGGCTATGAGCGTGCGAAAAAGGTCCTGGGAGCGACGCCGTATCCAGATGATTTTCCGGAACTGGGAAAGTTGAAGGCGCAGGAAAAATCAGCACGAAGTATGGGGTTGGAGGGGGAGTTTTATCGTCCGCCGATCAATGTCACATTTGCGGACGGGACAAATCCTGTGGGCGTAGAGCAAAAGGCGTGCAACGGTTGCGGCGATTGTGTTTCCGGTTGTAATTATTCGGCAAAGAACACGACGTTAATGAATGTCCTGCCGGACGCATGGAATCACGGCGCCGAGATCTTTACGCAGATCAACGTTCGAAATGTTGAACGCCGCGATGGCAAATGGATGGTTTTCTACCAGACTATTGGCGAAGGCCGCGAGAAATTCGAGGCTGAAAGTCTCTTTGTAAGCTGCGATATCGTGATAGTGGCTGCCGGCTCGCTTGGCTCAACCCAAATCCTCCTGAGGTCTCGGGAAAAAGGCTTGTCCCTGCCGGATATGCTCGGCCGGAATTTTACCGGCAACGGGGACGTTCTCGGCTTTGGCTATAATTGCGCTGACGAGATCAATGGTATCGGGTTGGGCCGTCGCAGGCCCGGGCACGCGTCACCTGCCGGACCCTGCATAACCGGCATCATCGATCATCGTGAGACGCCGAATGTGCATGACGGTTATGTCATCGAAGAAGGCGTGATGCCTGGTGCGATGGCAGGGATCCTGCCGTGCGCACTCAATGAGGCCGCGGTCGCACTGGGGCTCGACAAGAACGTCGGTTTTCTTGAAGGCATCGAACGAACTGCAAGAGTCGCTGAAAGCCTGCTTCACGGCGCATACTTCGGTGCGACGAGACATACACAGACATATCTGGTGATGGCCCATGATGATAGCGATGGCGAGATGACGCTCCAGGATGATAGACTTCGGATATCGTGGCCGAATGTAGGCAAAAAACCCATCTTCGAAACGATAAATGAAAGCTTGCACGAGGCTACAAAGGCGTTGGATGGTGAGTATGTCAAGAATCCTATCTGGAGCAAACACTTCCATAAAAGCCTGATCACCGTGCATCCATTGGGCGGTTGTGTGATGGCCGATCGAGCAGAATCGGGCGTCGTCAATCACAAGGGACAGGCTTTTTCCGGTAATGAAGGACAGGAGGTCCATGACGGGCTCTACGTTTGCGACGGCGCTGTCCTGCCTGCCAGTGTCGGCGTGAATCCTCTCCTGACAATTTCGGCGCTGGCCGAGCGATGCTGCGCGATTATAGCGGAGGATCGTGGATGGTCGATCGACTATACATTCGGATCGAAACCCCGAAAACCCTCTGTAGCGCAGACGATCGGCATCCGATTTACGGAGAAAATGAAAGGCTACTTCTCGTGCCAGGTAAAAGACGATTTTGCAGCAGCAGCGAAGCAGGGAGAGAAAGACGGATCTATGCTCGATTTCGTACTCAGCGTAGTATCGGATGACGTCAATAAGCTTATCGATAATCCGGCGCATGAGGCGAAGATGCACGGAACCGTCACAGCTCCTGAGCTCTCGCCGCAGTCGCTCACCGTAAGCGATGCGACGTTCAACCTGTTTATCAGCAATGAGGATGAAGTCGAAACGCGAAATATGCGTTACAAGATGAAACTTCACGCGGAAGACGGGCGCGTTTACTACTTCTACGGCTATAAGGTGATCAACCATGGTTCACTGCTGAATGCATGGCCGCAAACCACAACCCTGTACATCACCCTTTATGACGGTGAGAACGAACAGGCGCCCGTACTCGGCAAAGGCATCCTCAAAATTGCGCCGGCGGATTTCATGATGCAAATGACGACTATTGCCGTTACAAATGCCGAAAATGAGGCCCAACGCCTCAGTGCCCTGGCTCGCTTTGGCGAATTCTTTGCCGGCTCTCTCTGGCAGAGTTACGGAGGAGTGACCGCAGACTGTTGCACGGTGGGGGAGAGATTCCAGCGTAAAAAACGCCCGCTCAACGCGCCGGCTCCGGACATTCACCATTTCACTGCGGATGACGGCGCTGAATTGCGGCTCATTCGTTTTCAGGGAGGCGAGAAGGGGCCTGTGATTTGCGCTCCCGGCTTCGGGAATTCAACGTATGGCTTCACGTTCGACGCTGTTGAGGTGAATCTGGCTGAATACCTTAGCGGAAAGGGGTATGATACGTGGTTATTGGACTACCGCGCAAGCCCGGATTTGCCGGTCTCACGTACTCAGTTTATGCTCGACGATATCGCCAGGCGCGACTGGCCGGCAGCGGTGCGGGAGGTCTGCTCGGTAACGAAGAGTAAGGACGTACAGGTGGTGGCGCATTGTGTCGGCTCGCTAACGTGTTTTATGGCTCTTCTCGCGGGGCTCAAAGGCGTGCGTTCGTTTGTTGCATCGCAATTTACACCTCATCCAGACATCCAGCTCGATGGCAAACTCAAAGCCGACATACGCCTGGCCACTATTTGCGAGGATCTCGGCATACACGAGCTTACAACGGATCCCGGCGGAAGTCTCGGAGCCGATGTTGTTGATCAGATCGTCAAGCTATACCCAATCCCCAGGGAAGAGCAGTGCAACAGTACCGTCTGTCGCCGGATCTTCGCGATATTCGGACACTGCTACACGCACGCCCAGCTGAATCCGGCAGTGCATGATGCGATACAGGAAATGTTCGGGACGTTTAACGTTCACGTATTCCATCAGATCCTGAAGATCCTTCAGAAGGGGTACATCGTGGACAAGGACGGCAAGGATACTTATATGCCGAATGTAAAAAGCCTCGCCTTACCGATCTCCCTGATTCACGGTGCGAAAAATACCATGTTCTTCCCCGACGGCTCCGAGAAAACCTACTTATGGTTACGCGAAAACAACGGTACAGAGCTGTACACTCGGCGGGTCATCCCGGATTATGCTCATCTGGACTGTATGATCGGAAAAAACGCCCATCGGGATGTCTTTCCGATCATCGTGGAAGAACTGGAGCGGGGAAGTTGAGGGGGATTTAATTGTAGCGTAGAGGACACAGATCCCCAGCGACCGCACGACACGTTCTGCAGTCATGTGGAGGGTTGATGTCCCCAGCGACCGCACCACACGTTATGCAGTCTTGTGGAGGGTCGATGTCCCCAGCGACCGCACCACACGTTTTGCAGTCTTGTGGAGGGTCGATGTCCGCACCGACCGCACGACACGTTTTACGGTCTTGTGGAGGGTCGATGTCCCCAGCGACCGCACGGCTGAAAGGAATTGATCAGACTAATCTTAAATCACAAAGTGAGTTACCATGCCAAATAAAAAAAGCGGCCTCAAAGAACTCTTCGACTACCCCTTACTGTCCGCCATTCTCCATCGCCGTAGTCGGAGGGTAGCCCAAGGCACCTCGATTCACTCCGGCGCGATGAGCCACGAGAGCACCAACGCGCCGGCCCCTTTACGCCCTCTTGAGGAAGCCATTCTCATTGCTTCGACAGGGCTCACGGCCATTACTACTCACGATGGTCCACTCGATTACAAAGACGACGGTAAAGAGCTGGCCACACCATTCATGAATATTCTCGGCAGGGCGGCAAGCAGTCCGGATAACAGCCAGCCGACACGGATATTCATGACCAATGATGACGGCACGTGGTTAATTCGGCGGTTGGAGGGAAAAGAAGGACTTGATCTTCTCAAGGATCTTCCAGCGCGCTGGGAGGACTGGGCAGAAGCGGATTGGCTGCACGTCGCGGATACCGCAAAACACAGAATTTCGGACCGTCGTCTCGATTTTCCGAGAAAATTCCCGTATTACATGGGGTGGAATCGACAAATTTCCAATGTCCCCGGCACGACCATGTTTCTCCCGATTGTCGATACCACGCGCATGTACATAAACGGCATCCTGAATGTGCTGGCGAGTCCGGATGGCGAACGCCCCTTGTTCATCGATGACTGGCAGCATTTCCATCCCCGCAATATCAAAGACTGGGCGGCCTGGGCGGCCGATCATCTGGGACTCATACCAGATATTCCTTACCAGCCAATTGGGGGCGTTGACCGCGTCAAAGGCGGGTTCGTGAATCCCAAAATTATGTTCCCGCTCGGTCTCGCTCGCACGATGCTGTCCGATCACGAAGCCTATTTCATACAACAAAACCTGATGCTCGTATCCCAGGCGTTGGGGCTGGGCAGCTGGGTGCATGCCTGCGCGCAGGCGCCTTACATCTTTCAGCGTGACGACGAGAAAGGATTACACGGTCTTGGTTTTCGCATGGAGACCCCCAAAAAAGAATGGACGTGCTGGCCGCCTTTACCGTCGACTCAGCCAAATCCGGTAGGAATTAATGGTGTTCTTGAGGGGCTCTGTCCGCCTTATGTGACGTCAATGGACGAAGCCGTCGATCGCCATCTTGAGGACAAGCGTGCAGCCTATGCGGACACCGCCATTTTCAGCCGTTCGTACCGGGATGCAGGCGATGTTGAGCGATTTCGAGCGAGCGGTATGCAGTATTCTCCGGAGACCATAGAATACACCAAGGAAATTTGTAACTATATCTTCGATACCTATGGTCGCTTTCCCGCGCACACCGACGCCTTTTACGCGCCGGGGACCTGGGTACAGGTATGCCATATCGAACTGGAATATTACGAGAAATATTTCAATCCCGCCCTCTACCGCCGGCAATCCGAGCATGCCTCGAAATGGAGCGAGTAGGTCTCAAAGCACGTGCTCTCGAATAGGTTAGGCGTAAATAGCAATCCCATAACCATCTGTAACTTGCGTAGTGACAAGCCTTGCGGAACGAGCGATCTGTTTTGGTACCGCTCCCGCATTTTTGCGGGACGGCAGTCTTCGATGCGTTTCAGCTCATTAACGCGACGCGGCGACCTGCCGAAACCTGGATCAAAATTCCGCATTGTACGGTTCAAATTATGAATTTTTCTCCAAGAGACATGTAAGTCGACACGGGTTGGACGTTCACAGCCACCGCTCAGCGGGAATGTGGACGCCAACGAAAGCCTTTATCCAACGACAATTGATCACGCTACAGATTGCAGCCGGCGTGCCATTGGATATATCATGACAGGAACGGTAACGTGGTCGCCCGCACCATCGATTTGATGATCCCCAAAATGGACGTTCAACGTTACTGGGCTTTTACCTCAAACTGCCGAGCTCTGCTAAGATTCATCATTCGGCTCGTGGCTATCTGGTCATCCTCCGATTATTTCGTTTAGCCCATCAATGATAATTTCCAGCTCTTCCGATGCCAATTTTCCTACTTTTCGGCCCAGTCTCTGAGTCGAGATAGTCCTTATTTGACTGATCTTAACCCACGACGACTTAGGCATATCCGAAGTGGTGATTTGGTAAGTCAAGGGATAGCCTGCACGTTGCGGTTGGCTTGTCAACGCCATTGCTATCACGGTACCGGAACGTTCATTGAAAACATCGTGACTCAAAATCAATACGGGTCGTTTGCCAGACTGTTCATGACCGCGAACAGGACTAAAGTCCGCCCAAATAATGTCACCCCTTAGTATTCTGGCCATTCGTCGACTTCCCAATCCATTCCCTCTTCCGCCAAGCATTGTTCGAGTTTGGGATCAAGTTTTGCACACTCCCTGGCGAGACGAGTCTTATCTATCCGATTTAACTTTTCTTCAATAGCCCTTTGAACGGCCTTACTACGATTTGGGAAAACGTGTGACTGGACTAGGCGATCTAAACGTCCAAGTATAGATTCGTCGATACTTATCGCAATTTTTGCAGTTGGCATATCAGCCCCTTTTGGTATTACAATACATCATACCCATATGCATTCAAGAGTCACACATGCGAGATTCCCGGGATAACGGGTCGTTCGTCGGGGCTATCGGCTCATAAGTCGGTGAGCGGTAAGTTGGACGTTTCTCGATCGCAGCGAACGCCATCTGGTCGGGGAATCCGTGCCACCGCCCCAGAAGAGCGAAGCAACTTTGTAAGCGATTTGTAAGGCGCATTTTGCACCGCCTGCGCACATACCTACACATCTGCCTTCGGTGCACTGAAAGCCTTGCTGTAGAAGCCCGATGGATCAAAACAGCTGTCGAGCTATCAGCAGTTGAAGCAATCGGGGCAGTTTTCAGAGCTTTGCGTGACGTTCGAGACGCGAAACAGAGTCATCCACACAGTATGCACCGCAACCACGTAATCGCTTGCTTGAGATAGAACAATTGTCTATCTTTCGATAATTAATTTGTATTTGCACACTTACGTTGATAGCCTTGCGGTACATCAGCCGCACATGACGCAGCACGGCAAAAGTGGTATACTTGCCATTGGTCGCCGTTGATGACATTCTATCCCCGTGTCGGCGCGAGACCGTCGTCACGGAAGCCAAGCTCTGCGATTACATAAACCCTGAGTTGGTTTTATCATGGATTCTGTGGTCCGAAACGCCATCGCTCGCATTGATATCGTCGACGATGGCACGAATATCAGTCGCGGAACCGGATGCCTGGTGTCCGAGCGGCTGATGCTCACTGCGTTGCATGTAGTCGCAGATCGTTTCCAAACCCCACCCGTTCCTGCCCCCGGCACAATCACGCTGAAATTTCCGGAGCACACGACCGAAGCCGTAATTTACGGCGCATTTCATGATCAGCATGAAGATTGGGCGTTGCTTGAATGTGTGACTCCGTTGCCTGTTCGTCCGTTGCCGCTGGCGGACCTGCGCCAATCGCGACTGTTACGGAACGATGCGCCGATATCTTGCCGATTCCAGACCCTTGCTGGGGTTTGCCTGGTCTGCCCCGGCGCGATCTGCCGGCGAAGCCGTTCCGTTAATTACAGTATTTCGTCGAAACAGATGCCGAAATATTTTTCGGTCGCAATCGGGAACTGAAGAGTTTGTACCAGCGGATCACCAGCGCCGCCGCCGCACCGATCACAATGCTCTATGGGCAAACTGGAGTGGGAAAATCGTCATTCCTGGCTGCCGGCCTCCTGCCGCGATTGAAGAGGGATTACGAGATCCTGTACATTCGCCGGGACCAGAAGGACAGTCTTACGATCACGATTCAAAAGGCCTTAATCCATTTGGCCGACGATCAGGACGGGAGCGATGGCCCGGGGCATTCCACAGTTGGAACCCCCTTGAGGGTGGCATGGCGGACCGCCGAGGTCGCGGTCGGCAAGCCGCTCATCATTCTATTGGATCAGGTAGAGGAAGTGTTTACGCATCCGAACGCGGACCGGCCCAATGAATTGGCTGAATTGGCGCAGGCGCTCAGTGAAATATTCACGGTCGACGGTCGCGATTTTCAGGGAAAGATACTCGTGTCATTTCGTAAGGAGTGGTTCCCGGAGGTCCAGAAAATATTCGATCTGAACGCGGTAAGCTTTGGAAGAGTATTCCTTGAGGCATTGGATCGAGACGCCGTTATTGAAATTGTGAACGGGCTGGTGAGCACGGCACGATTGCAAAAGCAATATGGCCTTACCATAGAAACCCATGTTCCGGAACAGATTGCCGATGACCTGCTTAACGATCGCGACTCCCCGACGGCGCCGGCACTGCAAATCTTGTTGACAAAGATGTGGGAAGAAGCCGCGGAGTTGAGTAGCGCCACGCCAGCATTTACCGAATCCCTTTACCTACGAATCAAAAAGCAGGGTCTGCTCCTGGACGACTTTGTAGATCGCCAGCTCGCGCAGTTGGCGGGAGTCTATCCAGATTTGGTGTCGTCCGGGTTTGTGCTTGACCTGTTGGTGTATCATACCACACCACAAATGACAGCGGCTGAGCGGTGTCGAGATGACCTGATGAAGATGTACAATAATCACAAGCAGGAGCTTTCCGGACTCCTGGAGGAATGCAAGAACCTTTATCTACTGTTCGAATCTGGCTCAAAAGGCAACAGCGCGAAGAGAACGACGCGCTTGGCCCACGACACCTTGGCCTTGCCGATACGACACAAATTCGACGAGTCGGATCTTCCTGGGCCACGCGCTCGACGGATACTGAAAAATCGCGCTGTGGAGTGGGCCAACGACCATCACGGTGCGATCCTCGACGGACCGGATTTGCTGGTCGTAGAACAGGGTGCAATGGGGCTGGGTGTGTTAATGCCGCATGAGCAACGCCTCATCGCCGCGAGCAGGATCGAACAGAGTCGGCGAAACCGCAGGCGCACACTTCTACATCGGTGCCTGATCGGCGCCGTTGTTGGATTGTTGTTCACCACGGGCCTGGCGGGATGGGGGCGGCATACGGCCGTTCAGGAAAGCAGCAGCGATTGCGCTCGGAAAAATGGGAGATCCTCGTGCGATTAGGCCGTTGTTGCGGAGTCTAGACGGCAAAACATATGAACTGACGGCCGGTGAGGGCACGCCAGGCCAGTATTCCATGATTACCTGCAGCGCAGCGCAGGCGCTAGGTCGCATTAACACACGTGCTTCTGTATCCGGTTTGCTGTCTCGACTTAAGAAGGATGACTGTGGTAGCGCAGCTGCGTACGGGTTGCGTTACACCAGAGATTCTCGTGTTTCTCCAGCCCTCATAAAGGCGCTTGGTTCGCCGTCTGATTCACTACGCTGCTCTGCAGCCAATTCTTTGGGACACGTCGGCGACCAACAGGCCGTTCGACCTTTGATCCAAGCTCTACGTGATCCAATCTGGACTGTCCAAGTCGCCGCTGCGAAGACACTCGGAACAATAGGTGATGTTACGGCGATGGAGATCTTGCAGACTCTTTTCCTGGATCCATCGACCTACATTTCTCCGCGACTGCCAACTTTTCAGGATGACGATGTACGCATTCATCTTCGCTCAAAGGCAGCGCGAGGAATGGCGTTAATCGGCACCGCTCACGGACTTGAATTACTGAAGAAGTCTCTTGAATCTGACGAGCAGGAAACCAGGTTAATTGCGGCTGTCGGACTAACCTATCGCAAAGATGCGAGCGTGTGGCAAGTAATTGCCGAAATACCAAGGCGTAAGAAGAATGCGTTAATAACCGAGGTTGTCGAAGCATTAGGCCACTGTGGAGATCCGAAAGGCGTTCCCATATTGGAAGCCATCGAGTCGTCTCGTAAGACTATTTCCGTACAAGTTTGCGAACTGGCCAGGCAAACGCTTAAAAGTATGCAGATCAAAATCTCCGAATCATGATAAGTTGTCGGATTTCCCCCGATAAAGTCGCTTCACGCTAACGGGGAATGCGCTGCGGCGGCTTCCCCGTGGTGAGCGTCCCGTTGGCCAAGAAAATCATGTGCCTGTGATCAATCCCAAAATTGGAATTCTGGAAAAAGCGTTTCATGAATACCCGAGCTACTTTCCGCCTATGCAGTCGATCTCAGGTGGATCCAACGGGATTATGTGGCCATAGTACTCAGCTGCTTCAAAGAACAGGGCGAAACGAAAAGGGAAATCTCAGCGTTGTTCAATGTTTAAACCATTCGTTCCGGCGCGGTGATTGTCGCCGTTCTGTTGCAGTTTAAAATGAATAAAAATGACCTGACAAGAGAGCTGGCGAAAGCCGGATATACTGACGTATCCATCGTCGAGATTGAGGAATGCCGTGTAGACAGAGACAGACACGGCGAGCCATTTTATCCTCGTGACCATCAACTCGACATTTGGCGAGGTCGACTCAGGGGGTCGAAACTATTGGAGCAAGGGAAACTTGCACTGGCTGACGACCAGCTTGGAGCTTGGCGCGGGCGGCGGCGTGAGTTTATGGAGAGGAACAAGAAGACGATCCCAATAATGGAGGAATGGGTCAGAAATTTCGAGTCGCTCGATTCCGAGACTCCGCTGTTTTTCTGGAAGGCAACGTGTAGTGATGGGAAGTTCTCGGGGCGCTGTACGGTCGACGCGATTATTCAGATCCTCCCGGTTGACTGGCATGAACAAACCAACGCGTGAGCGAAGGCAATAATGGCCACAGAACAAAAGAGTGAGAGCAATATCATACACTCGCTGTCGCTCGCATATGTTACGACTCATCTAACCTTAATAATTCGTACACCCTCTGCTGCGCCCGTCGAACCCTGGTTTGAATATCGCATGAATGATTCAGATCGATACACCGGCGACATAGCCGCTGGCCCAGGCCCATTGAAAGTTCAAACCACCGATCGGGCCGTCGACAGCGCATAGCTCACCGCACAGGTAGAGCCCCGGGCAACAACGCGATTCCATGCTTTTCAGGGTGATTTCATTTAACGGAATGCCGCCCGCAGTGACCTCGGCGAATGTGTAACCGCGATCGCCGGTAATGGCGAGCCGCATCGCTGTAGCGGCTGTCGACAAGTCCAGTCGTTGACGACGCAAGAGTTGATCGCCCCTGGTTCCTTCGGGGATACCGGCACACCGGCAGAGCATCGCCGACAGCCGCTCCGGCAATCCGCATTTCCGCAAATACGCCTGCACGGATCGACGACCGAGCGCCTGCAGGCCGTCGTCGACGTTGTCAGTCGACATGGCGGGGAGCCAGTTGATCGTCAAGTATGAAGCCGGATCCTTGCTGACCGCATCCAGATAGTACCTGCTGATGTCGAGGATTGCCGGGCCAGAAAGTCCAAAATGCGTGCAAAGTGTCGAATCCGTAAATGCTGCGATCCGCTTACCGGTTGCGGAATGAAGCCGAATACAGGCGGGTAAGGTGATACCGCTCAATTGACAAATCTGATCATCGCCAGGCAGTGTCAACGGAACCAGAGCCGGGAAGGTGCGTGTCGGCGAGTGGCCCAGAGCACTCACGAATTCGAATCCCTTACCGTCGGACCCCGACTTTGGCAGGCTGTAGCCGCCGGTCGCCAACACGAGTTTCTCACACGTCAGATGCCCCCATTCGCCGTCGACGGCATAACCGTCTGGTGTACGACTCACATTGTCGACACGGCACGGGTTGCGAATATCGACATTCGCGTCGTTCGCCGCAGTGAGCAACGCATTGAGGACATCGCGGGCCTTATCTGAGGTCGGGAACAGTTTTCCCGTCGATTCGCGTTTCAGCGATATTCCCATTTCTTTGAAAAAGCGTGTCGTTTCGGCGACATCGAAACGGCGTAGCACCCGCGCGATCGCCGGTGTGGTCGAGCCGGCGTAACGTTTCGGGTCAACGTGGTAGTGCGTTACGTTGCAGCGGCCGCCTCCGGCCACGAGGATCTTGGCTCCCAACTTTCGCGCGCCATCAAGCAGGATGATCGATCGTCGGGAATCGGTTCGGCCGGCCCAGATTGCCGCCATTAGGCCGGCCGCACCCGCGCCCACGATGACGATGTCGGATTTTGTAGAGGTCATGATCAATCAAACCATTGGCGGTTTTTCAACGTTGTACCCGGCTCCGTCCCGTAGCGATACAGTACGCAAAAACTCTGCGATACCTTCTCGGCCAGTCGCTCCACGGTCCGCGACTATCGCCCCGGCGCGATGCCCGCCGTGACATGCGGTTCAATGTCGGTGGCGCCCACTACTCTGCGCTGACAATCAGTTGCTGGAGGGAGTCATGTTTCAGCAGCACCGGCGCCTCATACTCCGTCTCATCGAAACCGGCTGAGATATCGGCCATAATCAATTCCGGATCCGGCTGGATGTCGTTGCGTTCTTCGGCAAAATCGCTCAAAATCAACTGTTCGTCTTCGAGCTGGTCGAGAAAGTCCTTGACGACGCGTTCCAGTACGTCCTGTGATTGATTTGTAATGCCGACAAGGAACGTGGCGATTATTGGCACCGTGGAAAAATCGTCAAGCAACAGCTTCCATATGATGGTGCCGGTGGGGTTCAGGCTGTAGTAGTATGTTGTTTCGGCATTTAATATAACCACCTCGCCCTCTACCATTCGCCACGCCGCATTCTCACTGTTCACTGAAAACCGACTTTCCATGGCTCACCTTTCATTTCTGATTATAGAATGGTATTGAGAATAATTGACCTCAGACCAACTCAGGTAGCTCCGTGAGTGACAGTACCATGGACCATGAACATCGCCACATCATCGCAAAGGAGCTGCAATTGCTCGCGTCGAGCTCGCGTCGCCCGGTGTATTTTCACGGCGAAACCATGCTGCCGCTGCTGATGGAAGGCGATCAGCTGGTTGTCCGCGCTGTCCAAGGTTCGGGGATTTCATGTGGAGATATTATCACCTATCGTTTTGATGACAAGTTTCCGACCCGTCGTGTTATTTTCGTAAATCGGCCAAAACAATATGTGATCATAAAAGGCGACAGCATGGATCACGCACTGGAGTATCACGTGAGCTTCAGTGAGATTCTTGGTAAGGTTACCGCACGTCGGCGCAACGACATGTGGTTAACAGAAAACGACCTCGCCTGGCGGCGGGCCACCAGATTTAATTTGCTGCGGTCGTGGTGGCGCTGGTTGATCACAATGGTGCCGGGCTTTGGCGGTCGACGCAGGGTGCGATCGGTTTAGCGCATGACAGACCTCCATGGCTTTTTAATACTGAAAGCGATCGTCAAGCCTGAATTCGAGTTGGCTCGATACCAGCTCGCACAGTCGGATCCGCATCGTTTTTTTGATTTCTGCCAGGAAAATCAACTTGCCGGCTTTGTTTACACATGCCTGAAGAGCGATCACGAACGGGCGATATTTCCCGGTGATGTCCGGTCGCGCTTCAAGTATCGTTATTTCATGCAATGGCAGCGCAACGAGAAATTCGTGCAGGAGCTGGGGCGGATCTCAACACGATTCGAGTCTGCCGGCATCGAGTTCCTTGTTCTCAAGGGCCCCCATCTAGCCAGCCGATTTTACGGCAATATCGACCGCCGCGAGGCGCATGACATCGACTTGATGGTGCGACCTCGGGATTTCGACCACAGCAGACGCCTGCTGCGCGAGCTGGGGTTCGCACCCGAGTCGGGCGTCACGCTGACATCGCATCTGCTGTTTCGCTTTGTGCATCATGTCGAATTCCACAACGACGGCATTCCGCTAGACCTGCACCATCAACTGCGGACGCACATCGCGCTGCGCCTCGATTACGATAGAATATGGGCCAGCAAATGTACGATTGCCTTAAATAGCCATTCGTTTCTCGGCCTTGCAGATACGTATTGTCTTGTCACCCAGATCCTGACAATTCATCAGGATATCAGCCTGGGAACGATAACGGTCCGTCCGTTCGTCGATCTCTATATGATCCTCAGGAAAATTCACGATTCTTTGTCGTGGGACGATTTTTTCTCGGAGCGCGATCACGAAGGGTGTCTAGCAATTGCGGCCAATGTACTGGCAATGTTTCTGATTGTTTTCGAGTGCGACGGCGAATTCCCGGCACTCACCGCGACAGTGAAGAAGCACGAGCAATTATGGCGTCTGCGCGCAGACCGCCTGAAGTATTTTCATTTGCTGGGAAACAGTACTCTGGCGGAGAAAAAGCGGTGGGCGTTCCAGCAATATGCCTGCGGTACGGCAACGGCAAAAGTGTGGTGGATCGCCGGTCTACCCGTCTGGCTCGTGATTTATCACAAGACGTTCTTTCGGGGCCTGACTAGGAGGCTGGGGGGACGTTCGGGTGCACAATCCGCCCATCGTGACTGGAACGTCGACTACCTCCTTCGCAATCCCCTTCGATTGACAGACGACGCTATGCCGTACCGGGAAGGGCGGTTCCGTTTTGGCAGTCTGTCTGCGCACATTATATATGAGAACGAGACGTACATCGACATGATCGAGGATTTGTTTCGCCTCGAATTTCACCGCTGCTCCGACGCAGGCAGCAAGAATCCGCCGGACATTCGGCTTTGCATCCTGGACGTTGACGACGAAACGATACGTAACGATCCGTGGGTTATACGCAGGAATCACTCCGACGGCTTTAAGCCGATTTTCATACGGCGGGAATTGGAAGATGTCACGATTATTTACTATGATGCCGTCGCTGCGCACATTTTTCGGCGGGAACAACACACAATCATAGTCATGCCGATCATGTCGCGAGGTGAGAGCCGTGACTATATCCTGCACAGCGTCATGGTCGTAATGTACCGATTGCTGTACTGCTTCCGGCGCATTCACCTTCATGCTGCAGGGATTCAGATGGGGGCGACTACGAACATGTTTTTTGGCCACAATGGCTCGGGCAAATCAACCATGAGCCTGCGCCTTGGCCAGGCCGGCGCGGTGGTCCTGGCGGAAGATCACGTTGTTCTTCGACGTAAGGAAGGGCAGTTCTTTATTTCCGGCTGCGATGGAAAAATGCGGGTGACTGCCGCGACGGAAAAGCACTTTTTTCCGGAAAAAATCGATTGCGAGTGGAAAGATTTCGCCGGGGTGAAAAAGAAGGAGATCAGACTAAGCGATCATGTCACAGCCGCTCCCTATGAGGACCGGGGGCTCGATCGCATTTTCTTTCCGCATATCGGCGATGTATTCGAAATCACGCCGATTACCAGTGACGACGCGTTTGCTCGAATCACCGAAGTTATCCACGAACGCTATCGGTTTTTTGATTCAGGGGATCGCGATGCGTTTGACCAGTTTATCCGGGATTTGACCGCCTCCACGCAGGTATTCGATCTAACGCTCAGCAGAAATCTGCAGGATCTGGATGCGCTGGCTGAATTCTTGCAGAGCAAAGCACCATAAATCAGCAGGGATCGGCTCGCGGTGCCGCTCCCCCTCCAAACCCGTATCGGTAGCGCTCTTGGGGGAGGGCGGGCGGCCCCGCGAGCCGCCTGGTCATGCGCAGGTGATCAACTTACAGCTGATTGTGAAACGTGGGCAGCGAACAAAACGCATCGATAACCAAAACACGACCAATATGGAAGCTCCGAAAGACCATCGTCCTTGCATTGTCTTGCGCGGCAGCACGACGAAAAAAAGCGCCTATTCACTTGTGAACCGGATGTGGGTCGCCGGCCTGCGCAAACGCGGTTATCGCGTGATCACAGATGCCGATTCTGCCGGCGTTGGCCGGACCGCCACTGTCGTCATTCATCATGATTTCGAAGATCGATTTGGCGAGATTAAGCCTCCGGAGCACGGCAAATTCGTCGCTGTGAGGACCTGGGATTTCGGACCTTACCCGCCAGCGTGGGTCGATATCATAAACGCGCAATGTGATCAACTGTGGGTTTACAGCAGGTGGGTTTGCGAGCAGGCGGTAAATTCCGGTATTGCAGCGGACCGGGTCCGGGTGATACCGCTCGCATTTGACCATGCCGTATTCCGGCGCGAAGGTCCTCGATACCGTCTGCCGTCCCCAAAACGCTTCGTATTCCTGTTTGTCGGCGCTGCGGTCAAGCGCAAGGGTATCGATATCCTGCTGGACGCGTACACCCGAGCTTTTTCCCGTGACGATGACGTTGCCCTGGTTATCAAAGACCATTCCGGTGATGTGTTTTATTCGAACATTTCCTATAAAGACCAGATCCATCGGGTGTCGCGCGACCGCGATGCACCGGAAATCATCTACATCAATGCGTACCTTGAAGCCGCTGATCTCGCGTCGCTCTACAGGCGTTGCGATGTTGCTGTTTTTCCGTACCGCGCGGAGGGTTTTGCATCACCGATACTTGAAGCGCTGGCAACCGGCACTCCGCCGATTGTCCCGAACTTTGGTGCGTGCAGAGATTATTGTACGCCGTCCAACGCGTTCATGTTGCCGGTTAAACGGATTGCTCTGCCGGTCAATCGCCGGTTTGCATTCAACACGCTGGGATTCGAGGAAGACCTTGATGGCGTTGACTTCTGTGAGACACCGGTGGATACGCTGGTGGATTTCCTTGTAGACGCTTACAACGCGAACGCGGTCGACCTGGCGAAGAAAGCGGCGACCGCCGCCGATAGTGTCCGCAAGGAATACACGTGGCAGCGGGCTATTGATCGGGTCATTGAGTGCCTCGATGAACTGGACAACGGCATGGTGCCCGTGCGATTCCGGTGAACCAGCGCTCGGTAATACTATTCATTTGAACGCCCTGCTTCTTCCGTGCTGCGGCGACCGCATCGTCGAACGGATGTCCCCCCCAATGGACGTTCATCTTTACAGGGCTTTACCTCAGACTCGAAATTTGGATAATATCAATTGCCGTCGACATCCGGGAATGGGAGTTGAATGGCGTTCAATCGCGACTCGATGCGTTGTCCCACGTGTTCCGGGGTGAAATGCTGTTCAACAAAAGCTCTTGCCAGACGACCTTTTGCATTGGCCTCATCACGATTTTCATACACGTACCGCAGCAGGGTCATTGCATGTTCCTGGTCGGGTTCACACCACAGTTGTGTCGAGGTATAATATGGCGACCACGACATGCCGGTCACGGGCCGCAGCGAATAATCGACCAGGTAGGCGTTGTGATCGTTTAGGAATTCTGTCTGCGCGCCGTATCGGGGCGTCACGACGGGATTTCCGCAGGCTGCCGCCTCGAAATGCGGAAGGCCCCAGCCTTCCGAACGTTGCAGCAGCGCAAAACAGTCGCCTCGCCGATGCAGAGAAAGCAGCTCGTGTCGGCTGAAATTTTCAGACAACACGATGATTTTAGGATAGTGCGCGAGATTCATCTCTGCCTTGAATGCATTAATAATTTTTTTTATAGCGTCCTGATCGGTTTCATAGTCGCTCAGGTAAGATTTCAGAACCAGGGCGACCTTCCGGTTTCCCGTGAAAGCCGATAGGTACGTCGCGATCAGGCCGAGCGGATTCTTGCGTTCCTGCCATTGAAAGATGGCATAAAATACGAAGTCATCGCCCGACACCCCAGGTATTTGCATCGTTTCTATCGTATTTGCATCAGGTACGTCCATGCAATACGGAATGTCGTACAATGGCACCGTGACGCCGGATGCCCTGAACACATCACTATTCCAGCGGGTCGGCACCCATACTTCATGCATCCGGTTGCATGCCGCTGTCCATACCGGATGCAGCCGTGTAGTTTCCCAAATCGTGCAACCAATGACGTATTTATCTGTTTCGTGTTGGGCGTAAAATCGCCAGATGTCCGGGGTGCAATGAATAATAACGATGTCGTAGGGGATGTCTTTGTCGACGAGGCGACGCAAGACCGCACCGTTCTCGCCCAGGTCCGGCCGAATACTGTCAAACGATACCGGTGCCAGCGTCACTGGACATCCCTGTCTCGCCATTGCGAGCACGTTGTTCCGCGCCGCTTCCGCGTACCCGCTTCCATCAAAAACCGGGCCGATATACTTGACGCCTCGCATTGTCAACCCCTTCTGTTTCTTGCTATCGTTCGCATTCGCCAGCCCTTTCGAAAAGGTCTCCGAAACGCTGGATTCACAGCTACAAAGTAGCCTAAACCGCCGCCATGCGGGGGGGGCTGAGTCGTCTGTCCCGGATGCTGCACCGATCACGCGTTGCAGTGCGCTATATTGCAGGCCTTTTTGAACTACGGGTGGCTACAGTGGATAACCATATTCTTCGAGCGGTACGTGCCACGTCTCTGCAATCCATCGGTTGCCTTCTCGTGTTCGGTCTTGGATGATCTCACGATGTCGGTCGGAGATGGCCGCACGGGCCGGCGGCGCTGCAAAAGCAGGATCCCCCTTGTGCATGCCCAGAAGAATGCGGCGCATCCGTCGGTCCGCGAATCGAAATCTGAGAGCTTGCCAGAAGTTGCGCTGAACATTCTGCAAACGTTCGACCTGTGCCGATGTCCAGCGATGTTTTGCACCTTCAAATTGCTCACATGCTGTAACGTCTTCGTCAGCGCCTATGCCGATAAAGCGGCACAACGTCCGTGTATAAGAATCCCGTTGCTCTTCCATCGCTTCGGCGGGGAAGACGTTGACGGCATCGTTGCCAAAAAGAATGGCATAGGATGCCACCGTTTCCTGGTAATCCAACAATCCATCGTTGCGTTGCAGGATATTAGTCCGAGAAATCCAGTCCTCGATGGTTTCGAAATCGGCGAGTCGCCCGCAGCGGGCATTGGCGCCGACATATTGCCGCGTCAACATTCGGAAGTAGGCGGATTCAATCAATGCGACCGGGTGCATGAGCACAACAAGAATCTTACAATTTCCGAATATAGACTGCAGCAACTCCGGCCATGCAGATCGATTGTCCCGCGTGCCCGTACTCAGGCGTTCCCATGAGAATACCAATTGTTGCAGTGAAGTGGATGCAGTGGTAATAAGTTCGTTTGCGAGCTCCCGACAAGACGACAGTTCGGTACGGGATATTCCCGGGCGCTGCAGCTCCGCGACGAATTGCTGAACGGTACGGTTCCGCCACAAACAGTCCTCGTTAGCATGGCGGCCAAGATAGTATACCTCACTGTGAGTCGGGAACAGATGCGCCTGCAGGAGACGGGCGTCGGCGCCGGGCAGGCCAATGTGAATACAGGCGCAGTTGTCGCCGCCGCCGGTGCGTTTGTCTTCCGCTGCAAAGCTGATGCCCGGCTCCATGTTGCGATCGGTGATCATCGGATGGTGATTCAACGCCGCTTGCGTATGATTTGATATGTTTCTTCATATATCCTGGCTCTCGGGCCAACCGAGATAAGGTCGATCGTGTTTGCAGAAGACTGTCGAAAAATGATTCGGAGCCGGCTCACACGAAAACTTCTGAGTCCCGACAAGTCCTCCTTTAAACTTTTTCCAGAATCGCCAATTTCGCTAATTCGAGATTGTGGTTTATTTGCCATTTGATGCTTATGAATTGGAATTTCTTGCTCGAAATCCTCTAGAGTGGATAGCCGTAGCGCTGAAGCGGCAGTCCCCATTCCTGCTCCAGCCACCGATTCCCGTTTCGGGTTACATCGCTGATTTTTCGTTTCCATACCTTGGGAATCGCGACGCGAGCCGGGGGGCCAACGCGCAGTCCCGGGTTCGACCTGAATCCGAGAACCCGATGTCGTTTTGTGTTGTAGGTGAACCGAAATAGCAGGGACCTGAGCATCGAAGCCTGAATGTGTTTCAAATTTTCAAATTGCTTTTGAGTCCATCGTAAATTCACCTGCTTTCCATCGGTTAAGGTCACGCCCTCGGCTGCATTGATGCCGATGAAACGGCACACATTCTCTATATGCACGGGCGTATTTTCCCGCAAATCTTCGTAAAGAAAGACGGCCACGGCGTTTTTGCCGAAAAGTTCGCTATAGATGTTGATCGTTTTGGCATAGTCAAGATGCTCCATAACGACGTCGCCAAAGTGATCTTCCAGCCATTTTTTAATTCCGATGCAGTATGCGGCTCGGCCGCCGTCAAGGCGACGAAAAGGCACGGAGAGATTTTCTCGTTTCAGCATCTGGAAATACGCGGACTCGAGAAGGTCAAACGGATGTCGGACCGCAGCAATGATCTTGCACGAACCAAAGGCGTTGTATAGATTCCTGGCCCGCATTCGCCGAACCTTGAGATTGTCCGTGGCGAGTGACTCCCACGACCAGACAGGGATCTTTCCGTTGTCAAATGCCGGAAGGATCGATGCCTTAATAATCTCCCGGCAGCGTTCGATATCGGGATTGCCTACGTTTTTCCACAGCAGTTCCTGCATCACGCTTTCAACCGCAGCCGTTCGGCAATTGCCGAACTGTTGGTAGGGCCGTGCAACATCGCCGATATACAGACCAAGAAAATCGACTTCGCTGTGGCGCGCAAACAGGTGCCATTGAAGCAGCTTCGATCCGGTTTTCGGCAAGCCAATGTGCAGTACACACCGGTGGTCGGCATCCTGCTCAGATACCGGAGGGGCGATCGGCGGTGGTGGTGTCATGCGATACCTGTCGGGCCTTCATTCCGTGTATTCGCCAACCATCGAAACATAATCCACGGCGTGAATCGGCAATATCTTACGCACTTCGTTGTTCACGGCTTTTGATGTGGCTTTTCGGCGTCTCGCAAACGGAGCGTTCACATTCCCGGGAATGTGAATGCCAACGAAAATGCCTAATTCAATGGCATTGTCCCGGGGAACTCAATGCCGACGGCAGTTGTAATCAATAAACGAATATTACTGTCGCAGCGGCGAAAACGACATATCCACAATACCGCTGAAGCGTACTCCCCGGAGGGACGAGAAGATAGCGATTCGCACGCCACTCCCAAACCGGGCCCAGAAGATTAGGTTTTACCAGACTGTTCCTGACGCCGATCGCCCGCCATCCGGCAGGTATGGTCTGAGTCGAATCTGGCAGGTAGTTGCCGCGCACAAGCACATTGCGGGCAGGAACGTCGAGGTAAACCCATTGGCCGCTTAGTGCAGAAAATTCCGAAGCCGGTCGGTAACCACTGTTGCTGTTATCGATTTCCCATAATTCCGGCCGTGCACCTGCGATCAATTGATGTGGAGCCGAGAAAAACGGTTGGCCCGGAAACGCAACGAAATTCCATCCGGCGTCGTAGCTCACAAGATCTTCCCATTCTGCGACGTGAAAATTGATGTCCGCAAGATTGTCCGTAATGGTCACATTGCGGTTGGCATACCGGTCGCCCGGCTCTTCGGCATCGGGCTCGCCGTCGGCTGATGTGTCAAGTACCGCTGCCAGGTCGTATGTTCCGGACTCACCGACGATGAACAATGTAAATGTCCACGGTCCGTTGCCGGCAACAGACGCGTCGATGCTATCGGTTTCCTGGCCATGAGAAGTAACGTCAATCAGCGGCGTGGACGCCGTCGCCTTGTCATATGTGATATTTCCGGAAATTTGAAAGCCGACGCGATAATCACGAAATGCATTCGATGTATTACCCGCTGCGTCTGCTGCGCTGTAGCTAATACGTGTTTCGCCGATGATAGTACTGTCAATCGCATCAGGTGAAACGTGCACGTCCGGAGTCGATATCACTCCCAGATGGGCGTCTGTTGCCGCTACGCCTGCGGCAATGTCGACCGAACCACTATCGAACGGCACGTTGATCAATACCTCGACAACGGCAATATCCGGCGCGACGGCGTCGTAGGAAAATGACGATGTCGCCGGTGTGTTGTCAACGTTACCGGCAGCGTCATTCGCCCGTGCGCTCACCGAGTACGTCGTGTCATGTGTAAGCGCCGCGCTGGATACGGATAAGGACCATGCGGGAAGATCCGCTGTCGCCGCGATCCAGATCTCGTTTTGCTGCCAGGAAGCGCCGTTCCAGAAGGTGCCGTCATCGTCATTGCGCAACCGCACGTCGACTGCAGCGACGCCGGACGTCTGCTCTGTTGCCGACCCCGTAATTTCGCCAGGCCACGTAAGTGGGCCGAACACGTCCGGTGGCTGCAATGACGTATCAGGATCGACGCGATCGAGAATAATCGTATCAGACAGGTGCAACACATTGCCGGCAAAATCGCGGAATTCGATTTCAACCATTTGTGCGCCATCGTCTGCGGTTGTGTCCAGGAGCCACACAGGAGCCGAATCAAAAATTAACCAGACATTGGGAAATGCGGCACCGGCGTTACGGATACGCATTTCGTCTGCGCCGGTTATCCTATTATTGAGTACAACGGTCGGCGTATTGGTGTAGACAGTCATGTCGTCGACAATAAAAAAGGCACCGGCCGGCGGTGATGCGTCGTACTGGAATGTGCTGCTCCCAAAATCCGCCTCGATATTGCCGGCAAGGTCGGTTGCGCGGCTGTTTACCCCATAGTTGACGCCGTTCGTCAGTGCGCCGGCAGAAACGGACAACGACCAGACGCCGTCACCCGAGGCAGCCAGAAATGTCTCCGATTCATCGCCCCATTCACTGCCGTTCCAATATCTATCATCGCTTGATCGCTGCAGCCGAATGTGAACAGCGGAAATGCCGCTCAGATTATCCGACGCCGTAGTCACAATGGAGTCAGGCCATGTACTGGGTCCGAATGCACCAGATGTCGAAACTGCCGATACCGGCATCGTCGCGTCGAGGACGATACTGTCGCTGACCGCCAGCACGTTCAGTGCCGCATCGCGGAATTGGGCGAATACCGTTTTCGTACCGTCTCCCTGAGCAAGTGCAAAGTCGAGCGTGCCGGCAACGCTTGTCCACGCCTCCGGAAAGTTTCCCGAGGCGTTGCGAAATCGCATCTCGGTGGCGCCGGTGACGGCAACGCCCAGCGTGACCTCTGGAGAGGTGGTGTAGGACGGGTCGCCTGTCCCGATGGTAAACAGGCCCGTGGGCGGCTCGGAGTCGAAGGTAAACGAATTTGAACCCGGCTCCGATTGCTCGTTTCCGGCGACATCCGTCGCGCGGCTGACGACTACGTAGCCGACACCATTTCCTGCTTCCGCTAAGGCTGTAAACGGCAAATCGTATTCCCACTCTGTCGTCCCGCGGCTGACACCCAGCGGGAAGAATCCGAACTGCCAGGTATCGCCGTCCCATGACCGTCCGTCGGCAAGACGTTGGATCGTCACGGTTACCTGGTCCACACCACTGGTCGAGTCCGACGCCGTTCCCCCGACTGTCGCAATCGGGCCCGACCAGGTGTTGGGACCAACTGTTCCCGCCGTCAACACGGTCGAGATCGGATCCGTCGCGTCGAGTACGACATCGTCGGTGAGTGCCAGCACGTTTCGCGCTGTATCCCGAAACTCGGCGAACACTGTTTTCATGCCGTCTCCGCCGTCGAGCGCAAAACCGAAAGGTGCGGCAACACTTGACCACGACTCCGGAAAAATCCCCGATGCGTTGCGAAATCTCATTTCTGTCGCACCGCTCACGGCTACGGCCAACGTTACATTCGGCGAGATCACGAATGGCGGATCGCCCATTCCGATAGAGAAGGAACCAACCGGTGCCGACGCGTCGAATTGAAAGAATCCATTGCCCAGGTTGCTCTCGGCGTTGCCGGCCGCATCGAGTGCACGACTGTCGACGGCGTAACTGTGACCGTCGGACAAGGCGGCAACAGGGATGATTGATGACCACGTTGTATCGCCGGATGCCGAAATGAAGGTGGTTGAATCACTGCCCCACGCAGCTCCGTTCCAATACATATCATCGTCGCTGCGGTGTAGTCGAAGATGAACATTTGACACGCCGCTCACATTGTCGGAGGCGGAACCGGCGATCGAGCCCGGCCACGTCGCGGGGCCAAAAACACCAGACGTCGATACTGCTGACATCGGTGGTGTGGTGTCGACTATGATATCGTCACTCAATTCCAGCACGTTCAGCGCCGCATCGCGAAACTCTGCAAAAACTGTTGTTGTGCCATCTCCTCCGTCGAGCGGAAAATCGAATGTGCCGGCAATGCTTGTCCACGACTCGGGAAACATCCCCGATACGTTGCGAAATCGCATCTCGGTGGCGCCGGCGACGACGACGTCGAGAGTGACGTTCAGCAACGTTGTATAGGTGGGGTCGCCTGACCCAATGAAATACACACCTGTCGGCGGCGCGGAGTCAAAACTAAAGGTATTCGAACCTGGCTCGTTTTGCACGTTTCCGACAGCGTCCGTTGCACGGCTCACCACCACGTAGCCAACGCCGGATCCAGCCTCTTCAAGCGCAGCCAGGGGCAAGTCGTACTCCCATGTCGTCGTACCACGACTCACGGGGCGCGAGAAAAATCCGACTGTCCATAACTCCCCGTTCCACGACCGCCCGTCTGACAGACGCTGGATGGTCACTATCACCGAGGCGACGCCACTGGTGTCGTCCGATGCCGTCCCATGTATGACGCCGCTCCACGTCTGCGGGCCGTGGATGCCGCTGGTTATTACGGACGACTCGGGCGCAACGTCGTCGTCAGCACATTCCGGTAGAATCGTGTCATCCATTGTGCCGGTGATGAGCATCCCGGCGAACAAGCCCATTTCTATGGTGGAAAACGTCGTGTCCCCAACGGATGTCGGTGTCAGGATATAGCTCACTTCAGGCGGTGGATTTCCCGTTGCCGTCCCGCTAACCCGCTTGCCTGGAGCGTCGTACTCCCCATTGTTGTTTGCGGAGACAAAGGCCCAACCGGCCGGAATCCGTTCGCTAATGCCCCATACTCCGACGTTGCCGCCCGGAACATCGAATGTCAGCGACAAGGTCACCTCGACATCGGCGCCAACGATGTAACACGGTCGGGCGCCGTCGGTCACGGCATCCGTCACATGTCGCTCACCGGTGAACGATTGCGCGAACACTGTTGCGGGAAGCAAGGCCGAAACCAGGCTGATAAGAATCCGCATCTTTAATGTTTTGACGGCCATTGACGCCACGCACCCTTGGTCTTGAATCAATTTCGAGATGTTGGTATTGCGATGTGGAGATTTTCCCGATCGGCACGTTTCGGCCGGAGCTGCCGCGTCAATCTTCCGGCTTCCGCAGTAAGCGGACGACACCGACAATACACAAAACCAGTCCGCTGACCTGCACGCTACTGACTATCATCGCCAGAAACCGTGGAGCATATCTGGCTTCTTTCGCGACAATCACAGCCGCGAAAAAGAGAATCGATCCGATAAGCAGAGTCGTCACGCGGGGACGGTCTTCAGAGAATCGGTCGACAGCCCATACAACGCCGCCGACGATACCCACAAGCACGGTCAAGAATACGAAGGTCATGGCAATTGCCGAATCCGGCCTCGCGTTACGTCATGCGTTTGCCGACGATTTTGTTATCCTGCTGGCGGGAGCCTTCGGGAAGTTTTATCCAGTTGCGCTTGTTCTTGGTGCCGGATTTGAGTTGCTGACCGGCGTAGAAGCAGCCGTTTGTTGAATCCAGGTCAGCGAGAAACCACTGGCCGCCTTCCGGCACGATCGCGCAGTGGCGTCTGGATATGCCGCCGACACCTTTGAGGTGGATATCGTTATTTGGCATTCGGCCGAGCAGAATGCGCTTGCCTTCGGTTACGTCACTGAAATGCCAAACCCTGTCGAGCGTGCCCACGGTGAGCCCGGTTCCGTCGATCGCAAATCGACACATTTGCTTGGAGAGAAAAAACAGGCGCGGCTGCTTTGCTAACTTATCGACCGGCGCGGACTTGCGTCGTGCGTTCTTCAGGACATCCTTGGAAAAACAGCGGATCATCGTGACAAAAGGAGGAATACCGTTGGTAGGCCAACGATCCTGCTCCAATTCGCGATCCGGCTCGGGTTTCGCCAGTGTCAGTGACTGGCCTATGGCCAACGTGCCGCTGTCGTCGAACTCTATCAACTCCGAAGGACGGCCGGATTGCGCGCAGTCGGACTTCTTTGACCACATTCGAAACGTACGTTCCGAGACCTTCTCCAGCGTGTAGTAAAAATCTTTGTAGTTGATATGGAACTGAACGAACGATCCGACCTTGATTCTGGTGAGATCGGCCATCCTGATATGTTCTACATCGTCGCCGAGCAGGTGTATGGCATGTTCCTTTACTTGCCGGTAGGGATTGGTTGGGGGTGCCGGTGCTTTTTCCACAGCGACAGGCGCTGTAGCCGGCTCGAGCGGCACGGTGTTGCTGTCCATCATCGTCGGTACCGCATCGAAGTCGAGGTCGTCGGCATCAGCGTCGTCCAGCACAAACGGATCCTGCGTGTCCATCCCGTCCTCCGGCTCGTCGACCGGAAGCAGCCCGTCCTGTGTCGCCATCTCTTCGGGATCGTCCGAATCATCGGCGTATTTGGGATCGTTGGAATCGAGAACAGCGGCGAATACGGCTGTCTCGGTCGCAGCGGAGTGCGCCAGGTCGTCGGTATCGATAGGAGATAGACCCAGCGCGATCGCCGCACGATGGTGGCCCCGAATGGCCAGGATGTCCTTCTCTGCAACGTCGCCGGCCTGGGCGAAATGATCGTCAAGAAAGGCGAAAATGCTGCCGCCTGGTTCAATCGACAACACGGTTTCCCGTACAGCGGTGCGCGTTTTCCTGAGTGCGGATGCATAGCGCCTTACGGTGACGGCATGCAGCAACCGCCTGAAAAGTCCTCCGCCGCTATGAATAACGACACCATCGGGATTCAATGATGGTGCGTAGTATTCGGCCCAGAAACGGCTGATAAACTCATGCGGTTGTGAAATGGTCAACTCGCGAAGCATTTCCTTGAAATCGTTGGGGAAGAGCCAGCGATTCAGAAACTGTTGAAACATCGCGTTCTGCCACAACCGCTCGTGCAGCAGCTTCTGGATTCGTTTGAAATGGGCAGCATCGGCATCGAGCTGAATTAATGTACGGAAACGTTCACGGCGTATACCCTCCAGCAGCCACTGCTGCCATTCGAAGTCCTTCAACGTCGACTTGGCCGGTATGTCCCGTCGTGCCGGTACGGTCATACGTGGATGTACGTGATCCAGCACCGAAATGTTGTCTACAACTTGAGCGCGGTTGGCTTCATCAATGATCAGCCGCACAAAGTCACCGTCCCAGTCGGTGGCAAATAAATGTGGCGCCGTATCGTAGAGTGCTTGAGCGACCCCCAGCGTAACCGCTGCCTTCTTCTGCGCCATTGCTTTCGATAATTTCCCGCGGCCGCGGGAAAACGACGGCGAACCGGAAGGGGAGGGCGATGTTGCGTACGCGGGGGTTTCCAGGTAATCCGAGATTTCTGCAGGAGAGAGGCCGAGACTCGACTTGTCGGGCATGGAACGGGCCAGATCGGAATCGTATTCTTGCGAAATCACGTCCGTGCACACGAGATAATCGCTGAGGAATAGTAGTTGCGGGACGACCAGAATCGGCCCCAGTTTCGGCGACGAAGGGATACCCGCTCCGAACATGGGATCGATTGGCGGTGCTTGTGATTCGTTGCTCATCGCATCATCGGTCCGATTTCTGGTTGTCGTCCCGGAGATCAAACAGCCAGCCGTCACTTCCGTGATAAACGCACCGCGCTCCAGCCCAGGGCAGGGCGTCAACACGCGGTTTTCCGTAGCTCGAAATGAACATATATCGTGCGCCTGTAACGTGTCTCATCTCGTCAACCGACGGCGTCCACTTCCCGTTGGCGAACAAGGCCATTTTCGAGGCTGCTTCCGGATCCCGGCGGTACCCGAACATCGGATCGAGGCCCCAGGAATATCGATACCTTACACCCGAATAGAACAGCATCGGAAAATCTGACCAGTACGGATTGGCGATCTTGGTTCCCGGCGGAATGTTTTGCCCCGCCCAGTTGCCAAAGGACCCGATAGTCACCGCTCCCCGGCGGTAATGACTCGATGTATAATACGTTGCCGCGATCGCCAATGCGACGACAACGCCGCTCGCGACCATCCGACGTTGGATTTTTGTGGTACGCGGACTCCTTACTGCCATCTTCGTCAGCCGGTCACGAACGATCGCACCAAGTGCCAAAATGCCGAACGGCGCCGCATATTCGATGCATCGCATTGACAAAAAAAGCCCGGCAGTAAACACCGCCTGGGTGCCCGTGAAAATCACGGTGTCGCGGGAGCATCGGTACAATATCCGATATCCCCCGGTTTGATACATCAGCACGAAATTTAGCACAGCCAGTATAAAAACCAAACCGTTCTGCATCAGCCACCCCGGTGACGGTGCGGCGAGCTCTTGTCCAAGGGCGACGGTGGTTTCTCCGCTGATAATGCCGGCGACGACGTCAACACATTGGATTTTCCACAACATCACGGTGTTGGGAAATTGTGGATGGATGATCATCCCCGCCACTAGCCCGAAGACTGTGAGCATGACGATCTGCACACCGAACCGTGTGCGATGCGCGGCGGCCCAGTGGAGTGCTGCTATGATGGCGGGGATCAGCACAAAGTGGGGTTGTGAATACGAAAAAACCATCACATATCCGAGAGCTGCCGCCTGCCAGAGCTGCGTGGAGCGGCTGATCGACGCGAGAATGTGGCTGCCGGCAACCATCATGGTCATGCCAAGCAGGTGTGGTCTCAGGACACCGAGGCGATCGAACAGCGCCGGCGACAGGATCACCAGCAAGGCTGTCCATACGATCGTTAGAGGCAGCCTGCGGCGTATCGATACGAGATTGAACACCCAGAAAAAGGCGCCGACGAAGGCGAGTGCGGGAAGATGGAATGGCGGGGCGGCGGACATGCCGATCGCACGGGACAGGGAGCGCACTGCAGCGATACCGGCGTGGAACAACAATTCCTTATCATAGAAATGCTGTTCCCATATAGACATGGTGGTATACGGAAACGTACGACTCAGGCACCGTGCCGGAAATCCGTCGGCCATGGCGACATGGTAAAAGCTGTCGAAGGCGTTTTCGCTTTGTGGCGGGATGGATGTGAATCGACACACAGCAACTATGGCCAGCGGCAACGCTGCGGCTGCCGCTGCCCGAATGATCATCTCAAGAACGTTGAGGCGAGCTATCGGCGGCTCGGTGAGCGATGGGCAAATCGACTGCGAGGAAGACTCGATCGGTACATTCCCCCTCAAACCTTGGGTTAAATACCCATGTTGCGTGGATGAATCAGGCTGGAATGGCAAGTGGTACGCCCGACAGGATTCGAACCTGTGACCTTCTGCTCCGGAGGCAGACGCTCTATCCAGCTGAGCTACGGGCGCAGAAGCAGCTGCACGGGGAACGGACGTCAGCATAAATACGCAACACTGCGCGAAGCAGTACGCGCATTGCGCCAATTTGCGAACAGCGCCCTGCCCATACCCGCAAGCAATGTAGCGAATGCCGCAGGCATTGCAATCCATGCCCGATAAAATCGCCGGAGTCGGGGCGAACTTCGTGAGCTGCGGACGGTATTGTCGGCGTGGCGGCAACATGGTTCACGGTCGGTGCGGCGGTCGTTCTACCGCAGTGTGAAAGCGCCGACGTGAGAGCGCCAGAACTTTGTTCCGGCTGATTGAATTCCCGCCGCGGATTGCGTATGTTGTCTGGTAATGCAGTGTGCCCGGCTCACTGCTTCGATTGCATCACAACACATTCCTGTTTCGCCTTTTCTACCCTGAGGGCCTCAATCCGTGAAGTTTCTCTGCGCAAATTGCGACGGTACGCTCGTATCCACCGATCCCGAATCCGAATTTACGCGGGAAATACGCTGTAGTCATTGTGGACGGAACACGTACGTTCCGGGCGCGCTACTGGCGCCTCGTGTCGTGATCAATGATTTCGTGATCAAGCATGAGATCGCAAAAGGCGGCATGGGTACGGTCTATCTGGCGCATCAGGTCACCCTCGATCGCGACGTGGCGCTCAAGATTCTGATGGACAAATTCTCCCGCCATCAGAGTTACGTGACGAATTTTGTAAAGGAAGCGCGGGCTGCAGCCAAGCTTAACCACACCAATATTGTCCAGGCTTATGCTGTCGGCGAAGAAAATGGCTTCCACTTTTTCGCGATGGAATTCGTGGAAGGAAAATCGATACAGGAGATTCTGGCAAAACAGAAAAAGATGCCCTGTGAACTCGCGCTGGAAATCATCATCCAGATCGCAGATGCGTTGGATTTCGCCTGGAATAAGCAAAAGATGGTGCATCGCGACATCAAGCCGGACAACATCATGATGACCATCGACGGCATCGCCAAACTTGCCGACCTCGGGCTGGCGCAACTCACCAGCGATATGACCGACGACTCTGCCGATGAGGACGTCATCATGGGCACGCCGTATTACATATGCCCGGAGACACTGCTGGGAAACCCGCTTGACAATCGTAGCGATCTTTATAGTCTGGGCGCGACATTATTTCACATCGTAACCGGCGAATTTCCGTTCACGGGCAATTCACCGATTGAGATAGCGACGCGGCATCTGGAGGCTGAACCGCCGATGCCGAATGAGATCAATCCGGACATCTCCGAGGGCGTTTGCCTGATTATCAATCGTTTGATGGCGAAAAATCCCGACGACCGTTATCAGTCAGGGCGGGAGCTGAACATCGCGATAACCAAGGCCACGGGAATTGCGGTCGCCGGCATTTCCTCCACCGAGGACGAACCAGACAGTTGGGACTGTGCTTGCGGCCGCACCAACACCATTGCAGATAAGAAATGCGTCGGCTGCGGGGTATCAGGCTACGAAGCGTGTCCGATCTGCAACGGCGATTTGCTTATTGGCGCGGGTTTTTGCTCACACTGCGGCGGCGATGTACTCGAAAAGAAGCGTATCATGTTTCGTGAGAATGACGCGTTGTCCGATCAGCTGGAGGACGCGGTGCACAGGCAGGACATCACCGCCGCCATGGAGATCGTGGAAAAGTGTAACGAGTTCGCACGCACATTCTCGAACGATAGATTGCCGAAACGCCTCCAGGACCTGCTGGAGAAATTTCGGATTGCCATGGAACAACGACTCGATACTGCGCGGCAGGAATTGCATCTCGATCGGGCGATCGAAGCGGTCGAGACGCTGATTGCAGCGTTCGGCCGCGAGAAGTACTCGCTGGCGAACGAAGAGCTGGAGGTAATAAACAAGGATCTTGGCGAGGCGATTTTTCAGGCCAGCATGGCGATGTCGGTAAATTGTCTTTCGCAGTGTATGGATATGCTTAACGCCGCAGAACAATGGCGATCAGTTGGGCCCGATGGCGACGACCGCCTTGATGCAGCCAAGGCGAAGTGCCACGAGATGCTGCAGGACCGAAACAACACCCTGCGACTGCTGAAGGTGCAACTGGGCAATGCGAATTTTGCGGAGGCAATCAAGTCTTACAAGAAGCTGGTCGGCTATCGCACGTCCGAGAGATTGACAACGGTGCACCCGTCGCCTGCCGACACCGACTTTGACAAGCAGGTCAGTGATCTGCATACATCGCTGAGCAGCAAGATCGACGAGGTGTTCAAGGTCTGGATCGAAGATAATAAGTGGGAAGACCTGCAGCGGACCATGGATTTGGCACAGAAAACCGAGATTATGTCCGCCAACAAGATCGAAGCGCAGAAGAAACGGATCAAGAAAGAAACGACCACGCGTTACAATGCCGGGCTGGATCTTGAAAAGCACCGTAAGTTTGCTCAGGCCCGAGAGGCGTGGCGGCATTTCCTGGCGGTACCACAGGACCTCTGCGCTCCGCAACAGCGTCAGTACGCGAGTGCCTACATCGATCGCCATCGCGGGTTTGTCACAAAGAAACGAAACCAGTTGATCTTGCGCACGCTCATCGTCCTCTTTGTTCTCTGGGGATTTACCGGTATCAGCACCATCCGAACACTGGTCATGGACTGGAAAGATTTTGCCAAAGATCTTCCGTTACTGGCCAAGTTTCTTATCCCGATCAGTCTGCAGTTTGTAGGATTCGTCGCCGTGGCGTGGCGTATCAAGAACCGCAGATTCCTCAAAAAATTCGAGAATAGCAGCGATGTTCTGCCGAGCAAGCTCGTTTTGATCTATTGTCTACTACTAATCATCTCGCCATTTTCCTACGCTGTTTTCACTATCTTCGGCGGCGCAATCGGCTTGGTTCTCGGCAATTCTTTTCTGAACGGCGGTCTCATGAAGGGAACGGTCGTCGGTCTGCTATGGTGCGGCATCGACTTCTGGCGCGCTCACGGCGACTGGCGCAAGCCAACGGCATTCGGCCTCAGCCTGTCGTGGTGCGTTGCTGCGGTGATCACGTTTGCAATTCTTGGCAAAACGCTGAAACCACCGGGCCTGTTTTCGATTCTCACGATTGTGCACGGTATACTTTTTCTGCTCATTCACATGATCCATCAGCAATTGGCCGCGGCTGCCGCGGAGGCGACAGAGGACGTCAATGGACAGTCATGACCAACCCGCATCGTCGCGCGACATCTTCGCGGCCCAGAGTGAGGAGCGCTTTCGTGCGGTGGCACAGTCCGCCAACGACGCGATCATCGCTGCCGACAGCAACGGCAACATCACCTTCTGGAACCAGTGCGCCTGCAGGATGTTCGGGTATCACGAGGATGAGGCACTTGGTCGCCCGTTGACCATTATCATCCCCGAGCGCTTCCGCGAGGCGCATAAGGCCGGGCTCGAACGTATGTTGCGTTCCGGTGAGGCCAAGCTCATCGGCAGGACGACGGAGCTGCGCGGACTGCACAAGTCCGGCGAAGAGATTCCGGTGGAACTGTCGCTTGCCGTGTGGAAGGTCGGCAATGAAACGTGTTTCTCCGGGATTCTTCGCGATATCACGGAACGCAAACATGCCGAAGAACAGATGCGGTTGCACCAGGACCAGCTCGAAGACCTGGTGAATACGCGGACGGCGGAAATTCAGCAAATCAACGGCCGTCTCGCCGCCGAAGTAGACGAGCGCCGTGTGGCCGAGGTGCATATCAAGAAGGCATTGCGGGAAAAGGAAGCGTTGCTTCGAGAAATCCACCATCGTGTAAAAAACAATTTACAGATCATTATCAGCCTTCTCCGTATTCAGCGCAACGGGATCACTGACACCCACGACCAATCTATATTTACCGAATGCGAAAATCGCGTGAAGTCAATGGCACTGATTCACGAGAAGCTGTATCAGTCGGATGATCTTTCGCACGTGAATTTCAAGAGTTATGTCGAGGACCTCATACAGGATCTGTATAAATCCTACTCCATTGACCCGCGGCGTGTCGGGCTGACCACGGATATCGCCGACGTACTGATCGATCTTGGGGCTGCCATTTCCTGCGGAATGATCATCAATGAAATTGTTACCAATTCATTGACATACGGATTTCCGGATCAACGTTCGGGCGACATCCACGTACAGCTGGTTCCGACCGAGAAGGACGAGCTGTTGCTTGAGATCCGCGATAACGGTGTCGGGATTCCTGAACACGTCGTGCCGGGGAATACCAAGACACTGGGATTACAAATTGTTTCTGACCTGGTGGCACATAAATTATGCGGTCGCATGGAATTGATTCGGAGCGGTGGCGCCACATTCCGCATCTGGCTTCGACCGGCGGTCGAGGACGACCCTGCTTGATGGTCATTCTGGCGACATACCCTGCTGCGTGCGGCGGGGCCATTGATTTCGGCATTGGTGCAACAGACGCGACGCGACCTGGGAGCATTGGGCGAAACCTGTAGTAACCGCCTGGTGCAGATTTTGCCGGCCTTAGGCCGCGTGCAGAAACTGCGAGAGACCCTGATGACGCCTGCATGCATTGTGATCGTCGAAGATGAAATTATTATCGCCCGTGATATCGAATCCATTGTATCACGCATGGGCCACGATGTCGTCGATATCGCTACGAACGGTGATGACGCGTTGCAGTCGATCGTCGACAAACGTCCGGACTTGGTGTTAATGGACGTGATGCTGAACGGTCGCCAGACCGGAATCGATGTCGCCGGCGACATCGCATCGGCCTACCAGATTCCGGTGATATTCATTACCGCGCATACCGATCCGGACACGCTGTCGAAAATGAAGGAGGCTAAGCCGTACGGGTATATCGCCAAACCGTTCGACGCCGCCGAGATCAAGGCAGCTATAGAAATCGCGTTGTATCGCAGGCAGTTCGACGCTGAGTTTCGCCAGGTCAAGACTGATTTGAGTATTGCGCTCGACCGCATCGATTTACTTCACAAACTATTGCCGCTGTGCCCGACCTGTAACGGCCGGCAGGACAACGATTTCTATTGGGACCGTGTTCGCGACTATTTGTCGGCCTATCCCGAACTTGCGGAGCGAGACGTCGACTGCCGGCGATGCCACATAGCCAGATCCGGCGATTGCGCGAACTGAAACGTGATGTAGAGTACTGGCCTTTGTGCCGAAGTCACCGTTTCGCCGCTGCCACACCCCAAACCCCTGCAGGTCGCTTTTGATTACACATATACGCAATTTTTCTATCATCGCACATATCGACCACGGCAAGTCGACACTGGCCGATCGATTCCTGCAACACACCAAGAGCATTGATGAACGACGATTTCAGGACCAGCTGCTCGATAATATGGACCTTGAGCGCGAACGCGGCATCACGATAAAATCCCACCCGGTTGCCATTCGATATGCAGCCCGCAACGGTGAAGACTATGTGCTGAATCTCATCGACACTCCCGGGCATGTAGACTTCAGCTACGAGGTAAGCCGCAGCCTGGCTGCGTGTGAAGGGGCATTGCTGTTGATTGATGCAGCCCAGGGCGTACAGGCGCAGACTATCGCCAACGTAAATTTGGCAATACGCGAAAAACTGACGATCATTCCCGTAATCAATAAGATTGATCTGCCGGCGGCCGATGTGGACCTATGCCTCGAACAGCTCGAGGAAGTCCTCGCGATTCCTGCTGAAGAAGCGATACTCGCGAGCGCGAAGGATGGCATCGGGATCGACGATATTCTGGAGGCTATCGTCGATCGCATTCCGGCGCCGTCGGAGCCGGCGCATTCGCAGGTGCAGGCGCTCGTATTCGACTCTGTGTATGACGCATTCCGCGGTGTCGTAAATTTTGTGCGCGTCCGATCCGGTTCGATCAAACGCGGCGATCAGATAAAATACTGCAGCAATGGGCTCTCATCCGAAATCAAGGAGGTCGGGTTATTTCGGCCTGCCATGACGCCGGCCGACGAGCTCGCCACTGGTAGTGTCGGCTACGTCATTCCTAACGTAAAGACACCGGAGGATTCGCGAATCGGCGACACCATTACAAGCAAACACAATCCGTGCACGGAACCACTACCCGGCTTCAAAGACGTTCGCCCGATGGTCTACAGCGGTATTTATCCCATAGACACCGGCGACTACGAAACGTTGAAGCAAAGTATGTCAAAATTGTGCCTCAATGACTCGGCATTCGTATTTCAGGCGGAAACGTCGGTGGCACTTGGCTTTGGTTTCCGCTGCGGCTTCCTCGGACTGCTTCATATGGAGATCGTGCAGGAACGGCTGCGACGCGAATACGGCATGGACATCATCACGACCTACCCGAGTGTCATATATCGTGTCTTTCAGAAATCAGGTGAACAGGTCGAGATCGACAACCCACTGTACTTGCCGGACCCGTCAACGATCGATCGCATTGAGGAACCTCTGGTCCACGCCAGTATTATTTCGCCGTCGGTGTACATTGGCAGCATCATGAACCTGATTATGGAGAAGCGCGGGATCTGTTTGCAAACGGTTACGGTCGATCAGAATCATGTGATGATGGATGCCGAATTGCCGTTGCACGAAATCGTGATCGACTTTTACGACAAGCTCAAGTCGATTTCACGAGGGTATGCCAGCATGGACTACGAGCCGGCCGGGCACCAGGTTGCACCGCTTGTCAAGATGGAAATCCGCGTGAACGACGAGCCCGTGGACGCGTTTACGTCCATTGTCCATCGGGACTATGCCCACACGCGCGGAAAACTGCTCGCCGAGAAGCTTAAGGAGATCATTCCGCGGCACCTCTTCAAAATCGCCATTCAGGCCTTCGTGGGCGGAAAAGTCGTCGCTCGCGAAACCGTAGGCGCAATGCGGAAGGATGTGACGGCAAAATGCTATGGCGGCGATATCACGCGGAAACGCAAATTGCTGGAGAAGCAAAAAGAGGGAAAGAAACGAATGAAGCAGGTCGGCAAGGTCAGTATACCCCAGGACGCGTTTGTAAAGGTTCTGCAAACAAAGTCGAATTGAACGGACGTACCGTATGACACAATTTGCGATCGTATTGTTTGATCTTTTCCTTATCGTCTTTGTCGTCCGGCTGTCGCTTGAGATACTGGAATCTCTGTGGCTCACGTTGCGCCTGCCCAGCTTCGGACTCGTCGAACGTTTCTATATGCGTCCCGGCAAGCGGATCAAGGAATTGAAGATACTTCGGCGACAGATTGAACATCGCCGTTGTTGGGATCGTGATATTCTCACCCCGAAGCAGGTCGCGCGAGTCGAGACGATGCAGGAGCAGATTTCCGCGCTGCTTGTCGGCGTGCGCGACCGCAACGACCTCGAAGAAGTGGACAAGGAAATCCATGACCTCAATGAGGATGTAAAGGCCCTGCATAAGACGTCGGTTCCGGGTAATCTTGGCTTTGTAAAAGAGTGGCTTGAACTGTTGATCGTCGTATTTGGCGTAGTGATGGGCGCTCGTGCGTTGTTTCTTCAACCATTCAAGATTCCTACCGGGAGCATGCAGCCGACGCTGAACGGTATAAATTTTGAGCATGATGATGCCGCGGCGTATATCAACCCGCTGCAACGGCTGCACCGCTATGTAAATCACTCGTGGCGTTACGTTGATGCGGAGATAGAACAGGACGGTGCCGTAACGTCGCTGTCGCGACACAATCCCTTCTTTTTCTTTCCTTACACCAAACTGAAAATAGGCGACACGGAGTACAAGTTGCCGGGAGAACCGGGCAAGGTTCTGGATTATACCGGTATCAACTCGCGGCAGCACGGATCGAATTTCTTCCGCCGTGGAGAGACATTGGCGCGGGGCTACCTCGAATTGGGCGACCACTTGTTTGTCGACCGGGTATCGCTGAATTTCGTCGAGCCAAAACGCGGCGATGTTACCGTATTCACGACCGACGGTATCCGAGACAAGAACGGGCAGGCGTTGCGCGGTCGATTTTACATCAAGCGCCTCGTCGGACTACCAAAGGATGAGCTGCGCATCGCCGGGCGCAGGTTGTATGTGAAACGACCGGGCGAGCAGCAATTCGCTCTCGTCGACGCGGGATTTCACAAGGCGTTTGATCGCATTTATAGTTTCCACGGCGGCTACCGCGGCTACAGCAATCCGCAACATGAAAGTTGTCAATTTCTATGTGAGGAAGGGGATACGTTCACGCTCGACGAGGATGAATATTTTCTGCTCGGCGACAATAGCGAGAACAGTCAGGATAGCCGTTACTGGGGAGTCGTGCCACGCCGCAACATCATTGGACGCGCTGTCTTTGTGTACTGGCCGTTCACGCGCCGTTGGGGGCCCGTGGATACGGTTGCCCCGTTGCCATATGCATCGCCGCCAACCGTGCCGGCTGCGGCAGGCCTTTGAGGTCCGGTTCGGCGTCGAAACGAACGTCGGCAGGCAGGTTCGGAACTCAGAGTAATCACCGCTATGCCCTGCGAAGTACGTGCGGGTAACGATGAGCTTGGGATCGGATAATCAAGACCAAAGGTGGGATTGAATCAACCTCGCAGCAGTGGTCACTTCGTCGTGCTGCCCTCGGCAGTGCCGCTGCCTTCCGTTTCTCCCGAAGCACTGCCTTCGCTCTTCGGTTCGGTGGTGGATACCGGGGCCGGGGCGGCGGCTGGGACTGCGGACCCAACCGTTATGCCCTGAGCACTACGTGATGTCGCCTTGTTCAGTGCCAACTTCACATCCTCCGGCGGGATGATTTTTAACTTTCCAAGGAGCGACTGTACTTTTTCGGTCAACTGCTCGTTGGTAGTCGAAGGTAGAATCTCTGTAAGCACAGATTTTGCTTGATCGTAATTGCCGCTCACGAAACCCGCAAGCGCGATCTGGTATTTGGCCTGCTGGACCGCTTGCGGATCGCGCTTCTGCAGCTTTTCATTGGCGGCGAGCGCCTGAAATTTACTGATAGCGCCCGTAAAATCGTTCTGACTCATGAAGCTGTTGGCCTCGCCGAAATACGCCATCGTCGTTAAAGGTGGTGTGTCGGGATACTCGGTATAAAAGGACTTGAACGCCTCGGCTGCCTGACTGTATGCTCCAGCATCGAACGCCAGCTTTGCCAATTGAAATTTAGCGTCAACCGCTGCAGGCGTCGATGCATAGTCACTTATCACCGTATCGAGTTTCTCGCGCTTTTCTGCCTCCCGCGTCGTCCGCTGTTCGGCACTGAGGTCCGTTGCCATCAGGTCCAGCGACGTGGCTTCACGCAGCAGCGCATAGGCGTCAGCAATCTTGTTGCGCTTTCCGGCCGCTACCAGCGCCAGGCATATTCCCAACGCCGCGACACATGCGATTCCGATGCCGGCCTGCTTGTAATGAGGCCGAAATTTATTAAGGTGTTCGATCACCGTCGCCTCCAGCGTCACTGTCTTTGAGGCGGCGAGTGGCGCCTGCACGGTTTTCTTGGGTCCCGACATCAAAAAATCTCCATCGTTCGAATGTATTCCAGGAGTCGGGGACAAGTGTATGCCGCGACATCAAGGGGTGTTTTTCACGTCTCGCCGTCTTCGGCGATGTCCATATTCATGTTGTTGGAAGAGTAAGCTTTTTACCACGTAACCAACTGGTAAATCACACACTAGCGCGGATTCCGGAAATAACAACAACCGAATTGTTCCCCGTGTAATTTTTTTTTAGCAGAAAAATACGTCTGTATCCGCCACTCCTGAAAACGGCCGGTGTCTCATGAATCAGTTTTCAATGTTAATTGTCCATCCACACAATTTTCGAGTATAACACATGTCAGCTTCCAACAAGTCCAGATGCGCGTGGGCATTCAAGGTCTTAGTCGCCCTCATATTCATTTTCTCGGCGGTATCAAAATTGGCATCGCTCGGTCAATTCGAAATCACTATCATTCAGCAGAAACTGGTCGAAAACCGAATGGTTGCTGCATACGGCGCACGGGCCCTGGTTATCATTGAGTTGTGGCTCGGGCTGTGCTTGCTGCTGCCGTGGTATTCCCGCCGGATCTTTCTGCCGTCGACATTCAGCATTACCATCTTTTTTACCGGTTACCTCGGCTACCTGGCTCTGTTTACGGATAATACGGATTGCGGGTGTTTCGGGGATCTGATACAAATGACGCCCGTCGAGTCCATCGTAAAGAACCTCGTGATTCTCGGCATGATCGCTTTGGCCTATCGTTTTTCGAAGGCAGATCCGCCCGGGCGATGGTGGGTTCCCGGTGGGATGCTAGCACTCATTATCACGGCGATTTGTATCGCTTACCCCGTCCGTGTGATCGGGCAGAAGGACGTGTCGCCTGCCGCATCTGATGCCGACGCACCGCGGCTTGTCGCAAATAAGAGCCGATTTGCGATCTTCAATGCAAGTGTACCGGTCGGCTCCGACATCACCTTCACAAACGGGCGATGTCTCGCCGCCTTTCTGAGTTTGGAATGCGATCACTGCAAAGAAGTGGCTGGAGAACTCGGGATACTCGCCGAACGAGCTTCGGCCAATATCTATTTCGTATTCTATGGCGACGAAGCCCTTGTTGCAGATTTCTTTCTCGAAACCAACACCAACTTCCCTTACATCATCCCCGACGAAATGCATTTTTTTGACTATATCGGAAACGCGCCGCCTCGAATTTACGCGTTGTCGGATGGCAATATCGTCGACTTCTGGGATCTCGACACCTGGTCTGCGAACAAGGCCGGTGCTTTTCTCGCGAAATAACGCTCCGGCATTCACCTGCGCCCGTCGTTTTTCCGCGCCGACAACGCCTTCGCCCGAACTCTCCGCGCGACCTTGTCGCGGGGCTTCCTAGCATACCGCAGTGCAATGGGTTATCGACGTTCTGCGATTGAAGAGATCGCCTGACGCTCTGTTGCGAGCGCGTGCCTGCCACGCCGACAGGATGCCACATAATGCGTTGCGATGAGGCGGGATATGCCGGCACGTCAAGGGGCCCAGGAAACAGCCGAACAGATCCGTCGGGATCCTGCCGCGATTCCGTTTTGCGGTACATGTTCCGAGCCCGCACGCGGTCCATTGATCGCGCTACGGTGATAAAAATTCGGCTTGGAAAAATGGCTATATAATCTCACCCGAATGAGTTATAAAATGCGGCGCGAAATATGAATGTTTTATTAATATTTTTTGGCTTGATATGCTTTTTATACTTTGTTAGATTGGCGCAGCTGAATCAGGAGAACAAGAAGGTACCCCTGTTAATAACTTGTTAATAGTATGTTAGTTACTACCTAAGTGCCATGGGTGTATGGAGATAGAAATATGAATTGTGAAACGGTATGGGCGTCGGTCCAGACGGAGCTTATCGCAAAGCTGGATGCCGACACGTATAACCGATATCTGGTCGGTGTCGTACCGCTGTCACTCGACATGGAAAGCGATGCGTTCACGCTTGGTGTTCTAAATGATTTCGTGGCGTTGTGGCTGGACTCAAACTACAAGACGATCATTGCCGAGGTATTGTCTGCGGTGCTCGGCACCAGCATCACAGTCCTTTTCGAATCCGGCCACACGCGCGCTGCAGCGGATATTTCATCAGCCGTGGCTCCGACTATCGAGACGCAGCCCCAACCAGACCGTCGCAAGCCGCGCAGTGCCGATGAAGATGCCATTTTTACATACCGGCCGGACTTTTCCTTCGATACCTTTGTCATTGGCAACAACAATCGCATCTGCCACGCCGCTGCGATCGCCGTAAGCAAGGATCCCGGGAAGGCCTACAATCCGCTATTTGTTTACGGTGGCGTCGGTCTCGGCAAGACACACCTGCTGCAGGCGATCGCCAATGATGTCATCCGTCGAAGCAAGTGTGCGCGTATCAGATACCTCACCAGTGAAGAGTTCGTAAATCTTTACGTAGAGGCGATGCAGAAGAAATCGCTTCCGGCTTTTCGGCGGCGGCTTCGCAGCCTGGATGTGTTGATCATTGACGACGTGCAGTTTTTCGAAGGAAAGGTCGGTTCGTCAGAGGAATTTTTTCACACGTTCAACACAATGCACAACACGCACAAACAGATCGTGGTCGCGTCCGATCGGAATCCACAGGACATGAGCGGCCTGGAGCAACGTCTGGTATCCCGCTTCGAGTGGGGATTGTCGGCAGAGATCCTTCCGCCGGATCTTGAGACACGGGTCGCGATATTGAAGAAGAAGCAGGAAAAGCAAAGTATCAAGTTCAGCGACGATATCCTGTTTCTCATCGCAAAGCGTATTCGCTCAAACATCCGCAATCTCGAGAGCGCCCTTACCAAGCTGATCATGAATATTTCCGCATTCGGTTCAACGATGACCATTGATCGCGCAGAGGAACTGCTTGTGGATAAATTCGAAAGCGAATCCAGCAAACTCCTCTCGATCGAGGCCATTCAGCGACGTGTGGCGGAGTATTATGACATCAGAGTCGCTGATATGACATCGAAGAAGCGGCCGCAGAATATCGCCATGCCGCGTATGGTCGCTATGTACCTGTCGCGTAATCTCACCAATTTTTCCTTCCCTGCAATCGGCGACGCGTTCAATCGCAACCATGCGACGATCCTGCACGCGGTAGGCAAAATAGAGAAGAAAATGCAGGTCGACGAGACCTTCCGGCATGCGGTCGGGCAGCTCTCCCGACAACTGCGGACCTGACCATGATGCGCAATGCAAGCGCGTTTCTGGCGCTACGGTATCTGAAACCGAAACGGTCGCTGCTCTCTGTAATTACGTTCCTGTCTGTTCTTGGCCCGATTCTGGGTGTGGCAGTTTTGATTATTGTCCTCGCCGTCATGGCCGGTTTTAATCGTGACATACGCGAAAAAATACTCGGCATGCAGGCACACATCCAGTTGCGTCCGCACATGGGCCGGCCGATCGCAGATACAGACGCTGCACTGACCGCACTGAACGATATCGGCGTGCGCGCCGCACCGGTCGTAGACGGGCCAGTGCTTATCCAGACGTCGCAACGGATTCTTGCCAAGTACGTGAAAGGGATCGTACCCGACCTTGAGAAGCATGTTACAGATATTCACCGCAGTATGGTCGGCGGCACATTTGACATTGCAGAAGACGAGGTCCTGATCGGTAAAGAACTGGCCTTCCAATGCGGCCTCGACATTGGCGATCGGTTCCTGATTCACTCACCCGAGAAACTGAACCGAATGGTGCAATTCGGCGAGGACGGCGCCATGGTGGAATCGTCCTCAAGCGAGGTTTACGTGCCCGAAGAGGTCACAGTTGCCGGAGTGTTCTCGCTCGGAATGTTTGAATACGACTCGGAAATTATCGTGCTTCACCTCGACAAGGCGGATGAATTATTCGGGCTAGAGTGGGGTGTTGCAACCAGTATCCAGGTCTGCGCCGATGACCCTTTCGACCTCGATCCCGCGGTCGCCAAGATCCGTGAACACCCTGATCTCAAGGCGTTGTTTCCGGTAACATGGCAGCATTCGAACAAACGCCTGTTCGGTGCACTGCAGGTGGAAAAGAACCTGATGTTTTTTCTCCTGATCTTTATTATGATCGTCGCTGCGTTTGGCATAGCGGCGACGTTGATCACCGTCGTCATACAGAAGACACGAGAGATCGGCATACTCAAGGCGCTTGGCGCCACGCCATTCACGATTATGGGTATTTTTGTGCTAAAAGGTTCAGTCGTCGGTGTGACGGGGACCATCCTGGGAGTCGCCCTGGGTCTCGCTGTTGTGGACCGGCGCAATGCAATAGCCGGCATTCTGGCGACTGTCACAGGTACTGAAATATTTCCCAAAGACCTCTACCATCTCAGCCAGATACCTGCCCTGGTACAAACCTCCGACGTGCTGATCATTACTGGAAGCGCGATGATCATCTGCGTTCTTGGTGCACTCATGCCGGCTATCTACGCGGCATCGCTTACACCTGCGCGGGCGCTGCATAACGAAGTATAGGTACATAAATGACCCTGCCGGCATTACATATTCAGGCGCTACGAAAATCATACCAGCACAAGGCCCAGACGATTCATGTGCTGCGCGGCGTGGATCTTATAGTCGAGCCCGGTTCCTGGGTGATGCTCACGGGTAAGTCCGGTTGCGGCAAGACGACATTGCTGCGGCTCGCCGGAACGTTGGACGAACCCAGCTCCGGCAACATTTCCTGCTTTGGCGAGAATGTGTCGGGCATGCGAGGTCTTGCCCGCGCCCGGCTGCGCCGCCGCCGTATAGGCTTTGTGTTTCAGTCGTATCTGCTGCTGCCGGACCTCGATGTCATCGAAAATGTCATGCTGCCGGGACGACTGAACAAGAGTCGCATGGCGGATCTCCGTCGGCATGCACTCGATTTACTTACCAAGCTGGGGATGGATCATCGGCTCCACCACCATCCCCACGAATTGTCAGGCGGCGAACAACAGCGTGTCGCGATTGCGCGCGCCCTCGTCAACGACCCCGATCTCATCCTCGCAGACGAGCCCACCGGCAACCTCGATCAACGCAGCGGCGAGGATATCATGCGCATTCTGGCAGGCCTTAGGGATACCGCGGGTAAGACGATCCTGATGGTGACGCATCAGCCTGCACTCACGCAATATGCCAATCGTACGTTACAGCTCGAAGACGGGCTGTTGTCCGCGACGTAGTGCAACGAACGCCTACCCGGATTTCGCTTGCCGGTTGAAGACGATCTCAAATAGCCCGATTCGCCGATCAATGTTTGGTAAACGTAGGTTTACTGGGTATTGTTTGGGTTAGTGCTTTTCCGTAGGTTGGAGCTGTTTTCCGGGAGTGGATGTCGTGAATTCCGTTACTGATGTGGGCGAAGACGAAGATATTTTTTTCCAGGATGAAGACACCAACGTCCAGGACGTGTCCACGATTCCGTGGAAAGTGTTGATCGTAGACGATGAACCGGAGGTTCACAACGTTACCCACCTGGCTTTGCGCAAATTCGAATACCTCGATCGGCGATTGCAGTTCCTCGACGCCTACTCGGGCGCCGAAGCGAAAGCCGTGGTCGAAGCGAATCCCGATATTGCCCTGATGCTGCTGGACGTCGTCATGGAACACGACCATTCCGGCTTGGACGTGATTCGGCATGTCCGTGAGATCTTGCGTAACGATCAGGTGCGAATCATCCTACGAACCGGGCAGCCCGGCATCGCCCCCGAGGAAAGCATCATCATTGACTATGACATCAATGATTATAAGTCCAAGACCGAGCTGACCAAACAGAAACTCTTTACGGCGGTCGTTGCGTCCCTGAGGTCTTACGATCTGGTTTCGGCGGTGTTCAAACTCAATGAGTCGCTGGAAGCCAAGGTAACTGAACGTACCCGTGAAATCGTACAGGTAAATGCGCGACTTGAAAGCGTCGTCGACAAGATGACTCATATCGGTACCGCCCTGTCGGCAGAATCCAATTTCGGAAAGCTTCTGGAATTAATCCTTTCCAATGCCCGCAACATCACCAACGCCGATGCCGGCACCTTGTATTTGCTGAAAGATCAGGCTCTCGAATTCGTGATCATCCAGAACGACAGCCTCGACATCCACATGGGCGGGGAGTCCGGTGATGCAATCACATTCGCTCCCGTCGAGCTTGCGGAAACCAACGTTTCTGCCTACGTGGCTATCAAAGGCGACTGCGTCAACATCGCCGACGTCTATCACTCCGCGCTGTTCGACTTTACCGGGCCCAAGAAGTTCGACGAACTACATGGTTATCGATCCCAATCGATGCTGGTTGTGCCGATGAAGAACGACGCCAACATCACCGTTGGCGTCATTCAGTTGATGAATGCGATGGACCCGGACTCGGGCGCCGTGACATCCTTCTCCCCAGCCGATGAAAGTCTGGTTAAATCTTTGGCCTCGCAGGCTGCGGTGGCGGTGTGCAACGTCGTCTTACTGGAAGAGAAGGAAAAGCTGTTCGAAGAGGTGCTCAATCTGAAGAATTACGACGAAAGCATTCTCAAAAGCCTCAGTAACGGCGTCGTTTCACTGGACGTAGACCATCGGATCACCAAGTGCAACGAAGCTGCCCTGATTTTTTTTCGGCAACCGGAGAATGAGCTAATCGGCCGTACGGCCGCCGACTGTTTTCAGAACCGCAATTCCTGGATTCTGGACAGCATCAACCGGGTCGCGGCCGGCGGGCTGCCTGACTACAATGCGGATGTTCCCCTGATCATCGATTCCAAAAACTCGGTTCAGGTGAATCTGACAGTCGTCCCGTTGACGACGGTCAAGAACGAGCGCCTGGGACTCCTTCTCATCCTGGAAGACATCACGATGGAAAAGCGATTGATGGGAACACTGGCGCGTTACATGACCAAAGAAGTTGCCGAGCAGCTTATGGAATCGCAGGACGATTTTCTGGGGGGAAAGATTCAGGAGGCATCGGTACTGTTTTCCGATATCCGAAGTTTTACAACAATCAGCGAAGCCCTTGGCGCCCAGGAAACCGTGTCGATGCTGAACGACTACTTTACGATCATGGTCGATATTATTTTCGAGAACAAGGGCATTCTGGATAAATACATCGGCGACGCCATCATGGCGGCATTCGGCATTCCGTTTCCCGCCGATGACGACGCTGACAGATCCGTAATCGCGGCCATAGACATGATGCGTGCATTGAGGCTGCATAACGCCGCTCGTGTTCGCATTGGCAAGGATCCCCTGGATATTGGACTCGGCATCAATACGGCGGAAATACTGGCTGGAAATATCGGATCGATGAAACGAATGGACTACACCATGATCGGCGACGGGGTGAATCTTGCCGCGCGACTTGAAAGTGCCACAAAGTTTTACAGCAGCAGCATATTGATCAGCGAATTTACGTTCCGGAAATTAAATCGGTCGTACCAATGCCGGCCGGCGGATTATATTCGCGTCAAAGGCAAGAACCATCCGGTACTGGTGTATGACGTGCTCGATTTTCACGATGAAACCACGTTTCCAAATCTATCTGACAGCATCGCGTCGTTTGAACAGGGACGCGAATACTATCTCAAACGGTGTTGGGGCGATGCCCGGCGTTGTTTCGATACCTGCAGCGAGTTGAATCCCGGCGATAGACTTCCCAACATATATCGTACCCGGTGTGACTACTTCGCTGCGAATCCTCCCGGAGATGGCTGGGACGGCGTCTGGGATATGGAGAGCAAATAATGGAAGTCAACGGCACATCACAAAGGCCACTTATGATAGCAGGATGCATGGGGACACAGGGCGGACCTGCAGGAGGCCGACTGTGACTCCGGATGACCAGGACCTCAACGATGAATTGCTGTTTTTTGAAGACGCACCGTCCGCGGAAGACAAGGCGCTGCAGAGTCACTGGAAGGTGCTCATCGTTGACGATGAGAAAGAAATTCACAATGTGACGGAACTGGCGCTGCGAAAGTTCACGTATCAGGACAAGTCCATTGCGTTTATCCATGCGTACTCCGGCGCCGAGGGCAGGAAATGTGTCGCTGAAAATTCGGATACCGCGTTGGTGCTCCTGGACGTCGTCATGGAAGAAGAGGATGCTGGTCTGCAGCTGGCAAAATACATACGAGAAGAACTGCAGAACCGAAGTATTCAGATCATTCTAAGGACCGGCCAACCGGGGCAGGCTCCGGAAGAAAAAGTCATCGTCGATTATGATATCAACGACTACAAGGCCAAGACCGAGCTGACCAAGCAGCGGCTGTTTACCACTGTCGTGGCGTCGTTGCGTGCATACAAACACATTGCATCCATCGAACAAAGTCGTATCGGCTTGCGTCAGATTGTGGAATCGTCGTTCTCGCTGTTCAAGGTCCAGTCTCTGGAGAATTTTATTAACGGCGTGTTGACGCAGATGGTATCGCTCCTGAATCTTGGGGAAAACTCGCTGTATTGTCAGGCCACCGGTTTTGTCACCCAGGTTGCCGGCGGTGATTTTTCGATTCTGGCGGGCACCGGCATCTACCAAAACAAGATTCAACAGAATGTCTTCGATGTCGTGCCTGCACGTGTACAGGAGAGCCTGAAGCGGGCAGTATCCTCCCGGACAAATCTTTACACTGACGATTACATGGTAATTTTTATCCGTGCAAACGACGCGTGTGAGAATCTGATATATCTGGAGGGCGGCAGTAAGTTACGGGACAACGAGAAGGAATTGATCGATCTGTTTTGCCGTAATGTGCAATTGGCGTTTGAGAACGCCCATCTCATCAACGGCTGACAGCGGTTCGATCGGACAACGTCTATGGTGGCCGGCCGAAGGTCCGAATCCTGTTAGAACCGGCACTGGACAACCGCGTACACGCTACGCTTTACTTCCGAAGAATTGACGTTGTCAGGGGTACTGCTGAATTCGCGGTGCTGATTGTCGCCGAGATTCTGGGCCACGACGCTGAATTCCAGATTCTCACGCGGTCGCCAGCCGATTCTTGCATCGAGCCGCAGGTACGCAGGTACGCCTGGTCCAGGTTCAAGCCTGCCTGCCGCGCCGCCGATTATGGTGTCGGCGTAGTACAGCCCGGTATCGAATTCGAGATTCCACGGCAGGTCAAGATGGGACCGCAGGCTGGCCTGATTTTCAGGTGTCCGACCTTCATCGGTCTCGATAATGCCGTTAGGACTTTGGGCACGGTTGTGGAGCTGAATCTCGACGTAGGAATAGGTCGCCGCCAAACGCCAGATATCCGTGACCTGCCAGTTCGCCGCAACCTCGGCGCCGTAGGTTTCGCCCGTCATGTCATTGTTAAATAGTATCGTCGTTTGCGCCATGGCATCGTAAACAACCGGATTTATGCCGGCAACGCCGGTCAGCGTCGGAGCCCCCTGGATGATGTCGGCGGTGCGCAAATCTGAATAATCGTTATAGAATGCTGCGACATCAACGGTCAACGCCTCGTTGAACTGATGCCGATAGCCTACTTCGTAGGCGACCAACTCCTCACTTTCAAAATCATCATTGCCGAGGAGAATCGTGGTATTGATCCCTTGAACGGTCCCGAGAACGGTATTCTGCGGCGCGGACGGGTCGGGCACCGGAGCCATCACCTGAAAGCGATCGAGCGACGATACTACGGTGAGGCCGTCATCCAGCAGGGACGGCGTGCGAACGGCTCGTGTTACCGACGCCCATGCCGTGTGTTTCGGACCAGGCGTCCATGCAAGTCGGATGCCCGGCTGCATTTCGAACCCGGTAAAATCGTTATACTCGAACTTGGAACCGGCGGTGAGAAACAGGCGATCCGGAATCAGTGTAAAACGGTCCTGGACAAACGCATTCACCAAGTCGACGTTTCGCTCCGGATCGGTCGTATTGAGGAAGGCCGAGTTGTCGACATCGCTGAAAACCGTCCGGTAGCCGGCGCCCCAGGTGATTTCATGGACATCGAGAAGTGGAAAGTTGTGTTGAAACTCCAGATCTATGGTGTCGATGGTTTCCTGGAATTGCTGCAACGCATCGTGCCGCACGTAGCGATCGTAGAATAGTTGCAGACTGAAACTCTCGTTTTCGGCGATCTGGTGTTCCCATCGGGCCAGTGTATGAAAAGTATCGAATTCGAAATCATCGTTTGTGGTGATCTCCAACGGCTTGGTGAGGCTGGATGCGAAGCTGTTCACCGCCAAATTCACCTGGTTCTGCGACGTGCCGGCTGTGACAGTGTTCATGCCGGCCTGCAGCATCAGCCGGTCCTCGCTGGTTATGTCCCAATCCATCCTGAATCCACCCATAGCCAGACGCCAGTCGTCTTCTGTATCGACGACGGAATCGTCGTGGTTGCTATCCCGGTCGACGTACTTACCATAAAGGCGATACGTCGCGTTATCGCCGAGTTTGCCGCCGTACCGGAAACTTCCGAATCCCTGTTGCTGATTTCCGCCGCCGGCTTCGACAAACACTCCCTGTGTCGTACCGGTTTTCCTGGTAATGATGTTTATGACACCGTTGACGGCATTGGCGCCCCACAGCGTCGCTCCGGGACCGCGGATCACTTCAATTCGGTCTACATCCTCCAGAATGACATCGTGAATTTCCCAGTACACCCCGCTGAAGGCCGGCGTATAGATGCTTCTGCCGTCGATCAGAACCAGGAGCTTGTTGGCAAAGCGGTCGTTAAATCCGCGGATGGACACGGCCCATTTACTGGCATCTATCTGGGCAACGTTCACGCCGGGCACCATCCGTAGTGCGTCGGGAATACTGGTCACGCCGGACCGCCGGATGTCTTCGGAGGTGACGACATAGGCCGCCGCCGAAGTTGTGAAGAGCTTTTCTTCCTTCTTCGACGCGCTGAAGATTACGGCCTCGGCCTGAATCCATTCGATGTCGTCATCCAGTGAGTCCAATATGCCGCTCGGTTCCGGCGGCGTCGACTCTTCTGCCAGCGCCATTTGACAGCTTATGGCGACTAGTAAAAAAATCGAACCGCCGCGGAAAAGGATTTTCTCGCTACCAGTCATCATAGGTCTCCGTCGAAGAATGTTGGGATTGCAAATACCGTAATAAATCGCACCAGAGAGTCACCTACAAGTTGCGGCGGCAAAAACAATTACGATTGAGGCCGGATTTCCATTTGTTAAAAACCGAAGATTCGATACTGTTACGACGGATATCATCCGGTCCCGAAAAACGTGGCGCAATCAGAAAACACGGTCGTCGAATGGCATATTTCCGAACAATAACTGCACCACTGCTGGTGATTATGGCGTTGGCGGCATCGCCGGCCGCCGCGGCGCCGTATACCATTTTTTTCTACAACACGGAAACCAGCATTAATAATTTCAGTTCACTCAAGGGGGAATTGGATAGCTATCTTTCGACATTTGGCGCGTACGAATTCCAACCGTTCAGTGATCGCCAGAATTTCGAGACGTTTTTATTGAAGAGGCCTCCCGGGTTATTGCTGATCTCCAGTTGGCACTACCGGCAGCTTCAGAGTAATTTCGCTCTGGAACCGGTATTGGTCGGCACGGTACAGGGCCGCACGACACAGCGGAGAATCCTGTGTGCCGAAAAATCCATTACATCGGCGGCATCGCTGATGAACCAGAAGCTCGCGTCGGCCGGAAGTGAAGAATATACGCGCGAAATGTTGGCGCAGATCCTCGGAGCGGCGCAGCAGGACATCGTCGATTCCGTTGAAATTCTCAAAGTCCCCAAAGATATCGATGGATTGATGGCCATAGGATTTGGCGTCGTGAAATTTGCCCTGACCACCGAATCGAATTTTGAAACGCTTGCGGTTGTCAGCCCCAAGGATTATCGCGTGCTCCATGTCCTGGGCGCCAGTGAGGAAATCCTGCTTCCCATTGTCGCCGTGTTTGAACCGGCCGACGACAATGCCAGACAGCTGGTGGACGTGGTCGAAAAAATGGGCGACAAATTGGCCGGAAAGCGTCGATTGAGCATGATCAATCTGGAGAGCATGAAAAAAATAGGCGACCTCGAAAATGGGCTTTTGGCGCCATGACCTGTTTCATGAAAACCATTGAGAGCACGGTGTTCCTTCTTGCCGTTACGACGCTTCTCGCTGTCGGCGACGGTACGGCAAGGGCGGACGGCGTCCTCGTCATGAACACCAATGCCGCTATCGGTAAGTACACGAAGGCACAAGAAGCGTTCGTGAACGAAATACGGCGTCCCCTGGTGCTCCTGGACATTGAGGCTGATCGAGTCGACTCCGCCAGACTGGCGCGGGAGATCACATCCGCGAATCCTCGGGCGCTCTACTGCATTGGATCGACGGCATACCAGTTGGCCGCGTCGACTCCGAGCGGGCGGTATCTGGTGGTTTCATCGGTGATCAACTGGAAACGGTTTCCGCTATCCGGGAGAACCCACGGAATCGCCAACGAGGTTCCGGCCAGTCTTCAGCTCACGATGGTGCGTTATCTGTTTCCAGACGTTCGGCGAATCGGCGTGATCTACAGCAAACAATATAACAAGGAGTGGCTGGATGTCGCGGTTGCAAACGGACGTGACCGTGATCTTGAGATTGTCGGTTTCGACGTCGCACGCGTCAAGGACGTCCACAAGGCACTTGAGTCCCTGCCAGGTCGGGTGGATGCACTTTGGTTGACGCCGGACCCGGTGGTGTTTTCCTCTAAGGAACAGATCCTGCATATTTACTCGAAAGCCGATGCGGCGAGGTTACCGGTCTTCGCCCACGATCCGATCTACGCCGAACTTGGCGCGATGTTGGTGGTCTCGGCGGACATTCCTACGATCGGTCGCCAGGCGGCCGGCCTGGTGAACGATCTTATCAATAACAAAGCCTCCACGCCCGGATTTCAGGACCCTGTCGGGACCGAAATTACCGTGAATCTGCGTAAGGTCGAAGCGTACGACGTGAAGATCAATTTCAGTGCCCTTGGTTCCGTGAATCGTATTATCGAATAACCCCGCTGCGGGAAGGTAACACACTATGATTCGGCCGGCTCAGGTAAAGCACGGTATACGTCGAAGTTTACTCACGACCATGATTGGCCTGATCGTGTGCCTGCTGGCCACTCTCACCACATTGCAGATCACCGCCCAGAAGCGCCTTATGGAAACAGATCTTGAGCGCCGGATCGGTTTGATGAAGGAAATTCTGGTCGAACGCGGCACCACTTTGGCCGAGAATCTGGGAGGGCAGGCGGAAAACGACATCGCGGCCCTGAATTTTTCCAACCTGACCGAAGCCGTTCATGACGCGGTAAGGGACAATCGTGACCTTTCCTACGGCATTATCATGGATGCGGAGCATGTCGCGTTTATTCACACCCTACAACCCGACCTAACCCGCGAGCGCCTGACGGCAGCAGAGGATGACTTTGCTGCCGCACAGACAAAACCGGTCGTCAACGAGTACACCGGAGAAAACATTGCCTACCTGGAATTTATCCGGCCCATAACCGTCGGCATACGCCGCTGGGGATGTCTGCGACTCGGTTTTTCTTTGGATGCCCTAAATCAGGAAATCATCACGTCACGCGGCGACATCCGGACCCAGATACGAGGGATGATTCTCAATTCCACAATCACATCGATCATATTTATCATGATCGGCGCCGGAATCGTTCTTTATGTTTCCACCCGACTATCCAGCCCTCTGATAAAGCTGACCGAGTCCGCGGATGAGCTGGCCGGCGGAAATTTTGCGGCGGCCGAGCATCTGGAGATCCATGACCGAAACGAGGTCGGCGTTCTTGCCTCTGCATTTATCGACATGTCCAAGAAATTGAAGGATTACAGTCAAAACCTTGAGCAGAAGGTCGAGGAACGAACCCGGGAACTCTCGGAGGCGTTGGACAATTTGAAAACGACGCAGAAACAACTTGTCGAGGCAGAAAAAATGGCATCGCTCGGCGGACTTGTTGCCGGGATCGCCCATGAAATAAACACGCCCGTCGGCGTCGGCGTTACGGCTGCGTCCGTGCTGGCCGGCGATGCCGAGGACTTCCGCGACCTGTTTCGCCAGCAAAAGATGAAAAAGTCCGATCTCGAGGAGTTTGTTGAAACCAGCATCCAGAGCAGTCAAATGATATTGACCAATCTTGAGCGGGCGTCAGAGCTGATTCAGAGTTTCAAGCAGGTGGCAGTCGACCAGTCCAGCGAAGAAATTCGGACCTTCCAACTCAGGGAATACATCAACGAAATTATTCTCAGCCTTGGGCCGAAATTGAAGAAGACGGCGCACTCGGTAGTCATTGAGTGCGAAACGGATATTCAGCTCGATAGCTATCCCGGCGTGTTTTCGCAGATTTTTACGAATCTGGTGCTTAATGCATTGATTCATGCGTTTGATCCCGAAGCTGAACCCGGGACCATTACCATCCGCGCTACTGCGGATGACACGGACTTGCATATCACGTTTTCAGATAACGGCAAGGGAATCGAAGTGGCCAATCTGTCACGTATCTTTGATCCGTTCTTCACTACTCGCCGGGGATCCGGCGGCAGCGGTTTGGGGCTGCACATCATCTACAACCTGATCGTGCAGAAACTCGGCGGGACGATCACCTGTGACAGCACCGTCGGCGTCGGCACGACATTTTCGATCAAAGTGCCGCTGTGCGGGCGGTCGGCAGGATTAGGAACCGTGGTTGCGGACACAACGGTTACGTAATTCATTGTCCGGTTATTGGCAAACCCGAGCCGGAGGTCGCGGCAATGAAGAGGATGTGTTGCGAGATAACAACCGCCGTCAATCCGTCCTTAAGACGTCGCCGCCGTCGGCAACCTGACGAATGGCCGCGGACGACGTCGCCACCGTCAGCGGCAATGCCCATCTTTGTCTCTTCATATCTGTCGATATTTCGATTAGCGCATTGCAATATAGCGACTTACGCAATATGTCCAGTCCCATATGAGGACTGACTTCTGGTTTCACAACCTGGTAGGTAAGGGAAAGACGTCCCTCCCTTACCCTTCTCGAATAGCTCTTCTTTCAAAATCGTTTGGCATCCGATTTGCTCCAACACACGGTGGTAAGTGAATTCGGAATTGAATAATCAACGCCGCGTGCGGTGTGCCGGACTGGAAGAGGAGCATTTGAAATGAATATAACCGTTTCAGAGAGAAGTGTTTTTAGAATATTCTCATGCCTTGGTGTCCTGATATCCGCTGGTTGTGCAGCATACCTGCTGGTTGACATCATTTCCGCGATTCACCATCACGATCGAAATCAATTTCGAAAAACATCGGGTTATTCTTCCGACACTGCGTGGGGCTACGATGCCATTCTCGCTCGTGAGCCTGCCGTGTCGGATCTGGTAGCCGACGAAGACAGGCACGACGAGACGGTGATATCTCAGCTACCGGAAGGGCCGCCGCCGATGACAGAAAGCAGCATAGACCTGGTCATTCACCATTTTGATATTCAGGCGCCGGCCTACCTCACGCGCGTTATATTAGATCCAACTTTGCCGGACCGCTCCAGAACAACGATGGACTGGACTCGCCTCGGGATGCAGGTACATGTGGGGCCGTCTGCATTCGGGTCCTGGGAATTGTTGCAGTCCACGATTTCGAAGGAAGTGATTGTAGGAACAGGCCATAATCCGCTGATCATATCCGTGGCGCAGGAATTTGGAATCGATGCACGCAGCCTTGCCGATCTCGAGACGTACACCTTTGAATGGAAGCAGCGGCGGCACACGGCATTGACGAAGACCGCGAGGCTCCAGGTTCTTCGGGAGGCACAACGTTCCCACAAGAGATACGCAGATTCGCGATTGTTCAAAATATTGCCCGTACGGGAAAAAATCACACCCTACCTGCGCAGCGCAATCTCCGGCTGATCAGTCGGCTTCTGAATCGTCGGCAACTGATTTTGGGCGACACAATCGGCATTCCAATCAAACTGTGTCTTGCGAACGTTCGGATCGCGCGTCTCGTCCCAAAGCCGGCGGAGAAGGCTATCGCAGCGACAATTACGATAACCATGACGAGGACGAGGCGCATACCGATTCTCCTGCTCTCAGGACGGTCCAGTAGCGATGAGCCATCGGTAATCATGATCGACCGCAAGATGGGCGATGTTGCCGGCGACACTGCGTACATATCGGCACGCCATCGCAGTTGGCTACCTGATTTCGGGAAGTCGAATGCCTTGCCGGACTCTATGCGAAACCAGGCATCACCGCCATCGTTGGTGAGGAAATAGTGTATGTCTGCCAGTGGCGGAATGTCAGCTGTAGCAGTCAGCGTCGCGGTCGTGATGAATTGTGATGGATCATTGACAACTACAGAGACTATCGAACCGCGCCGGGCTCGCAACGTACAGCCGGCTATCGCACCCGGACTTGACCTGACCAGTTCGCCGATACGGATCGGCCCGCGATGGTTCATGACCACGAGGTCGCAATGGCCGTCGTGATTCATGTCCCCGACGACCATGCCGTGCATTTTATCGGTTAGCGACGAAATCGGTGTACCGGGGGCATCTGAGAAGCAACTACCGGAGCCGCTGTTTGTATACATCACGATGCCCCTGAAATTTCCTGCGATCAGGTCCAGATTTCCGTCGCTATCCACGTCGTATAAGGCGGTCGATACGGTGGCATCGTTGTCTTTGGTAATATCGACGCCGACAACCCTGCTGAACGGCTGTTTCGTGCCGTTGTTCAGATACAGGCGGTTCGTTCCCCGGTTACCGGCAACAACATCGATGTCACCATCGCCATCGACGTCGCCAAGGACGATCGCTTGAGTTTGATGAACATCGGCGGTAATCGGCATGCCGACGGCGTTAGCAAATGGCGCACTGCTGAGGCCAGTGTTAAAAAAGACCTTGTTGACACCACTATTTCCGGCAACCACGTCGAGGTCGCCGTCTCCATCCAGATCAGCCAATGCAATGCACTAAAGACGGTCCTGATCGTCGGAGATGTTGACCACAACGGTTTCTGTGAAATTCAAATACACCCGTCTTGCTATTGGCAGTTTCACGGACTGATATTCCGTATTCAGGTCTGCAGCAGACGCCAAGCGATCTACCCACACGTCAGAAGAAAAATCTTCCGTGAATGGAAGACCTGGGGGCGCGGCCTTGGTTGACCGGGAAGCTGCGATCGAGACCGTTAGCGCCAACAACATGGCGGCAGTGCTTCCCGATAAACACCACATCGGTTGGTGTGGTGGATGAGCGAACGTTTTCGACGGTTGACGTTGCGATTCAAGCCGTGAGATTGCGTCGCGATATCGCAATTGTCGCTTGATCAGCCGATCTTTCCCTATTGAGATATGGGTAGAAATTAGCCCAAACAAGATCAGCAAGTCGCACTTTTCTCGAATCCCAGTATTGTGTGACGCTACTCCGTAACCCAAACCAGATGAATACTAAGACTACTTACCGAATGGTCCCTGTGGCGAAATTGGGCAAGGCATTTCGGGAGGACTTGGGCCGCTTCTACTATTGTCGATTTGGCCTTCCATGTATACGCTTTCGGATTGATTGGAGCAGCGATCGTCGAGAGTCGACATGCAAAGGTTTGGCTATCCTGGCAAGATCATGCACGCTTATTCGACCGAATTTATGCGATACCCGTTGCTTGACACGGCTCACAGAGCCGTGGCTACATCCGTTGCGTGCGTTCGGCGTTGTAGCCACGTCTCTGCGAGACGTGCCCGGTCGTGCGCTGTGATTCTTTGGGGACATGTCGGGGGTGAAAAACCTTGAAATCTCTGGTAACGATTCGTTACGCCACTGTTATATCCTGAATACGCTTCTAATATCAGAATTAGGGAAGCTATGATGTGCTCAAAGCATCCAATGATGTTGATCGCTGCCGCGTGGTTATGTTGTTGTCAGACGATCGCTGACGAAATCCAACCCGAAAGAATCCGGAATGCGGGCGAACATGCCGGCGGTGAAGGCGTCATGGAAGATGTTGCAGAGGCAGTGAAGTACTATCAAAAGGCCGCGGAGCAAGGCGATAGCGATGCTCAATACAATGTTGTAAGGTCAACAACTGCTCGTCAAACGGCGTATTTGCTGAGAGCTGATGCCTGGCGGTGCGTGATAATTCGGTGTAGTGGTAGATTGTGAAGGCTGGCGGCTGATACGACGAAAACAGCGTCGGCAGAATGCTCCGACGCGGCAAGATATTGTGAATACGCTCGTAGCCGTTTTGTTCCAAAACGGCTTGTTTGTCATACGAAACCTGACGCAGCACTACAATTCGCGGATCGCTCAATGCCAGAAACAGCGGTGTCACCGTAATGGAGCGGGAGCCGGCGATATAACCGAAGTCCGTCGTCGCCCAGTCGCGAATCGCCTTGACCGCCACAACCTCAGCGTCATCGAAACGGTATTTCTTGCCGATCACACAGCTGTCGAGTGCCACCACTTTGTCCTTGCCTGCTGCTTTGTCTGAAGCGGCCAGACACCAC
>JAJFLQ010000133.1 GCA_021772615.1 Verrucomicrobiota bacterium | reverse complement strand
TTGACGTGTAGCTGCAAGCGACGCTGGTTTCGGGGTGTAGGGCGACCGCTTTACAGTTACTCGGCCGGGAAACCTCAAAATCTGCGCGAACTGTAAAGCGGTCGCCTACACCCCGGACGCGGCATGTTGAAAAAATGGGCGTTCAACCTTACAGCTCTGTCGAACTCTGAAATACAGGTCTCACCGATCCGCGAACCATCCTGGTTGTACAAGCAGTATTGATCTGGAAGGTAATGGACGTTGAAGTAACGCTTCGTCTCGGGATCATCGGTGTAACAGGAAAACTTTCGGCGCACATTTCGCAAAATCCATGGCCTGAATCCATAAAACGAAAGCCGACTATCTCTCACCTCGATGGAGCCGAAAGCATTTCGGTATCGAATGTTGTTCAACGACCTGATTATATTTTTAAGTAGGCTTTGTTTCATACGGCATCGAGAACGCCCGCGCGAATCATCAATCCGGCTCGACCTGGATCGAAAATACTGATTTGCATAAGAGAAGTTGAGATAGACTGCTTATTTGGAGCGAACGATGTGCCATAAGACGAAAAATTCAACCATTTCCACCTCCCATGAATCGGTTGTTAGCGGCATACTGTCTTTTAGCAAAGCCGGGAATGATGGGGATAATGGCGGGGGGCAACGGTGTCTGTATTTTGATGCTGAGCCGCGTTTGGCACTTGGAAGATCATGCCGGCTTTGGCCGCCTGGTGCGTCTCAGGCTGAGATTCCGGGAACGATGGTACAACACCTCCGTTAGTCTTGTTCGCGGGAAACTCGGGTACAAGATACGATAGCGTTCAGAATCAAAGGGGCTGCCGGTAACCGGGGATGCGGAGACGTGAAACCGAACACAGGCTGGAAGCCTATGCTACTGGCAGAGCGCGAGTGGGGAATTACGGAATTCGCGAAAAGAAAAGCGGCAGGGTGGAAGGGCCTTTTCGGTGGAATCAATAGTCGAGGCGTGACGCTCGGAAATCGAATATTGCAGTTCCAGATTTTCGGACAGCGGGTCGTGATCCTGAGAATCCATGTCCGGAGCTGTGTGAAGGGCGGCCAGAAACGTTTCGCGGCTGGCTCTGTTGGCCCGATCTTTGATGTAGGACTCGGCGTCAAGTGCAGCGACCTTCTCCGCCAGTGCTGTGGCCAGAAATTGGTTAGTTGAAATGTGTTCTTCCTTTGCCCGGGCGACGTTTCCGCCTATGAAGCGAGTTCGGCAAGCGAACGGGCAGTGTGCTCAGACGTACCCGGCAATAGTCGAAGAAACTGCCGCGGAGTGAGGAGAGAATCATTCGGGAATGTATGTGATCGTTCAGCCCGGTGATTTGATCTCCTTGAGGTCTATTATTGCGGACAGAAGACCTTCAACCAAAACAGAAAATTCTTCGAGCGAAATATTCCCGTCCTTATTGGTATCCAATGCGCCGACGGCCTGCAGAATTTGGTCGTCGGACGGCTCGGGAGTTCCCAACTTCCGGGCGACCGCCTTCATACATTCACCCAATTCTTCGTAGGACACGTAACCGTTCTTGTCCGAGTCAACAATATTGAATGCCTGTTGCGCAATCTTTGCGATGTCTGTACCTTTCGAGGTCATTGCTCTTTTCCTTTATGCAGCTCGCCTTCCACGGCGCGGCGCCGGCGGCCTGGCGGTGTGAAGTTTTCGACGTTGTCACACCGGGGCCGACGCCGACCCCGGCAATAGGGTCAACGGAGACGCGCAGACCTCTGGTACGTTACGTCAGAATGACGGAAATGTTAGGGGATTCCGTCTCAGGGCGGAATTATTTTCCCTATATTAGGTCGGCGACTGGCGTGGTGACGTCCAAACGTGCTCTGGACTGACGGGGACCTCGCGCAATCCACGTGTGGGACTCGGAGCGAGTGATCGCTGGATCCCCATCACGAATCGATCTGGTCCACAGTCAAACAACAAATCAATCTCGGCAACGGCAAGCTGGTAAGACGTGCTTACTGTCATTAAACTAACACGATGGCAGATTGACGCACTCGTCGAAGCCGGGATGTACACATGATGTGCGTCGACGAGAGTATTACATTGTTTCAACGACTCACACCGCCTGTAGGCCGCAGCCGCCCCGTGCTCGCCGAAAACGTTCCCACCGTAAGCGTATCGCATGACTACCCAACTCGACGATGAAGACATGAGCGCTGATGGCGGCATACCGCGGAAACCACTCTTGTCTGTTGTTTTGCCAAACTTCAACGATGCTGAGTACTTAAACCGGTCATTGAGCGCACTGGCCGCACAGAGCTATCGGCCGCTGGAGGTGATAATCGTTGACGATGCTTCCACGGACAATAGCGTTGCAATCATTGACGGCTTCGTCGCCATGCACTCGCATTTTCGGGTCATCCAAAACAAGGAGAATCTGGGATGTCTCAGATCATGTCGACGGGGCCACTGTGAAGCACGGGGGGCATACCTCTACACTGCGGCCGCGGATGATCATGTCCTGCCCGATTTTTTCAACCAGGCAATGGCGATGGCAATGACGTATCCTGATGCCGCCATCCTGTGTGGAAAGATGGTCGTGGAAGATATCTCCGGCGTCCGATTGCAGGTGAACGCGGTGGAGAAGTGGCAGGAGCCGTGTTACGCGAATCCCGAGAAGGCACTACGGGAATTCTTTGATATGGAAGATGCCTTACACTCACTCACTTCTTCGACGATCTACAAGCGCAAGTGCTGGGAAGAGATTGGCGGATTTCAGGAGTGTCTGGGTTTTTACGCCGACACGTTTATGATCCACGCCTTGAGTCTGCAATATGGAATGTGCTATATCCCGGAGGAGTGTTCTGTATTCACAATCCGCCCTGGAGGCCTATCGCAATCCGCCCTGAACCAGCCGAAGGCGCTATTCGATACCGGCGCCGGAGTCACAATACTGATGGAAAACGACGTGTTTCGAGCCATACTCCCCGCGGCGTATCACAGATCGTGGCGGGAACGGTATCGCGAACGCATCATACGGCATCTTTCACAGCGGTTGAAGGCTCAATTCAGGTCGATACAACGTACGTATTTCAATGACATTGCGGAGAATACCGTCTTGACGAAATGTATGCGTTTAGGCATTTTGGCGATGAGGAGTCTGGTCTTTCGTCTGATGCCGCATGTTTATCGACATCTTATCTCGCAAATGAAGACGTGCTTCGTGCGCACCATTTTTCGGGAGGAAATGCCCGACTTCACGCGGACGGCAGGACCCGGAGCTCAGGAGTTTGAGATAGAAGCCCTGTAAAGTGAATCAGTGCGGTAGTACCTGTGGGCGGACGGAGCGAGACGCTTCGTAACGCGCCGGCGTTCCACCGTACAGGCTGTGCCCGAGAACGTACTGATTTATGGTTTGTATTAGATCGTGCCTGATTCCATGCCTGCGGATTCGCGATCGTCCAGAATGGTTGCAAGCGCCCTGATCGTCTGTTGCTCGAACAAGTCGCTTACAGAGATCTGAACACCGGACCTGGCGACGATCCGCACCGTCACCCTCCCCGCAGCCAGGGAGTCGCCGCCGATCATAAAGAATCGATCGTCGATTCCAATCGATTCCTTCTCCAATACCTCGGACCAGATCTCGACGAGCATTTTTTCGTTAGCGCTCCGGGGCGGTACATAGTTCGATTGCAGTTTGTCGGCAAGCACGTCCGCCAGCCCGATACGCTGCAGTTTGCCGCTTGGCCCCTTCGGAATATGATCAACGATGAGCAATCGCGTAGGTACTTTGTGATCTGCCAACACCGTGGCGGCGTATCGACGCAGTTCCCTTTCCGTAGCGTCCGCACCCGGCTCCAACACGACAGCTGCCGCCAGATCTTCGCCGAGTGTCGGGTGAGGCAGCGAGAACGCTACGGCGAATTCAATGGCCGGATGTTTCTCCAGCGCCTCATCGATTTCACGAGGGGATATCTTCTCGCCGCCGCGATTGATAATCTCTTTCAGGCGACCAGACAGGAACAGATAGCCTTCGTCGTCGAGATAGCCCTGGTCTCCAGTTCGGAACCAGCCGTTGCAGAACGACGCACGATTGGCATCGGGATTGTTCGCGTAACCCGCGGTGACGCTTTCTCCTCTTATAACCACTTCGCCGGTCGCGCCGGTCGCAAGCAGGCTTCCTGATTCATCCATAATCGCTACGTCCACGCCCGTGGCAACGCCCACGGAGCCGGGCTTTCGCACCGCCGGAGGCAGCGGATTGCACGCCATCTGATGCGCGGCTTCGGTCATGCCGTAGGCTTCGACAACGGGCACGCCGAATGTATTCTCCAGCTCCTGCATTACTGCGGGCGGCAGCGATGATGACGATGAACGGATAAACCGCAGTGATGCTTTCGGATTTTTTGTAGCTGCATGGCGCATTTGCGTCAATATCGCGCGATGCATGGTCGGGACCGCGGTATACCATGTCGGAGACAGCTCGCGCAACCAGTTCGAGAAATATTCGGACTGAGGGCCGCGGGTGCAGATAATACTGCCGGCGGCTGTAACGGTGGACATCAATGCGCCTACCAAACCATGAATATGAAACAGCGGCATGATATTGAGACAGCGATCGGTTTCGCACAGATTGAGTCTTTGCTTAACATTTCGCGCAGAAGCGGTAATGTTGCGGTGGGTGAGCGGCACCAGCTTGGGTCGGGATGTCGTGCCCGAGGTGTGCAGAACAAGGGCGCATTCATCGGCGAGCGCCGGCTGCGGTGTGCTGCCATTGCCGGATGTTGGAGGCTCAAGCCCGAATGTCAACCGTCCCTTATGCGAGACGGACGTCAAGTCGAAGACGGTGACGTCGCGCTTAGCCGCTATGTCGCCAAATCGGTCACGCGTTTCCGACGATACCACGATAGCATCCGCCCCGATGTCGTCGATATAGAATAGAAGCTCCTGCGGCGTAATATTCGGATTCAATGGGGCGCTCGTCGCGAACGCGGCAGCGGCGAGAAACGCCATCGCGGCGGCCGGACCGTTGGGCAGAATCAGGACGACACGGCGGCGGCCTGCGCACCCGCTGGTAAGCGCCGCTCCGATCCGCGTTATCTGGTCGAAAGCGTCGCCGTAGGTAAGTTGAGCACCGTCCTCCGCAATGATGAATGTGGAAGCCGGGCGAATTTGCCGGTTATGTGCCACTATATCGTATATAGTCGAAAAATTCATGACTTTGAAATCCGCTGTGATGCCATAATGATGTTTAGTTGGGTGTCGGCGGTGCGCCGGCCTGGGCCTGTGTAATAAGGATTCCTGTTGATGTACAATGTGCCATGCGTATTGCTTTCCGCGCCGTGAAACCCACACTGAAGTGTGAACTCCAACGAACGCGACGCTGAAACTATCCTGAGGATACTCTGGCACTAAATATCAAAGCGCCTAACCTAGGTTTGAAATAACGCCGGCGCAACTCACCTTAACGGTGCGGTATGCCCAGCCTAATCCCCGAGTACATCGTTGCGAATCCGATAGAACATGACTGCAGGCTTACAACATGATTCGTCATCCGTCAAGATGGCGAAAGAGCTGGTTGAGAGAATCCAGGCCGGCGGGATACAACTCTGGGTCGCAGACGGGCAACTTCGCTTCAAGGCGCCGACAGGCGCACTCACCACTGACCTGCGACACGAGCTGTTAAGCCATAAAGTGGAGGTCATTGCGTACCTCAGCGGCGCCGGCGACACGACCGCTCCCGGCTTTCCGGACATACAGGCGACGCCCAGAGACGCAACATTGCCGTTGTCTGCATCGCAGGAACGGCTGTGGTTTATCAATCGGCTCGAACCCGACAGCATCGCGTATAACGTGGGACGGGCCTACCGCGCCGAGGGCGCATTGAATATCGCGGCGCTCAAACAAGCCGTCCACACCGTTATTCGACGGCACGAGGTGCTGCGAACGACCTTTGCCGCACACGACGGCATGCCGCACCAGATCATCGCCGCAGATTCGATGATCGACATCCCGACTGTCGACATGCGTGGTACCGATAGTGCAGACGACGTTGCGGCAGCGTTTCTGGCGGGCGGCCTGGAACGCCGGTATGACCTGTCGCGCGGTCCACTGATTCGGTGTCAGGCATACCGCACCGGGAACGCTCGCTGGGCATTTGCAATAGACATGCATCATATCGTAACGGACGGCTGGTCGATAGGGGTTCTGAACCGGGAATTATCCGCGGCGTACGAAGCCTGCGTCGCCGGATTTCCGCTACGCCTGCAAGCGCTACCTATCCAATACGTAGACTTTGCCGTGTGGCAGCGAAAATGGATCGTGGCCGATGTGGTTCGTTCGCAGCTGCAATTCTGGGAGAAAAACCTTGCCGGGATAAAGCCCTTTGAATTTCCCCGCGACCACGATCGTCCGAGCTTACCATGCTATGATGCCGATCACGTAACAATAGCCATTCCGAAATCGCTTCTGGACGAACTGAAGACACTCTGCCGGCGCAACGGCGCAACCATTAATATGGCCTTTCTCGGCGTGCTCAAGATACTCGGTTCTCGCTACACCGGGATGACTGATATCGCTGTGGGTTCGCTGGTAGCCGCGCGCAACCGTCTGGAAATAGAGAATCTAATCGGCTTTTTCGTGAACACGCTGGTGCTGCGCACGAATCTGGATCGGGATCCTGGATTCTGCGAGGTGCTGCAACGCGTGCGCCGCACAATACTGGATGCGTACGATAATCAGGATGTTCCGTTTGAAAGATTGGTCGAGAAGCTGCAGCCGGAACGTCGCGTAAATATGAACCCGCTTTGCCAAATCCTGTATTCCTATCAGAATTTCGCCGAGATGTCGCTGACGCTCACTGGAACGCGGGTTGATCGACTGAAAATATCGTCGACTACGATTCGCTTCGACCTCGAAATCTTTGTTCGCAATGCCGTTGACGGGATCACGATCGATTGGGTTTACAACACAGCGCTGTTCGAGCGTGATACTATCGAGAAAATGGCGGATCACTATCTTAGGATTTTGACGTCTGTTGTTCGAAATCCGGAATTGCGGATGTCGGAGATTTCCGTGCTGTCAGCCGCTGAGTATCGGTTGATCATATCCGAGTGGAATCGCCGCGAGCCAGCCTCGAAGGCGACCGATGGCGACTATACGGAAGTCCGGAAACCACCGATCGGCCGCCGACAGAAACCGCAGAATGTCTGGCACCTGTTCGCGCAACAGGTGCGAGAGTTTCCAGACCGCGTTGCGCTCACGGTACGTGAGCAATCGTTCAGTTTTTCGCAGTTGCAAAGGATGTCCGGCGCGGTTGCGTACGTGCTCTCGCAGAACGGCGTTGCGGTAGACGCGTCTGTCGGAATATTCGCTGAACGATCGGTCGAGCTGGTCGCCGGAATTCTTGGCACGCTACGGGGCGGGGCAGGCTATGTTCCACTTGACCCAGCGTACCCCGGCGAGCGTCTCGCGATGATGGTCGAGGATGCCGACGTCAGGCTGATCCTGACAACGGGCAATCTGCGGGAGCAGCTGCCCGCCACCGATGCCGACATTGTCCTCCTGGACCACCATATAGGTTGCGGCAAAACGCACCGGCTCGACAACCGGCACACACGCGTTGTGCAGCAAAGAGCCGTGACGGTGGCGGCACAGAATACCGCGTATGTCATCTTTACATCCGGCTCAACCGGTCGCCCGAAAGGTGTAGCCATGCCTCATGGTGCGCTGGGCAATCTTGTCCATTGGCAAGTGAGCCAACCGGCAATGCGCACGCCGCCGCGAACGCTGCAATTCGCTTCGTATAGTTTCGACGTGTCGTTTCAGGAAATGCTGTCCACATGGTCGGCAGGGGGAACCCTGCTCATGGTCGACGAGGACACACGGCGCGACCCAGCTGACCTTCTGAATTTTATCGTCAGATGCTCGGTGGAACACGTCTTTTTTCCGTTTGTGGTGTTGCAGCAACTATCGGACGCGCTTGAGAAGACGACGATGTCGCTGCACGGCCTGAAGACGGTAACCACGGCCGGCGACAGGCTGCAACTAACGCAATCGATTCAATCGCTATTCGGACAGCACGCCGACTGCCGGTTGTACAACCACTACGGTCCGTCCGAAAGCCACGTCGTGACGGCTTTCGCGGTGACTGATCCCGACAAGACCACTGACCTGCTTCCGCCGATTGGACGACCGATTGACAACACGCGCATCTTCATCCTCGATCGCGATCTCAATCCGGTGCCGGTGGGCGTGCCCGGCGAGCTGTGCATCGGCGGCATGTGCCTGGCGCGCGGCTACGTCAATCGCCCGGAACAAACGGCGCAACGCTTCATCCCCGATCCGTTCGGCGCCGAGCCCGGCGCGCGCATCTATCGCACCGGCGACCTCGCACGATACCGGCGTGACGGCGTCATCGACTTTCTGGGCCGCATCGATCATCAGGTGAAAATCCGTGGATATCGCATCGAACCAGGCGAGATCGAAGTGGTATTGTGCAGCCATCCGGCAGTGAGTGATGCCGTCGTGCTCGTGCACGAGTACCGGAGTGACCGACGGCTGGCAGCCTATATCGTGTTGAAAAATCGCGACACGTGTGAAAGCAGTGACCTCCGTCAATTCCTGAAAGACAAGGTGCCCGACTATATGGTGCCGGCGGTGATCATGATCATGGACGCGTTTCCACTGACGCCAAGCGGCAAAGTGGATCGTCGAAACTTCCCCGCGCCGGAAGTCACGCGATCGCAGTCAGACGACGCCTTCGCCGCGCCAAAGGATTCTATCGAGACACGTCTTGCGGACCTCTGGAGCGAGATACTCGGCGTGCAGGCGATCGGGATGGACGACAATTTTTTTGACCTCGGCGGGCACTCATTGCTGGCGGTACGATTGATTTCCGCGGTGGAAAGGGAGTATGACATCACATTCCCTTTAATGACGTTTTTTCAGGAACCTACCGTCGGCGCGATGGCGACGTTGGTTCGCAACACATCCGGCGAACCCGATTCCAGCGTTGGCTGCGGCGAGCCTGGCCAGGATGCGGAAGACATTGCGGTTCGCTGGCAGCGTGGTCCTCATGCACGGCTCCGGAGCCTGCGGATTCGGCTACGAGTCGTGGGCGAACGGTGCAGTGGCTTCCTGATCACCGCTGCGTTCCGAATCTGTGGCGCGCTTGTGCCGAATCATACGCTGAAGTTACTTGTTTCTTCCCTCTTACACCTCCACTGGGTGCAGGCGCTTTTCTTTCGTGGTCGCGCACGAACTATCCGAGAATTTCTGCGGCCGCTCCGCGGTCGCATAGATGAAACGTCATTCATCGGCGACGAATTATTGCGGAGCAATTGGCATCTCTGGATGGCTAATGGCCAGGTGAGCAAGAACGTGCGGCCTGACCGCCCGCCACTGGTTACCGTCGGCGATAACTATCTGGTTTCCGCAATCCGCGATGGGCGAGGTGTGGTGGTTGTGAATGTGCACAACCAATTCCGCGTGGATATTGAACACAAGCTCGACAGCTACGGGGTCGGCCGCCTTGATATCCGCGGTGTCGGCCGCGTGTTCCGGGCCGTCGGCGTCAACGTATGGGAACGACCGTTCATTAAGAATCTGAATGTGCTGCGCACTTCGGCATTTTCGCAGGAATTTCTTCAGGCCGGCGATGTATTGCGCGCCGGTGGCATCGTGTCGATAATGGGCGATGTATCACAGGGGAGCAGCGAGGGTATCGACATCGCCGTGTTCGGTCGACTACGCAACGTCAAGAGCGGCTTTGCGGAACTTGCCATCCAGACCAATTCAGTTGTCATCCCCGCCTTCGCGGAACGAGCAGACAACAACAGCTGGATCGTACGTTTTCACGCGCCGCTTGACGCCGGATCCGAGGAATTGCCGGACGATCAGCGTACAGCGGCGTTGATTCGTCAGTACGCCGCCGTACTGGAGGACCAGTGGAGCAGCTATCCGCAAGCGGTGCCGTTTCAAAGAATGCGGGAACACGTCAACTATCCGCGCATGCCGGAATCGTGACTGGCGCAGCAGTACCATGATCGTACTTTACAACGGATCGATAATTCGGTTTTAAGGAGGAACAATGACGCGAGTATATACAAATATCACGAGATTTTCGACGAGAGCCTTGTTGGTCATGTCGGCAGCGATGGCAATGACGGTTGAGGGTGGAACTGCGCGGCCCAATGTGGTTTTTGTTGCCATAGACGATCTACGGAACGAACTCGGGTGTTATGGCGTTTCTGACATGCATACGCCACATATCGATCGGTTGGCGGAGAACGGCACACTCTTCGAGAACCACTACGTCCAGTTCGCGGTTTGTATTCCCTCCCGGGTTGCCATGCTTACTTCTTTGCGGCCGGAACGCACTCATCAGATATACGGCCCATCAGTCTGGCAGAATACACCGAGCGCCATGCCGCTCGGAAAAACATTTACAGCCGCCGGCTACGCCACAGTGTCACTCGGCAAGATCTGGCACGTGGTCGGTGGAAATGATGGCGACGCCTTCGACGTGCGATGGCGGCCATCCACCGGTGGCTATGCCGATCCCGAAAATACGCGCATAGCGCGAGAGTTAAAGAAATTCGTCCAGTCGTCGCAAACTGTCAAATGGAGGTCCGGTGCACCGTATTCAATGAAACCCCCGATCACGGAGGCCGGCGATGTGCCTGACAACACCTACTGGGATGGAATGGTCGCCGACAAAGCCGTTAGCGAGTTGAGGCGATTGTCCCAGGATCAAAAGCCGTTTCTCCTTGCCGTCGGTTTCAGTAAACCACATCTGCCATTCGTTGCGCCCCAACGATATTGGGATCTCTACAATGAGGAAGACATGCCGTTGGCCTCGAATCCCGACTGGCCGAAAGACATGCCGAAGGTTGCCTTTAACCGCCACATCAACATGTTTGACTATAGCTACGGATCGCACAAGCCGTTTATTAAGGGAAAACGAATGCCCGACAAGACTGCTCGGCACTTGATACGCGCTTACCGCGCCGCAACCAGTTACGTCGATGCGCAGGTGGGTAAGGTTCTTGCGGAATTGGATCGTCTGGGGCTTGCAGACAATACCGTGGTCGTCCTTTGGGGTGACCATGGGTGGCATCTCGGCGATAACGGTATGTGGTCCAAGCATAGCAACTTTGAAGCTGCAACGCACTCACCGCTAATCATTCGGGCGCCGGGGCGGGAACATAAAGGCACGCGGTGCCGGGCCATGGTGGAGACGGTCGACATCTTCCCCACAATGCTTGATCTCTGCGGACTGCCTCCTCTGCCAGTCGCCGACGGCAAGAGTCTCGTACCCTTGCTGATAGAGCCGCAACGCGACTGGGACGAAGCGTCATTCCACGTCTACAATCGCGGACGACAGGGGAATGGATTGGTTGTCGGCCACGGTGTTCGTACTGTCCGCTACCGATTGGTTTCGTGGAACAGAGGCTGGGCGATGACCGGCCGGCAGGTCGGGATAGAACTCTATGATTACCACGTGGATCCCGATGAAACACAAAATCTTGCGGAGAATCCTGACTATACAGAGGTGCGAGAGCGACTGATGACCCTGCTGAATAAGCACGCAGCGTCATATGCCAATGCGGGAAATGGAAAATAGAAACTGGGCGTTGCAGTCAACGTAACCGATTGATGAATAGCCTGATACGATTATTGCTATTGGCCACGGCATTCGTTCTTAACCCGTTGCATGCCGGCGAGACATTGAACGAGATGGTATGGATTCCAGGTGGTCAATTTACGATGGGGAGCGATCATGAATCCAGCCCCGCGAATGAGAGCCCTGCACACCGTGTAAGGGTCGACGGTTTCTGGATGGATATCGCGGAGGTGACGAACGAACAATTTGCCAGATTTGTCAATGCAACGGGTTACGTCACCGTCGCCGAGCGCAAGCCGGAATGGGAGGAAATGAAGAAACACCTTCCGCCGAATACGGCGAAACCGCCGGACGCCGTATTGGTGGCAGGCTCATTGGTGTTTACGCCACCAGATCGCCCTGTTCCTCTCAGCAATCACATGTTCTGGTGGCGTTGGGTTGCGGGTGCTGACTGGCGTCACCCGGACGGCGTCGGTAGCGATATTGACGGAAAAGAACGTCATCCCGTCGTCCATATTTGTTACAGCGATGCCATGGCATTCTGCCAGTGGGCCGGCAAACGCTTGCCGACAGAGGCCGAATGGGAATTTGCTGCTCGCGGCGGACTCGAGTCAATGACATACACCTGGGGCAACAAACCATTCTCCTACGACGAACCGCAGGCGAACCTTTGGCAAGGCGAATTTCCCGGTGAGAATCTGAAAAGTGACGGTTATTACGGCACCGCCCCGGTCGCAACGTACCATCCAAATGGCTACGGACTTTTCGATATGGCCGGCAACGTTTGGGAGTGGTGCAGCGACTGGTATCGAGCCGACCTTTATCGCGCTCGGAATAGGCAGGTTGGGATCAACAACCCCACTGGGCCGGATCGATTTTTGGATCCGCATGATCCATACGCACCCAAACGCGTTACCAGAGGCGGGTCCTTTCTCTGCAGTGATATATATTGTTCGGCTTATCGAGCAAGTGGCCGTTGTGGTACACATATTGATTCAGGTGCATCAAACCTTGGTTTTCGGTGCGTCGTGACACAGACGATGCGGTCGAACCGGCAATCAAGACACGGCACACCAGAGTAGGTGACGGGCAGCGAATCCATTCGTCGACGAGCTTTGTGTATACCCCCACGGCGGCGCCCGTCTCCCCTGCGGTTCCGGCTATCGTCGCAGTCGCCGGCTGCCCGGCGCACCGGCCGTCGCAACTGGTATTCACATCGCAGCTCCGCGTGTCGATGGATATCGTCGGAGAATCGGATACACTATGCGTACATGAATATTCCTATCGTTCCATGCACCGCATGCTAATACATACCGCATTGACGTTGCGGTCAATATACTGGCGATCCGCCAATCCCGTAATCCGACGCCGTCAATGTGGATCCCGTCCGCTCTTGATAATCGGACACGGCAGGAGCGGTACAAGCTGGGTCGGCAGCGTATTCGCCAAAGCCGCCGGGGTTCTGTATTATATGGAACCCTGTAATCCGACTGTAAATCGTATCGGCAATTTCGGCAGCTGGTTCACCTATCTTCGACCGGGTGATCGCGACGAGGTGTTTGAGCATATCTACGACCGCGCATTCTCGGGATTGCTGATACCGGGTTGTCGCTGGGGATGGAAGCGCCACTTTGCGCGCATGTTCGGCGATTATCGCGTGGTAGTGAAGGAAGTGGCATCCATCATGGCATTCGATTGGGTTGCTGACCGATACGATCCGGATGCGCTCATCATAATTCGCCATCCGTGCGGCGTCGTTTCATCGGAGTTGGAAAAACGCACGGATGCCAGCAGGCAAAAACGTTCATTATTGGAACAAACCAATTTGCTCCGTGCTCTCGATTCAAGACACATTTCGCTTCTGCGCGATGTGAATACGCCACTTGAGATATTCGCTGCAACCTGGGGATTGCGACATTTGATTCTCCATCGCGCACTCGAGACGCACACAGAGACGCCGGTCGTTTCGTACGAGTCCCTTTGCGGCGACCCGAAGGGCACATTTGCCTCCCTCTTCGATCGTTTCGGCTTCGAGCTTTCGGACGATGTGCTTCGACATATCGCACTGTCAACGACAACGGCGGTTCCCGGAACGTACTCAACACGCCGAAACACGGCGGAGCAGATCAATAAGTGGAAACGACGTCTGAAATCCGGCGAAATTGATCGCATCCGCCGGCTGGTCGAGATGTTCGATCTACCTTATTACGCTAACGATATAGACTGGGAATGTTAAATGGCTGTAATACTGGTCATCTCACCGTGTCCTACCCACCCCCAGAATGTCGGCAATCGAATTCGTGTGTACAACCAATTGTCGTTCCTTCGCGCCGAAGGCCATGACATACACTATCTCCACATCGGACGAACGGCGGGCGACACGCGACGGATGACGTCCAGCTGGGCCGGCTACACTAAAGTCAGGTTTCGGCGGCCGGCGCGAGGCTGGTATCTCCAGGTTGTCAAATTTGCGGGAAAAGCCGGCATCAGTCTGCCGATACCAGTATGGGACATTGACGATTGGTACCACCCGGCATACGACCGAGCGATCGATGCGTTAAAGGGCCGTCTGCAAATTGAGATCGTGATTGTGAATTACGTCTTCTTCTCAAAGGCACTTTGTCGTTTCGGCGATGAGGTCCTGAAGGTCATCGATACGCACGATGTATTTTCGGACCGACACTTGAAATTTCTCGCCAACAATCAGCATCCCACATTCTTCTTTACCAGCCAGTTGCAGGAGGCGCGCGGACTGAATCGCGCCGACGTCATCATGGCTATACAGGAAAATGAACGTACGTTCTATGCAAAGCTGACAGATAAGCCGGTGTTGACCGTGGGACATTTATTGGATATGCCGCCGCACCTTTCCGGCGGCAATCGAGACGCCGACAGGACCAGATTGCTTTTTGTTGGTTCCAGGAACAGCATCAACCGTGTGGCACTATTGTATTTTATCCAACAGATCCTGCCAATTTTGCAGGCAGATCACCCCACGATCGAGCTATCTGTGGCCGGCAGCATTTGCAGGGACCGCGACATCAAGCGAGTCGAGGTGAAGAAATGGGGTGTCGTGGACGACCTGGCGACTGTCTATCGCCAGTCTGACATTGTGATCAACCCCATCAAATTCGGCAGCGGACTGAAGATCAAAAACATCGAGGCCATGAGCTTTGGCATGCCTGTGGTCACCACGACCGTTGGCGCCGAAGGTATGGAAGAAGGAATCGGGCGAGCACTTTTGGTCGGGGATACGCCCGACGACTTCGCGAAGGCCGTTCGTCGCCTCCTAACGGATGCAGCGTTTTACGATCGGGTTTCCGCCGATGCGTACGCATTCAGCATGCGCTACAATACGGAAAATCTGGACAGGCTGCGAAGCATCATCGACCGCCGTTTTTGAGTGCCGGCATGACAATCCAAAGCGGCAGACACCGGAGCACGCAGATGCATTGTGATACGGAGCAGCAGCAATGATGAAGATACTAAAGAAAATCGTGCGGAGAATCGGCCATTCGGTCTTGTCACGATACTATCGAATGCCCGGAATCCCGCGTGACGTGGACCCCTGCGTCCCCCAATCCCCTGCTCGTACTGACAGGCTCATCGGCATCTTGATGATCCGCAACGAAAACGACGTGCTGGAGGAGACGCTGCAGAACATCACGCAGTTCTACGACAGAATTTTTGTTCTTGACGGTACGGAGCCCGAGTCCGAACTACGCGTAAGTGAAGCCATTTTGAGGTCTTTTCCTGAGGTTACCTTCATTATGAGAGATGCCGATACCGATGGTCCGTTTCCGATCCGTGACGGTGCGAGACATTACCTGCTCGAAGAAGTTCGCAGACAGTACGGGGTTGGCAACTGGATCGGCGTTCTGCATGGCGACGAATTCTACTCGCGCGATCCGCGCCCCTTCATTGCATTACTCGATCCTGCCAAGGTCCCTATCATACAAGCCAGGTTGTGCCATTTCTTCCTGCATACCGACGACAAAGCCACATGGGAGGAACGCAAAGACAAACCGGTACAAGATCGGATTACGCATTATATGTGGCCCGGGACACCGGAAAATCGACTGTTCTACGACGATGGGCGTTGTCGCTACGACCCGCGACGACACAAAATGATCGTACCGTACGGTGCAGGCGCCAGGCGAATGCGATTCGACCACCTTGTGATCAAACAATATAACTATCGCACACCCGAACAGATGCACGAACGCGCGGCGCAGCGTCTTGATTCAGACTGGCAAGTGCACCACTACGGCCATATACGGGATAGCGATATGTACTTTGTGCCAAGTTTGCATATCCCCGGCTGTGAACCCTGCGGCTGGGACAATCGTCTGATATTCAATTCTGACAACCTGAGCAAACCGCGGTCGACCCGTGACTACCCCTTGCCGATCGTAAGTGGCGCCTAAATAGGTAGTGTGTCGTAAGGGTCAACCATAACTCGGTAATGCTATTCATTTGAACGTCCTGTTTCTTCCGTAAGTTTTCATGCACTCGCTATCGGAGAATTCCAGCATACCCAGCAATCCCACAACAATCTGTAACGCGATCACTGATAACGGCTTGCTTAACGAACGACCTGTCTGGGTATCGCCGTTCAGACCTCACCGGCGCAGACACGTTCGTTGCCCGCATTTCGTGACCGATTTGGGTGGCAGAAAATTGGGCTGGATTGTCGTCGTCGATATCGATCTTCACTCGAATCGTGTCGGTTCGAGGACGAGGACGAGGACGATTTTCGAGGCTGAAGTGCTGGCGTTTAACTTGTCATCGGTTTGCGTGTAGAACGGTGAGTAATGGCCTTTAGTCGCGGACGTTTTGGTCCTGGCTTCAGCCTGGCCTTTGCTGCGCCCCCGCCCAGCGACGCGTGAACACAGACAAGAAGTGCTCACTTTTTACGGATCGCGTTGCGAATCAGATTCGCAACTTTCCAGCAAGATACTCGCAATGCAAATACAGGCACAATCGTCACGAGGAAATTGAATACACGCTGACACCGGAGATGGCGAATTTCGTAACCATATTTCACCATCAGTCGCCCAGCTATTCGCTGAATCCGCATCAGCGTGAGGGAATCCACGCTATCCAATCGCGAACTGTTGGTATTCTTTAATTGTCCCGACGCAACCTGCTCCTTCCATTTTTCATGCGGCAATTTCAGATGTGCCGTACGCTCGCCAAACTCCCCCAACCGGTTTGCATCGAACGGCACCCGCAGAAACCGGCACACGGCGTCTATCGTTGAATGGGCGTCCGCAACCAAATCTTCGTAGCTCAGAATCAATACCTGTTGCGGCGACACATCACGAGTCGCCTCTGCGATTTCTATCGCATGGTTCCAGTTGCCGCATCGCACCTCCCACGGCATGGGCCTGCCCTCAGTAAAGTTGCTGCATTGCGATAACATGACTGCAACCGGATGGCGGACCATACAGAGGATTTGCGCCTGTGGATAGTGGCGCCGAATCGGCTCCAAAACCCGGTAGTGGCGGGGCGTCTTCTCGATCCAGCGATTGAGGGGCGTTGTATTGTCTGCGCTGACAAACGCCTTTACCACGACCTCGAAAATGGTCTTTGGAGTCAGCTCCCCGTCGCCGGCAAGCGCTTCCAACCGCGACCGTAGCCGCTCGGGCAGCTCAAGACTACAATGCAGCGTTACCTTGCGCAGCATGTCGTCCAGAGAATACAGAGGTACATTACCGGAGGGGGCGAGTTCGACGGATGGAACGATACTGTTGAAGAAATGCGTTTCAGGCAGGGATTTGAGCCCTGGCTGCGTCGTGAGTAGAGACTGCAAGAGCGTTGTTCCGGAACGCGGGAGACCGACTATAAAAACAGGGTCTTGCGGCAGGCCGAGATTCGTCGGATCAATGGTCTCGTCGGCGATCACATCAAGCCTTATTCACCGGAATTCGAAAATCGGTAAATCAGTTCGTTGACACGACGGCGCAGGGACTTATTGCCGCTGTGTCGCAAGGACTCGGTAAACGACGAAACCAATTCGGTCTTTTTAAGTTCCTGACGTTTCTCCAATTCCTCCAGAATTCGTCGGAATTCATCGCGATTGTGGGCGTCGTAATCCTGGAATCGGTTCGACCGCCAGGAACGGTCGTCACCGATATGAAAGGTCAGGTGTAAATCCTTGTACAGATCGAATGATTCCGAATAGCAGATGATATTGGTAATCAACGCCCGGCCAATCCAGTTTGTGCCGATACAAATTTCACGCAAGATGAATTTCGGATAGCTGTCGCGCCGAAACACGAAACAATCGTAGCCTGGATGTTCCTTGCCGATCTCTGCGTACATCAAATCGATGTCATCAGTGTTCGCGTAATGTCCGGGGATGGTCCTGCGATTGATGACCATCGCGTCGCATCCCGACTCAATGAGCTTCGCGATTGTCACGTAAAAGTTTGGCAGCACGGCGATGTCGACGTTGGTATAGATCAGATAGTCCGCGTTCGACGATGCGTAAAGCCGGTCGAGAATGTCTTTCAGAAAAGCCAGCTTGCGCGCGTTTCGGAACGAAGCGCTCTCCATCGTCGATCGTTTCAGATCCGGAGCGCGCTCAAAGTCGCCCGGGAAGCCGGGAGATTCGTCATGGTAACAGGTCGACAGGATCTGCACATCGACCTGGTTACGCGCAAAGTCTCTGGCGCGACGAACCGTTTCGAATGTGATGGGCTGCGCAACCGTAAGATCCGACGTCGACGGAACAACAACCGGATGTAGAATATGTGCAATAGAAATCATCGTTATACACCGCGCACCATGGAAAAGACAAGAAATAGTATTTTGTTCGACGTTTCGTGAACGTTGCTACTCCAAACAACCTGGCGACCTCATCTCCGTGGCGTCGGATGACCGGCCGAAACGAATGTGAACGTCCTCGGATGACTCGTGGATTGTATCACCTGATCCGACTTTTGAGAACCGGGCAATCTGACCGATTTCAGTGGTTTTTTCAAATGGGAACTCGGTACGTACTCAGATAGTTGATATGGCTCTCTCTTCCCGGGTAACGATTGCGTCGGGGAGATTACTCCGGATTATTCGATACTAGATGAGGCAGACGCAAAGAAGATAATGTGTAATAATCCCAACCTCAAACTCGTTTTTCTTATTCGCAATCCTATCGATCGGGCGTGGAGCCGATGCCTTTGCATGATAGCGAGGTTCGACGTCGAATCAATGATTCTCCGCCTGCAACCATGCCATCTGATGCACATGATTATTTGTCAGAAATATACAGTACGACGATGACTCGGCTGGCTGATGAATTGGGTAGCTACTCAAAAACATGGGTCGCGACATCTGGCGATTGTGCTGTCGACGAATCATGGGTTCTACCTGACACGTCGCAGGTGGCGGTTCATCCATATCGCTTGATCTAAATACCAGTCTTACGCTGAGTAATTATCGTCGACTATGAAAGAAAGTATCAATTGTCGCGTCATATTCGGTCGCCTTTTTCTGATTTTATTGAGCACGATACTGGCCATAGCGTCGGCGGAATGCCTCCTAAATGGTCATCCAAGCGCACGAACGAAGATCATTTTTCAACCTCATCCCAAATATGGTTGGGTACTGACCCCGGGTGCGAATCTGCAACCTCTTATCGCTCGCGGCACGGCGAGAGTCGCGGTCATGTAAGGATAAACCGACTGGGCAATAGAGATCGGGAACGTGATATCCAAAAGCAATCAGGCGTCATTCGAATCGGCGTGTTTGGGGATTCTCTTTACGCATCGTGAACTCGCGAAAATCTTGATACCAATCCTGAATGTAACGATCACAGAGATCGATTCAGAATAGTGGCGAGAAGTGGGTCTTGTGGCTACGGACTGCGCGACCATGGGACCAGAAGCCGGAGGGGCGACAGCCGGATGTACGATGTGAGCGACTCATACGATTTCTGATTTCTGCGATCGAATATGCCGAGTGACCTCGTTAGCACGTTTGCAAAGGTCGTCATCCGAACGGGCCGGAAAATTCCGTGTCCGCACCAAAATCGAGAGGAAAGGCCTGCGAGAGCCGTTTCGTCATCACGTCCGCGTTCATTTGCTACATGCCTGAAATGAAAATCTGAGTACGCCAGAAGACTGCGCAATAGCAATGTCTGCGTTACAACGGTCCCAGGCTTGTATACGATGAGGAATATTATTTGATCCACAACCCTCGATGGTCACGAGGTAGGCGAGCAGCCTTGAACGCCACACGAAACATGAAGGTGAACGCGGCACACCGCTTTCCACAGGTTACTCGGTCCTGGACCAACGAGCGTATTATGGGTCCAATTTGTGGAACCCATTCCTACTTATTGAAAAACCGTTTCGGATTTCCGTGGCATCAATATGGACAAGCTTTTCCAACGTTTGCCACGCGGCCTTGTCTCCCCTGTGTCGCGCCAAATACCTTGATGACTTCCAGCGCATAAAATGAACATAAAGGAACTCACGTCCGCCACCTTTATCGTTGGTAAGCCGGCCATCCCTCCAATACCATTCGCTGGGGTACTCATATGTACCATCCAGCCACGGACGTCCCGCCAGCACTTCGTGAAACTGACGCTTGAACAAATTCGGAGTGTACGGGCTTAGAAATTTCGGTATCGCTCTTAATTCCGGCGGCCATCTCTTATATCGAAAGATGAGTTGTCCCAAGCTGAAATCGTCAACAGCTTCATAGTGTGGCGATGAAAGCAACCTTTTCCAGTTCGGTATTTTACGATAAATTGAGCAGATGGTCGGTGTGTTTCGGAGTAAGAAAAAGTGTGGCGACACATTGCCGGCCAACGCCGAACACATTTTGTATGCGCCGATATCCATACCGTAAAACCTCCGAATATTGCCGTAGATCACATCGACATCGCCAAATCCCCAAAAATCGTAGTTGTGTGCATAGTCATCGTATAACGCTCCGAATGTCGGTTTGTAATCACATAATTTGTATGGGTCTGCCAACCGTACGGTTATCCCCAACTTTTCTGCGATCCGTGTCTGTGTATCCTCCAATGTTGTGTGCACAAAGCGAACATTGGGCGCCTGATTGCGCGGTTCACCACAGTCCGTAAAGAATACCCAGTCGACGGACGGATTGCACTTGCATGATTCGATGTACAGGTCGAACCATTCCGGCCAACTGCCGAAATAGGGTATCAGCATGATTATCGACGGATATGACATGGATGAAATCTGTGTGAATGTCGGCAATCCTCGTGTGAACAAAGAGGGTCGGACATTTATGTCTTTGGGAACAAGCCTTAACTCAACTACGTTGAGGTTGCATGACGTCGAGCGGTCAACATCGAAGTGTACGTATCACGCATCGAACGTGTACTTGAATGTCTGTATATCCTGTTGGTATATATCGGCAACGACATCACGGGATTCTTTGGAGTAATAGGTAGCGTAATGCCGATCTTTGATTTTGGATTTACGCAAGTGCGGCAGCCGGTTATGAATACCAATACGCTTGATCACGGTGGCCCAATCGGTACCGAGGTTTTCGAACCTGCCAACGAAATCCACCGCGATGGAACCATCGTCGTTGCACAAGAAATAGACTTGCGGCTTGAAGTGCTCAC
>JAJFLQ010000132.1 GCA_021772615.1 Verrucomicrobiota bacterium | reverse complement strand
GGCACAACAATCATAAGCCGCAGTCGTGCGCGTTCAAGATTCTCAAATTGCCCGCCCCAATCAATTACATATCCCTCTGGGAGATTCACAGATTCCCCGATTTTTTGCTTTGCTTCAGCAACAAAAGAAGAAACATCTCGTCCGGCCACATTGCATTGCACTCGAATCAGGCGACGTCCCCACTCCCTATTAATTGTGGATGCACTTTCAGTACTCGAGATCTCGGCAAGTGCTCTTAAGGGAAATTGCTCGCCTGTTTCTGTTGGGATAATCGTATTCGATAACACTTCACTGTCACGACGAAGAGAATCAGGAAGGCGGACAACAAGCGGAAACTTCCGTTGGCCTTCGAAAATTTCACCGACACGCTTTCCTCCTACTGTTTCAACCATATCGAGTACATGTCGAGCCGGTATTCCGTAGCGACCAATGGCCTGTTGATTGACATTCACCTTTAGGGTGGGTTGACCCGTAATTTGATCAACGGCGATATCGGTCTGACCCTGAACTTGAACCAATATGCGTTGTACTTCGTCACTGATACGCACAAGTTCGTCAAAATCATCGCCATAGATCTTAATGCCGATATCCGATCGGATGCCAGATTCCATTTCATTGAGCCGCATCTCGATTGGCTGAGTGAAAACCATATTGACGCCGGGAAGATCTGCTATTGTCCCCTGCATGACTTCCACGAGTTCAGCTTGACTGGAAGCCTTTGTCCATTGACTGCGTGGTTTCAAGGAAATAAAAATGTCGGTTAGCTCTGTGCCCATCGGATCTGTAGCAACTTCAGCAGTTCCAATTCGACTCCAGACAAAACGGATCTCGTTGGGATAGTTTTCGAGCAAGAGCCTTTCAATGCGCGAATTATAGTCAACCGATTCTTCAATTGATACGCCAGCAAGTCGAATGGTATTGATAACGATCGCCCCTTCACTCAGGCGGGGGATGAATTCGCCTCCCAGCTTTGTCGCTGTCTGTCCAGTGATTCCCAAAATGGCAATAATAGACAACAACACCAACCATCTGAGACGCATCGCTATACCCATAACAAATGTGTAAGCATTCATCAATAGACGGCTAAAGAGCCCATCTTTTTCTTTTGCTTTCTTCGGCAAGAAGAAATAATTCAATACTGGTGTTAAAACCAGAGCAATGATCAACGCACCCGTGAGAGCGAACATGAAGGTCCACGCCATTGGATGAAACATTTTCCCTTCGGTCCCCTCAAGGGTCAGGATGGGAATAAAAACAACAAGGATGATCCCCATACCAAAAACGATCGGCCGGGCTACTTCTCGGCCAGACTGAATCAAAGTCTCCAATCTTTCCATCGGGGTCAGTTTTCGACCAAGTGTGCGATAACGTTCCGCGAGATTGCGAAGATTGGCCTCCGTCATAACCACCGAACCATCCACGATAATTCCAAAGTCAATTGCTCCAAGACTGAGTAGGCTTGCGGCAATGGCGAAGTGAAACATGCCAAAGACGGCAAAAAGCATGGCAATCGGTATCACCATCGCTACCAATATTCCTGCTCGCAGATTGCCAAGTAAAATAAGCAGAACCAATACGACCAAGATGGCTCCAGCAATAAGATTGTGCTGGACGGTATTGATGACTTCAGTGGTTAATTCAGTGCGATCATAGACAATATTGATGACAACATCGTCTGGAAGGGATTTCTTCACATTCTCAAGTTGCTTTTTTAATGCTTCCGTAACCGTCTTGCCATTATCGCCCATCAGCATAAAGGCAAGGCCTAAAACTACTTCGCCTTGCCCCTGGGCGGTTACCGCTCCACGACGAATCTCATGACCGATTTTCACTTCCTCAACAACATCTTGGATGCGAACGGGTGCCCCGTCATAGGCCGCAATAACGATATTTTCGATTTGATCGATAGAACTGACACGACCGATTCCATGGACGAGTTGCGACTGTCCAGAGCGGGTAACCAAACCACCACCCACATTATGATTATTTTCCTCGAGAGCTTCGAAGATGTCATCAAGAGTCAAATTGTATTTGATCAGGGCTGGTGGCGAGATAATAACGTGATACTGACGTTCATACCCTCCCCAAGAATTCACCTCAGCAACGCCGGACACTTTTCGAAGCTCTGGTTTGATAACCCAATCATGGATTGTACGAAGTTCTTCCAAAGTCCGCGCAGGATCATCAGAACTGACCGTATAATGAAAGATTTCTCCAAGGCCTGTTGAAATGGGGCCAAGTTGCGGTCGTTCAATCTCTTCCGGGAGTTCGACACTCGCGAGACGTTCCGTTACATACTGTCTGGCATCGATGATGGATGTCGTATCACTGAATGTCGCGACGACTTGGGAAAGGCCAAATTTTGAAATCGAGCGGACGCTTTTAAGCCCCGGCAATCCGCCGATCGACAATTCAACTGGTAACGTGATTTGTTGCTCAATCTCTTCTGAGTTCAAAGCCGGAGCGGTCGTATTAACTTGAACTTGAACCGGAGTTGTGTCGGGAAAAGCATCGACTGGAATATTGGTCAATGTCCAAGCACCAATGCCGATTAACGCACTGAAAACAAGGATGACCAATAAGCGGTTTTTCAGGGAAAATGTGATTATATTTTCAAGCATAGATAACTCCAATGATTAGTCGTCGACACAACCTGCTCCCAATCGGGATTTAAGAAATTCAGACATCATCGTAAACGTGCCGCTAACAACCACTTGTTCGTTGACATCAATGCCGGAAATCACATCGATGGTTGTCTCAGATTTATCTCCAAGAGACACCCGTCGGAGATCATAGAGATCATCCTCTAATTTCACGAAGAGGTAAGGATTGCGCTCAAACATTTGAACCGTATCTTTCGGGACACGAAGTGTCTCAACGCTCTGACCGATTGCGATTCGAGCCTGCCCAAACATACCAGCTTTCAATGTTCTCTCGTCGTTCGAAACAACCGCTCGCGCTTTCAGCATTCGACTACGCTCATCAATGGAGGTATCAATCCAAACCAGTTTCCCTTTCGCGGTCAGCCCGGAAAAGCCGTCTATTACGGCTTCGACATCTAAATCGCTTGTAATGAAAGCAGCTTTCTCAGCGAGAACGGAAAGCTCAAGCCACATATTTGATAGATTCGCTAAAGTTAACAGAGCCTTTCCCGGCTCGATTAATTCACCCATCACCGCTTGCCGGGCAACGATCGTTCCTGTAAAAGGTGCTCGAACCATCAGGATAGAGGAGCTGTCATGGTCTCTTTCTATCGCGATAATTTCCTCTTGAGTAAATCCGAAATTGAGAAGTCGTTGTTGCGCTGTCTTTTTTGAAAGCACAGCAACCTTGCAAGCTGCTTCGGCCTCCTGAAAATCTCGGGCGGCTGAGATATTCTGTTGTACAAGGCTTTCCTCACGCCTATACGCGGCTTCTTTGACTTCGTGATCAATGACGGCAGAGAGAAAATTAGTCTTTGCCTTTGCCACCTCATCCGAATGAATTTCAGCAAGAACATCACCAGTGTTGACTTGCGCCCCGACATCAACGAGAACATGACGAATGACACCCTCAGCAAGAGGAGTGATGTGAGCCAATTGATTTTCGTTGTAGCCGACTCGACAGAACGCCTCAATGATCGGAGCTGATGAATTTTCTTGTGGAAATGCAGTGCGAATCCCCGCTTTGGCGGTCGAATGCTTGGATGCAAAGCGGACCTTCATGCTTTGTCCGGGTTCAAGAGATCCTGCAAGTTGCGGTTGGCAGATACCGCACTGATGCTCGGGGACTTTGTGTTCGTTACAAAACAAGACGGGAGAGGATGACGGACCTTCGCTTTTCTTAATCACTTTTTTTTTACGCTTCGGATTACAAAGAGAGCATTCATCTTCGTAGAAATGATGTTCCTTGCAAAAAGGTCGATCCTTGTCTTGCATCTCAGGATGACAGAGCCAACAGCGATCTTCATAGCGAGCGTGTTCTGTGCACCAAAGGCGACCTTTGTCTCTCAGTGAAGAATCGCAAACATGGCAGTCTTTCGCATCAATACCGTGGGCTTTACATTGTTCGGTTGCTTCGTCTGAAGTCTTTTCTTTACCCAGTTCTGGATGACAAAGGAAACATTCATCTTCATAGAGACTATGTTCTTTGCACCAGAGCCGTCCCTTCTCTTCGAGCTCAGGATGGCATAACCAGCAACGATTTTCATATCTGTCGTGTTCCTTGCACCAAAGTCGTCCTTTGTCTCTCAGTGAAGAATCACAGATAAAACATTTTTCTCCTGATACTTCATGTTCATGATTAGCTAATTGACCTTCGTTCTGGGCATTTGCAGCGATCGTGGCAACAATAATTGCCATTACGATCACAAGCATACGGACTTGCGGTGAGCGGTTTTCTTGACGAGTCATAACGTATTTCCTTTCTTTTGGTTAAATGTTTTTTAATTCCTGTTAATTTCTGACAGTGGCCTACCGATCAGCCCTTCAATTTCAACCGCGATAGCATGATAGAGAACTAACGCTTCCAGATATTCGCCGCGAGCTTCGAAAAGCGTCCGTTGTGTATCCAGAACCTGAAGATACCCGACTTTGCCCGCTACAAATGCTGTATGAGTGTCATCATAAGCGCGCTTGGCTACTGGCAATAATTGAGTTTCCAATGCCTGTAACTCTTCACACACACCGCTCAGATCCTGATATGATTTGGATAACACGGTATTAATTCGAAGCTCAGCTTCACCCTTGCGGTGACGCGTAACTTCTAGTTCGTAATGTGCTTGACGCACCTTGCCCTGATTCCGATTGAACACCGCTAGTGGAATCGACAAATTGAAAACGGCGGCCACATCATTAGGCTCATTCAAATGGCGCACACCAAAACCAATCTCCATATCAGAGACAGCCTTTGATTCTTCGTACTCAATTTGCGCTTTCCGTTGTGTAATCTCAGCGGCCCAGCGGGCCACTTGAGGATTCTCAGAAATCCGTTTCGACAAGGCTTCGATCGAAGGCAAAACTGGCAAGACTGAAAAATCCCCTTTCACTCGGTCGAATTTCGGTTGCCGACTACCCCATTTTGCTGCCAGATAAACATGTGCCGATTTCAATTCCCGGTGAATGCGTTGCAGCTTTATCTTCTCTTTCACTACTTCGACCTCAGCCTTTGTGAGATCCAAAGGAGAGGCCGCACCAGCCTTCACGCGCTTGCCGATAGTATCATGGACTTCCTGAGCCAAATTGAGGTTCTCTTGCATCATCACACTGCGTTCTTGCAAAGAGAGAATTTCCGTAAATACACGTGCAACATCCGCCAGTACAGAAACCCGAGCGGCTTCGTAATCCCACGTAGCAAGTTCCTGATGTAGCTGAATCGCTGTAGTGCGCTTTTGACGTTTTTGGCCAAGCTCGATCAACTGACTGTACAGAAGTGTAGTCTCAGCAGAATCGAAACCTGACGAATCACCAGAGCCAAAGAATTCTTCAACTTCAATTTCGAATTCAGGATTCGGCAAGAAACCCGCTTGAAGCGTTTGTGCTTCTCTAACTCGAACCTGCCATTCATAGCGAGCAAGTTTGGGATGATTTAAGAGGGATGCGGCGAAGGCGTCAGCTAACGTAATTTCTCCGGTCGGTTCGCTAAATTCTTCTCTTGGAATTTCCTCTCCAGCCCCAAAAGAAGCGTGATCTACGGGTTCGTTGACTTTCACTCTCGGGCCATTCTGGAAGCGGGAGGTAATACCACACCCCGAGAAAACAAACATGGCCGAAAAAGCCCCTATAAGAACAAGATATTTGTTGTGCATGGTGATCTTCTGAGTATTCAAAGCGTCTCGTCCAGCACTTGCCAAAGCATTCAGAAAACATCTGACAATTGCGGAGAAATGAAGGAGTAAGCAATTTCCCGAATATGTTCATTTCACCCGATGTAAGAGCGACAAACATCGAGAGAGAAGGAAATGAAATGGTCAAGCGGGAATGCTGCTAATAAGACTTGTGGACGATTGTCCGAGGATAAAATGACCGAAGGAATTGGTCAGAGCAGAAGAATGGTGTTCCGAAGAAAATCCGGAAAATGTGAGAGAGAGATTTTTGTGGGGGGCCAAACGTGGGTGCACTTACGCTTGGGTAGAATAGAGGCGTAATAAGAGCTCGTTGGAGTTGTTTGCGGAAGGATATTGAATGCGACGTCAGTATTTCCGACATCGGCTGTCAGAACTTTACTCATTCCAATGTTTTCACAGCTATCACACTGAGCCCCGCGTACTTCACGAAATGACTCTATGGGTGATCCAGATACATTTTCTTCCGCTTGCGAACTGACACAACAGTTGTCGTAAGCGGATTGGACTTCACCATGAGCATGTTCATCAATGCAAAGGACTAAGGCCTGGGCTGTTGGCAATGCCACGAAATACACAGCGCAAAATAGGCAACTTAGTGTTTTAACTAATGGGGAACGTTTCATGATATTTGCATAAGATTATTGACTGGTGAAATTCATCACAACGAATCGAATAACTAGCTTGGACCTCATACATTCTAATTCAGTTCCATAGAAGTTACAAGATTTTGTTCCTGTCATCACTGAGATAAAGCAAGAAAATCACAATCAAATGGTTGGGAGACTCAACGGCGTTTATCAAATAACACCCCGCCTTTCCTCCATGCCGCCTGCTCGTTTTTTATCCTAAATAGTTTCTTGATTTTAATTTGCAAGAAAAACGGGCTGGATAAAACCCCCTATTCAAGAATTATAAACGATTCTAACTTGCCTGCGGCCGATCTCATTTTATATATTCAATAGTCGTAAGAGAAAAAGACGAAGCCTGAATGTGCGGAATCTTAACTTATCTTGCTCCAGCTCGGTTAGTAAATACACGCTAAGGGATTTATTCAACTTTTGTAATGCGACCGTCCTTCAGGTAGAGTATTTGTTGGGCCATGGAAGCCAATTCCATATTGTGAGTAACCATCAATACGGTTAGTCCGCTTTCATTTAACTCCCGAAATATAGATATAATTGAGTGGGCACTACTGGAATCAAGATTTCCGGTTGGCTCATCGGCAAGGAGAATTCTTGGTTGATTAACAAGTGCACGCGCAATGGCGACACGTTGCATTTCGCCTCCCGACAGTTGTGAAGGTCGATGGTGTAAGCGGTCACCGAGGCCAAGATGTTTGAGTAACTCGTCGGCTTTTGTTTGGTGTGCATTGTGTTTTGTGAATACGCAAGGGAGCTTGACATTCTCCAAGGCGGTAAGTGTTGGAAGCAAGAAAAACCGCTGAAATACAAAGCCTATTGTGCGGCTTCGAAAATGTGTCAGTTGGGAATCAGAAAGCTTAGTGACATCTTCGCCGTCTATCAAGATGCGACCCGACGTAGGAAGGTCTACACAGCCGATTTGTTGGAGAAGTGTTGTTTTACCGGAGCCGGATGGCCCGACAATAGCAAGGAATTGGCCGGTGCGAGCCTCCAATGACACATCACTAAGCGCATGTATTTCTTCGTTTCCTCGGCGATAGTTTTTTCCCACATTTAGAAGTTCGATAATTTTAGTCATTTCGAATCGCCTCCACTGGAGAAACTCTTGATGCTTTGAAGGCGGGATAGATGGCAGCCATTAACCCGAGTGCCATTGTAAGGGCCAGGGACGTACTGACAACTTGTGTGTTAGGGCGAAGTAGGTGACCTGCCGGCACATATGCCAAGAACTGCCGTATCCAATTTTCCGCGAACGATGAAAAAACGAATCCACCAACTACGCCGATTGCCCAGCCGATAAGACAAACGGCGGCGGTTTCGACCAGAATTAATATAATTAAGTCTTTTTTCCCGGCGCCTATACAACGCATATATCCGAATTCCTGCTGACGCTCAAGAGTTGCCATTAAAACAGTGTTCAATACGCCCAAGGTGCTAAGTGCAAGAGCAATTAAGAGCATAGAATACATGAGTGCTTTTGAGCCGCCGATGAACCGCATTATTTCCTGATTTATTTGTTCTGCAGTAACAACGTAAACATCAGGAAGTGTTTCAAGCCTGTCTTTTACCGATTGGAGTTGAAATAGGTCTGCTAATTGGACGCCAACTGCGGTAAGCTTATTCTCCTTCTTGAACAGTTTTTGCGCAGTCTCAAGAGGAAGAAAATAGAAACCATCATCCTGCCCATAGGTCTGTTCAAGAATCCCGACGACCTCAAAATCAAGGTCGAGGGTTTCTATGTAAATTTTGTCCCCAACTTCTCTTTTCTCGACTTTAGCAACTTCGCTACCGAGAATGATTGAATTTTCGTCGCGAAACCAAGTTCCTTGAACTTTCCAATTGGGTTTTAGTTTTAACGCTTCGTCTGTAATCCCGTAGAAGAGATCAACCTTATCACCCTCCGGTGAAGTCAGTGAGAAGATTAAAAATCCAGCGGCTTCTTTGACGCCTTCTGCTGATTTCACTTGTCTAAAACGTTCCATCGTCAGAAATTTGGGAATTTCCCCTCCGTGAAGAATCAACGACGCTGCTTCCAATGGACAACCTTCAGTTGAAACAAAAAGATGAATGCCAGAACCTTCAATTTCTTCTTTTAACGCCTGGTCGTAACCAACTTCGAATGACAAAATACTAAAGAGCGTAGCGGCAGCAATTCCTACACCGAGCATAGTGAGAATGGTCCTTATTCTATGACGGGCAAGATTTTTACCGGCTAAAGAGAAGATGTTCATTTAAGTGTTACCTCCGTCGCTTCGATATGAACTTGGTATTCTTCCCCTTTCTGCGTTGCTTTTACGGTTCCTTTCAGTCGGATAGGCGTTCCAATGGCGGCCTTTGGTGCCTGAATCCCCTTGGGATAAACTTCGCAAGAATCAACACCTTCTTTATAGAAGAAATCCGAGGCGCAACAAATTCCGCCGAAGTTCCCTTCCAATACTACTTCCTTATTTTTATACACTTTGGGGTTGTCCATGATGTCTTTGAGCTTGACAATGTCGCTTTGATGTTTGCTGGTTTTCGGTTCTTCTGGTTGTTTCTGACTGGTCTGAGCCTTTGCTTCTTGACTCTTGCTATTACAGCCTATGATGCTTAAGATAAGTGATATGGTAAGGGCGGCTAATAATAAGTTCTTCATGGTGTTCTCCCTTCTTGTAGGTTTTTGGATTGAGGATAGATAGCAGCATAGAATGCCAACATTTTGGAAACGGCTAATCGAACCGCTTCAACGGCGATGGGGGCTTGCTCAACTCCGATCAAGCCGGAATCGAAATGCAAGGGCTTTTCTGCCCGTTGGCCAGTAAATTGGCTGAGAAATGGTTTTGATTTCAGAATTTTATTAGATCGCTCTCGAGAACGCTGAATATAGGTCGAAATGATTTCGGCTGAGAGACTCACGCCGATAACAACCTCAATAGCGCCATATTTTCCTTTGCCTGCGAGAGCCATTACAGTTCCCACTTTTATTGGCGCTTTATTCTTTGCGGTGAAAATGTCATAAAAATTGAACTCTTTTGTTTCGGAGTCGTCCAGTGGGATGCCTAATTGATTTTCAATGGCTTTGACGTGTTCGCTTGTCAGCTTGATGGTAACGGTTTTATAATCGCTGGCTTCCGGGAATATCTTTTGCATTGTTCGCTCGGGATTTCGCCATACGCAAACATCGGCGAACGCGATATCGGACAACAGTATCAAAAGCGATAGCAATATTATAGGCTTATAATGCATGGCTAAACTCCATGTATATTTGTGCGGTGAAAACATTTCTATACTCGTCTCCGAATTCGTATTCATCAGCAAGACGAATGTAGAGCCAGGGCTTTATTTGATACGACAAACCAATTCCCGCAGACTGACTGGTCTCGTGTTTGTGCCACAATGCATATCGGGAATTTATCTCCAATTTAGAAGTCACGGCGTAATCTGCTAATACGAGCCCTCCGACAATCGTTTCGTCATCATCTTCACCGCCAACAAGTTCGGCACGGACGGTCAAAGGTCCTCGGAACATGGTATAATCAAATGCTACCCGGCGTTCTTGAACCGTACCACTTCCTGACTTGAATTCGGGGTCCGGAAGAACCCGGCCTAACAGTGTTGAGAGGCCGATTTGCCATTCATCTTCAACATAGGCCAATCTTGCGGTGAGAACTGGAGTGGCCCGTGAATCAAAAAGATGTCTATCTCCCAAGCCATCGCTTAAAGAAATTGAGTAATCCCATTGGCCAGCGAAACCTATAAATTGAACACCTGTATCCTTACGTATGCCGAGGCTCGTTTCCTCCAGACCTCGCAGTAAGAGACGCTCGGTGTCAAAGGTGGCCAGCAAGCCGAAGGGCAACAAATAATGTCCCGCTCTCAAATTCCATTTCCCCAACGGTCCCTTATACTGGAGGTAAACTTGGTAGAAGCTCACATCGTCAAAATTATGGTCAAGATCGCCTTGAGCGACCCCGATCCATCGATCTCCCATGTCATCGCTCCAGACTTTGTGTAAATTCAAGAATAATCCTTCGAGGATAAATTCATTTTCAGACGGGTTTGTTTCGTAAACAAAGCGAGAATCAAGCCCTCCTGAGAGTTGAAGCCCTTCCGACCATGCTATTAAAGGAAGCATTGATATAAAACAGGGCATGAGAATTCTCATAGTTTCCTTTTCTTCAAGGCTCTTTTTGCGGAATCATCAACCAGACACCAACCTCGATCGAGTAACTCAACAACGCAAGGGTCGATGATCCGGTATCGAATTTCCAATCCGTTACGATGACTATCGACGATCCCACGATCCGAGAGCCGAATAAGTTGATTGGAAACTGCCTGTGGTTTCATACCAATATTTTCAGCAATATCGCCAACACAAAGCTCGTTCTCGCGAACAAGCGCATGTAATATCCGAAGTCGAGTTCCGTTTGCCAACATCTTAAACATCGATTCAAGACTCGATGCTTCATCGAGCGTCAAAAGTTCCCGTTTATCGATATCTGGTTTCGGCGAGCAACACTTTGGTTTTCTTTTCCTATCCATTAATAACCCCGCTATTACATTATTACACAGCATAGTGTAACATGATGTCTATTAGAGTGCAATGATTTTGGTAAAGTTCCCAGATAAAGAAGGGTGAAGTCCAGTTTTTTCTTGATTTACTTTGAGTGGTAAACATGCCCGGACAATATCTCGCATCAACTGTGAGCGATCGGTGTCCGCCGCTCGGGTGAGACCTTACTAGCCTCGACACCGTTTCTCGGCAGGAACATTGAAATCACCGCCGAGGTCAGTGCAAAAATCATCGTGTTGATTAGGCAGCCGGAAATGCCATAAGATTGATATGACAGTCCTGACAAAAGGGTTCCGATTAGTCGACCGCCGGCGTTGGCCATGTAATAGAAGCCTACGTCGGCGGCTACTTTGTCGCCTTTAGAATAGTCCAGTATTAGATAAGAATGGACGGACGAATTTATGGCGAATACGATTCCGAAAACAGCGAGTCCCGCGAGAATAACGACTGCGTCTTCATCACTGATGTGCAGCCCAATCAACAATGCTGCCGTTGAAAGCGTGAGCAAAAACGCTAACGCCACTGCGCTTCCTCCCTGCGGAGCATTTCCTTTTGTCCACAACTTTACGATTCCCGGAGCAATCGATTGGATCATTCCATAGCCAATGACCCATAAAGCAAGAAAAGTTCCGACTTTTGTAAATCCCCAACCCAGGCTTGCGGAAAGAAATACGGGTACAGCAACAACAAACCAAATGTCCCGTGATCCGAATAGAAAAAAACGCGCTGCAGAAAGCACGTTTATTTCCCTGTTTTTCGAAAATATCTGCCTTAGCTCAGACTTGGTCTTGGCTTTTCCCATGTTTCTCGGGAGACCGAACGAAGCCACCATCACAAGACATAATGATCCAGCCATCACCCAGAGCGAATGTTTAAATCCGAAACAAGAAAGCAGGACCCCGCCGAGAAAAAATCCAACTCCTTTCAGAGTATTTTTTGACCCAGTTAGAAGTGCCGTCCATTTGAACAGCGCAGATTTCTGATCTTCCGGAATCAAAAACTTGATGGCGCTCTTTGAACTCATTTTCGTGAGGTCTTTTGCTATTCCCGATAAAGCCTGGGCTGCCATGACATAGGACACTGATAAAACGAGCTCCCAGTTGGGATCAATGAACGAAAGCATTAGCAAGGCGCCCACCTGAAGACATAGGCCACCGACAAGCGTCAGCTTCAAACCCATGCGAGAAGCAATCCAGCCCCCGAGAAGATTCGTGACCATTCCAAAAAACTCGTAGAGAAGAAAAAGAAACGCGAGCTGGATGGGTGTGTATCCCAGTTGATGGAAATATAAAAGTACCAGCATCCGGAGAGCGCCGTCCGTCAGGGTGAATCCCCAATACGAACTGGTTACAATTGTGTAATTGCGTAGACTTGTCATTGGAGAGAATGTGCAACTTTCCGAGTTAGCTCGACCATTCGATTTATATACCCGATCTCGTTATCATACCAGGCAAGAACTTTGACACAGGTGCCGTTCACTACCGTTGTTGAAAGTGCATCAATTATTGATGATCGGGGATCATCTTTGTAATCAACTGACACAAGTGGGCGTTCCTCATATCCCAGGATACCCTTTAGATTTCCGGCTGCAGCGGTCCTGAATAGGTCGTTCACTTCCTCTACCGTCGTTGGACGAGATACCTCAAATACACAATCTGTTAATGATGCGTTTAAGAGTGGAACCCTGACGGCGAGACCGTCCAGCTTTCCATTCAGCTCAGGATAAATCATCGTGATTGCTGTAGCGGAGCCGGTGGTTGTGGGGATGAGAGACAGGCTGCTTGCCCGTGCTCGCCGTAAATCATTATGCGGGGCGTCGACAACGGTTTGGGTATTCGTCATGTCGTGAATCGTCGTAATAACGCCGTGGCGAATACCGATATTCTCATGAATTACCTTGACGACAGGAGCCAGGCAATTCGTCGTGCATGATGCTGCAGTGAGTAAATGGTGTGAATCGCATCGGTACTTATGATCGTTAACACCGACAACGATATTGAGCGCTCCCTTTTTTACCGGAGCAGCAACGATTACTTTTTTCACTCCATTGTCAAAATAGGGTTGCAGCAGTTCCTGGGTGCGAAACTTACCGGTGCATTCCAAAACAATGTCTACGCCAAGATCTCCCCAGTTGATATCCCCTGGCTCTTCGTATTCGCTGAAGCCGACAGATTTGTTATCGACCGAAATGACGTCGCCCTGCGATTGAACATCGCGGAGCCATCGACCGTGTACCGAGTCAAAGGTCAGCAAATGTGCCGCGGCCCCAGATCCGCCTGCGATTTCATTGACGTGAACAATTTTCAAATCACTTCCCCATGCGACACGAAATGCTAACCGGCCCATGCGCCCAAAACCATTGATAGCGATACGCGCACTCATATCATTGTTCTCCCCTTATCGTTTATCGTCGATTAGCGATTAATATGGTCAAATTTTTTTAGAGGTCGTTTACTAAACTCTTGAACCTAGAAAGAACGCGTGGCTCAATGCAGTAGCAGGTCCGGACTCCGTCAATTTCGCCATGGATTACTCCAGACTCCTTCATTATCTTGAGATGCTGTGAGACAGTCGACTGAGCTAATGGTACATGCTCAACGATATCTCCACAGAAGCAATCCTTCTGCCTGGCTAGTATCCTTAGAATCTGTACTCTTGCTGGATGAGCCAGAGCCTTGGCGATCCGGGCGAGTTCCTCATCCACATCACCGTCGATGTTCAACGTCTGTGGCGCCGGACAGCACTGGTCGCTATCACATGTATCTGCTTTATTCATCGTAATATTACGATAAAGCCGTTTTTATTATCGTCAATTCATAATTTGTAACTTTGTATCCGGTCGAGTTAATCGTTTCAGATATTGCTTCGACAGAAACGGTTGAACTGTCGAAGTCCACGACTGCTGAGCCTTTTTCATAGGACACTTGTATTTCGACTACCCCATCCAGTTTGGCACCCTCGAACTGCACATGTTTAGCGCGTCCTTCGCATGTCATGCCAGTTATAAAAATTCCGTAGACCGGATATACTGAGATACAGTAATCGTCGGTGATTTAGAATTAGAATTTGGATAAAAAACGCCGGCATAATATGGAAAGGAGAGAATCGCGGCCGCAAATACGGTGACAACCGCTAAGAAGAGTTTGGAGCGGACAAATGCAATCTTCTCTGCCTCACAATCACAAGAAATGCCCGGCTTCGATTTTTGATACCAGGCAAAAATCAGAAAACCGATAGTGACTGTGATTAACACCGGCCTTGCCGGTTCAAACCAGGAGAGGGCCGCGACTAATCCACTCGCCCCGGCGAAAAAAGCCAAAACCGGGCCAATACAACACATTGATGCACCGACCGCCGAAGCAATCCCGATTGACGCGATGACATTATCTGTTTTTTGTTTCATTCGTGATGCTGACAACAAATCTTTTGAAATCTCCATTTTTCAAAGAATAGAAAAGGGTTTGCTTCTGCCGAAAGGCCGTCACCAAGTCCATATCTTTTAGCTTTCGGAGATGTTGGGATATCGCTGAGCTGCTGACATCCAGTATATTCGCCAAGTCGCGGACGCACAGTCGTTCGTGCCTGAGCAGCAAATACACGATCTTAAACCGGGTTCCATCTTTTATCGCTTCTAAATATCGGATCGTCTTCTCAATCCATTCAGCCTTCGATAGATCAACCTGGATTTCAGAAATTTCACTCTCCGCTTTTATGGAAGCAAAGCAATCGCCGTTTTCTGTTTTTGTTCGCTCTTTCATGATTAAGTATTTTAGTAGACGCTTAAGTATTGCAAGAGTTCCAATGTCGAATAAGATTTCTTTGATGAAATCAATAAATCGAAGAAAGAGCTGTAAATTTGGGGTCGTCGTCCCGAGGTCGAGACAAAAACAGTGGCCTCCGCGATGCTGCACCAACTGTTCATCACTCTCCATGTCGGGTTTTTAGATTACCCAAAAAATGAATTAGCAAGGATCGCAAAAATGGCGATAGAGTGGTATATTGCTGGCGTGAAGTATAAAATTACATAAACGAACCCCTGTACCACGGCTTGTGCCACAGGCTGTGCCACAAACTGGTTTTTTACGGTTTCAGGCAAGGATTTTCAGGAGAAAAGCGTTTCGAGTGTTCGATTCCGCCCCTTGCCATTTTTCCTACGTCTTCTTCGGCAAGTCTTTATCCAGCCCCTTTAGGGGGGATGTACAACCCTCCTAAATTCCATTTGTAGTGGATTTGTAGCTTCACCTCCGTAAATCAGCAGGAAAACAATCCGCCCACCTGCAAATTGCTCCTGACATTTGTATTCTTTCCCTGAGGTGTGTCAAAACCACATCGATTCTCGGGAAATCACGGGGAAGTGATTATTAAGCTGCAGAAATTGATATATTTGTACAAAAATTACATTCCTTGAATGAGCGAACTTTGAACCAACCGATTATGCTTTCCGTCCGGTGGCGGAATATTAACGTTAGGAAATGCTGTGAAAGAACTATTGGATCCAAAAGGGACGCCCACCACCGATCAGGAGGAGCAGCTAAAGCGGTTAATCGCACAGGCTGGCAAGGAGGCGCGACTAAAAAGACGCGACGCCATTGACAAACACGTGCGGAAAATTCGTGAGGTCGTTGAAGCAGCGGTTAAATAGAAAAAAAATTGGGCAATCGTGGCAGAATCTCAAAAACCGAGACTTATCGTTGTTGCTGGCCCAAACGGTGCGGGAAAAACAACGATTACTGAAAAACTCTTACTACATGAATGGATGGGGGGATGTGTTTACATCAATCCCGATGTCATTGCTGAGCAGGAATTCGGCGACTGGAATTCATCCGATTCCATATTCAGAGCCGCGGATGAGGCTAAAAGGAGGCGCGAAAAATGTTTAGTCAACGGTACCAGCGTTGCTTTCGAAACGGTTTTCTCTACATCTGAAAAAGTCGACTTTGTACGGCGCGCCAAAGCCGCCGGATTCTTTGTCCGTCTATTTTTCATATGTACGAATGACCCATCCATTAATGCGCAGAGAGTGGCCTTGCGGGTAATGGAGGGTGGGCACGACGTACCGATTTCCAAAATCATCTCCCGATACTACAGGTCAATTGAGAAGTGTGTTGAGTCACTGCAATGGGTTGACCGCGCTTATTTCTATGACAATTCCGAGACCGATGTCGCCCCAGCCTTAATCTTTCGGGTAGCAGACGGAAAAGTTGCCAAGGTGTATACGAGTCCGGTTGCCTGGTCGCAGGCAATATCAGATTCGCTACGTCGAGCATGAAACCAGCGTAAGGAATCGATCGGTACTGTTCCTTTTGAAATTTTGAAAGCAGGGAAACCCCAGGCGTTCAACCGGGATATTACGTCACTGTGCGCCGCCATGGCGACTATTCTTACGGTAACGTAATCGAAACATCGACGTCACTTGCCCGGCATGGGACACCCAATAAGCATTTGCGGGCTCTAATTCATTTGCCACAATGAATCTTTCTCCAATCCAATCGAAGTATCGTCCATTTGGCGACATCCCGTTAATAAGAGGCCATTATTGCACAGAAACGTAACACTAATGGTCTAAACGAACCCCTTGTTCCACCGCGTGTGACACAAACAGATTTTTGCGGTCTCAGGCAAGGATTTTCAGGCGAAACGCGTTTCGAATGTTCGATTCCGCCCCTTCCCATTTTATTCGACGCTCATTGGCGTTCACAGTCACTGCATTGATACCTCTTGCGCGCGCTGATAATCTCGTGATTGGTAAAACTGAGAGCCTGTTGTTCAAGCTTCACCGCTTTGGACAAGTCGGTCACCATCATTTTGCATCCGTATGTGAATGTGCGCGTAACCAGCTGTCCTCTCCCCTCTTTCTGTCATTTTTCACGACCTTCTTGCTCCAGCGGGTTGCCGATCTCCGATCGCACAGATCTCGCCATTGCCCAGGTTCCGAGGTATGAATGACCGAAACGGACTGGTCGCAGCGACCAGAGTATCCGGAATCGGATTGGTAGTGGCGCGACCGCAGCGTACAGTATCCCCGTTGTCATAACACATTAAATCACACTACCACAGCACTGGTATCCGGTGTGCTGAAGGATCACGGTAATACCATGTCGCCTGCTGAGCGAAATACAGCCACAGATAGCTCGTCAACCTGCAACACCGGCGGCCTCCGAACGAATACCAACGAAACAACAACGTCGGCATCCGCAAACGAAGAGGCCAGACTGCGCGCCATTCTGCAAACGGCAATCGACGGCATCATTACCATTGACAGCCGGGGTGTAATCGACTCCTTCAACCCCGCGAGTGAACGCATTTTTGGATTCGATGCCGATGAGGTCATCGGCGAAAACGTGAACATCCTGATGCCGTCGCCGTATCGGGAAAATCACGACGCATACATCAAGAATTATCTGGATTCGGGTAACAAAAAGATCATCGGCATCGGTCGCGAAGTCATGGGCAGGCGCAAAGACGGCACAACGTTCCCGCTGTACTTGGGCGTGGGCGAAACAAAGGTCGCAGGGAAGCGGTTTTTTACAGGAATCATTCGCGACCTCTCGGCGCAGAAAGAAGCAGAGTCCGCAGCGAAAGAGAGTCGGCGTGCGCTGGTGACGTTAATCAGCAACCTGCAGGGAGCGGTGTATCGCTGCAAGAATGACCAGGATTGGACCATGGAAGACGTGAGCGACGGTATTGAGGCGCTGACCGGATTCGCAGCCGATGACTTCATCGACAACCGGCGGTGCAGCTACGGCAAGGTCATCCACCCGGCAGAGCGCGACAGGGTTTGGCAGACGGTTCAGGCGGCATTGGCAGAGCAGCGACCGTACCAGATGGAGTACCGCATTGTCACTGCGGGCGGCGTGGAAAAATGGGTGTGGGAACATGGTTGCGGCATCTTCGCGGCCGATAGCTCGCTGGTGGCGTTGGAAGGATTCATCACCGATATCAGCGAGCGCAAACGCGGTGAGGTCGCATTAGACCGCACACGCGAGGACCTGATGATACAGACATTGTTCACCCAGCGACTCTCTGCGCTCGCGACAATGGCGGGCGGAATCGCACACGAACTCAACCAGCCGCTGAGCGGAATCAAGGTCTATTCGGAGACCATCCGGAATTTCCTGACGCGCGGAAAAGCCGTAGACACCACTCGCGTGCTGTCTACGCTCGACAAGATTATCGCCCAGGTCGATCGGGCGTCCAGGGTTATTGACCACATGCGCGAATTCGCATCGGACAAGAACATCAGCGCCGTGGAGGACTTGAATGTGCGAACTCTGGTAGACGGCGTGACCGATATGATCGGCGAACAGCTGCGCAACCACGGTATCGACTTTGTAAACACTGTCGCCCCCGATGTTGTCATCCAAATCAACAAGACCCGCTTCGAGCAGGTGCTGATCAATCTGGCGACCAATGCAAAAGACAGTATCGATCTGGCCGGCAACCAGGGCATTCGTTCAAAAGCGATTCGAATCACATCCGTAGTGGACGACGACCATGTCCATGTCCTTGTGAGCGACACCGGCGGAGGCGTACCGGATACAATGCGCAACAATCTTCTGGAACCTTTTGTCACCACCAAAGGACCGGATAGGGGCATGGGCCTCGGACTGTCCATCTGCCACGGCATTCTTCGCGACTACGGCGCGTCGATCGCACTGGCGGAAACCAGCACCAAAGGCGCTACTTTCAGATTAACTTTTCCACGGGTCAATGGTGAAAAAACCACAGTCACAACCACTTCCTGACGGACCAGATCCGGCAGATACGGATCTCACCGTGTTGATCGTTGACGACGACTTTGCAATCCGCGATAGCCTGTCCGAATACCTGCAGAGTGAAGGGTGGGAAACGCTAACGGCGGCGTCCGCGGAGTCGGCATTGGAGACGATCGCCGCGGAGTCGGTCGACATCGTGATCACCGATGTACGCATGCCGGGGATCGACGGCATTCGCTTTACCGCCCGCCTCAGAGAAATTGCGCCGGACATCGATGTCCTTATCGCTACCGGACACAGCAACGAATCGACGGCGATTGAGGCATTGAAAGCGGGAGCATTCGATTTCTTTTGCAAACCTATCGATGTAAAACAGGTATCTGCGGCACTGCGACGCACCCGCAGATTCCGAGACACTCGCCTGGAAAACATGCGCTTGCGCGCCGTGATCGAACGATTGTCGGCGACCGGCGAAAAGCCGGCATTCATTGGCACGTCGCCGGCGTCACACCATCTCGTGCGGCAGGTCGAAAAACTGGCGCAATCACCGACGACCACTGTTCTGCTGACTGGGGAAAGCGGTGTCGGCAAAGAGGTTATAGCGCGATTGATTCATGACATGTCGTGCCCGGCGTCATCGCCGTTCGTGGCGCTGAACTGCGGCGGCGTCGCCGAGTCGCGTTTGGAGGCTGAGCTGTTCGGGCGGGACCGCGGCGCTTACACAGGTGCTGACCGCACCGTACCGGGCATCTTCGAGATGGCCGTGGATGGAACCGTATTGCTCGATGAAATCGGAGAGATGTCGCCCCATGCTCAGAGCCGGCTGCTGCGCGTTCTCGAGAACCGCAGCATCAGAAGGCTGGGCGGCACTAACGAGATACCGATCCGGACCACACGAATAATCGCAGCGACGAACAAGGATCTTGAGGCGCTGGCACGTGATGGCGGCTTTCGGCAGGACCTTCTCTACCGCATCCTCGTGGCGAAAATCGATATTCCCCCGCTTCGCGATCGGACCGGCGATATTCTTCCGCTGGCTCGACACTTCCTCGACCAATTCATGGTGCAGTCAAACAAGAAACTGTCCTTCTCCAAGGCTGCTGAAAGGGCGTTGATATCGCACGCCTACCCTGGGAATGCACGCGAGCTGCGAAATATCATCGAGCGCGCGGTGGTATTCGGCCGTGCCACCGAGCTTAGCCCCGCGGACCTCGGTCTTGCGGGCGCAGGTGCCCTGCCCCGGACCAACAATGAGAACTCCGACGGTGATTACGGTGAGACACTGGATCTCGCGTTTCATGAGCGAAATCTCATTCGCGAAGCGGTGCGGCGGCACGCGACAAACCACTGCGCCGCAGCGCGCGCACTCGGTATCAGCCCGCAGGCATTGTATCGGAAAGTCGAAAAATACGGTCCGCTTGCCTGACTTCCGAAGCGTCCCCACAAGGACGACAACCGAGGCCGACTCAAGCTCCGGTTGCTGCTCACCGTGAGTCACGAATCTTGAACTGAACAGCGTGGGGCCTCGCGGTTAGCATCACAGGCGTTTTTTTTTGAGAATTGCTTACAGAGTTGCGGTGTCATGGGTAACGCCGAGTGCTCAGCGGGACGGAAAGTTTTCATAAACGTTAGCTCAGTTACGTGGCGTCCTGGCTTTAGCCAGGATCAAAACTTCCGCGACAAAAGGCAGTACTCAGACAGATCGCTCGCTGGGCACGGTAGTATCAGCCTAACGCGTTCCAGGATATTGCGGGCCGGTACGCCAACGAACCACCTACGGGGTTCTGCCATACACTTATGGGTAGCGTGGAACGGGTTGCAGGGACTGTGCAGGATCAACCTCGCGGGTATACCCGTTGCGATTGCTATTTCAGAGAACGCCGCTATTCGTACACATCCGTCGCCATGTTCGCAAAGGTCGGTAGCACAATCTTGTCCGTACATCCAATACGGCCCATACTCAGACAGGAATGTCCAAGCTACGTCGCGGCCGTGGATGTTACGGAAAGAAGAGAAGACCAGTCCAATGACCTTCCTATCACCGGAATCACTCGAGGCTGCGGCGCGTGGCGACATCGACGTCCTGTGCGATCTGGACAGCCGCGGCTTGCTAATCGGCCCCGACGAAACCCTCGAAGATTATGTACGCCGGCTCCGAGCTCTGCAGGACAATATCGCTGAGCTCGATCGAGAACTGACCGAACACGACGAAGTCCGCCTGCTCGATATTCCGCTCACTCGCGACGATGCCATCCCGATCGCAACATTCGCTGAAGCCCTTGATCAAACGTCGGCTTTGTACGATTTCCGTATCGACTGGATTCCGGGCTTCTTCACCAACACACGAATGGGAATTCTCTTCGCCGGCTGCGCAATGTATTCGTACGAGGATTTTTTCGCGATTTTCGTTATCCGCAAGGCATTTAAGACTAAAGACCGCTGGATTATCTACAGCCGCACGGAGCTCATCGCTCATGAACTATGTCACATTGCGCACATCGGTTTCCGCACCGTGAATTTCGAGGAGATTTTTGCCTATCAAACATCAGAGAGTCGGTTCCGCCGCCTATTCGGCGGGCTCCTGCGCACGACCGCCGACACCTACCTGCTGCTGGGCGCAGTCGCATTCCTGCTGGCGAGTCAGATCATAAACGTGGTCACGCGGCCACCGATGGAATGGCAGAGCTTCCCGATGCCGCTGGTTTTCGCGATCACGATTGGCGTCGCTGCCTGGATCGCCGTGCGCTATCTTATCGTGGCCGGCCGTTTTCGACGCGCGCGCCGCAGACTTGATGCAGCCTGCCGCACAGGCTCGGTGTTGCCCATACTGTTTCGCTGTTCTGAAGATGAAATCACGCAGCTTTCGCGGCTACAAGACGGCGGGCAGATCATGGATTGGGTTCAAAGCCGCACTGAAGCGTCGCCACGTTGGCAAATCATCTGGCGAAAATACTTTAACGTCGAAGGGAGTGCCGCCGCAGTTTGACGCGCTCCGGGTGAACTGACGGATGGCTGCCGGCCGCGACTTTCGCGGACGTCCTTACGAGAGCGAGGCCGTCAATATCCCGGCTCCACGCCACATGTTATTTCTTTAACTTTTTTTTAGATAACGGGTTGCACACATTTATAGATCACATTATTTTGACGATTCATTACCTGCACGGCGATCGCAGTGCTGAACGGCAGAGCGGAATGAGTGATCCATACCGGGACATGATCTCGGAGCACACAAACGATAAGGGGCAAACATCATGACGAAACGAGATCTGGTGGTGAGGATTTCTACGGAAACCGGGGTAAATCAGCGCATTGTGACCAACATCGTACAGAAAACACTTGACCACATCATCAGTGAATTGAGCGCCGGCCGCGGCGTCGAGCTACGTAATTTCGGTGTGTTTTCGCTGAAGCGCCGTAAGAAAAGAATCGGACGTAATCCTAATGCACCGACCAATACCGTGCAGATCCCCGAGCGGACCGTCGTTAAGTTCAAGCCAGGCAAGGTGATGAAGGAGAAAGTCACGAAACTCTAGAAGTTCTGGCAATCCTCGCATTCTACCCCTTAACCGCCCTGGCAGGTCGGGGATCGGTCGGTCGTGATCCTCGATTGCAACGGCGTCGGAGTCATCGCATCACACACATTCAGTAACACCGGCTCTCCGTGTGACAACATACCCCCTGCGCTTGTCCCGTTGCTGCGTGCGTACGGCAGCAGGCTAGGAGGCCCAACATGCCCGTACACTGTCACATGTCTTACATGCGCCGCTGCTGACCGTCGCCGTTGCGGTCCACGCTTCCGGTTTCCCCACGCGGCGACTTCCAACCCGAATACTGCAGCAAAACGGCGCCGCACCGTTGCTCTGGAGATCCGCCTGTGTCAAAGAAAACCGAGCCCGTACCGGGCATGTCGGACCTGTTTCCCACGGAAACAGTGCGCTGGCAGTCGCTCGAACAAAGCGCGAGAGATATCTTCAGTCAATACGGCTATGGCGAGATCCGAACACCGCTCCTCGAGAGAACGGATGTCTTCCTCCGCAGTATCGGACAGGAAACCGATATCGTTCAAAAGGAGATGTACACGTTCAATGACCGCGGAGGACGCAGCCTCACTCTGCGCCCGGAAGGAACCGCGAGTGTCTTACGGGCGCTGGCTAACGCAGGGATCTCGCAAGGAGAGTCATTGCGTGTCTACTATATGGGTCCGATGTTCAGAGGCGAACGCCCCGCAGCCGGGCGCAAGCGACAGTTTCATCAAATCGGGGCGGAAAACGTCGGCCGAGTGTCCCCTCACGCAGATGTCGAATGCATCGCGATGCTGCTGCATTTCCTGCGTGAAATTGGCGTCTGCGACACCGCGCTGCTGGTAAACAGCCGCGGCGATCGCTATGACCGCGATGCGATCTCTACAGCACTAAAGGCATATTTCGATGGCCACATCGCACGAATGTGCGAGGACTGCTCCCGGCGATATCGCACAAACCTCTGGCGGATTCTTGATTGTAAGAGCGATGCATGCAGTGAGATCATTGCGGGCGCGCCGTCAATTGTAGACCAGCTCGGCACAGGGAGTCAGGCGTATTTTCGCACCGTATGCGACGGCCTGTCACGGCTGGGACTTGATTATGTAGTCGATCCGAGGCTGGTTCGCGGCCTCGATTATTATGCACACACCGTCTTCGAGATCACGAGTACCGGCCTCGGCGCGCAAAATGCAGTTGCAGGTGGCGGTCGATACGAGATCACGATGCCGGGTGCGAAACACGCGGTTCCCGGCGTAGGATTCGCCCTCGGTATCGAGCGTCTGTTGATGGCAGGTGCGTCATCACAGGCGTTTCTCCCGGACGTAGACGCCTATCTTATAGGAATCGGCGACGAAGCGCTGACGGCCAACCTCGCGCTGGCCGCGTCGCTGCGAGAGGCCGGCGCGAGCGTTCTGGCCGAAACGGAGAATCGGGGTTTGAAGGCACAGTTGCGAGCAGCCAATAAGTATGACGTCCGGTACGCCTTGATTCGCGGCGACGACGAGATCGATCGCGGCGTGGTGCAAGTCAAGAATATGAAGATAGCCGCACAGAGCGAAGTGTCCGCGACCGATGTCGACGCCCTGCTTGCAATCCTTGCCGACGACGGCAGACGGTAGTCCCGTCGCAGATCACAACGTGCGTTTGAAAAGATAAACAGAATTCATGTGGAAACGAAAAGGATGAACGATGCAATTGACACGTACACATACCTGCGGTGAAATCCGCGCCGAACACGTCGGCACGACCGTGACATTGGCAGGGTGGGTGAACAGTCGCCGCGATCTTGGCGGCCTTATTTTTCTGGACCTCCGCGACCGTGACGGCCTGGTGCAGCTCGTAGTCGATCCAGAGGCGGAGCCTGACGTAGCAGCGACATGTCGACCGGTACGCGACGAATGGGTTGTGGCCGTCACCGGCGTGATTCGGCTGCGGCCGGAAGAAATGATAAATTCCCGGATCGACACGGGCGAGATCGAGGTGTCGCTCACAGCACTGGTAGTCGAAAATCGATCGAAGCCGATGCCTTACCACGTGGGAGATAACAAAGCGGGCGAGGACATCCGGCTCAAATACAGATACCTCGACATGCGACGAACCAGCCTCGGCGGACACCTGCGACTCCGGCACCGGATTTCGATGATCGTACGCAATTACTTCGACCATAGCGGTTTCATCGAAGTCGAAACACCGATACTCAGCAAGAGTACGCCGGAGGGTGCCCGCGATTACCTGATTCCCAGCCGCATTTTCCCCGGCCAGTTTTTTGCATTGCCACAGGCGCCGCAACAGTACAAGCAGATACTGATGGTCGGCGGAGTCGAACGTTATTTCCAGATAGCTCACTGCTTCCGCGATGAAGACCTCCGTGCCGACCGGCAACCGGAGTTCACACAGGTCGATGTGGAAATGTCGTTTATAAACGAGGAGGACATCTACACATTAATTGAGGGACTCATCGCGGTGATTTGGCGCGAGGTGAAGGACATTGAGATCAAGACCCCGTTCCCTCGGCTCAGCTACGATGAAGCGCTGGGCCGTTATGGATCCGACAAACCGGACACGCGCTTCGATATGTGCCTGCAGGACATATCCGGCCTGGTAGCGAATTCTGAATTCAAGGTATTCCAGGCTGTTCACGCGGCCGGCGGCCGCGTGATGGCGATGAACGCGAGGGGCACAGCCGCCGGCGCCTCACGCAAAAAGATCGATCAATGGGGCGAGACAGCACGTATGATGAAGGCCAAAGGCCTGATTACCATAAAGATAGAAGAGAACGGCGTCAAATCACCGATCTCCAAGTTCCTGGACGAGGCCGAAATCGGGGCCATTGTCGAGGCTTGCGACGGTACGGTCGGCGATACCCTTCTCATCGTTGCAGATACGTTTCACATTGCCACCCAGGCACTCGGTCGGTTACGGCTGGAGATTGCCGACGAGCTGGGATTGATCCCCGCAGATGAAGACCACTTCCTGTGGGTCCACAAATTTCCATTGCTCGATTATGATGACGTAGAGGGACGCCATGTTCCCATGCACCATCCATTCACCAGCCCGGTCGACGCCGATCGGGACAAGCTCAGGGAAGACCCCTCATCGGTACGGGCCCGAGCGTACGACATCGTATTAAACGGCGTCGAGATCGGCGGCGGCAGCATAAGGATTCACGATACCGATCTGCAGCAAACCATGTTCGATGTCCTGGGAATACCGGCTGATGAGGCGAAGGCCCGCTTCGGCCATTTACTGGACGCGCTTGCATACGGCGCGCCGCCCCACGGCGGTCTCGCACTTGGCTTCGACCGGCTCGTTATGCTGCTCACCGGAGCGACATCGATCCGCGACGTGATTGCTTTTCCAAAAACAACGAAATCATCGTGTCTTCTGACCAACTCGCCAAGCGATGTCGATTCGTCACAACTCGATGAGTTGGGTCTCGCAATCAAACCTTCAGTCGACTGAACGGATCGCATCGTGGCAAACAATCTTGCAAGCAGCGCACGCATGATCCACGGTACAGGATCTGCGATGGCGTAATGGTCACCTTGGGTTCAGGTGCGCATGGGCGTCAATTTGGCAGTCGATCCATGTCGCATCTTGCGACACTAGCGATAAGGATCGGCCGCAACGGAAAACGACATACAAAAGAAAAACGCCCCGATAAGTCCATATCCTTGAGCGCCCGCAGCCGAACACGACATCACCTGGCAGCAACCACGAATCACCTTATGACGTGCCGTGCCGGTCGCGTCGTGCGATCATGGAAAAAGGCAGGTTGACGTGTTACATTTGATGAAAATCATCGGTTTCGCACCGCAGCCCGGCAATCCGGGATGCATACCGCAAATATGGGATTTGTGGTTTTTTCAATCAACCTTCAGCCGACAGGAATAGTCGCAATGCCCCCTCTGCACTGTAAGAGCTACGGTGCCGGAATTGGTTTGATGCTGAGCTTGATCACGGCGCACATCGTCATTCCATACAGCGCCGCTGCGGAAGACTGGATCGACGAACTCGCAGTAATGTCGCTCGAAGAGCTGACGTCGATAGAAGTCACGTCCGTGTCAAAAAAATCCGAGTCGCTCAGCAATGCCGACGCTGCGATCTACGTGATCACCAACGATGACATCCGCCGTTCCGGTGCCGCCACGCTCCCGGAAATTCTGCGATTGGTCCCCGGTCTCGACGTAGCCCGGATCAATGGCAATTTCTGGGCCATTTCTTCACGAGGCTTCAATGGGCAATTCGCCAACAAGCTCCTCGTTCTCATCGACGGCCGCGCAATCTACACACCGTTTTTTTCCGGCGTATTCTGGGAAGCGCATGACATGGTGCTCGAAGACATTGAGCGCATTGAAGTCATTCGCGGCCCGGGCGGCAGCCTCTGGGGAGCGAATGCTGTCAACGGCATCATCAATGTCATCACGCGGAACGCACGCGACACCGTGGGCGGACTGGTAAGCGGCGAGATCGCCACCAATCAATATGGATTGCGCAGCCTGCGATACGGCACCCGGGTAAACGACGATTTGTATTATCGCGTGTACGGCAAGGTTCAGGGAAAGAACACCAGTTACGCCGACGACAACACGCACGATGACGGGCATTTGGGAAGACTTGGGCTGCGACTCGACTGGGAGCCGTCATCGGCCGATACGATGGTGCTTGACGCCGGCTATTACCAGTCTACAATTGGCGATCAGATCATCGACACCGTCGGTTCCTTTCCCGGCTTCACGCAAATAACCGACGATCGCCGCTACAACGGCGCCTATGCGCGGGCGAGCTGGTCTCACAAACTTGACGTCGACTCGGAATGGTCCATTCAAACATTTTACGACTATCAGGATTATGATGTCGTTTTTCTCGACGACCGGCGGCGAACATTTGACATCGAGTTTCAGCATCGCTTTCCATTGAACGAGCGGAATGAGCTAATCTGGGGCCTCGGCTACCGTTTCACGAGTGACAAAATCACGAGTTCCGACAGTGCCAATTTTAATTTCAGCCCGGAATCGCGCGACTTAAACTATTACAGCGCATTCATCCAGAATGATATGGTGTTCTATCCGGACCGGCTCAAGCTCACGCTGGGGTCAAAATTCGAATACAACGCCTTTACACACGGGGAGTTTCAACCGACGCTGCGTCTCACCTATACACCGAACGAAAGCAACACGTTCTGGGGCGCCGTCTCCCGCGCCGTGCGCACACCGTCCCGGTCGGATAACGACGCCATCATCGACTTTTTCTTTTTCAACACCAGTTCGTTCATGTTTGACACGTTTACAATTGTCGGATCCGACGACGTCGAATCCGAAGAGTTGATCGCGTACGAAATAGGGTATCGCGTGCAACCCACTCCGGCGACCTCACTGGACATCGCGACATTCTACAACGACTACGACAATCTTATTTCTACGCGGCTGGCGGCGAATAACACCGGCATATTCGACAACACCTCGCACGGTGAGACATATGGTGTCGAGGTGGTCGGCAAGTGGAAGCCACGACCGCAATGGCTCCTGGAGGCATCCTATTCCTTCCTGCAAATTCAACTCCATCGCAGCGCCGAAACCGCAGAAGGCGACAGTGCGCATAACAAAGCTGTCATACGTTCACTTGTCGATCTTCCCGGCAATTTCCAGGTAGATACGAGCCTCCGTTACGTTGACACATTGCCGAACCAGAACAATCCCAGCTACATCGCACTCGATCTCAGACTGGGTTGGCAACCCAATGAATCGCTGACACTCGAATGCGGCGTCCAGGATGCCCTGGACAACCACCATCCGGAATTCGGATCGGGGCAGTTCCTCAGCCAGGTTACTGAGGTGCGTACGAACTATTACGTCCGTGTAACGCATCAATTCTGAGAAGCCGAGTCAATGACAGAGATCCATCCAGACAATCACACTCATGGTCCGCGGCAGGGACACCGCTGTCCATACCCGGCATGCGTAGACACGCCGCGACGCCGGTCGTTTGTGTTGCCGCTTGTTGCCGTGGCGATCGCGTTCGCAACAGTGCCGGAACCGGTGTGCGCTGCCGATTCGGATTTGTGGCGCGAGCGTATCATGGCGACAATGGTGTTCAAATTCATTCATTATATCGAGTGGCCTGCACCCGCGGGAGGCCAGCATGTACCCGAGACGATCACGGTAGGCGTCTTCGGTGCGGGAAGCGTGCAAAAGACAATCTCAGGTTTCAATGGTCGCAGTATCGACGGTCACAGCCTGACAATTCGTCACGTGACAGATCCGGCGGATATCGTTGACTGCCATGTCGTGTTCGTCACTCAGACATCCGGATATTCAATTGATCAAATTGTCGCGGCGATGCCGGATAGCCCGGTCATCCTTGTAGGCAACGAGACTGGCTTCGCCGATTCCGGAGGCATTATCAACTTCTTCACCGACGATCATGACCGCGTCCAATTCGAGATCAATGTCCACGCAGCGGAATCGCGCGGGTTAGAGATAAGCTCCCGCCTACTCAAACTTGCGCGCCGCGTGCTCAGGAACAAGCCGTGAGCGCACCAGCGTCAACCGGTCGCGTCAACCACAGATCCATTCAGAACAAGATTATCTGGGTCATGGTTGCCACATCCGGTATCTCCCTGTTTACGGCATCCCTGGCGTTTATCATTTACGATGTCGCCGAAGGCCGCAAGGCCCTGCCCAAACGCATCGGCATTCTGGCAAACATCCTCAGCTTTGAGAGCATCTCGGCGCTTGACTTTCGCGATCGTGATGTGCTCAGCGAAACCCTGTCATCGCTAAAAGGAGACGAGAGCCTGGTGGCTGCGGGCGTGTACGACAGTGATGACAGGCTGTTTGCGGCGTACTACCGCAGCAGCGGCAATGTCGGTGCGCAACTGGCGCCGCATCTTGAATCTTACGACGATCAGTATTACTTCACGGACGACTCTCTGTTCGTTATCCGCGGTATTCTTCTTGGCGACAGAAGGCTTGGCGCCCTCGTCGTACAGGCGGATACCCGAGAGTTGACTTCGCGCATGAAGCGCAGTGTATCAATTGTCGGCGTGCTCTTTCTGCTGTCGATCGTGGTTGCAGTGGTGATCGCGTCAAAGTTTCAGCGGGTTATTACCGCGCCGATTTTGCAGTTGTCGTCGAAGGCACAGGAAATTTCCAACAACCAGGATTACGGCATCCGCGCGGAGCGAACGTCCGACGATGAATTGGGTGTGCTGGTCGACAGCTTTAATCATATGTTGACGCAGATACAGCAGCGCGACGATAACCTGAAGAGTCTGAATGAACAACTGGAGGACCGCGTTCAGGAGCGGACCCGAAAGCTTGAGGTTGAGATTCAGGATCGCAAGCGGGCCGAAGAAAAGATACGAGTACTGAATGCCGAATTGGAGGACCGCGTTCTCAAGCGCACAAAACAGCTCGAGCTGGCAAACAAGGAACTGGAATCTTTTGCGTATACTGTATCGCACGATCTCAGGGCGCCACTGCGGCACGCTGCAGGTTTCGCCGAGTTGCTCGAAGAGTGTATAGCTGAAGAGCACGAGGAGCCCCGCGAATATATCCAGTACATCAACGAATCCGTCCAAAAAATGGACAACCTGATCAACGACCTGCTGTCCTTTTCTCGAACCGGTCGGCAAGGCATGACGATCACGACGGTCAGTATGGACAAACTTATTACAGAGATCATTGATGAGTTCGCGATCCAAATCGGTGACCGGACGATAAAGTGGGATCTTAGCCCAGTGCCCGATGCGACCGCCGATCCCACGATGATGCGACTGATTCTATCAAATCTTATCGGCAACGCCATCAAGTACACCGGAACCCGGGACGTCGCACGGGTTGCGATTGGATGCAGCAAGGATCCCGCCGAGGGTGATGATATCTACTTCGTCGCCGACAACGGCGTGGGATTTAACATGAAATACAAAGATAAGTTATTTGGCGTCTTTCAGCGCCTGCACAGCAACGAGGAGTTCGAGGGCACCGGCATTGGCCTGGCAACGGTCCGGCGCATCGTTACCCGCCACAAGGGCAGGATCTGGGCAGAATCCGAAGTGGACAAAGGCACGACGCTTTACTTCACCATACCGAAACAGGAGACTGACGTATGACCATATTACGCCGCATACTTATCGTCGATGACGACGAAAAAGATGTAAAACTCACAATGAAGGCGCTCAGCGACAGCAATCTTGCAAACCAGATCGACATCGTCCACGACGGCGAGCAGGCGCTAGACTACCTCCACCGCCGCGGACAATTTCACGACCGCGAGGTGGGCAATCCGGTTGTCATACTGCTCGACATAAAAATGCCGAAGGTTGACGGCATTCAGGTTCTGCGCGAAGTCCGGGAGACAGATCACCTGCGATGTATTCCGGTAGTCATGTTATCATCATCCCGTGAAGAAAATGATTTGATCGAGTCGTACGATCTCGGCGTGAACGCGTATGTCGTAAAACCGGTGAAATTCAAGGATTTCATCGATGTCGTGCGGCAGATCAAAGTATTCTGGGCGTTGATCAATGAAACGCCGCCTTACGAACGGTTATCGGAGTTGAACGAACAGAATGAGCACGCTGAGAATTCTACATCTTGAAGACAGTGATCCGGACGCCCTTCTGGTCCGGCACACGTTGAGACGTGAGAAGATCGCCTGCGAGATACAACGCGTCGCCACGGAGGAAGGGTTCACGCGCGCGCTGACGGAATCCACGCTGGATATCATTCTTGCCGACTGTGCGCTACCGTCCTTCGACGGGATGTCGGCCCTTGCCCTTGCCATGTCACTGGCGCCCGACGTGCCGTTCATTTTCGTATCTGGCGCGATCGGCGAAACACAGGCTATCGACAGCCTCAAAGCGGGCGCTACCGATTACGTCCTCAAAGACAATCTCATGCGGCTCGCGCCGGCGATTCGACGTGCCAGGGAGGAATGGCAGGAGAGGTCGCTGCGTAAACATGCGGAGAAAAGCCGCGATCGCCTGGTCACTGTCATTGAGCAATCTTCCGAGGCTGTGATGATTACCGATACCGACGGGACGATCGAGTACGTCAATCCCGCGTTCAAACGTATCACCGGCTACACGGCGAACGAAGCGATTGGTAAGACCCCGCGGATACTGAACAGCGGCAAGCACGACAAGCATGTTTTCGAACGCATGTGGCACCATCTCGATGCAGGAAAAGTCTGGTCGGGGCGACTGATAAATCGGCGTAAGAACGGAGAACTGTATCACGAAGACGCGGTTATTTCTGCGATGCGCGAATCAGACGGCAATATTACCAGATATGTAGCAGTAAAACGCGATATCACCCGTGAAGTCGAACTGGAAAACCAACTACAGCAGGCGCAAAAGATGGACGCCATGGGCGGCCTGGCAGGCGAAATTGCCCACGATTTCAACAATCTCCTGGCCATCATCCAGACCAACGCGGAACTCGCCCTGTACGACATACCGGGGACATCCGAGTGTCGCGACAACGTGACGGAAATCATGGATACCATCGAGCACGGCAAATCGCTGGTCAATCGGCTGTTGACATTCAGCCGGCGGCAACCCGTTGAACTTGCGGAAGTCAACGTGAACGAGGTCATCGGTCACGCGGTGAAACTGATCAAACGGCTAATGAACGGCTCGATATCGCTGGCCACCGATTTCGCGGACGATATCGCACCTGTCGAGGCGGATATTAACCAGCTGGAGCAAATCATCATCAATCTTGCCATAAATGCGCGAGACGCGATGCCGAACGGCGGCACACTTACATTCTGCGCACGGAATCTTACGGTCGACAGCGAGACAACCGTCCACGACCGCAAGCTCGCGTGCGGACAATGGGTCGCCATCGACGTTCGGGACACAGGCGACGGGATACCCCCTGCGATAATGGATCGTATTTTCGAACCGTTTTTTACAACAAAAGTAACGGGTGAAGGCAATGGTCTGGGTCTTTCGTCGGTCTACGGTATCGTCAAGAAATTTGGCGGCGAGATCTCCGTAAAGAGCGCATTGCACGAGGGCACGACGTTTCAGATCTACCTGCCGCGGTATCGCAACGAGGAATCGCATACATTCATAGCGTCTGAGCCGCAGCCCTGAGATCCGCTGAAATTTCCGCAGCCCGCGCATAGCGTTGTTCCGGACGCTTGGCAAGCATACCATCAAGAACCTTCGTCAGCGCATCAGGGAAGACGTCATCGATATCTTGAGGGTGGGGATGAGGAATCTTGCGGATATTGTCGCTGAGTTCAAAAATGGTTTCACCGGTAAACGGACGCAGCCCCAGAAACAATTCGAAACCGAGCACGCCGAGCGAAAAAATATCGCTTCTCGGATCCGGCGATCCAGAGTCAAATCGCTCGGGCGCCATGTAACTCGGCGATCCAATGATTTCAGTCACTTTGGTCAAGTCCGAGTCTGGCAAACGCGCCACGCCGAAATCCGTTATTTTGACGTTGTGATCGTCGTCCACCAACACGTTTGCCGGCTTGATATCCCGGTGCAGAATCCCCGCTGCGTGAATCGCTTCGAGCCCATCCGCGATTCTGGCGAGCATCTCAATTTTTGACGACAGAGCAAGGTGTGTACCCGAATAGATCAGGTCGGCGAGCGACCGGCCGGCGATGAACTCCATCAAGATGTAGCAGTCCATCACATCTCGTTCGAATCCATAACCGAATATTCGCACGATACTCGGATGCGAAACACTCGCCGCTGCCTTGGCTTCGCGTAGAAAACGTTCGCGCAACGCTTGCGCAGGCGCACCGCGCCCATCCTGCGCCTTGAAGACCTTGAGGGCATACCGACGCCCGCTCGGATCGCCGGGAAGCTGAACGCAATAAATCACGCCCATGCCCCCTTCGCCAATGCGGTCGACCAGTGTGAATTTGCTTTTCAGCCAGGGGTGAAAGGCCGCAATATGGGATATCTGGAGCTCCCTGGGCGACTTGAATCGACGCCTGAACACCGACGCCACGACGTCCTTGACAGCCTGGACAGTAAACGGTTTCGACACGAAATCGACAGCGCCGATTTTCATACATTGGACGATAGCTTTAACCGATGTCTCACCAGATATGACCACGACAGGAATCGAATGTGTAAGTCGCCGCAATTCGGTTAACAACGAGATCCCGTCAAGCTCCGGCATACGAATGTCGGTGAGCACGAGATCGACACTCGCACGTTCCAACGTCTCCAATGCTTCGCGACCGTTGGCGCACTCCAGCACATTGTATGCGTCGTATGCCAGTATTTGACGCAGAATCCGGCGGATCTTGTCATCATCGTCTACGACGAGGATTGATTTTCGGTTGATATCGCCACGAGTCGACCCGTGCGTACGTTTCCCTGATTCTACATCCGCATCATCGTGATCACCGGTCATTCCTTGCCTCGTGGTTTGCCCCCCGCATGGGACCATTGCCTGCTCGATGTGCTCCGTTTGCATGCAAACGTAGTCCATCTTCGGCCCGGCATCAAGTGCTGCATCGGCCCTGTCGCAAGGACTCTCGGACACCTCCCACCAGGTCATCAAGAAAGAATCCAGGCCCGGATGAGTCGGCTTTGACCGTGCCCGAAAGGCGGCTGATTGCTACGCCGCTACGGCCCGGGGCCAGAGGCCCCGGATTCATACGTCGCACCAAAGTCATGGTGGTTCCTGGCATATATACTGCGCAGTCCCAAGTAGCCGGACCAGTGCCGCCGATCTTGGCGCCCGGGTGAGTCAGCGTACTCCGCGGTGACGTAGCGTATCATAGACCACCGCTTTGCCATGCTGCTACAGGTAGAATTGAACTCGGAGCGCAGCCAGATCCACGACCGCTCCGGAGCATAAGTGACGATCGATACCATGGTGTCGAGTCCACGAACGGCACACCGTCTCAACGAGCATCATTGCGACAGAGACCATGGCGGAATCCGCAACACCTGGTGACGACCAAGAAATTGTGTTAGCAATGAATTTGAAGACCCAACAGGACAATCCGGAATCGCTGAAAATCCTGATCGTCGAAGATTGTCAGCATGATTACCGCTTCACGGTTAAGATCATGGCGGACATTCCGCACTACCAATTTGACATCGACTGGTCTCGGTGTGCCGATGACGCGATCACGGCCGTCGAGAGCACGAATTACGACGTGTGTCTTCTGGACTACCGTATCGGAGCGGACAACGGCCTTGAGGTGCTGTCGCGCATCGCAGGCGGCAACGCCGATATTCCGGTAATCTTCATCACCGGCATGAGCAACCATGACATCGACCTCCGCGCGATGAACGCCGGTGCGGCGGATTTCCTGGTAAAGGGCAAGTTCGACGCGGACCTGCTCGAGCGGTCAATACGGTACACGCTGCGACATTGTCGTGCGATTCGAGAGGTGCGCGAGAGTCGCGAGCGCTACGAACTCGCATTCGCGGGTGCCCGAGACGGATTGTGGGACTGGGACCTCAAGACAGGCCGCATACATTATTCGGGAAGGTGGAAAGCCATGTTGGGATATAACGAGACTGAGATCGGCGATGAACCCGGCGAGTGGTTCGATCGGATTCACCCTGCTGAGATCCATCGTGTCCAGGCAGAGGTAGAAGCTCATTGCAAGGGCGCGTCCCCAACCCTCGAGTTCGAATGCCGGATGCGAAATAAATCGGGCTGCTTCCGCTGGATGGCCAACCGCGGTGTCGCGATCCGCGACGCGGAAGGAACTGCCTATCGTCTCGCCGGTTCGCTGACAGACATCTCCAACCAGAAACACGTAGAAACCGTACTCGGCGATTTTAATCGTCGGATGTCAGAAAAAAACAGAGAACTCGAGTCCGTTATTCACACGACCTCACACGATCTCCGCAACCCGTTGGTGAACATTCAGGGTTTCAGCAAAGAATTAACCTATGCGTGCCGACGAATTTTCGAATTGCATCAGGACGAGACACTCACGGACGATACGCAGAAGGAACTCAATACCATTGTCACAACAGACATACCTGAGGCAGTCAATTTTATCAACAGCTCGGTGAAGCGTATGGATGCATTACTCAACGGCCTGCTGGAATTGTCACGAATCGGCCGGGCAACGATTAAGGTAGAAACCGTGGATATGAATCGTATGCTCGCAAGGATCAAACGGTCCATGGAAACGCAAATACAGTCGTGCAACGCGGATGTGAAGCTTCAGTCGCTTCCGCCCTGCTCCGCTGACGCCGCACTGATCGAACGTGTTTTCGCCAATATCCTTGATAACGCATTGCGTTTTCTCGACCTGGATCGGCCGGGATTCATTACGGTTGCAGGGGCAGCACGCGACGACTCGAACCAGGTCACATACAGCATCATCGACAACGGCATAGGCATCGCAGCGCACCAGCGCGATCGGATATTCGAAATTTTTCACCGCGCCGGCGACGAGGGTGGCGAGGGGCTGGGACTCTCGATATCCCGAAAGCTGATAAACATGCACGGCGGCTCGATTCGGGTGGAATCCAGTGAGGGAGAAGGCAGTACCTTTTTTATATCATTGCCGGCACCGGCACCGGGCGAAGACGACGTGACGACACGTAGCAACACCGACTTCGTACCAGCCGAAATGGCATTGATGTCACAATGACGGCATTGCAGGTTGCGTCGAAAGACAATACCTGAGCCTGCAAAGCGCGGTTATATCCATATCCGCGGCAGGTTCACGATACACAACGAGATGCCCGCGTACAGCGGAACAGCGAATGAGAAAGCAAAAACATGATTACGTTATTTTGGTCGTTGATGACGACGAAGGCATGTCGTGTTTGATACAAAAGTACCTGAAGCGCGATGGTTATCAGACCGCATTCGTAGGATCCGGTCAGGCACTGTTATCCTGGCTTGAGACGCAATCCGCGGATCTGATGCTGCTTGATTACAAGCTCCCTGACATGACTGGTGAGGCGCTGATCAACCGCCTGCGAGAGAAGAAACTGTTGCTCCCTTTTGTAATGATTACGGGCCACGGCGGCGAGCGTGTCACTGTGGAAATGATGAAACTTGGGGCGCAGGACTACCTTATCAAGGACGGCGACCTGCTGGAAACGCTTCCGACAGTGGTGACGCAGGTGATCGAGAAACTCGAACAAAGCGCACGCCTTGTCGAGGCAGAGGAAGAACTGCGAAAGAGCGAAGAACGATTCCGGTTGCTGGCGGAAAATGCTACGGACTTGATTTCACGCCAAACGCGCGACGGCCTTCTACTGTATGTGTCTCCGGCGAGCAAGCTGCTGCTCGGTTACGACCCGGAGGACATGATGGGACGGTATCTGACTGAATTCTGTCACCCCAACGACGCCACAAAACTCAAGACCGTAATCGCAAAGGTTGGATCGGAGGTCGGCACGGCCGATACTCTGGAATACAGGGTGCGTAAGAATGGCGATCGTTACGCGTGGTTCGAAACCACATTCAAGCCCATTTTCGACTCGGCAACCGGCGAGATCGAAGAGATTCAGGGCGCTTCACGGGACATCTCGAAACGTAGAAGCCTCGAATCAGACTTGCGACAGGCGCAGAAAATGGAGGCAGTCGGCGTCCTCGCTGCCGGGATTGCGCACGAGATCAATACCCCTATGCAGTTCATCAAGGACAATACACGGTTCACGTTGGAGTCGGTCACACAGATCCTCCCAATGCTCGAGAAATTCCGGCCCGGCAACCAAGCCGGCGACAGCGACGCAGATACAGCGCGTCAGGTGCTATTCACAGAATCCGAGGAACGCGAAATTGAGTACATGAACGGACAACTGCCGATGGCAATCCGGGAAACTCTCGAGGGCCTGGACCATGTGATTAGTATCGTTTCGGCGATGAAAGAATTTTCGTACTCAGGCATCTCGCGCAAGACAAAGTCAATGGTCAACATCAACAAATGCCTGAACAGCGCGGCATTGCTGGCTCGAAACGAGATCAAGTATGTAGCCGATCTGGTCTGGCATATGCACCCGCAGCTTCCAGATATACTCAGCTATCCCGATGACCTCAACCAGGTGTTTCTCAATCTCCTCGTCAACGCCTCACACGCCATTGCAGATAAAATAAAGTCAAAAACAGCTGGGAATGGCTCCAAAGGATTGATCACTGTGACTACTGACGTAGAGAACGAATCGGTACGTATCTCAATCGCCGACAACGGCAAAGGTATGAAAGAAACGGAAACACCACGAATCTTCGAGCCATTCTACACAACCAAGGATGTCGGCAAAGGCACAGGAATCGGGCTGTCAATTGTTCACGAGATCATAGTCAACAAACACAACGGTCGAATCGATGTTGTAACGGAACTAAATGTGGGCACGACCTTTCATATCGTGTTGCCAATCAATGAGGAATAACTGATAACAGAGACGGTGGACCATGAAGAAAAAACAACTACTCTTTGTCGACGATGAAGTTCGAATACTCAATGCGTTAAAACGCATGCTGCGATCGTTTGAAGACGATTGGCATATGGAGTTCGTATCGAGCGTAGACGAGGCACTCGAAAAGATTCAGACGACGACATACGACATCGTATTGTCTGATATGAAGATGCCCGATAAAACTGGCATTGACCTGCTAACCAGCCTGAGCGAGGCTGAGAACACACGGACGTTGCCGGTGATTATCCTGACGGGACTTCAGGATGTGGAACTCAAACGCCAGGCACTCGATCTCGGTGCAATCGACCTCCTGAACAAGCCCGTGCAGTTGGAAGATCTCCTGGCGCGAATCAATAGCGTGTTGAAACTCAAGGCGTATCAAGATGAATTGATCGAGAAGAACCACGAACTCGAAGAACAGCTCATCCAAAAACAAAAGATGGAGGTCATCGGGAAACTGGCCGCAGGCGCCTTCCACGACATTAACAATATTCTCGCAATTATCGGCGGCTACTCACAGTTGGCAAAGATGAATCCAAAGCTGATCGGCAAGAGCATGGTGCAAATTAACCAGTCATGCCATCTCGCCAGCCAATTCATTCAACAGATTCTTGAATTCTCAAAATCCAAGAAAGAAGAGAAGACATTGGGCGATTTGGGTGCGGTGGTTACGCAGGCCCTCGAACTGCTCAACCACTGTCTGCCGAAACGAATCGAAGTGAAGTGGGAGCAGCCTTCGGGCCTGCCGCAGATCGCCACGAATAGTACTCAGATATTTCAACTGATGATGAACCTTTGCCTGAACGCTTCCCACGCGATCATTGAAAGGGGCGTTATTCAGGTATCACTGACCCATGAAATCGTCGCTGAGGGTGACCGGGTGACCGTATCGGATGACAACATTGAGCCTGGCGAGTACATGCGCCTGTCCATCAGCGATTCGGGTTCGGGCATGGGCGATCAGACATTGAACAACCTCTTCACCCCGTTTTTCTCGAAGAAATGGAGCTACGGCGGCACTGGACTCGGCATGGCCGTGGTGCAGCGAATTATCAAGAGCCATGATGGTCGTATCGTAGTTGACAGCCTCCCAGGTCAAGGTACCGAGATTTCGATATACTTTCCTCTTGCACAACAGGAAGAGGCGCCGGCCGACGCGGTATCGCAGGAAGAACCCGCGGGGAAGGCGGCGCAACCGATCGAAGAGCAGGCGGAAGCGCCCGCATAACAAGCACGCTTTGCGTGGTATCACGCCAGAGGGCTCTCAACGTTCCGATATCGCATCGCTAACTACGTTGACTGCAACTCCTCTTCGAGCCTACGCAGATTGTCAACGGCGGTGATCCTTTCGATCAGTTCACCGATATTTCCGTTCAACATATCCGGAAGACTGTAAAACGACAGGCCGTAGCGGTGGTCCGTGATTCGGTTCTGAGGAAAATTATACGTGCGAATGCGTTCGCTCCGGTCGCCGGTTCCGATCTGGGTCTTGCGCTGTGACGCGTGCTTCTCGGCTTCTTCCCTCTCTTTCGCCTCAAGCAATCGCGAGCGCAGGATGCGCATGGCAATTTCTTTATTCCGATGCTGAGACTTCTCCTGTTGACTGGCAACGCTCATACCTGAAGGAATGTGGGTGACGCGCACCGCTGAATCGGTGGTATTCACGCTCTGGCCGCCTGGACCCGACGAACGAAATACGTCGAAACGCAGATCCTCCGGGTTGATCTTTATGTCAATGTCTTTCGCCTCGGGCAGCACGGCCACAGTAACGGTCGATGTGTGGATGCGACCGGAAGCCTCGGTCGTCGGTACGCGCTGCACCCGGTGAACACCGCTCTCCAGTTTCATGGCGCGAAATACGTTCTCACCTTCCAGAGTGAAGGCTACTTCCTTGACACCGCCGACCTCACTGGTCGTCATGCTGAGAATGTCGGTACGCCATTTTCTGGTTTCTGCGAAGCGCGTGTACATTCGAAACAAATCGCCTGCAAAAAGCCCTGCCTCATCACCACCTGCAGCCGGACGAATCTCGACGATGGTATTCCGGGAATCATGCTCGTCCGGCGGGATAACCAGCGACAACACCAAGGCATCAAGCGCCTCGATCGACGTAGTCAATTCGGCAATGTCCGTTTCGATAACCGAGCGAAATTCCCCGTCGGTCTCGTCGTCGAGCATGCTGTTGTTGTCTGCAAGCTGCGTACGCAGGAGACTGAGTTGATCGAAATTCGTCAGCAGCGTGCTAAGACGCTGGTGCTCGCGCGTGAGGCATTCGTAATTCTGCAGGTCGGAGAATACCTCCGGATCCGAGAGTTCGCGTTCCAATTGCTTGTAGTTCGCACGGAACTTTTCGATAAGGGGAGATATATCCATCGCATCAATCCGGCTTGTCCCGGCCCGAGCCGCCCGCTAACCGGCGAAACCTGTGGCGCCGGATGCGATCGACCGGCCATTCGATATCACAGAGCACCACCGCGTCCGACACAATGGCTTCTCTGACACGTGTTGTACCGCCAACCATAGTCGCCGTTACGAGCCGAAGAGCGTTCGTCCAGTCATGCCGACGCAGCAGGTTCCGGTTCTTCTTCGTCCTGCTGATCCTGCGGCAGATTGTAGCGGCGACGAAAACGGTCGACGCGCCCTTCCGTGTCGACAAATTTTTGCTTGCCGGTGAAAAACGGATGGCATTTCGAGCAGATCGCTACCCGTGCCTCTTTACGCGTGGATCCCACCTGGAATTCTGCGCCGCAAGCGCAGGTGATGATGGCATCGGGAAAATATTCAGGATGAATATCTTTTTTCATTGATCAGTCTCCTGCAATGACTCGCTTTTTGATTCACTCAGAGCGGCACGTCGGCTCAATCGCAACCGTCCGCGCTCGTCTATATCAATAACTTTGACCGTGACTTTGTCGCCCATGGAACAGATGTCGGTGACTGCCTTGACGCGATGATCCGCCAACTCGGAAATATGCAGCAACCCGTCCTGCCCGGGAAGTATCTCGACGAAGGCGCCGAAATCCTTGACCGTTTTGACGATGCCCTCATAGATTCTTCCCAGCTCAACCTCGGCAACGATTGCTTCGACATCGGCGAGGGCTGCATTCAGCGCATCACCGCTGGTGGCAAATATCTTCACGGTTCCGTCGTCTTCAATGTCGATCTGAACTTTATGCGTGTCGGTGATACCACGAATGACTTTTCCGCCGGGTCCGATCAAGGCGCCGATCTTCTCTGGATTGATCGAAATCTGATGAATCCGCGGCGCATGGCGACTCACCTCGGTTCGCGGTTCCGCAATACAGGCGTCCATGGCATCGAGAATCTGCAGACGAGCCGTCTTGTTCCGCGCCATTGCCTGGGTCATCAATTCGATAGAGATGCCGGGTATCTTGAGGTCCAGCTGAAAGCCGGTAATCCCTGCGCGGGTGCCGGCTACCTTGAAATCCATGTCGCCGTAATGATCCTCGCTCCCAAGGATATCGGTGAGCAGAATGGTCTTATCGCCTTCCTTGACGAGGCCGCACGAAATACCGGCGACCGGCGCTTTGATCTTCACACCGGCATCCATCAAGGCCAACGTTGCACCACAGATTGACGCCATAGATGTCGATCCGTTTGAACCCAGCACCTCGGACACGCAACGGACCGAATACGGACAATCTTCCGGAATCACACGGGCGACCGAACGCTCCGCCAGTGCGCCGTGGCCGATCTCGCGGCGACCCGGCCCCATGATTCTGCCGGTTTCGCCAACACTAAAATTCGGGAAATTATAATGCAGATAGAAACGTTTCTCGGATTCGCCGCCAGTGATCGAATCCTGTCCCTGCGTCTCGCTACCGGCCCCCAGGGTCACCAGTACGAGGGCCTGTGTCTCACCACGTGAAAACAGCCCCGAGCCGTGGACACGCGGCAGGACGCCGACCTCAGCGGTCAATGGCCTGAGTTCGTCCACAGCGCGATGGTCGCTACGTGCCCCATCGTCCAGCAGCATTCGCCGAATCGTTGCTTTCGATTCGTCGTTGAACGCCTGCTTGATAAAGCGTTTTACGGTATCGGCGTTGCCCTCGAATGTGTCCTGAATCTCACTAGTTATGGTATCACATAGGAGCCCCAGCTCGCGATAGCGCGCCTCTTTCTCCGGGATGCTGCAAGCGGTGCGCATGCTGTCGCCGCTGCGCGCCTTCACCGCCGCCGCAATATCATCGGGTACAACAGTAACCTTCGGCTCGACTTTGGCCTTGCCCGATGTCGCCGCCAATTCCTTCTGCGCGGCAACCTGTTTCTTTACCACGTCGTTGGCGAACACGAGCGCATCACGCAGTACTTCCTCGCTAATTTCGTCCGCCGCACCCTCGATCATAATCGTCTTGTCGACGATACCGGCGTAGACAAGATCCAGATCGCTTTGCTTCATCTCAGCATGCGTCGGGTTGGCCACGAATGCACCGTTAACCCGACCAACGCGCAACGCGCCGATCGGCCCCTGAAACGGCATGTCCGACAACACCAATGCCACGGATGCGCCCAGCATCGCCAGCACATCCGGTTCGTTCTCGCCATCCGCACTCAGCAGCAGTGCCTGTATCTGTACGTCATCAATGTAACCATCCGGAAACAACGGGCGCAGCGGACGATCCGTCATGCGTGCTGTAAGTATTTCCTTTTCCGACGGCCGGCCTTCGCGTTTGAAATAGCCGCCAGGAATCTGACCTGCGGCGCTGAACTTCTCGCGGTAGTCTACCTGCAGCGGGAAAAAGTCCAACCCCGGCCGCGGATCTGCCGAGCAGGCAGCGATCAATACGATCGTGTCGCCCTGGCGTACGGTGACGGATCCACCGGCGAGGAGCGCCAGCTTACCGGTCTCAATGGTTATGGTTCTTTCGGAACCTAGGTCGATCGTTACATTCTGCACTGCCATGTTGAAGCCTTTCGTGTGATGTCCTGTGTGGTGTATTATGATATTGATCGACCGGGATCCTGCACCGCGAATGCAGCTCGGATTTATGAATTCGGACCGTGGGATCAGGTCAATCAGAAAGTCGGCGAACCTGACTTTTTCGATATCGAAGAAATGATTGCTTTAATAATGATAATAGATTGGATGGCGGCGCAGTATGTCCCGTGGCCGCAAAACGAAAAAGCGATATCATAACATCCATGTCCGTTACTGTCAAACGGGTATGCACGGTGACCGCGGTATTTCCCGCGACTACTCCAGCACGACGCGAAGACTCACGCGATCACCATTACGCCACACCCCGACGTCGATCGCGTCGCCGCTGCGGTACAATTCGAGCGTGTTGAATATATCGCTACTCGAGTGAACGCGTGTGTCGCCGATCTCCAGAATAACGTCGCCGACAGCAATCGATCCGTCGGCACGCTGCCGTGTCGGCCGCAGCCCGGCCCGCTCCGCCCCAGAGCCGGGAACCACGTCGAGCACCAATACACCATCGACACCGAGGCGACGAGTGAATCTGCCGGTGTACTGGTCGTTCATGTACACGCCAAGCCGCGGCCGGACATACCGACCGTGCGCAACCAGTTGCGGGATCACTCGATTGATCATATCGACCGGCACCGCAAAACCGATACCGGCATACGCACCGGAGGGACTAAAAATGGCGGTGTTCACACCGATCAGCCGGCCCGCGCTGTCCAGCAGCGGCCCGCCGGAATTGCCCGGGTTTATCGCCGCATCGGTTTGAATCGCATCTTCAATCTTGCGCCCGGTCGCCGCCTCGATCGTTCGGCCGAGTGCCGACACGATGCCGGTAGTGAGGGTTTTATCCAGGCCGAACGGACTGCCGATAGCAAATGTTTTCTGGCCGACCCGCAGGTCGTCACTGGTGCCGACCGCTATCGGTGTAATCGCATCGGGCGCAATATCTATCCGCAGCAGGGCCAGGTCGTGGTCCGGCGACGTACCCACGAGTCGCGCATCGTGCACGCTGTGGTCACTCAACATGACCCGCGCCGATTTGGCGCCTTGTATGACGTGATAGTTGGTGACGATATGACCGTCGCGATCCCAGACAAACCCCGATCCGGTTCCCCGCGGCACCTCGATCACGCTTAATGTCCAGAAACTCACTCTGCGGTCGAGCGTTGTGATGTAAACGACGGATTGCGCGGCGGCTTCGAAAAGCTCGATGGTGCTCTGTTCGTCGTCGGCAAGATCGCCGCGCGGTGTGATTTCCCGTGGCGTCGATTTAGGAGGGCCGGAAAACCTGCGAATCGTCGGCCCCATGATGTCAACGAGCACAATGCTCACAAGAATGACGAGCAGGATGTTCACGAACAAACGAAATGTAGTGGCGCCGTTATGCATGGTCTTACCGTCGTTGACGTGTAGAAGTGCGCGTGACTATCGGATTGTACGGACAGCCGATATCGCAGGGTTGAATACATCGTCAGACAACCGAATTGAAATCCGGTTCGCTGATGCCGCGGCAATGCCGTATCGGATCACGGAGCGGTTCTCTTTATGTTCACGGCCAGCACAGCGGAAATCCCGCCCAGGACGAAAGGCCCGAGCATGCGGAAAAATGCCGCGATCGGCAGGAGCGCCACGGTCACCAGGGCGTGCCAGACAACGTTCACCCACGGTACACAGAATGGTACCAGAACCAGCCCGAATGTAACCAGAACCACGAGCGCGTAAAACATATGAACAACAAGCTCGGCGAAACCAATGACCAACCATAACAAAAACATCCCTTTCCAATGGAAAGATGCAAGGCGGACGGCGTATCGAAACGCAGCGCCGCCCGGCGACCGTGTCACGAACATCAGCGGCAACATGATGTCGTGCAGCAGGAAACGGACACTGCTCACAATAATCAGACCGACAACGGCCATCAGCAGGATCGCGGCAACAAGAATCACTGCCGCCGCCGGGTCGCTGCGCCATGCCGACTGCGTCCGCGCCGCGACAACCACGGTAATGACAATGGTCACCATTCCCGCCATTACGGCGCTGCCGTACACCGCGAACCGCCAACAGAAGAACGACCACGCAGAACGGGCATGCCGCCGAAAGTCGAGCCGGACACGACGCTTACCCGCCACCAGGCGCTCAAGAAAGACAAACTCCGCGAACACGCTTATCCAGCCGCAGATGATGATTCCGATCAGGATAGCGATCAGAATACGTCCGCCGCGACCACTGATCCAGGCCGATACTGCAGCCACATCATGCATAGCCGGAAGTTTCGCCAACGCACCGGCGCCACCGGAAACGGAGGCGAGCACATAGCCGGCGATACCGTACATTTGGATCAACCATACCGGCACGGCAAGTTTCAGCCAGGCGCGGACCGCGAAGGGCTCGCATAACAGAGCGATTGTGAAGTGGTACGACGCCGATACGGCGTCGGCGACAACGGCTATATAGTCGTCAATCGTATTTCGGGGATCATTCGCAACCATGGACGACCTTCACACGACTATCGAACAGGGAATAATTTTTGGGTAAGCCGCCGGGATGGCGCTGCTGTCTGGTTAAGGTGTGAATCCAGATCAGCATCATGAATATGCAACACGGGTCGCAGGAATTGCCAACCGGCGTTTGCTTTCTCGCCTGATTTTCCAGAATCGAAATTTTTACTCGTGAACGTCTCACCTACGGCAACACCTACAGCCCAAAACCCGCGCACCCCAAAAATGGAAAAAGTTCAGCCAGGGAATTTAACGCCGATATACGGAGCCACCAAGCTTGCAATACATCATGTCGGACGTCAGAGTACGCCGATTATCGTGTCGGCGCACCTGCAAGCTGTATCCACCATGCACCGCTGCAAAGCCGCGCCTTTTTTATTAATCACTCGGACAAAGGACTTTGTATGAATACCGCCGAAGACATCAATGCGCAAGCGCGGGAGTTGACCTGCCGACTTGAAAAACTCCGGGGGTATCTTTGACGTCCCGGAAAAGATCAACAACCGCACCGAACTCGAATCGCTGATGAGTGCGCCGACTTTCTGGGACGACAAGGAAAACGCCCAGAAAGTCGTAGGGGAACTCAGCGCGTGCAAAAGCATTATCGATCCGTTCGTTTCGATCGAGACACAGATACACGACTTTCAGGCACTGGTTGAGCTGGTGGCTGAAGAAGGGCACAATGCGGAACTCGTGGCGGAAGCGGCGAGCCTCTGGCCTTCGTTGATTCGGGAACTTAAGCAGCTCGAGATTGTCAGTTTCCTTAACGGCAGGTTCGACAAGGGAAATGCAATACTTACCCTGCATCCAGGATCCGGCGGCACGGAATCGTGCGACTGGACGAGCATGCTTTTTCGCATGTACATGCGCTGGATCGAAAAACGCGGATACCAGGGGCAGATCATCGACCGCCAGCCCGACGACGTCGCCGGCATCAAGAGCGCGACAGTGGTCGTTACAGGACCATTCGCCTACGGCTATCTTCGTTCCGAGCGCGGTGTCCACCGGCTCGTGCGTATCTCGCCGTTCGACAGCAATAAGCGTCGGCATACATCATTTGCTGCCGTCGAGATCGTACCCGAAATCGACGACGATGTCGAGATCGAGATAGACGAGAAAGAGCTGCGCGTCGACACATACCGCAGCAGTGGCGCGGGCGGGCAGCACGTGAATACAACGGACAGCGCCGTGCGTATCACGCATATAGCGTCGGGCATTGTGGTAGCCTGCCAGAACGAACGGTCGCAGCACCAGAATCGCGCGACCGCGATGCGTATTCTACGCTCGAAGCTATACGAGCGACAGATGGCAGAAATAGAGGCGGAACGAACCAGTGCTTCCGGTCCCAAGGAAGACAATGCCTGGGGCAGCCAGATTCGTTCGTATGTGCTGCATCCCTATCAGATGGTGAAGGATCTACGCACCGGCGAGGAAACCAGCGACACAACGGGCGTACTCGACGGCGACCTGGAAAAATTCATCGAGGCGTATCTGCGAAACAGCGAGCTTAATGACAACTGAGTCCCATTCCATCCGCACCAGGATCGCACGCGAGACATCCTTTGCCCGCCGTCATGTGCGGGCACAGCTTCTGGCCCGTGCTGCAATCGTCGCGGCAGCCCCGTTGCTGCTAATAGCATTGATAGATCTGGCGACGCCGTTACGGGAAGATACAGCATTCTACGGTGCGGTCGTTGCGGTTTTTGCGGCCCTTGCAGTGATGTTCCGCAGCTTCGTGCGAAACCGTGGTTCCCTACCCACCAACGGGCGCATCGCCACGCTGCTCGAGGATGAGTACCCGGAATTCATGGACTCATTGCATTGCGCACTCGAATTGACCGCGACACCGACGAAACAGCAGGGCCTGTTCGAGGCCGCGCTGCTGCAACGTGTAGACAATGCATTGGCATCCCGGGATATACACGATGTCGTCAGGCGTCGCACTGTAAACATTCCCAAGCTCGTGTGTCTCGCCGTTGTAGCCGCGGGTCTGTTCGCAGCACTCGTGCCGCTCCCGCTCCCAGGCAAGGCCCTGGCCCATGCACGTACGCTCGTGAGCGGTAGCGACCCGGGGCTTATTGTCACCCCCGGCAACACGGAGATCGGTCTGGGCGATGACCTGCTGATTGCTGTGGAGATTATGCGCGGCGAGGAAAATGCCCAGGTCACCATTAGCGACGCCAACGGCAGCAACACATATGCGATGTACAGCCGTGGCGGGGATGCGTCCGCATTCGAGATTTACAGCGTCGACAAGCCGTTTTCCTATGTAGTTACCACGCCGACTCTGCGCAGCCCGACCTATCGCGTGACAACCTTCCTCAAGCCTGCGATCGAAACAGTTGCCATCACCGTCACGCCGCCGTCGTACACGCAGTTGCCCGACGTCACGATCTCAGAACTCAAGCACTTCGCCGTACCACGAGGTTCCAGGGTGACGTTCGCACTCGAGACGAACATGCCGTGCACGGCAACACTGGAGATAGAGGAAGCGCCCCCGGCGACGTTCGCACCGGCCGCATCAACCGCACTTCAGTGCAGCCTGCAGGTCGATGACAACATCGCATTCGTTGTCGTGCTGGAAGACAAGCACGGCCATATCGTTCGGTCCGAGCGCGCCTGCAACATTGAGTGCGTCAACGACTTTCCACCGCTCATCCAGCCGATTACACCCGAAGCGGACGCCGTGCGCAAGCCCGATGACGAGGTCACATTCTCGTTCAAGGTCACCGACGATTATGGCGTCCGTGGTGTAAGACTGGTATACGCCATCACCGGCGGTGAGTGGCGGCATCATGCGCTGTACGACGATGCCGGCGCCGCACCGCCGCGGGAAAAAACCGTGGCGCAAAGACTGCCGCTCGACGGCCTCGTCAAGAGCGGCGACGTAGTGTCCTATTATTTCGCGGCAACCGACAACGCCATCCCGTTGGCGAACACCAGCGCAACCGACGTCCGCTTCATCGAAATTCGGCCGGACAAGGACGAAGGCGGCGACAAAGACAAGCAACCCGGCGGCAGCGAGCGCAAGACTCTGAAAGTAAGCGACCTCATCGTCGAGCAAAAACACTTGATCCGATCAACCTGGAATGCGCACCGCATCGACGACGGGGCCGAACAACGCGATATTCTGGCCGAGCTGGCGATTTCGGCGCAGGATCTATTGACGGCAACACGAAGCAGATTCGATGAAGTCAGGGGCGTCCAACCGCCGGAACCGATCGAAACTGCGATCGCGCCGCCGGCGGATTCGGTGATGGGATCGCTGCTGGAAAGCGCCGTTGCGGCAGCGAATAATGACCCGCAAGGCCCCGCGTCGCTGGGCGTTATCGGCGAATTATTCGACCAGACGCTGAACAATATGGAGCATGCGACACGATACCTTACCCAGGAGCTTATCAACGAGTCGCTGACATCGCAGAACAAGGCGCTCTCGAATCTCATTTCGATCGAGATCGAACTGCAGAAAAACACACCACCGCCCAGCGAGGGTGAGGAGGGCGAACAAGGAGAGACATCCGAGGTCAATGAAGAGAATAAGTCCAAGAAGAAGAATGAAAAGAAGGCGGTGCTCAAGCAAGTCGCTGCCGCGCTCGAAAAGTTGATACGAAAGCAGCAAAGCGTGAACGATCAGCTGTCGCAGAATATGGATGAGATGTCTGAAGGCACCCGCCAGTTCATAGCCAGGAAACAGGAAAATATTCTCCGCGAATCGAACGAGATTCGCGACATGCTGCGCCCGATTCCAGAAGCATCTCCTGCAGATCGTGAATTCGGCGAAGCGATACGCCAGATGCGTCATACCCTGGATGTGCTGGGAAAAAATCAGGACGTCAACGCGGGGAAACACGCGCAGCTGGCGCACCAGTTCCTCCGCCGCAGTTTTGAGCTGATCGATGACCTGCAGAATACGATCTCGGGAGACAATCTGCAGCAGGCGAATGACATGCTTGAAAAGATCAAAGAAAGCCAGGCGCAACTCGGCGAACGCACCGCCGCCCACGGTGATAAGGACCCGGGCTCCGAGGAATCCAATGAACTCGCTAGCGAACAGAAGCAGATTCGTGAGAGTTTCGAGAATCTTCTGAAGAACCTCGAAGATCTCGCCGCCGGCATGAAGAATCAAAACAAGAACGCCGCGAGACATATCAAGGAGGCTGTGCGTTCTTCTCAAGATGAAAACGTAACGGGCAAGATGAAACGTTCCGAGAACGCGTGTCGCTACGGTAGAATGGCAAAAGCGTCAGACTATCAAAAGGAGGCTCAGGCAGCACTTGCGCAACTTTCGCAGTCGCTCGAAAACGCCGCGAAACAATCCCCTACCCTCTCGCAGTCGCAGCTCTCCTCGATGTTGCAGAAAACCATGAAAAACACCATGAAAGTTCGGGGCCGGCAGGCGGCAGGCGATGCGGAGAAGCAGGCGATGCACGAAGCCGTCTTGGAGGATATGCAGGACATGACCCGCCAGCTGAACGATGAATTGATGGATCAGCTGACGGATTCCATGTCGGAAATCGTGCTGGGACAGACAACGGCGAGCGCAAGCGCAGACGGCGCCATGCTGGACCTGCTCCATCGCACAGCGCGGCTGCTTGAGGCAAAACTGATGCAACAGAACATCGAGCAGAAAGTAAAGCTCACTCGTATTTCCGGGAGACAGCCGCCGGACGCCTATCGGAAGCTGGTCAAAGAGTATTTCAAAAACCTGAGTACCATGAACTGACCGGTTCGAATCGAGTGATTTCGCAAAGATGGCTTCCACAACTACGATTGCCCCTCACCTTCCGGGCCTACGTTTCGAACCCCTGACATCGCCGCTTTTGCTGGCGATCATCGCGGTCGTCGTTACCGGTCTGGTCATCCTCTTTTATCGCCGCTATCGCACTGTTGTGTCGCCGCGCTACTGGGTGGCGCTGGTCGCATTGAAGGCGACAGCGTTCGCCGCTATCGCACTCATGCTGATGAACCCCGTGCTCATTCGGCGCGCTCCGGATCAGGAAAACTACACAGTGATGTACCTCATCGACGCCAGCGGCAGTATGCAGACCACAGATTGCGGTGCGGAGCGACGCATCGACTTTGTAAAAAACCGTATCCTGTCGCCGGAATCAGCGTTCAGCCGACGGTTCATAACACCTTCAGAAAACGCACGATTCTACCTGTTTGCGGGGACCGATATCCGCCGTTTCGAACCAGGCGGCAATTTCAACACGCTTCCCGGCGAAACCGATATCGACACCGCACTAATCGATACGCTCAACAGCCCCGTCGACAACAAAACCATCGGCGCTGTCGTATTGGTGTCTGACGGCCTCGACAATGTCGGCGCCTCACTCATGGAAGCCGCCATCGATTTTAAGAAGGCGGATATTCCGGTCCACTGTATCGGCGTCGGCAACCCGCATCCGAAGAATGATATCGGCATCGCCTGGCTGGATGTTCCGGAATCCGGCGTGAAGAATGAACCTCTGCCGATGACCGCCCGCGTCACACGCAATTTTTCATCGGAAACGACCGCCCAGGTCACCCTATATGAAGACGGGCGGATCTTGTCGGAAAAAACCGTGGTCTTTGATGAAGGCCGCCTCGAATCGGAGTTGACGTTCGATCACGTTGCATTCACAACCGGATTCAAGACGTACAAGATCACCGTGGCCGCGGCCGACGGAGAGGAGAACCACCTGAACAATACCGACTTTGCCGGTGTAGAGGTCAATGATCCGGATGTGTTCAAGTGCCTGTTCTTCAGCGCCAATGTCGACTGGGAGTATAAATTCTTAAAGATTTTTGCGGAGAAAGAGGAGAAGCTCGACATCGACGCTGCTGTTCGCCTTGGAGAGACGCCATGGTTCGTCCGCGGCATCGGCGACGAGAAAACGTCGCTCAATCGCTTCCCCGACTGCACGGTCCTGAACGACTACGACTGCATCGTGCTGCACGTGAATGCGCAATATCTGATGAACGACGAAGATTTCGCGTGTCTGGTCAATTTCGTCGAGAACAAGGGCGGCGGGGTCGTATTCACAGGCACGGCCGACACATTCCAGACGGCGTTTCAGGATATCCTTCCAGTCGCCGGTCTGCCGCGGGACACGGTACGCACCAGCGCCGGGACGATTGCATTTCAGTCGTCCCAGATAATGGGCGCCGACGACATCACCGAGATCGAGCGCCTGTCGAATAAGTTGTTTGTCCCGGACGGGACGGAGGTATATCCGATTGAAGAAAAAGACCTGAAACCCGGCGCCCTCGCGGTCATACACATGGCGGAAACGTCGTGGGTTATCCTCGCGGCGCAACACTATGGTACCGGCAAGGTCGCGTTGCTCAATCTTCCTGACACATGGAAGTGGGTGATGCAAGGCGACGACGACGGCCACTACCATGGACTATTCTGGGGTCGCCTGATTTCGTGGATGGCGTCGGCCTCCAAATCGCGACTTACAATCAAGCCGTACGCGAGAAAATTGCTTCTGGGCAGTGAACAGGAATTCTCGGTGGATGTGCTTGACGAGCAATACAACCCGGACAACGGCGCCGCGATCGCGTGCACGGTTGTCGGGCCGGAAGGCGAAGAACCCCCGATGCACCTGATCCCCGACCCGCGGGTCGACGGCCGCTATCTCGGCAAGTTCATACCGCGATTTAAGGGCGGCTATCACTTCTATTTCAAAGTTACGCCGTCCGAAGGAGATTCAATCCGTGCGGACAACGAATACCTGGTGCTGGACATGAGCCCGGAATCGGAACCGCGGCCGATGGCCGAGGGCCCGCTTCAAAGTCTCGCGCGACAGACGGGGGGCGAATACTGGCGCTATCAGGACATCGATTCCGTTGACGAATTCGCGCTGACAAAAGCCGTAAGCTATATCGAGGAAAAAGAGCATTGGATAGAAACCTGGTGGTTTCTGGCCTGTATCCTGATCGCGGTTCTTCCAGATTGGATTCTCCGCCGTCGCATTGGCCTACGGTGAGACGACCGTACACGGATCCCGCAGCCAACATCAACTATCCTCGGCGGCCGACATGCTTATCAGTCCTCGGTAGCGCTATTCAATTGAAAGCCTGTTACTTCGGTGCTGTGGCGACCATTGCGGGCGATCACGTTACAATATCATTGAATGGCGGTTTTTTCTCCAGGACATGTACGTGCGCAACGTTCGTAAGTTCACGATTTATCGTGAGTTTCACGGTCTCGCGAGGACTGCGCGTGGGAATAGCGCAAGCACACTAAAGTGCTCCGACGCGTGCCGTGTCTGGAGCTGGTGGTTGGTTCACGGCTTTGGATGTGGCAATTCCAGCGCCTTGCCAACGTCACGGACACGGTCTCCGGCCCTTATTCGTCCGGTCCGGACGAGGTCTGCCGCCGGTGCGCCGGCAGTGTCGATCGTGATCGCATCGCCGGCTTCGGCAGTAAGAAAAACGCGATTCGTATCGTTCTTGTCTTTGCGATTCAAGACGGCTTCTACCAGGTGACTGCCGTCGCAGAGATAGCGTACCCCGGAACGCTTGACGCGACGCAACCGCGACAGCACACGCCAGCCTGGAACATCGCGTGGTTGCGACGACCGGGCGAAAACGAAGCCGATGAAGTTATGGCGCGGATTGCGGCGACCGGTGCGGTTCGAAAGGCGCTGTATCAGCGGCAATACAAATCGATTGATATGAAAATGGCACCAGTTGTCCTGCTGCATCGGGCACGCATTCGCGCTCGTGCATGGAAATGTTATAGACCATTTTTTGCCAATAAATGCGTCGCGGACATGTCGTAATATCTGAAAATGCGGACGTGTTCCTGGTTCGATAATCACAACATTGTCTGCCGACGACGGCACCATCGGCAAACCGGACTCTTCGGCCTCGACCAGCACGTTGCCGAAAATCATTACGCCGCATTGGGCGCCGATATGGTCACGCCAGTCCGCTTCGACAAATTCAAAAACAACATGCTGGAGCGGCAGGTACCGCCTCTTGAGTTCCTCCGACAGTTGCCGCGCCACGGCCAGGCAGCGCGGCGACCGGTCGACGCAACGTACCCGACGAATCGGCACCGGCGCGCCGGGCGAACGCGCCATCACATAAAACAACCAGGCCCACGTGAATGTTCCCGGGCCACAGCCAAGATCGATGATATCTGGCGCGGCTGATGTCGTGTCGACGCCATCCGCCAATGTGGGACAGCGCTCGAACATAAACCAGAGCTTGGGCATCTGGACGGTCATGTAGTAAACGGCGTACGCACACAACAATGCCGAATCATCGTAGTTCACGCTGGTGCCGCCGCTGCCGTGCATCCACGTGCGATGGAGGTGATGCAGCGGCTCGACAATGCGGTCCGACGCGAGATCTGTCGAGGTAAGCCGGAGCGAAGACATCAGCCATTCGACGTAGTCATCGGGATAGAAATCTGATAAGTTGGTACACCGTTTCATTGCGTGCCTTGACTGGTAGCCGGGGTTTGGAGTATGGTTTGCCGAAGATTAAACATGTAACACAGGATCGATTATGGATTGGTACTACGCGAACAATCGCGACCGGAAAGGCCCCGTTCCACAGGATGCCTTCACTGTCCTGGTAGACAACGGAACCATAACCCCGGATACCCTTGTTTGGAACGCGAACATGACGGATTGGCAACAGTATGCCGACGTATTCGCAGGCGAAACGATGCCGGATAGACCGCGAGGAGACGCTCAAACGTGCACCGAGTGCGGCCTGCGCTTCGATGCGAATCAATTGATTCATGTCCGCGATTCCCGGGTATGCATGGCGTGCAAACCGTTGTTCCTGCAGAAACTCAGAGAAGGCGTATCCGACGGCAGAATGTTTCAATACGCAGGATTCTGGATCCGCTTGGCCGCCAAAATGATTGACGGTGTATTGCTGACCATCGCCGGCGCCGTTGTGAGTCTGGTAGTCGGTTTGATATCCCATCTCGCAGGCGAACTTGATATCACCACCGTGGCCTTCTTCGTGAATCAACTGTTCGGCTTCGCGATGGGAATAAGTTACGTCACATACTTCGTCGGCAAGTATCAGGCGACACCCGGAAAAATGGCCTGCGGCCTCATCGTGATCATGCCGGACGGCGGCCGTGTGAGTTATGCCCGGGCATGCGGCCGGTATTTCGGCGAAGTGGTGTCGTATATGACCTGCATGATTGGATTTGTCATAGCCGGACCGGATGACGAAAAGCGTGCCCTGCACGACAGAATCTGCGCAACGCGCGTGGTGAAAAAGGACGGCTGAATCGTGACGTTACCATGCACCCGGTGCAATGCCGACCTGCAACCCCTCCCGTCGACCGACGACGGTACGTGGCAACGGTGTACGGCGTGCGGCAGCCACGTTCTGATCCATACCTTCCGCGCCCTGCTGCAACCCTCCGCCCGCCCGGACACCGACGAAACGGACATGGTCGGCACGTGTTATATTCATCCCGACGACGATGCGGTTGCTGCGTGCACGCATTGCGGACTTATCAAGCGGAATGTGAATTCGAGAAATGACCGTGTTGCGCACGACCGCCGGTTCGAAATCGATGTCGACAAAGCCCTGCAACTGGTTGGACCGGAAGCGAAGGATTACAAACCGGGAACCGCGAATAGACGCCAATAGACGCCAATAAAAACAATCAGCTCTCACTTCGTGGGCAGACTCCAATGCTTTTTCTCCTGCAGGTCAGACCGCGACAGGTCTCGTAGCCTCTTGATTCCCGGACTCGAGGTATTGGATGGAGGGCCGCAGTCCTCTGCGACCGTACGCCACGACTTTCGGACACAGAGGACTGTGTCCCTCCAGGAAAACTCCGGTCGGTGATACATTGGAGACCGTTACGCCAAACAAAGCGACATCGGTGTCTGACGAGAACTGAACCGGCCTCAACACCTTTTTCGCCAGCGTTGACTTTCCGTACTGGCGCGGCCCCGGAATCGCAACGGCCGGCGAGCGTTTCATCCGACCGTCACGACTCCCGGGTCGGCTTCGGGCGGGAGCCCTCTCAACGCGTCTTCCCTGCGGTCCTCGAAGATGAGTTCAATTGCCGACGAAAGACTATCCAGACATTCCTGTTTCGAACGTCCCTGGCCGTTCGCACCGGGAATTTCGGCGGCGTAACCAACATACCATTCTCCGTCCTTCTCTATTATTGCCGTACTTTCATTATGCATCATATCATCCTCCTGCTTAATCTGCCTTCGTGTGGAAACGCCTTGGCAATGCCAGGCAGGCCAACGTTTCAGATGTGACCGCCCGGAGTTTCGCCGCATCGAACGGAAAGGTCAGCATCGAAAATGCCAATCGCCCTCACGGATTTTAGGGTGTTAAATCCGGCCACCTTTGCGCCGTTTCCAAGAATCCGGTGCTCGGCGCTTTCTTTCGGGAAATCCACCGCGCCGACGAACTGGGTTCCGGTATGCGGAAGATGATGCTGTACGGCAAGAAATACGGAGGCACGGATCCCCAATTGATTGAAGGGGATGTGTTTCGTATGATCATCCGCGTGCCCGAATTCCGCGAAAAGCCCGACGCTCCTTCAGAAATCGCACATGTCGAAGCACATGAGGCACAAGTCAACGCAGATCTCTACATAAATGTGTTAAAAAAAATCAGCGTCTTCGGCAGCAATTGCGAAAGTTCTTGGGCACAGAAAATTGAGTGGTAACATACGCGCAAGGCATTGCCACGTTTGCGTGAAGCAGGCCTACTGGAATACACCATTCCCGACATGCTGATAGTGACTCACCAACTGCAAAAAACTCCACGCTCAATCAGCCGGCCATTTTTTCGCGACTTTCGCGAAGCAGAATGTGAAGCCGAGGACTCGCCGTATTGTACAGCTCTACCGGTTCGAAAACGATTTCGACAAGGCCCTGCAACAGGTTGGACAGGAAGCGAAGGATTACGAACTGGGAACCGCGAATAGACGCCAATAAAAACAATCGGCTCTGACTTCGCAGGTCAGAAGAAGACATTACTTAATCGGACTGGCTTACTATCTTCGATATTTCGGATTCGGCGTCTTTTATTAAGGCCTGCCGTTGACTACGCGGCAAAAATGCAGACTTGTAGCCGTTCCTGATAAGTTGTAAAATCTGCCATTTGCTCAATCCATGCGGAGAGAGTCGGGTCGCCCGATGATACTCTCGTGTAAGGTTCGTGCGGGATATTCCGGGGTTATCTGTGTTCACAGTCGCGCGAAGCCCCTGCTCCAGGTATGCCTTCAACGGATATACCGGATAATGCTGGCTCGCCTCGATACACGCATCCTTGTAGCCAACGATCTGAGCGTTGCTCGATGGGCACATTTCGATTCCGACCCGGCGGTCAAGAAAATGGCGGGATAATTCCGGGTTCTCCCCCAGCTTCAATCCATGGCCGATACGCTCCGCGTTCAGGTGGTAGACCGCTTGCCACATCTTGTCGACATCATCTGTTTCTCCCGCATGTACCGTCAGGTGAACACACTTTTTCATTAACGAAAGAAACGCCGTCCTCACCTGCTCCGGACTACAGGCACTTTCATTCCCCGCCAGGTCAAAACCCACAATAGGCGGATACGGCTCCGTCGCAGGTCCACGTTTCTTATCGAGATCCTCAAATAATTCGACGTGGCGATACATATCGCTGAACCGACCATGTCGGCTGGCGATGAAAATCAACGATGACCGGATGTGTTCCCGGAACGTCGCGAGTTCGGCACGGATGCAATCGACGACCTCTACGGGCATCAATCCGCCGCGTGTGTAATTGATCGGCGAACAGCGGAGTTCGAGGTATCGAACATTGTGTTCTACCGCCTGCTTCATGAGCAATCGGCACGCGATTTGAATTGCGGGCTCAGTTTGCAATAATGCCGATCCCTGTAAGTCGCCAAGCGATTCGTACTCCTCAATGTCAATCGCGAGGAAACGATTGTCGTTGCGGTATTGCCCAAAAATGACACAGTCAAGACGTTCCGCATTATGCTTAAACAACAGCACAAATGCCGACACGCACAGCGGCTCGGGAACATCGTCGATTGCCGTACGTAATGCCCGAAAGGGCCTTGTTTTACCATAGCGACGGTGAAGCTCGCCGAGGATGGCATCGGCATCCTGTGTTTCGACGACAGCCGACCAGCCTTCCACCCATTCCTGAAAAGTCGGATTCTCGCTGCGAGCCTTACGAACCAGTTCGGCGTTTGCCGCGGCGATCTCGATGATTCCCGCGGCATCGGCCACGCCGCCGAGGTGACAATGGAGTTCTGCCTTTGGCAGCTTCTTCAGCCAACTCAACTCAGCCTCGGCCTGCCTGGGATCGGTTCCCAGTCGGTATTGCTTCAATGTTTCGATCGTAGCCGGCGGCAGATGGTACAGGCAAAGAAAATTGGTCGCTGATTCGTTGCCGGTGAGCTTCATGGAATAGTTCACCATCAGATCGCCCGCCCGGTCGAGACAACTCCTGACGTCATCATATAAATCCGTGGCCGGTCGCACCGACACGCAACCCGCCTTTTCATCCGGGATCTTGAGCGGAAAGGTTTCGGAACGAAGTGGCGCCCCGGAATTGTGCGGCAGGGCAAATACGGGATTGGCGCAGTGTGAGCCGACGACCAGCGGTGTAATGTAACTGCGCCAGCTTTTTTCGAACGGCTTCAAGAACCGGTCTACTTCTGGGGTTCGAGCATCTTCCGGCCGGTTCCCGTAACTATCGACTACGTGCAGCATGGCGTTACATCCGAATACGGACGCTGCATATTGCATGTCCGCACTCATGGTCTTCCGCCCACCGGCAAGGGACAGCAACAATTGCCCCTCTCCGGTCCGCTCCCGCGCATGCAACACGACACGCAGAATCAGGTCGCCCATATGCCGACATTCCTTCGCATCGCCCAACTCGTCGACGTCGGCCGCTCGCCAGATTCGGATCGTTGGGCAGTCCGCAAGCTTTTCCATCCACCGGATCACCATCGCGATGGATTTTTCCGTCGCCTCTCCCGATGTGGTCACGGCCCACATTTCATCGACAGGTCGAATCGCGTAATCACGTCGGCACTTTTCTATGTCCTCGCGCTGCGGATGGTCGCGATACAGATCAACACACGCCGGGTTGGTAAAACCAAGCAGCTCGGGGATGATCGGCCAGGATTGACCGAGTGTAGTGACGAGAATGTTCACGGGATTATGTGGCAGGTGGCCGTCCGCCAATCATCTTCCGCTGCTTTCGCCCACAGTCGGATCGCTGTATTGAAATCATGCGGCCCGCTCATATACGACCTTTCCATGACGAACGGCATCACGAACTACGGATCCGAGCATATGCTTTTCCTGATCAAACTGATCTGGAGTCACAACCAGCAAATCAAGAGGCACATCACGGTCCGCCAACGCCAGATCAATTTCATTGGCTTTCACACGTCGTGAGCCGTCAATGGTCATCACGATCAGGAGGTCGATGTCACTGTCACGTGTGGCTGAATCCGTTGCGCAGGATCCGAAAAGGATGATCTTCTCTGGAGAGAATCGAGCGATAATTCGCTTAACAATCGTATCAACTGCATTTTCGACATATGGGTTGTTCATGGTGGGCCTGCTAAAGCAGATTTCCAATCAAGGTATGTCGCCGAAACGACAATGCTAGACTTTTGCTATAATGGGCCTTTCGGCGCCGGATCGAAAAAAATCCAGCAGGTCACGGTCAATATGAACATCCCGCAATGAATTTGGCCTTCTGCGATTGGTCACATCCATGAGGCTGAGCTTCTTAACGGAAGTGTTCGGAGCGAGTTGCGGAAAGAACATTGCTATCGGCATAAATCCTTGCCCCAAAGGTATTATTTTGAAACGCAATGGACTGCTCCATCGGTCGTTGCTGAATGCGTCCTCGGTGACATGGTATGCGAATGACTTCTTCGCCTGGCGGTATCGCTGTTCCAGAGGTAAGCCGAGGACCGGGCGATAAACAACCGTTGACCCGTTAAACGGAAGGTCGTGATCAGATAAGCCCCATTTTTTCGGCTTACCGCCGAAACTGGTGCTGCCACAGCGAATTCCGCGAAGAAACGAGGAACATGCATTAACCGCTTTCTCCCAATCTTTTGCAGTTTCTGAGACCTTAAATATCGTACACTCTAATCCGGCAGGAATGATCTGCTTCAGTGTTCGAGAAAATTCGGCTTCCGTTTTTGGAGCCTCCCAGCTGACACCATCGAAGTACGATGCCGACGGCCAAATACTGCCGTAGGCTCGCGACGACCTTGATCCCACGGTTCCAAGCAGCAGAAAAAGTTTTAGTGTATCAGAGAATGATGGAGAGATTCTGCGTCCCAACCTGGTAAGAAAGATTATCTCAGCCTCGCTTTTCGGCGCTATCACTCCACGGCGATTATCACGCTGCTGCCTGTCAAGCTTTACATTGCATAAGAAGTAGTCGGGGAAAGGGTCGTTCCTGTTGTTGGTTTTACATTCAATGATTTTGTCGAACGACAGCGCATCATCGGTCTTAAAATTTGTCTTTGACGTTACTGTCCGAACGATCAGGCCTCCGGCAGTATTGGCACCATGAACGGAGCCGAAAATTTCGTTCTCCTCTCGAATGCAGTTGGACTTTCCCAACCGATACCACCAACGCAGTGCACCACGCACCGATGCACTTCGCAGTTCCGCTTCTTTTTGATTCGCTCCAGCCATAAGACAGGGGGTAATAAACGTGATTGAGATCGTCGTCTTCTTCATGGCAGGTCGATGCTATGTTGTGCGGAGAGCTTGAGCAAGAGCTGATAGCGGTCGTACTTTTTCATCTTACGTCTCCCAAGTTGGCCCGGGTCGTCGACATCGCCGAACGCGTCACGAAGGGGTTTCCAAATGCTGTCCCGGATAGCCGTTGATTGTGACAACAAGATCAACGCATAACGCTGATCAGTCTCGGATCGTTGGGCAATTTCAGGCAATACCGACGATTCAAACTTCTGGAGATTCCCGATTTCGTTATTTAGCCACGAAAGCGCTTCATTAACCTCGTTCGCCAGGCGGTCCTCCTTTGAGGGCAATTCATGAAACCAGCCGTAGCCGGCACTGATCTTTCCGCCGACGCCATATTCCATCAGGCCGGTGCGCAACCACTGTTGAGCGTTATCGAGAATGGCCGCTTTATCCGGTTCGCTTGCGAGATCGCACGCGAAGCGCGTCAGCGCTACCCGAAAGACGAAGCACGTCCCGATCTCCACTGCCGGAAAATAATTTGGAATCGGATTCTCGTTATCGAGGGCACGTCCTCCGGTTGCCGTCATATAATCTGCGTCGCCGCTGTAATACCTGGGATGATGACAATTGACGATATCCGTGACCAATGTCGGTCGCGTTGCGGGAAAAGCGTCGAAGAATATCACCGAACCGCGCTGAAAGGCGCCGTCCGACTTCGCAGCGGAGCCGAACACGCGAGTCACCCGATCGTCGAGGTTCTCACGATCCGACCCGCGTCGATCAGCCTGTGAAATCTCTGCGCCCACCCGGGCGATACCTTTCAGGCTGCTGCCGGGGATATACGGACATCCCCAATGTCGATGAAGGGTTATGCCCGCATTTTCGATGACGCCGCCGGCCAGATTGAGAACCAAACGTCCGCCGAGTTGAAGCACGAATTCACGAAGTACCGGTGTATCAAGATCCAATGCCGCCGGCGGCACCCGGCATTTCTCATTGTGAAATCGAACCATCGAGTCGACTTCGCGAAAACCGGCGTCACCGCCTTTTTCCGGGACGTCTGCGAATCGTTCAAATCTCAGGGAGACGGATTCGAGCTTCGACCAGCCTCCGCGTTCGTCAAGCTTTTCGCGTACTATTTTCGTCGCTGTAATCATAGTGAAGAATTACGTTCGAATAACCAGAATCTTGATCATTCAGTTTATATCTTTGGCAAATCCAATCCTTTGCAAATCTTTTTCGCGAGTTTTTCCGGTATCTCCGTGTGCCGCGGAATTGCTTCCAAAGCACCTGTCGCCGGATTGCACCAGAGAGAATGCGCACCGCCCTCACGCTTGAGGTAGCACCCGTGCCTCCGAAGATATTTAAGCAAACCCGAACGTTTCATCCGACCGTCACGACTTGCCGGTCGGCTTCGGGCGGGAGCCCTCTCAACGAGTCTTCCCTCCGGTCCTCGAGGATAAGTTCAATTGCCGATGAAAGACTGTCGAGGCATTCCTCTCTTGAACGCCCCTGACCGTTCGCACCGGGTATTTCCGCGGCGTATCCAATATACCATTCTCCGTCCTTCTCTATTATTGCCGTAAATTCATTATGCATCATATCATCCTCCTGCTTAATCCGCCTTCGTGTGGAAACGCTTTACGAATGCCAGGTAAGCCAGCGCTTCGGACGTGACCGCACGGAGTTGCGCCGCATCCATCGCGGTAACTTCTCTGATCAGCTCGGTGCCGGGCGCCGGGTTCGGACTGCCCAATTTCTGCGCACGAATATTCAAGACTTCATGGAGATGCTTTGCCACGCGGTCAAAGAGTTCTCTGTATTTATTCGTACCGGCAGTGTTGCCGTTCTTGTCTTTACTGACGGCAAATGCCATCGCCGCCAGCAATCCGTTGTCACGGATTATCGTTGGCATTTTCTTGACGATATCACCGTCTTTATCACCTGAAATGCCCTGTATACCCAATGCGTTTTTTGCGCGGATCTGATCGAGATTTCTCAGCTTATGCATGATTCATTTCCCTCCCTCAACGCACAACGTCACACTGCACCAGCCAAGCCCGATGGTTTCGTCGCCGCCGATTTGAATCAAATTCGTCCGGGCTTGCAATTTCGCCGCCAACGCCGTCAACGCATCACCCGCGGTCCTGGATTTGAAATCACCATTGCATTTGCTGGCCTGCGCCGCCATAACGGCATAGAACAGGGTCTCACTCGGTACATTCTCCTGATTGAACAAATTTTCGGCTGTTCCAGTTTGATTGTTAATTTTAATCCGGTCGACGACTTCACAGGCGTTGTCAACGAAGTGACAAAAGACCTCATTTGTGACGACGACAATCCGGGAAGCATCCGTAGCTGACGCGCCGTTGACGGAAATGTTTTCGGTCCAGACAGGATCGTCGATCAGGCGTTTAAACCCCGTTGAGATTGGTGCGGGCACGTCGCCTGTCCTGGTCAAACAATACTCTTCGAGAATGACGTTGTCATCAATTGTCACCGCGCTTGATGCCAGGCATTGATTGGCTTCCGCGATGGCGGGGGCGCCAAAATCCAAGCCGGTTTCTCTTGCGAAACGCGAAATCGCCAGCGGACAGGTGATCCAGACGAAGGCCCCTTTCGCGCTTCGCACCGGGAACGCAAGTACCCGCGCCTCGCCGACCAGCAGCGCGCCGGCGCTTGCGGCATTCGACGATTCACTGCCAAACAACCAGATTGCCGCTTCGGTTCCAACGCCGCTGTTGTCGTCCTTGCTTCGTGTTGGCCAAAGATCGGCAAGTACCCCTTTCAGACTGCTACCGGGGATCACCGGTATGCGTGTATGGCGTTCACGGGCAATCGGTGCGTCAACGACACCAACGGATTTTCCGCTGCCCACGTGCAGCGGTGTTCGGGCGAACAGATACAGGGGGGCACGGGCAAATCGGTCCGTACTTGCGGCAGGGTTAGTCATTGGTCGTCCTCCAGTTTAGCCATTACGTTCACTTGCCGAGTTTCAAGAAATCCCATGGTGCGCAGACGCCAAGGCCAAATCCCTTCTCGCCGAATAGCGTACTGCGCCGATTGACAATCGCCAAGCCTCTGGTGTCTCCGTCCCATGAAAGCATCTCAACCAGCTGTCCCATTGCATCCCGCGAATCGCATTCGAAATAATAAACAGAACCCGCCGGTACGGCCAGACACGTTGGTTTCGCCGTGCCCGGCTGATCGCTCTCACCCCGTCTCAGCAGACTCCACCCCGAGAACGCCAATGGTTTCGGGATACAGGCGGCGACCAGCGTCGCCGGAATGCGTTTTACTTTTCGTACCGCCGTTCGCCACGCTTCCCGGCTCGGATAAGCCGAGCGAGGCGGTTTGTTGCCTTTGAGCATTACTCCCTTGCAAACGGGGCAGATCCAGTTCGGCAACCATCCGCCTGAATGCGCCTGAATGTCGCGCTGTTGATTCTCTGCTATTTGAGGATATACAGCAGGGCTGAGCAGAATCCACTTGACCCGGAATTTGCCATCGGCGCCGCGGATATATCGGTCAGTTGATACCGACCTGGGAAGCGGGAGAGATGTCTGCGGCTCCGGCTTTTCCAGGAACATCACGCCCTGCTGTCCGCCCATGATCATGAATGCATCATCAATCGACATACGATGCAGGATATCTACATCGCGGTTGCGCAGGTCCGTCGCGTCTGAGGTCGCCCAGCTCTGGAGGCAGACGTCGTGCTGGAGCCGCAGATATTCGGCGCCGTAAAATTGGCCGGAAACCGTCGCATGCGTTTCGGGAGAGATTTCAATTCCCATTCGACGTTCCGAGGTGAACAATGCCGGCGGATCCAATGGGCCAACGTTCGCCAGGGCATCCGAACTGCAATGGTGCAACAAATATTGATCGTAGGTTCGGGTCGAGACAAAACCGGGACGCGTCTTCTTGGTCGGCGCCTCGTCAGCCGCCACGACGTACGGCAAATGGGTTGTCAGGTCGCTGCGCGCCGGTTCCGGCGGTACCCACGGCGCCATGACGGTCCCGCCCGCGGTGATATCCGCGGGCGACGGGAGGAACAAGCGTTCGTTCTTCGTGTCTGTGTCGATTTTTAGTGGAAAAGGTCCGGCGGTCTTGATGCTGCCAAAGCGACACGAGGTATTCTTTCGCGTCTCCGCTGCTGATCGTTGGTGTTCATATTCCCAGTCCCGCTGCGGTTCGGGCCACAACCGATGGCAATGGCTCAGCATCGCCTGGTGAAATATACTCGGCAACGGCCAGTTTGCGCCATCGCCAACATTACTGGCTTCCATCGGCCTGCCGTCACGGAAAAAGAGTAGATCGCGCGGCCTCATGCGAATACTGTAATACGGAACACTACTCATTATCGCCGCCCCCACGGTGAACGAATGCAGCCATCAGGAACAATTTTTCGAAATCATCAATAGGCCTGCCGTGAGGCGCGTTCCCGTTCTCAGCCGGTTTCCACTCAGCGAGCGAATCCAGGTACGCTGCTGCGAGACCGTGCAGTCTTAGCTTGCCCTCGCCTTTCGCACCTGCCGCCTGTCGCTCGCAAACATGATGAAATTCCTTCAGTATCGCCTGCTTGACGTCCAGATCCCGCGGCCTATCGGCTGCACGAACGACGCACCGACCATCGGTGTCGAAATCGTAATACGGCCGCAACAGCTGAGCGAGACGATAAGGAAACTGCTTGGAAATTGCGTTACCGCCGTTGTGGTAGCATTGGTCGGCAAATTCGTCGTATAAATCGATCGCGCCGCTGTCCCATTTTGCTCCCCACTCAAGAATCTCGCCGCTGCGTTTATAGGCCGCCATGACAAATGCGGCGCGATCGAATTCCTTTTTTGCGCATTTCTCCGCATCCTGAGCCGCCCGAATCAGCTGCTGAAGCGGTTCGTGCATGTGCCCGATAGCGATTCCACAGGATACATCAGCGTTCCGCCCCGGCACCAGAATGTGATAGCCGCGCGGAGTAAAAAATCGGTAGCGTGTCATGCACGGGCTCTTTGTGTTAAAGCTGACAAATCCACGTTGATCCGCTTTCCCGGGCAGAAACGGCGAAGCCGAATCAGCCAGGTCGCTGGAATCGCTGGCCGGTTCATTTTTCCGAAATTGTCTGTAAAGTTCCGGGTCGCCCCTAAACGCCTGCCGTAGCAGGCACGCGCATTTCAGTGCCTGGTCGGCCGGGAGCATCGCGAGCACATCGTCGCCGCCGGCATAGACCAGTTGACCGTGGCACATTTCCACAATTAACCCGGCGAGATATAGCGAGAAATTTCCAACAGCCTCACTGAATTGCAGGTGGTAACTCGGGGACACGTGCCTCGGCGTCTCCAGCAGCTTCTTGAGGGATTCGTGCTTTTCGAAATATGTCACGGCCTCAGCCGCAAGCTGCTCCTTTAGTGGCCGCGATTCTTGGCCGCTCACCCATTTGCCCATATGATCGCCATCCATGGCCAGGATCGCAACGTAACTCGATGGCCTGCCGATTTTCTCAAGCAGTTTCAGCAGATTGGCTTTTGCATTCTTCATGTCCGCATCGCCCTTGGCCGATGCGCCTTGATTCATCGCACGATCATTGATCGCACGATCCCACTCGCCAGGATGAAAAACGGACGCATCCGTGTACAGCTTCCACGATTTCTCCGATTCCGCGTTGCTGATGAACGCGGGAAACCGGTTCCGAACGCTTGCCTTATTGGCGGCCTTCTGGAAGTTCAGGAATGCATTCCAGGCATCCCGATCTTGCTCCAGCTTCTTGCCCATGGATTCATTTACGAGCCGCGCAGCCGCTACGGCAGGTGTCGAATCGAATCGCGGTGTTCGCTTGAGTCCGTGCACACCTTTTAGATACGCGACATGCCAGATGCGCTTCATCAGGTTGATGGCGCCCAACGATTCGCCTTCTCTGAAAAGATGACCACAACCATCACCGGCCGAAAGCTGCCTGTGCCACTCATCCGAGCCGATCGCTTCTTCTTTGCCCGAGAGCGTATCCTTTTTCTGTCCATGACCGTTGGATCCACCGTCCTGCCAGGCATCAAAATGTCGCGTGTTTCTGCGGGTAGAAAGCAGGAAGTCGGTCGCGGCATAGTGGGCCGCCCAGGCGAAACCGAGATTGTCGATTTCCGGTTTGCCGTTCTTTTCGACAATCTCACATCGCCATTTGACGCCGTCGTAGAAATTCCGGTGTCGATAGTTTCGTGGATCACGGTCTGATGGAGGAATACCGCTTATCGCCGCATCGTACGCCAGTCGCAGCGAAGTCGCCGGGCTGTACGGGCGGTCATTTGCCTTCGTTTTACCCGACGGCAGCGACTCGAATCGCTCGATCGCGTCGTCAATGTTTTCCCAGGACCAGCATTGCCAATGAATTTCAAGGTGCCGACTCAGCTGCCGGCGCCAGCGCTCTTTCGCATCGGGCGCGAGCGGGATCGCCTTATGCTCAAACCACTCGAGGCAGGCACCTGATATACTGGTACCGAGTTCCGCACGCATCGCGAGGGTGGCCGCGCGCGCCAGTTTCTCGGCTTCACGAGCAGGCACCACGGCGAGGAACCGGTTGGGTAGGCTCGGCGTCATGATCTGTTCGTCGGCATGGAGGGGCAAGCTTGATTCTTTATCTTTCCATATTCCCAGCGGTTCGTACAATTCTTCGCGATGCAGGAAATCGAAAATGGGCTGACCACGAAGTGAGGGAAACAGCACACTGTCGGGACCGACCCTATCCGTGATCGCCTTGATGCCGTGTGCCACCAACCACGACAGCAAATAGCTGCCGCTCCAGAGATCGCGGGTGTTGCGAGCCTGGCTGATAAATTCCTGTACCGGACCGACCTGAACCAGCAGGAACGCAGGTTCAAACGTGCGGATTTCGGCGTGTTCTCCCTCCTTTTCGATTTCAACACATCCTTGTAGTGCGCTTACCAGACTGCAGTGTGTCCATACCGTGTGGTCGGGAATGCGTGTATCGGCGGGTATATGTGCCAGGCTCGGGTGCCTCTCGACACACGCCTGATACCACAAGCGCCAATGGATGAAGAACTTCGCCCAGTCAGGTCCGTGCAGCGAATTACCCTCATTGCCTTCAGTGTACGACACTTCGGGCCAGCAGTAGTCGTGCGGCTGGCCGGCGGCGACAAACTCTTCCGCCAATTCCGGTTGTATTGGCCGTTCGAAAACCAGGCTGCCGCCGCCAAGCGGGTGTTTAAATGCCGCATGCTCATTCCAGTCAACCTTCAGTGCCCGCGACTTCGGACATACGATCCGGTCGGCGGCAGCGGCTGTATGGTCGCAAATACGGTCAAAGAACCACCGATACTCATCCGGATCAAAACCAGCGTTACGAATCATCGATTTCGCGATCTCACCATGTTCCTTGATGTTGAAAGGCTTGCACGGCGGGTCGTGGAGGAACGCGAGGAGCTTGCGTTTCCAGAATTCGGAATGCTCAGTCATCTACAGTCGGGCCTTTGGAGGATAATCAGGATCAAGCACGGTCTTGTGTAACCGCGAGAACATCGTTGTCGCAGGTGCATGCAGTCAAGTTTACGGCTTGGCGCCGCCTGCTGCAATTGAAAATCCGTTTTTATTTCCATGAAAATAGCATGCCATTAGGATACTAAAACCCTTGCGGACGTCTGCAGACGTCATTCGTTCGCACGAAATGCCGGAGCTGTGTGTGTTACGTTCGGAAAAAATGAAATGCATCGTAAGGTATCCGTCAACACTAGAGCGAAAGACGTATCATGCACAACATATTGCTTGTCACCGTGGGCGGCTCGCCGGCCCCGATAATCACCGCGATCCAACGGCTGGAACCGGCACGGGTCATCTTCATTTGTTCCGACGGCAAGAAAGGAAGTAAGTCCCAGGTCACCGGCACGGGCAAGCCCTGCACGATTCGGCATCCCGACGGCGCCGAAGAGAAAATTGCGAATTTGCCCACGCATCTGGGCATCGCCGATCGATTCGATGAGGATCACGATGTGGTGCTCCTCGATGACCCGGATGATCTCGCCGCGTGTTATCGGACAATTGCGCGACATACCCGCCTGCTGCCGAACGTCGACGGGAACATAACCGTCGACTATACAGGCGGCACCAAAACCATGTCTGCGGCATTGGCGCTCGTCGCCATCGACCTCGGTCTGAATCTCTTTGTGACCACGGCCGTGCGGAAAAATCTCGTAAAGGTCACAGCGGGTGAAGTGCCTCTGCCGGTGTCGTCCGAGCTTATCAACGTCGATCGCAAGATAACGTTCTTCCTGCCGTCACACCTGGGAAACTACGACTACACTGCTGCAGTCGGCATGCTCGACCATTTGTTGTCGACTTACAGCTTGTCAGGGGAAGACAAACGGCGTGTCCAGCGTTTGCATGAACTCTGCAAGGGCTTTGACGCCTGGGACAAGTTCGATCATGTGACGGCGTGGGTATTCCTGGAAAACCAAATGGACAACCCGCACATCAACACATACGGGCTCTTTCTCCGGCGCGTAATCGGGTCTCGGGCCGCGATCGACAGCAATTTTTGCAGTGGTGCTATAAAGCCGTTATCCGGGCACGGCTTTGAAATTGTCGAGGATTTGCTCCTGAACGCCGGGCGCCGAGCGCATCAGAAACGGTTTGATGACGCTGTCGGCAGGGTGTATCGCGCACTCGAATTGTTGTGTCAGATTCAGCTGCGGGTTTGCTATGGCATCGACACCGGAGACGTAGATCCCGGGAAGCTTCCGGACAGCATGCATGACCAACTCGTCGCTGCGAAGAACCCGAACTCAGGTAAGATTCAACTTGGCCTTATCAGGAGCTATCGGCTGCTGAGTGCGCTTCCGGATGACCCGATCGGAAAGCGTTTTTCCGGTGTCGCACGGAAGGTCGAGGGTTTCCTCCGGCACCGGAATAATTCGCTTTTTGCTCACGGATTCACCCCCGTGTCGGAGTCCGACTACGCGACGTTCAAGACAAGTATTGAGACCTTCATCATCACCTGCATTCGCAGCGCCGGTCCCGACCAGGAGCAGACGGAGCCGCAGCAGTTTCCGACAGACTTTGACTAGAGAACGCGTATGTTCTCCGGTGGAAGCCGCAGACGATACTGCCCGGGGTTGTTCGGGTCGGCGGGCGCACATGATTCGGCGAGGCGCACATTGGTTGCTGATCGAATCTTTGCCTTGATCGACGACGTTACTTTGCGCATGTCCATCGGATCGCGCCGTCGAATCATGTCCCGGCATTGATCCAGATACGGAAATTCCACATCGTCGAGTTCGTCCAGATAGGCAAGGACGCGGCTATACAAATCCTTCAGCTCAACCACGGGCGGGTCGCCATTCAGACATCGCAGCGCCAGAAAGTAGTACGTGATGAATTCCGGAGGATTCAAGGGTACATCCACGTCGTTGATCCGGCAGGATTTATCCGCGAGCCGAATGTCAAGCGACGGATGATCGACTTCGCGCTCGATTTGTGCATTCACGGAGTGGACGAGTTCCATATACGACCAGCCGGACTTCGAGAAATCGCGTTCGAACAGATACCGCAGCGGTACGAATGGAATATCCGCAAGTTGGATCTTCGCCCGATCACCGGACATTGCCGGGCCCGATGCTCCAAAGCGGTAGGCGCCGATCCCGGGATCCGGGAAATAGAATCTCGGCGTCAAGTTCGCGGATTCAAATTCCGGCGATACCAGCACATGACAGAGCCGGTCGTGGATTCGACCCAGCATGCTGAGTGTAAATCCACAAAGCAGGCTCATCGTTTTACGACCGCCGGCGATCGATACGATTAGCTGCTGCGCCGGGTTTTCGGTGAATTGCCTGAAATTTTCGAGCATGAAATCGGCTACGCTCTGATTGTCCTGTGGCGAGGTGATGTCGTCCAACTCCACCTGTCCGTCCAGCGATGGAAATACACGGATGCTGTCGCCGGTGTTGCCGAATATCAATTTATCCTTGTCGCAACCCAACACCGACCGCAGGCGCTCCCACACACCGCTGTCGATGAGTTGCTCGATCAATTCGGCCCGGCCTGCTCCGGTCGTAAACACGACCACCCGGTCCGGCAATACAGGCAGCGTCTCATGCGCCAGTGCCCATACGGTTTCGGTGATGACCGCCGGGCTTTTTCCGCACAACGCGATCAGGATGATGCGAGAGTTCTGGTGAATATCGGTTATCATGATGCACTTTCATGGTAGTAGTGATTGCGTTTGCCGAAAATTTTCCGGCGATGATCAAAGAATATAGTACGGTGTTTTCTCCGGGCGAAAAATCTGGCCGGTGCTTTCCACATCTCGAATGCACGACCGGCATATGCGGTAGGCAATCAACGCATCATCCGCTGTCTCCAGCACGCCGCCAAGTTCACGCCAGAACGTGCGAAATTGATCCGGCGGCAGGTCGCATTCGAATACACTCTTCTCGATCCGAACGCCGTAAAGCTCGCAGATTTTGGCAACTTTACGCAGCCGTTTGGGATCTGCAATGTCATAGGCGACCAGATACAGCATATGGCGAATGTCCTTCTCGTCCGGTTCGGGAAATGTTGTAAAGCCAAGACGATATCGATTGTGATCCGCGACAACATCTTCCGATTCCAGAAACTCGGTCATGGCATCTTGAAGAAGCGATAATCATGCTTGCGTTCCATTGCTTTCAGTACATTTTGGACCGCGTCGCGAATCAGCCGGCGAAAACTCGTGTGCGCCCCACCTTTTTCGGCGGAGAAATGGCGGTCGACGGCACGTTCGTACTCTACAAAAAACGCCTTTCTGGCTTCTTTCTTAAGGTACGTCCCACCGTCTGCATCGCGAATCTCGAAGTCGTCGATTTTCAGAATACGATGGTTCAATATCTGCAACGTCAACAGGTCGCAGACCGGCGCCCGAAACGGTTCGAGCAGATCAAGACTCAGCGACGGGCGGCCATATGCAATCTCGTGGATGAAACCTATGCACGGATCCAGTCCCGCACTTCGTACTGCCGTGTCGATCTCACCGAGCAATATGGTGTATGTCCACGACATAAGGGCATTGGCAGCATCGCGTGGCGGCCGGCGCGATCGACCTCTATACGGGATGTCCTCGGGAAAGAAATCGCCGAGGCGTCGAAAGTACATCGCGGACGCAACACCTTCGTAGCCCACGATCTGCTCCTTGTTTGTACCGTTTTTTACCTTGAATGCGAGTTGTGACAGTGAATCCGAAACATCGGTTTGTTCGCGCAGTCGCGATTCGTCGCGGTTCGCCGACAATCGCTGCAGCACCCGTCGGCTATTCCAAATCTTTGCCATAATGAGCGCCCGCGAGATCTCGAGTGCAAGGTCGCTGTCGTGGGCCAGCTGATACTGCCGAATCCGGCGAAGTGCGTGACCATTTTTGTTCGGATACAGCCCGCCAAGCCACCGGCCCCGTGAAGACACGAACATCACGGGGATGCCCTCGCCGGCGAGACGTTGTATGACACTTAATGTGACGTACGGCCGACCCGCAATGACAACCTGGTCAAGATCATACAACGGCACCATCATCCTTTGCGTCTTGTTTCCGGTCACCGATTTCTTGATGACCTGGATGCCGCGGTTGCTAAGCCTGGCTTCGGTATTGTAGCCGTTCAGATATAGTGTGGGCATGATTGCCGGCGCGATTGAAAGTCGTTATTATTACGGCACATTGTACAGCGACTGTCGGGCACACGCGGCATCAGCGCAGTGCCCGGTCGGTCAGATAGTATACCGGTCTGTGATTGTGAGACAAGATTCCACGACGTCCGCGGACGTCCGTCGGCGGCTGATAAAATGCAGTATTTTTTGCGGTCAGCCGCCGACAGATGCAAACGACTGCAATTCAGCCGTTTGCTCAAAATTCATGGGAGTGATCAAGATGTTTTTTTGCTATGGCAAGACGTCAAATGTCGACTCCCTCCGAATTGCCGCGTTAACGGACACTATTCCATGTGGATACAGTCAAGCAGTCAGAACAGGCAGGACAGCCGAAAGGCGATTGAGACTCGAGCAGGTACGAGCGGATAACCCGTCTAACTTCCCTGTGTCAGAACAGGCAGGACAGCCGAAAGGCGATTGAGACTTTGGCAGCTGTGATCCCGATCGCTGAGGATGACAACTAGTCAGAACAGGCAGGACAGCCGAAAGGCGATTGAGACTTGTTGGTGCCGCTTGTTTCTTACTCATTAGTCGGCCGGAGTCAGAACAGGCAGGACAGCCGAAAGGCGATTGAGACTTCATGCTGTTTAGGCGGCAACCGTCAGCTATCTCCGCCCGTCAGAACAGGCAGGACAGCCGAAAGGCGATTGAGACTATTTCTTTTGCCTTGTCGTAGGTCACCGCGCCACCGCCTGTCAGAACAGGCAGGACAGCCGAAAGGCGATTGAGACCTTTTTGCCAACTTGAGCTACCGGCACCATAGACGGGTCAGAACAGGCAGGACAGCCGAAAGGCGATTGAGACCTAATACAAAAGAGTGCTCAGGGGAATTAGATATTTGTTGTCAGAACAGGCAGGACAGCCGAAAGGCGATTGAGACACAATCCCTTCAAGGTCGGTCAGTGTATCCTTGATGATTTGTCAGAACAGGCAGGACAGCCGAAAGGCGATTGAGACTGGGCTCGGCATCACCCATGATCCCACAAATTTGAATGGAGTCAGAACAGGCAGGACAGCCGAAAGGCGATTGAGACATCGCCTTCTTTGGTATTTTTTTACGTGATTCAACTCTTGTCAGAACAGGCAGGACAGCCGAAAGGCGATTGAGACGATTTTTTGGCCGTCCAGCCCGTTAACTTGTAGGACTTGTCAGAACAGGCAGGACAGCCGAAAGGCGATTGAGACACACTGCGATTCGGTATACCCATTCGCCCGCTAGTGAGTCAGAACAGGCAGGACAGCCGAAAGGCGATTGAGACCCTTTTTGTTGTGTTGTTATTGTTTGGCTGTCTCATTAGTGTCAGAACAGGCAGGACAGCCGAAAGGCGATTGAGACGCCCCGCAGCTCGTTGACTTCGCCCAGGCACGTCGCAACGTCAGAACAGGCAGGACAGCCGAAAGGCGATTGAGACTAATGGTTAGTCCGCCTCCGGCATTGTCGTGCCGGAAGCGGAGTCAGAACAGGCAGGACAGCCGAAAGGCGATTGAGACTTCCGATAGGGTGCCCAACCTGCCACAAAACAGCTTCGGTCAGAACAGGCAGGACAGCCGAAAGGCGATTGAGACGTGCAGAGTGGACGGGCTAAGCACGCGGGCAAGATTGGGTCAGAACAGGCAGGACAGCCGAAAGGCGATTGAGACGCCACGAGATTCAGCCGCCTTGTCGGCAGCATCCTTTAGGTGTCAGAACAGGCAGGACAGCCGAAAGGCGATTGAGACCTCTGATTATTGCAGCCATATATCCTCCGTGTTTTACTCGGTCAGAACAGGCAGGACAGCCGAAAGGCGATTGAGACTCATCTGCGGGATTGCCAATCACTAGCGGTCGCCACAGTCAGAACAGGCAGGACAGCCGAAAGGCGATTGAGACTACCTTCAGGAGCTCTCGTTCCAACACGCTCATCAGATAGTCAGAACAGGCAGGACAGC
>JAJFLQ010000131.1 GCA_021772615.1 Verrucomicrobiota bacterium | reverse complement strand
TAGGGTGAAGGGTGAAGGGTGAAGGGTGAAGGAAGAAGGGTGATGGGGGAAGGGGGAAGGGGATCGAGGTTCAGCGGTCATTTTTCTTTCCCTTCAATTTCTTGCAGATGGTTGTCAGAATGGAAATCAGTTCGTTGCATTCGGATATAAGATCATCCAATTTTGTCGGCGATACGATTGTGGAAGCCGCGAGGAGGCGAAGCCAGTAATGCGTTTCCCGAGCCTCCTTACATGCGATCGAATATTTCGTGAGAAAGTCGGCCTCGCTTTGGCTTGCTTGTCCTTCCTCCACATTCGCACCGACAGACGTTCCCGACCGAACCAACTGCCTCGAAATCGTCCGTGCCGGTCCCGGTTTCTGTTCGATTACCTGGCAAACCCTCACGACTCTCAACGCGAATTGAAACGTCCTTTCCGGTAAATCGTTTTCCCCCTTCACCCTTCCCCCTTCACCCTTCACCCTTCCCCCTTCACCCTTCACCCTTCACCCTTCACCCTTCACCCTTCCCCCTTCACCCTTCACCCTTCCCCCTTCACCCTTCACCCTCTCTGGTGTCCGCGCGTTCGCGTGCTATTTTCCGACGTACCAGGTTACAGTATCCGATTCGACATCTAACCCGTACCACCGGTGCACGACAGGACTTTCGATGACGTTTGGGAAAAAAATAGTCAGCGGCCTCCTCTGGGGCCAGATCGGCATGGCAGGACGCAGCCTCATATGCTTCGCGGTCTCGATTCTGGTGGCCCGCAGCCTGGGCGCAGAGATCTACGGGATTTACGCTGCACTCATCAGCCTGATCTATCTGATGAAGAAATTCACCGATATCGGCACCTACGCCGTCTTCAGCACCTACATTCCCCGTTTTCTCAGCCGCGATCGGGCGGGCGAGTGCAGCTACGTCGTCCGCAACATGATCGCTATTCGCATCGCAATCATCGTTGTCGCCGCCGTCATCCTGAACCTCTGCTCGGGCCCTGCCGTGACGCTGATCGGCGATCCTTCGATAGCCGACTATCTCATCCTCACATCGGTGTGGTTTGTCATTCGCGGTATCACCGACGGATTCACTATCATCGTGATGGCAACCGTACGGATGAAGTTTTTTTCCGCGGTTGAAATCGCAATATCCGTCGTCCAGCTCACTGGTGTACTGGTATTGATGCAGTTTGGGATGAGTCTGAATCGGCTGATCCTGTTGATGCTCGCGGTGAACGGTATCCAGATGATCTGTTACGCCATTGGTTCCGTCGACACGGTCCGCCCAAAGCCGGAAAAGACACAACTCATGCCAATCATAAAGTTCGGCATCGCAGCATCCCTGAGCAATCTGTTGCAATACTTCAAGAATCGCAGCATCGACATCTTCATGATTCTCCATTTTCTCAATGATTCCGCCAGCGTTGCGTATTACGATGTCGCATTTCTCATCGTTTTCACCGGCGGTACGTTCTTCCTTTCATCGATCGAGAACCTGACATTGCCAATTATCTCCGAAGCACATTCACGCTACGGCGATGACGGATTACGCAGTTCATGGGAATTGCTGACAAAGCTCTCGATTTTTCTTGCCGCGCCAATATTCGTATTCTTCATCGCTCATGCCAACAGTATCGTCACTGTATTCTACACCGATGCATACGCGGCGGCGGCTCCGATTATCGTCGCCTACTCGATCTTTTCCGTCGTCGGCCTGTTTCTGGCGCATGACGTTTCTGAATCCATTCTGCTGCCGCTCAATCGTGAACGCCTATATCTCGGACTGCGTGCATTCAACGGCATCCTGAACATCATGCTGAATATCATCCTCATCCCGCGTATCGGCGTGATGGGGGCCGTAATCGCGACCGGAGGCTCCAGTATCCTCACGAATGTCATCGAGCTGGTTATCGCGATGCGCGTGATCAAAGCGCGACTGCCGCTCGGGTTTATCGCCAGATTCTCAATGATTCTTGCCGTCTCGATTTCCTGGACACTTGCCTTTGAACCAACGCGAATATGGTCGCTTGCCGCAACAGCAATCGCCTACGCTGTGGCGACGACGTGGCTTATGTTTCGCATCTGCGGATTCAGCGACACCGAAAAACGCATGATCCAGGACGTCCAGCCCGGTCTCTACAACCTCCTAACCCGACTCAGCCTGATACGCTAATCGTCAACTTTCGTCGCATCTCGCCGGTCAACTAGTGGCACAGCATATGCGTATAAATCGCACCAACATCACGGCGGCCGGGACAGTTGTGCTTACGCCGCCGACATATGTCGCACAGCAGAGCGTGTAAACCCATAATGGCTACCTGAACTATGGGCCTGGATGGAAAGATTGTTTTGTTTCATCTCGACAATCGACAGACTACGCTTCCGCCGGGTTGCGTCAAGAAATTGGTCCGGGCGGAGGCAATTGCGTTGTTTGCCGGCCGCAAGAATGCTCTAACGCTGGTCATCACCGACATGCACATGCCAGTCATGGACGGAGAAACAACCATTCGCACGTTGCGCGAGATCAAGCCGGCGCAGAAAATAATCGGGACGAGCGACGTTCAGCGCGATCGGTCTCTCACCGAACCGTCACGACAGCACCTGGATGCCTACCTCACTAAACCGTTCACGACACAGGATTTGCCGAAAATAGTGCTCGGCAGTACAGGATTATCGGATCATGATCCACACGTGGAGCATACATCGTCGGCAGCTGCAACCGCGTGACCGCGACATGTCGACAATTGGCACTCTCTAGGCGGCTATGGTCGCTTGCCGCTACAGCGACTATCTCCACACCACGACAACCTGGCTCATACTGCACAACCGCAGTTTCAGCGTTACAGATGCATACATGATCTGCGCCGTCCATGCCGACGCCCCGAAAGCTCCTTTCCCGCCCCCATCTGAAGCACCGGCATCCTTTCAACGTCAATATTTGTCGTACCCTGTCCGGTCAAGTAGTGGCACGGTATATGCGACTAAAAGGCACCACCAACAGGCGGCCGGCAGTGCTGTGTGATCGCCGTTGAAACAAACCGAAGCACAGGTCGTATGTACCCCGGAATAGTTGGCTGTATTATGGCGATTAACGGAAAAATAATCCTGTTTCAGCTGGACGACAGGCAGCTTGCGCTACCGTTGAATTGCGTCAAGAGATTGATCCGGGCGGTGGCTATTACGCCATGTCCAACGTTGCACAGCGGCATGGCCGGCGTGATAAACGTCCACGGCCAAATCGTCCCGGTAATGAATATCCGTGAACATTGGGGCCTCCCCGATCGCGAGATCAGCAGCGAGGACCTGATGCTGATCGTAACGCACGCAAATAGAGACGTCGTTATCGTCGTCGACGGCATTGGCAGCATCCTCGACCCGGGAGAATACCAGCGCTACGACCGCTCACCGGACGGGGCGATATCCGCCGATATCATACATGCCGCGGGAATCACCGCATTCGTAGATGATCCCGAAACCTATTTCAACGAGGCCTGTAGGGTCGGCAAGGATACAGCGAAGCCCGACATGCTTCATGCACCAGCCGGAGCGAGTGGATGACGCCGTTTAAATCAAACCTCCCAAAGTCAAGATGACGATGCCACGCACAGTATTGCGCAATGTTGCGCGCGTCATAGACACGCACCTGGGCCTCGATTACGCGCCCGCGCGAGAGAGGGATCTCGAACTGCGTCTTGAACGCGTCGCCAACGACATGCATCTTGCCTCGGCCGCAGCGGCGGCAGAGGCGATTCTCACATCACATGACTGCAGCGAGCTTATCACCACACTGGCTCGTCATCTTACCGTCGGGGAAACATATTTCTTTCGGGATCAGGCGTGTTTTGACCGTCTGGGGTCCGAGATCCTGCCCGCCCTGATCCGGACGCGTCGCAATCGGACGCGTACCATACGTATCTGGAGCGCAGGCTGCTGCACCGGCGAGGAGGCGTATTCCGTCGCGATCCTGTTGGATCGTCTGCTGCCCGACAAAACGAATTGGGAGATTGCGATCCTGGCGACGGACGTGAACCCGACGTTCATCGACAAAGCGTCGACCGGACGTTACACGGACTGGTCCTTTCGCAGCCCACCGCCGTGGTTGCGGGACCGGTACTTCAACAAGGAGGACGACCATACTTATCAGATCCGTGATTCGATAAAAAACATGGTGCATTTCGATACGTTGAACCTGGTCAGCGACTCATACCCGTCGACGCTGAACGGTACGCAGTCGATGGATATTATCCTGTGCCGCAACGTCTTGATGTACTTTTCGCTGGAAAAGGTACGACAGATCGTCACACGATTTCACCTGGCGCTGTCCAACAACGGCATTTTTGTGGCATCCCCAACAGAGTCATCGATGCCGGTGTTCGGTGATTTTCTCATATCGACCCGGCAGCAGACCACTTTTTTCACCAGGGAACCGTGTAGTCCCGTAGAGGACGAGGCCGTAGCGCGCTCGCCCTGCGTCAGTGTTGGCGACAACAGTCGGATTTCGAATCCGACAGTACCCCTACCGCGCGCATCGGTGAACGCAACTACAGCTTCAGACTGGTCAGCACGTGAACCTGACGCGCCGCACGATGCACGCGCGCCGATACCGTCGGAAGCCATTGATCGCGCTACCCGCGACTGCGACTGCGGCCGCTATGCCGAAGCTCTCCAAACCATATTTACGCATAAGCTCCATGAGACCGGCTGCAAATCCACGATTCGGCTGCTCGTACGGATCTACACCAATCAGGGAAATCTGGATGATGCCGCCGTGTGGACGCAGCGTGCGGTAGAACAGCACAAACTTGATCCCGTCGTCCATTATCTGCAAGCGGTCGTCATGATCGAAAGCGGTGACTGCGTCGGCGCCGAGACCGCGTTGAAGAGAGCGCTGTTCCTGGACGCCGAGTTTATTGCCGCTCACGTGGCCATGGGCCGGGTAGCGCTTGCCCGTAACATGCGGACGGAGGCCCGGAGACATTATCGAAACGCCGTCTCGATCCTCGAAAAACTACCCGATGACGACATCGTGCCTGAAACAGACGATCTCACGGCAGCCGGGCTCGCGCAGACCTTGAGATGGTCCACTTCAAACCGCGAAAAATCAACCGTGTGCGAACGATGATAATGACACCGCAACACACTCCCGCTACAGCCGAAACACGACGCAGTCCGGTCGCTGCGTCCGGTCACAAAACCGATCACGATCACATCCTCCGCGAGCGCGCCGCGGCGCTGGCCCGGCGCATCGATACGGCGGAAGACGTGGGCAACCGAACGCGGCTTCTGGCATTTGCGCTGGGCGGTGAGCGCTACGCCGTCGAGTCCCGCTACGTCAGCGAGGTTTACTCGACATCGAGTCTGACGCCGCTGCCGTGTACTCCCGCGTTTATTTGTGGGATTATTAATGTACGGGGACGAATCGTGTCGGTAGTTGACTTGAGCGTTCTGTTCGCGATGCCCGCGGAACTCAACCTGAACGGCGGCAACGTGGTGCTGCTCGCCTCCGATGAATCGGTGACCGGCAATGGGAGCGGCCGGGAATTTGGAATTTTCGTGGACGCCGTCATTGGTGTCAGGGACTATGCACCGCGTGAATTTCAATCGCAGCTTCCGGTACTCCCGGCAGAACACAGCCACTATATGAAAGCGGTTACGAACGAGCAGGTGCTCGTGCTCGATGCACGAGCGCTCCTGACCGACCGTAAACTGATCGTGAATGAACCGTAAACAGAAACCCGTACGGACCGGTTTCCGGTCCGTGAACCTGGAGACCGCTGCCATGAACTGGTACCGCAACACAAAAACACGCATGAAACTGCTCGTCGGTTTCGGGTCGATGCTGACCTTTCTTCTTATTGTCATGATTACCGGAATTTCCGGCATGGGCACCATGAGTGACAGCCAGAACACCATGTTCACCCGGCACTTCACGAATGCGCGCGACGCGGATATGCTGGTGGCGAATATATTCGCGATCCGCTCGGCGCTACTGAACATGCAGATCGTAAAGGATGCCGAAAGCGCAAAACAGTGGACCGATCAGATCGTACGTCTTGACGATGCAATCAGGGAATCTCTGAATAGCCTCCTCGAAGTCGGTAAAACCGTGGAATCCGAACAGCTGCGCCTCCGGCAACTTGCGGACCTGTATCACGATTTCAGCGTCACGCGGGACCAGCAGATTATCCCGCTTATTCTCGCGGGCAAGCCGGCGGAGGCGGAGGGCCTGGCCGTCACGATTCAACAAGAGCGATTCACGCGCATCACTACTGCAGCCCGCCAACTCTCCCATGATGCCTTTGAGGAGTCGCGAACGGCCCTGCAAGTATCGGAATCGCGCGCTGCGAGGATACGCATGCTCTTTGTTGCGCTCGGCACGCTCGCCTTAACCACAGGAGCGGCGTTGGTTTATTTTCTCAATCGTTTGATTGCACATCCACTGTCAACATTGACCGTCGCTGCGTCGCGTATTCGGGATGGGGTGCTCGATGTAGATCTGCCCGACGCCGACCGGGGAGACGAAATCGGCGAGCTGTCGCGGTCCTTCGCCGACATGGTTCAGACGCTGCGCTACTTTGCCAATATTGCCGAGCATATCGCCCACGGTGACCTGAGTATTGACGTTCGCCCGGTATCGGATGACGACGCCCTCGGTAATTCACTGCTGGAAATGTCGGAGTCGTTAAAGAAGATGGCGGACACGGCAAATCGCATCGCCGTCGGCGATGTGAATGTCGATATCGACCTAAAATCCGAATCCGACGTACTCGGCGCCGCGCTGCTGCGCATGACGCAGTCTCTGAAAGCAACGGCAGCCGCGGCAGATCAGATCGCCTCCGGCGATCTCTCCACCACGGTCACACCTCAATCGGACCGCGACGTTATCGGCATCGCCTTCGCCGCTATGGTAGCGAATCTCAGGTCCATTACCAGGGAGATCACGGAAGGAATCAATGTTCTTTCCACTGCTGCCAACGAGATATCGACGACAGCCGGGGAGGTGGCTGCCAATGCGTCGGAAACAGCAGCATCGATTCAACAGACAACCACCACGGTGGAGGAACTCAAACAAACAGCGGACTTGTCGACCGAGAAAGCTGAAGTTGTATCGTCGACGTCCACGAAGTCCGTGGATATCTCTCGCGGCGTCAAGAACCAGATGCAGTCGATCACCGAGAGCATCATGAACCTGAGTGAGCAGAGCCAGAGTATCCGCGACATCATCGTGTCCATCAATGATCTTGCGGAGCAATCCAATATACTGGCTGTGAACGCTGCCATCGAATCCGCGAAAGCAGCGGAACAGGGCAAGGGGTTCGCCGTGGTGGCGCAGGAGATTCGGAATCTTTCCGACCAGTCGAAACAGGCGACACAGGAGGTCCAGATCATCCTCAATACGATACAGAAGGGCACGGGCACTGTGATCATGGCCACGGAGCAGGGCAGCAAGGCGGTGGACGGCAGTGTATCCCAGGCCATTCAGGCCGGCGCAGCGGTAGACCAAATCTCGATTTCGATCCGGGAACAGTTGACCGGCGTCGACCAGATTGTCGGCGCGATGAACAGCATCCGCACAGCGAGCAGCCACAGCGTTGCGGGGACCAGGCAGATGGAAGCATCCGCAATGGAACTGAACAAACTCGGCGCCAAGTTAAAGAATCTGATCGAGACCTTCACTGTCTGAGGAGATCGGAATTGATCGTTAAAAGAGGACATTCAAGGTGAACCCGGCGTCCGATATTTGCGCTCGTCTTGAAGCCGCATTCAAAAGTGAGACCGAAGAACGGCTACGCGCGATGGCCACGTACATATGCAGCCTCCAAACGGCCGGTGATGGATCCTCCAGCGACGGCCATATCGAGTCGCTGTTCCGCGAAGTGCACAGCCTAAAAGGTGCGTCGCGGGCCGTCAAGATGACGGATATTGAGGCACTCTGCCAACCGTTCGAAGCCGTACTTGCCGCTCTCAAGCAACATAAGATCCGTCTCACTGACGGCATACTCGATACGTTCCAGCATGTGGTCGACAGCCTCGAAGACATCGTCGCGGCCGATGACGATCAACGCCGAACCGGCGTGGCCGGATTAATCAACGAAATAAAGAATATTCCGCGGACTTCCGGAAACGATCAAAAAGAAACGACAGAAATCACCGGCGTGAGTTGCAAATCCGCTGTCCCGCCTGCGGCAAAACGAAGTGAAATGGTGCGCAATACCTTTCGATTGGAGACCGAACAGCGGCTGGCCGACGTCGTGACGCTCCAGACGAACGCTCACGACGCGAACGATCACCTGGACGCGATCCAACGCATGGTCCGACACTTCGACTGTCTCGCAGCAGCAAGTGAAATCGTCGGCAATGACAGCTTTACAAAAATCGCCGGGGCGCTGTTTCGCGCGTTGTCGCAGTCGACGGCGGCGAAAACCGCGCTCACGGAAGAACACCAGCAGGTGCTGAGCCGCGCCGTGGATTTTCTCAGGACGGCAGCGAGTGCCGACTCCGTGTTTTCAGGCCGGGAAGAAAACGTCCTCGCAATCCTATCCTCCATCGCCCAATGCCACTGGGGCGGCGGCGGTACGCCGGACATGTCGTCGCCGGCAACGGCATCTCACCCGCACGTCGAGCGTTTGCCTGTGAAACCGATGGTTCCGACAGCGCCCGAACCCGCCGCCCAGGCCGAGGGTAGATCGCAATCTGCGGACGAGTCGGGGACTTCAGATTCCGGCCCGACAATCGTACCCGATACGCCAGAATCGTTTGCCGAAACACGTATTATCGATACCGCGTCGCCGTCACTACGCCCACAACAGGTCCGGACGATTCGGATCACAACGGATAAGCTGGACGCCTTGTTGCTGCAGATGGAAGAACTTCTGGCAGTTAAACTCAAGATCGCGGATCAGGCGGATGATTTACGCAGTATCGCACGCACTATGGACCAATGGCGGAAAGAGTGTTTTTCAACACCCACCATCCGCGCCAGTGCCGCACAAGACCTTGCGGCGGACCGGCAGGCGCCGCATCTCGCCGACGGCGACGCATGGGCAAACATCGGTCCCGGCTTATCGAAATTCCGGCAGCTGCAGCAGCTCAACAGCGAACGATTTGCCGCCGTCGACGGATCGATAACCAGGCTTGCGGAGAAGACCGAGAGAGACCGTCAAGGCCTCGGTGTCATGATCGACGGTTATCTTGAAAGCATCAAGAGGGCATTGATGCTGCCGATGTCGTCGCTCACAGATGCGTTCCCGCGTATGGTGCGTGACCTGGCGCGCGCGAAAAATAAGAAAGTCAACCTCGTCATTCGCGGCGGCAACCTCGAGATTGACAAACGCATATTCGATACCGTTCGGGACCCGCTTACGCACATCATACGCAACTGTGTCGATCACGGTATTGAGGATGTCGCGGTCCGCACGTCGCGCGGCAAGCCGGAGAAAGGCGAGATCGCGGTCGAGATATCGCAGGCGGACAGCAGCCGCATGACCATCGTGATCCGGGACGACGGCGGCGGCATCGACACGGCCGCTGTACTCGCAACCGCGATTGAGAACGGCGTGGTAAGCCCCGCGGACTCCGGTGCGTTGGATACGACAGCGATTCACAACCTGATTTTTCATTCCGGATTGTCCACCAACCGAATCATCACCGACATCTCCGGTCGCGGACTCGGAATGGCGATCGTCCGCGAAAAGATCGCGAATATCGGCGGGAAGGCAGATGTAGCTTCGGAACCGGGCAAAGGGTCGACGTTTACCTTAACATTGCCGATGACCCTGGCTACCTTTCGCGGCATTCTGGTGACCTGTGCCGACGCCCTGTTTGCCGTGCCCACATCACAGACCGAGTGCGTCATACGTGTGTGTCCCGGAGAGATCAAGCGCGTGGGCTGCACGGAAACGATCCAGTTTCAGGACAAGACCACGACCCTGCACAGCCTTGGAGCTGTACTCGGGCTGCAAACCTCGGGCAGGCAGTGCGGCGCCTCCGACTACATAACAGCGTTGGTCCTGAGGCTTGGCGGCAACGACATCGCGTTCACGGTAGATTCGGTTGTGGACGAGCAGGAAATACTGGTCAAGAACCTCGGCAAACAGCTTTATCGCGTTCGCAACATCGCCGGCGCGACGATTCTGGCATCCGGAAGGATCGTGCCGATTATCAATGTTTCCGACCTCTTCACGTCCGCGATCAACCTTGGAGCGGCATCGCGGGCGATGCCTGAAGCAGACGAAAAACGGAAGAAATCGGTACTTGTGGTAGAAGACTCGATTACGTCGCGCACCCTGCTCACGTCCATACTGCAGTCTGCCGGCTACGAGGTAACGACCGCGGCGGATGGGCTCGAAGGCTATCGCATCGTGCAAAACGACAGCTTTGATATCGTCGTTACCGACGTTGAAATGCCCGCAATGAACGGTTTTGAGTTGACCGAACAGATACGGAAAACAGAAGGCATCAGCGACGTTCCCGTGGTCATTGTCACATCGCTGGCATCACGCGAGGATCGCGAACGCGGCGTCGATGTCGGCGCAAACGCATACATTGTGAAAAGTTGCTTCGATCAGAATAACCTGCTGGAAGTCCTGGAACGTCTCGTGTGACACGACGAATCACGCGCGCTATGGTCCCTATGGGATTGCAAGGTGGAGCATCACGCCACCGATGTGGAATCGGCCGCAACAAGAACGACGGAATCGCCGTGGATGATGAATGAAATGAAAACAAGGGTTCTGCTGCTTAACACATTGTCGTGTGGTTCACCGTCCACGCAGCGATGGCTGGCCGCCGAAAACGGCCTGATTGTCTGCGAATCAATGCGTAGCGTGACCGATATACTCACGGTCATCTCCCGCACATCCCCGCAGGTGATCGCGATTCTTTCGGGAACGCCTGCCGCGGCCGGCCTCGACACCACCCGCATGATCATGGAGAACCTTCCGCTACCCGTCGTGATCATTGACCACAGCGACAACGCCGGCACCCCGCTGACTGCGTCGTGCGCCTACGACGCGGGTGCGGTGGCGCTGCTGCGAGCGCCATTGCCCGATGACAGCGAGGCGGTTGGTGAACAGACCATGGCAGACATAAGACATAAGATCCGGTCTATGTCCGAAATCCGGGTGGTGCGGCGGTGGCCCCGAAAATCGGGAATGAACGCCTTACATGATACTCAGATACCGATACGGACATGTGTGAAACACCACATCAAGGTAGTAGCTGTCGGCGCGTCGACGGGGGGACCGCAGGCTTTACGGGCGCTGCTCAGCGGGTTACCGGAAAATTTTCCGGTACCCGTGCTTGTCGTCCAGCACATTTCGAAAGGGTTTCTCGGCGACATGACGTCGTGGCTGGAAGGCCATTCCGGCTTGCGCATCCGGATTGCGGAACACGGCGTCACCGCACAGGCCGGTACGGTATACTTTGCACCGGACAATCACCACCTGACCATTAATTCGGCACACGTACTTGAAGCCGACACCGGCGATTCGGAGCGCTGCTGCAAGCCCGCGGCGTCGGTGCTGTTCCGTTCTGTTTACCGTAGCTTCGGCCAAGATGCAGCAGCCGTCCTTCTTTCCGGCATGGGGCGCGATGGCGCCGTTGAACTCGGCGCTCTGCATGCCGCAGGAGCGATCACGTTTGCACAGGATGCTGCGAGCTGCGCCGTTTTCGGTATGCCGGGCGCTGCCGTAGCGCTCGGCGCGGCGACGTTCGTGTTGCCGCCGGAAAAAATCGCAGCCGGCCTGAATGCACTGGTACACAATGCAAGTCCGCGGACAACGGAGAAACTAACATGACCAGCGAGATAATGCTGACTGAATCGTCCCAGGTAGACGTCTACATCGTCGAAGACAGCATGACCCAGGCGGTACAATTCGAGGAAGTCCTGCGCCGACACGGATTCCGGCCAACCATATTCACTGACCCGATGCAGGCAATGGATGCCATCAAGACACATAAACCAACGATTATCGTATCCGACGTCATTCTCCCGGGCATGGACGGATTCGAGTTGTCAAGACGCTTGCATGATGATCCGGCGCTTTGCGACATACCAATCATACTACTGACACAACTATCCGAACCGGAGGATATCATACGAGGTCTCAAGTCAGGTGCAGACAATTTTTTTACCAAACCCTACGACGAAAATCAACTGATGCGTCGGATACATTATATCCTCGAGAACCGCAGGTTGCGCTCGGCCGGCACCTCAACCTTCGGCATTGAATTGTCGTTCGCCGGCAAGAAGCACTTCATCACCTCGGATAAAATCCAGATCCTTGATCTGCTGCTTTCGACTTATGAGTCAGCGATGGTGAACAACGAGGAGCTGGATGCAAAAAATCGTGAGCTGGACGAGGCGCTTTCCGCCATCAGTCAACTCGGCAAACTCGTGCTCGGGCACCGAGCCGACATCACCGCACCGGTGACCACGACGGACCATCTCGATATCATTATCGCGGAGGACAGCCTTACCCAGGCGGAAGCGCTGCGTTTTGCCCTGGAGTCGGAGGGCTACGTGGTTCGGCACGCCGACACCGGATTAAATGCCCTCGAAATGGCGAGGAAACGCAAACCCGCAGTGGTCGTGAGCGATGTTGTGATGCCTGAAATGAGCGGGTATGAGCTGTGCTCGCGGCTAAAACAGGATCCCGACCTGCGCGACACCCCTGTGATCCTGCTAACGACATTGACATCGCCGCGAGACATCATCGAGGGCCTCAACTCCGGCGCCGATTTCTATTTGACCAAGCCTTATAACGAGCAGGCATTGATCAAACGCATTCAGCATCTGACATTGTTTCCCGCGATTACAATGTCGGATGACGATGAGGACGACAAAGCCTCCATTGAGGTGTCGTGCTGCAACGAGACGTTTAACATTCGCTCGAAAAAACACCAGATTCTCAGCCTGCTGCTTTCGACATACGAGAATGCCGTAAAACAGAATGAAGACCTCGTTTCTGCTCAGTTGGAACTGCGGTCGCTGAATGCTGAGTTGGAAGAACGCGTGCATGAGCGGACAGCGGAGCTTGAGATATCCGAGGCCAATTTCCGCTCGATCCTCACGGTGAATGCAGACGGCATTGTGGTTGTAGACCATAACAATATCATCCAATTCGTGAACCCGGCCGCCGAAGCCATATTCGATACACCGGAAGCCGATCTGTTGGGTTCCCCCTTTGCCTACAACACCATCGATGCGGAGACATCGGAGCTGTGTCGGACAACAGAGGATGGGCAGGCGTTGTACTATGAAATGCGGGTTGTAGACGCCGCCTGGCAGCAGCAACCGGCGCGACTGGCATCGCTGCGGGACGTGACCGAGCGAAAAATCGCAACCAAACGCATTCAGCAACAGGCGGCGCTTCTCGATATTACCCGCGAAGCCATACTGGTGCAGAACTCGGAGGGCGAGATTCAGTACTGGAACAAGGGCTGTGAAACACTGTATGGCTGGACGGCGGATGAGGCGATTGGACAGCCGGCTAAGTCGCGTTTTGAAATCGCCAATAATGGTGTCGCATGCGACACCATTCGCATCGCCCGCGAGGAAGGCCACGCGACGGCAGAGTTGACACATCGGACGAAGTCCGGTACGGACATACTGGTTGAGAGCAGGTGGAGCATGATGTACGACGACAACAAACAACCGACATCTATATTGATGGTGAATTCGGACATTTCGGCAAAAAAGCAGGCTGAACAACAATTGCTCCGCTCCCAGCGCCTGGAGAGCCTCGGCACCCTCGCCGGGGGGATCGCCCATGACCTCAACAATATCCTCGCACCGATCCTGATGAGCACTCAGCTGCTTAAACTAAAATCAACCAATTCAGACCACCACAGTACGTATGATAAGATTCTCACCAATGTTGAACGTGGTTCCGAACTGGTGCGCCAGGTACTCTATTTCGCCCGCGGCGTCGAGGGCGAGCATAAACCCTTGCAACTGCGCCACCTGGTGAAGGACATCAAGAAGATGGTCGTGGATACGTTTCCGAAAAACATCACCATCGAAACCAATATCCCGTCAGACCTCTGGACCGTCTCCGGAGATATCACCCAGCTCTTCCAGGTGTTGCTAAATCTGGCTGTGAACGCCCGCGATGCGATGTCGGAGGGCGGGACGCTGCGTTTCGTAGCGGAGAATATCAAGGTCGACAAGAGCTATTCGACTACATACAAGAACCTGGACGTCGGTCGCTATGTGCATATAACGGTGTCGGATACCGGCGTCGGTATTCCCCAGGACGTCCTTGATCGCATATACGATCCATTCTTCACCACAAAGGAACAGGGGAAGGGTACCGGTCTCGGGCTGTCCACGACAATGGGTATTGTGGTCGAACACGACGGAGTCATTGAGGTAACCAGTTCACCGGGCGCCGGCACCGTGTTCTCGGTCATTCTGCCGGCCGTGAACCAGCCGGCCGCCGTGACGCACGAACCGGAAGAAACCGCCTTGCCGAATGGTAGCGGCGAGGAAATTTTGATCATCGATGACGAAGTATCGATTTGCGAGGCTACAAAAGAAACACTGGAATGCTTCGGCTACACCGGCACCACAGCGGCGAACGGCGCGGAAGGGATCGCGTTGTTTGCCGGTCGCAAGGATGCTATCGCCCTGGTCATTACCGACATGCACATGCCAATCATGAACGGAGAAACAACCATTCGCGCGTTGCGCGAGATCAAACCGGCGCAGAAAATTATCGGGATGAGCGGCGTTCATTGCGATCGTTCTCTTGTCGAACGGTCACGGGAGCACCTGGATGCCTACCTGGCGAAACCGTTCACGGCACAGGATCTACTGGAAATCGTTCACGACGTGCTCAATAGTACGTCGATTCCGGAGGACCATACTGCAACTGCTGACGAGACAGGATGAGACGCATCCTCTGTCGGTCCGACACCGCAAACGTACTGGTGATATATCGGTCAACACGTCACGAAGATGCGGTGGACAGGACGCCGGATCGTGGTACAATTACGTCGACGTGGTTGCGTTACGGATTTTCGCCGCATATGTGCAATGCGATACGCGTTGGCGTTCACGCTTTAGCGTGGGTTTCACGGCACGGCGAGCACGGCGCGTGGGAACAGCGCCAGCACGCTAAAGGGCGAACTCCAGCGAAAACCCAACATTCCGTTGCGTCGCTCGTACAGCCGGCAGAAAACCATAGGCCGGCATGCGGTCTTATCGCTGTTTCGGAAGAATGACAGGTATACCGATGGGCGCCGGTCACAATATTCTGTTGGTTGACGATGACGTGGTTTTCACCAATCTCGTCGGCCGGTACATAAGCAATTTCGCAACGCTGCAGATCGCTCACTCTATCCGGTTCTGTGAGGAATCACAGGCATTCATACCAGCGCTGGATATGAACCTGGACGTGTTGCTCCTGGATTACCGGCTCGGGGACGTCAGCGGTCTTGATATCCTGCAGCAGATCCGGAAGCGCGGCATCAAGCCGGCTGTGATCATGCTCACCGGCGAGGGCGACGAAGAAGTGGCGGTAAACGCGTTGAAAGCGGGCGCACAGGACTATCTGCCGAAGATGAAATTGGACCGGGATCTTCTGGTGCGTGCGATCACAACCGCCATGCGCACGGTCGAACTCGAAGAACAGCTGGCAAGACGTGCGGTCGAGCGCGAAGAACTTATCGCCAAACTGCAGCAGTCGCTGGACCAGATAAAAACATTGTCGGGACTGCTGCCTATCTGCTCGAAATGCAAGGTCGTACGGGATGATAAGGGATACTGGCACGACGTCGAATCGTTCATCGAACAACGCGCGGACGTACAGTTTTCTCATGGCTTGTGCCCGCAGTGTGCGGCGGCGTTTCGCGAGGAACTGAAAGCGTTGCGAAAGAAATAAGCGACAACCGTCGAGAGACTACGCCCAGTCTTCCGCGGCGACCTCACGATTTGGCGATACGGCGGTGTGCCCGTCACCTCGCGCCAGATAGTGCTGAAGGTCATGCGCCAGCTCGCTCGCGGCGGCATACCGCTGATCACGGTCCTTTTTGAGCGTGCCGGCCAGAATCGCCTGAAGCGCCGGCGGAAAATCGCGCTTCACCTTTCGTGGCTCGCGGGGCTTAACCTGGCAAATCTCTGTCATCAATTCATAAAGACTATCGCCGTAGAATGGGCGTGTTCCGACAAGTAACTCGTATGCCATGATCCCGAACGAAAAGATATCTGAGCGGAAATCGACATTCGCGCCCTTGAATCCCTCGGGCGACATGTAATTCGGCGTGCCCAATAGCGCAGTAGTGACCGTGAGGTCGGAGTCAGGCAATTTTGCGATCCCGAAGTCAGTTATCTTGATCTTATTTCCGGTATCGATCATGACGTTATCGGGCTTGATATCACGATGCACAATACCTTCCTTATGAATTGCCTCCAACGCCTTCGCCACCTCGAGCAGGATCCCGACTTTATTCCTGTATCCGCTGTCGTTTTCCTCGATGATCGTCTTCAGAGACGTACCATCACAATATTCCATGACGAGGTACGGTATGTCTTCCTCGCTCGCGATGCCGAACTCGTGAATCGCGATCACATTGGGATGGCGTATACGTGAACCGGCGGCAGCCTCCTGCATGAAACGCCTGGTATATTGCATCCTTTCTTCGTCCGGCAGAGCGCTGATCTTCAATACCTTTAACGCGTATTTCGTGTCGGGATCCAATGCCTCCTTGGTGGCGAGAAATACGACACCGAAACTACCTTCGCCAATCGTGTCGACGATGCGGTATCGTCCCAGGATTCGCCCTTTCCGATCGCGTCGTATGGAGTTGGTGGCGAGATCGTAGTGCGCGGATGTCGATCGTGACTCAACGAGAGCTTTTTCGATCTTCACCGCCATTTCCGCGGGATCCACCGGCTTGCCGAGATAGTCATTTCCGCCGTACCGCATGCATTCGACCGCGGCCATCACCATTGGCCGGCCGGTCTGGATGATCACGGGCAGCGCCTGCGAACGCTTGCGGATCCGCACAAGAAAATCCAGACCGCTCTGACCAGGCATCTGGACGTCCGAAATCACCAGATCCACCGGTTCGTTCTCCAGGACCTTCATGCCGTCTTCGACGTTGGTCGCGGAGCATGTGCGATACCCCAACGCCTCCAGATACATGGTCAGGGTTTCGAGTACTTCAACGTCGTCGTCGACCAGAAGAATTGTGGCAGTCATAAGGTATCATCAGGTTCGAGCGCGGCACGGCAGCAAGAAACGCTGGCGCCCGAACCATCCTTGATGAACGGATTAGAGGCGGATGCGGAACACTGCTCCGGACGGCTCATTGTCGGTAATATCGATAACACCGTCGTGCCCGTCGACAACCAGACGGCATAGGGCCAATCCCAAACCGAACGACATGCTTGAGGTGCGCTGCGGCACGAAACTCTCGAACTTACCGAACACCGACTCCTTCTTGTCATCCGGTATACCGGGACCTTCATCAATTACCGAGATCATGTAGCGGCAGTCGGGGACGGCTGCGGGTGATGCCGCATCGATCGCTTCAAGCCGTATAGTAATCGTTCCGCAATCCGGAGAAAACTTGGACGCGTTCGACAACAGATTGTCTACCGCGCGCATCAACAGGTTGCCGTCCGCTGAAATCGTCGCCGCCGAACCAATCCTGTTCTCGAACACGAGTTGAAATCCGGACGATTCCGCGAGGTCACAAAAGTTATCGTACACACTGTTTAGAATACGGACGAGATCGTCCTCGACCCTGTTGACGATGAACACGCCGTCCTTGATTTTCGCGAGTACAAGCATGTCGTTGAGCATGGAATCCACCCGTTTCACATTGGCATCAATGCGGTCAAGGAAGCTGGTTGTTACGCTACCGGTATCAGTCGATTTCATCTTGACCAAAGCCGCCATCCCCGCGATAACAGTGAGAGGCGTCCGAATATCGTGCACGATCATATTGGAAAAGTCCTCGCGCATACGCAAAACGTCCTGGATTTCGTCGTACTGCTGCTTTATTCGCAGCATGGAGCGCACGCGAGCCAGGAGTTCGTTCACATCAAACGGCTTGCGCAGGAAATCGTCTGCGCCTGCATCGATGCCGGCAACGAGATCAGACGAACCGGTAAGTCCGGTAATCATGATTATCGGGATCTGCCGTGTCCGCATATCCGCCTTGAGAATGCGGCATGCCTCCAGGCCGTTGACCTCCGGCATCTCACAGTCCATCAGGATGATATCCGGCTTGAATACCTTCGCGAGGTTAACGCCCTCGCGCCCGTTGGTCGCAGTGTCCAGAACATATCGCTCGTCGATTTCCAGGGCCTGCTGGATCGTCATACGATAAAATTCGTCATCATCCACAATAAGTATTCGAGGTGAATCTGTCATAGTCCTTGTCCATTTTCGGGTAAAAACATGCAGCGAACGGCGCCGTTGCCTTAAGAATATGTGCCTTTATCCGCATGCGCATCTTTGTTCACATGCGCATCTTTTGTACCAGGCATACCTGAAGTCGATCTTGCATTAATCATATGTCCGATGGCAATGGACATGTTTGCCGAGCAGCCAAACTTTGGCTGGGTCAGCCTCATGCATCGTGACGGCAACGCACTGGCGATCAATGACGAGCTGAATGCGTATGTGAATCTTCCAGACGAGCGACTGAGTCGCAAGCCGGACAACAAGGTCGCCCAGGCCTACGCTCAGGCCCGGCAGAAAATCGGTGCGCCCACGGAATGCGCCGTCCCGTCGTTGCTTTCGACACATGCCGTGGTGCTCTATAAGTACCTGGCAGATTTCGACAAAACACTGGGATTGGGATACGGCCCGGAAGCCGATGTTGTCGCTATCGAAGTCGCGCCTGCGAAGTCGCCTGCCTTTATCAAGAAGCAGAACAGTCGCGGCATCCCCTCATCGTTCGAACAGTCGCTTCCGTGGTCGGATGTCGTCGAGACGAAAAAATTCGGTCACGTTGCGTGGTATTCAAAAGACGTGATGCCGTGGAAGCACGGTCATGTTGAATGCATCGCAATCGCCACGGACGAAAGCATTCGCACCAAGAAAGCCGCACTGCAGGAAGTGATCGCCGGCATCCATCAGGCGGGAATGGATATTGAGCAGGCGCGAGTCGCCGGTGGCGCCGCGCTGAGGGAGATCTCGGACATGATCCGGAAACACATCCCTAAACACAACGAAGAGGCCATCATTCAGAGCCTTCGGCCGGACTTGAACGTCATTAACTTCAAGAACCTGAATATCGATCGGGAGGGTTTGCGGCAGATCATGACCTACGCTGTCGAGGGCGTTTGCTGCTTGGCTGTTTTCTGGCACTTTCTGTGGCGCCAATGATTGTGGTTGGCACTATCGGCTATCGCACGGCCCATCATAGTCTTCGGCGCGCATCGATACAATCGTTGCAGGCAACCGCAACACTGAAGACGGCGTACATAGAATCCTATTTTCGCTCGTGCCTTCGTGATCTCGAATCACAGTCTGAATTGACCTCGACTGTAGGCTTCTACGAAGCGCTGTTGGAGGCCTTTGATGAAAGTGGAAAGTCAGCTTCAGATTTCGCTGACAGCATATCGTGGGCAATGATAACCGGAGAACGCAGCGACGACCTCCGCGTTTTTCGGCAGACATACGGCTACTACAACATCTTCCTGATCGATGCACGCGGCAACGTCCTCTACACAGTCGCCGGCGATACCGACATCGGCGCCAATCTCTACTCCGGCGTGCACCGCGACACCCGCTTTTCGTTGAGTTGCAAGACCGCCTTCGAGACCGGGCGTCCGGTGTACTCTGATCTTGAGTTCTATAAATCGACGGACGACGTCGCTTCCGGATTTCTGATTCAGGTTCTGGTTGACGAATACGGCGACAAAATCGGGTTACTGGCGTTTCAAATAACAGCTGACTCGATAAGCGATATCATGCAGGATCGTACAGGACTCGGTGAAACCGGCGAGAATTATCTGGTTGGCGTGGCCATGTGTTTGCGGTCCGACCCTGATGCCGATGGTGACGCAGCGGTATTGAAGGACGCTGTAAGGAGCCAATTGACTCTGAGCTGGGCGGGGGAACATGCGACCGACAACCCGACGGAGGTTAACGATACCGTACCTGACAATGATCATGCCGAAACGATGACAGACGCGGCTGCCGACACCAATGTGTACGTCGGCAGGACCGGTGAACCTGTCATCGGCTTTGCCAATCACATGGACATTGCCGGCGTTCCGATGGCAATCGTCGCCGAAATGAAGGTTTCCGAGGCCTTCGCGCCGGTGTACACATTGCGAATGATCTCGCTGACAACGGTGCTGCTGACGATATTTCTTGTTGTGACCATAGCGGTGGCTGTTACCAACCGGATCGTTCGTCCGGTCCGCAGCCTGTCGGTTTGGGCCGGCCGCGTGGCCACCGGGGACCTGGAACAAATGGATATCCAGACGCCGGACAATGAGATTCGCGTTCTCTATACAAGTTTTCGGGAGGTCGTTCGGTCGTTTCGCGAAATCGTCGATCAGGCCAATACCATTGCTGCCGGCGACCTGACGTAACGATTCAGCCGCGGGCCGACAACGACGAACTGGGCCTCGCTCTCGCGAACATGGTCACGACTATCCGTGACCAGACCTCGGAAGTAACCCATGCGGTACGTCTGTTGTCGAAATCGGTCAGCGAGATCTCGGAGTCCATGTCTGCGTTGTCTGCAACATCGATTCAAACCGAAGCGGCGGTGAACGAGACCTCGGTCACCGTGTCGCAGATCAAGCAGACTGCGGGCCTCGCCAGCAAGACGTCACAGGAGGTCTCCAACCGGGCAAAAGTCGCTGCCGTCACGGCGCAGGACGGCAAGCGCGCAACCGCTGAGACCATAGCGGGCATGCACAGAGTACGAGAACAAATGGCGGCGGTCGTCCAGCGAATCGCGGAGTTGAGCGAGCAGAGCCAGTCGATAGGCGATATCCTGACTACTGTGAGCGACCTCGCCGAACAATCGAATCTTCTTGCGGTGAACGCAGCGATCGAGGCGGCGAAGGCCGGTGAACACGGTTATGGCTTCACGGTAGTATCCCATGAGATCAAGAATCTCGCCGAGCAATCCAAGGAAGCGACCAGACAGATTCAGTCACGGTTGCGGCATATTTATGAAGCCACAGAAGTCGCTGTCTCGTCGGCAGAAGAAGGGAGCCTAGCCGTCGAAACCGGATTGGCACTTGCAGGTAAGGCCGGGGACGCGATAACCGAACTGGAAGAAAGCATATCGCAGGCTGCCGCAGCGACGGCACAAATAGAAGTTACAAGTTGCCAGCAATCGGTCGGCATGGACCAGGTTGCCCTCGCGATGGACAATATCAAGACCGGCAGTGCCCAGACAGTCGCCAGTACGCGCACGACGACGGAAGCGGCGACGCAGATGGATCAACTCGGACAGCGATTACGGTCCTTGGTCGAGCGATTCAAGGTGTGATGTGGCATCGGATTACAGGTAAGCGTCATATGTAGCCATCTGCTCTTTTCGTCGGTCCGGTGGCATGGTCCTCCTGATTTTAACGATAGACTCAGGAGGGTCCAATGCAAACACCGGAAGAACGTTGGCGGCACTG
>JAJFLQ010000014.1 GCA_021772615.1 Verrucomicrobiota bacterium | reverse complement strand
GAGACGCAAAGCCGCAAAGAAAAAAAGAAAGCATAATCCCCCGGCAAACGTTAACCAGAGTTGGACAGAGCTGTATCGTTGAACGTCCTTTATCAACACGCCGCGTCCCTGCTAAACGGTGCAAGGATGATGGCATTCAACTTTACAGACAGTTGAGCGTACGCTATCGAGCTCTGGGTATCCGGCACATGTAACGCTTGTAGGTATGCTCGTTGAACATTGTTAAGTTTAGGTTTAACGACCCGTACATCTCCGGCATGTACAACCGTGAGGCGGGTAAATTTTGTTATCATCATGAATGTTGTTGGTCGGGATGTTTTTCTGCCGTCCCACCCTTCGACTGTTCGTTTCGTGTTTTGCAGGCTTAATCGCATGGTCCGTTGCATCAGGTTCCATATGAGGATGCATAATAGCAGTACCATGCCGAGCACTTCAATGCGTTCGGGTTTTTTGAGGAATAAATCGTTGACGATTAATGGGTCTTTAAGAAAGCGATAGTTGTTCTCAACGCCGTCTTGGGCTTTGTAGCTTTGCAACAGTTGCTCTGCGCTTTGGCTGTCCGGTCCGTCGCTGGGACGGTTGCCCAAGAGGACAAAACATCCAGCTTCGGCTCGTTTTTGAGCGGTAGCCTCGGGATTTTCCTCGATCGTTCCGTCGACGGCGTAACGCCGCCCTCGCACTCGCCTGGCGCCATCTTTTCGGGGTCGGCCTCGTTCATAGAAGATGCGTTCTTCATTGCGACCTTCAACACGGTGATACAACGACCGAATTGTCTGTAAGCGTTTGAGTTCGGCGTCGGCGTCGGCGTGACAGTGGAATAGTGTTCTCGCGCTTGCAGCAAGCTCGGTTGCATGCGCGTCTCTCGATTGGTTTAATTCTCGATTTATCCGTTTCTGACGACGTTTATCATGAGCATCGGAGTGGATGACCAGTGCACGGTAAGATCGCTTATAAAGCGTGACCTGGGTTTCATGGCTGCGGTAAGTGGCTGTCGGTCGATTTTTTGACGATGCGGTTTGCGCGGTCTGGCCAATGTATTGCCATTGGTCTTTGTCCACAGCCTCTCGGACCACGCGGTTAGCTTCGTCATAAGAGAATGGAAGCCGGGTGACGAAGTACAATGGGGGACGATCATCCTGAGGCGCAAGACATTCAAGATTATCCTTGGTGACCATGGCTGAATCGGCGATGTAGGTAAAGGCGGATTCGCTGATGCCCTCCGTTGCCAGGCATGAGGAAATCCGGTTCAGCAACGTATTGTTTAGGGTTTTGTCGGATTGATTACCGTTTTGGCAGTCGCCAAAGATTGGAATATTATGCTAGACGCAGAGCATCTGGAGTAGGAATTGCTTAAGGTCGGGCCGGTGATCGTTGCTGTGTCCGTGGGTAATCTTGAGCATTTGGTCGTTGTCGACGTCGCAACAGCGGTAATCACCCCAAACGCTGACCGATGTGCTGTCCCAGTGTCCGACGGATAAGTCCAACTCGTAAATCATCGCCGCATGACGGCTGAGTTTCGAGAACATGCGACTGGCTCCGAATTCATAGATTCTGTCCATGACCCGTCCGACATTGTGATCGGCAAAGACCTCTGAGTCAACATGTTTTCCCAGCAGCAACTCGGTATCTTCGGCGGCGAAAAACTGTTGCAGCCGGTAAAGTGGCGAACGCCCTGAAAACGTGTCCTGAATCATGCCGGCAATGATGACGCCCGGTTCGACGTTCATTTCTGTTGGAAGCATCTCGTTGATGGTTCCAATCAAGTTGAGTTTCTGCATGTAGCTGCGGATGACAGGGCGACAATCAACACGTTTCACATCAAGCTGGTCGACTTGTTTGCGTAGGGTCGAAGACGTCATTGGCACAACCTTCGCCGGGCATCTGAGGAAAGTGCATAAACATACACGTCCTCAACCGGAACGTTCATTCGATATGTGTCGGTCCTGGCGGCTTCGACCAGTAGTGCATCCGACCTTTTGCCAGTTCGCCGCGCAGTAGGATATGCCGGCGAAGCGTTGACGCTCAACAAAGGTCTCAAGCAGTAAAACCGGATGCCCATAACGACATTGCCAGTCTTCCGAAAGTCGCTTGGCGACCAGGGACAGGGCGTGGCTGGCCAGATTGCCTACGTGTACCCAGGGAAGTATCAGGAACCGTTGATTGTTCGTGATCCACTGAAGATGCTTTAACCGTTGCTCATCGCTCCAGCGGCAATGAACCTGTCGCGAGCAGCACATTTCCATGCTGCTGAACCAAACAGAAAGCAAGCCAAAGGCCGACCGTCGTTGGCGCAAATCGGATAACGAAGCGTCTCACCGACCGACTGGCGATAGCCCAAATAGTGGTAACGCTCCAGAAAGAAGGTGAACAGTTTGTTCGTCTCTGAAGCGCTGATATCGGCAAAACGCAATGGCTGCAGTGAACGAAGCTCTGCGTCGATCTCCTTACGATTGTGATCCATGTCGCCAACAGAATGACAACGGTAACGATTGGGCGATCGCCTGCGCAACGCTGGCAACTCGATCACGTTTCGATCGGCTAACTTCAGCAGCAAACTGCGGCATGCCATATCTTTGATCTGCCCATTGTCGTTTACCCAATTCCATTCCGCGGCAAGCTCACGACTCAAACGGTAGCGACTCCAGCTTGGATTACGCTTACGGAGACGACGAATAAAGGCAATGTCGGATCCACCGCAACATCGGATCCCGAGCGGTTCAAATTCCATAACACGAGCGGCAACAGATGGTCCGCCCCATATCGATCGGGCTTGGTGGCTATTCTTCCATGGACCTTTTCCATGGCAAATCGTACCGTCTGCACCAGGGGTTGTGACGGGACGGATTTTTCGAGGAACAGCCGACCATTTTTCGCTGGTATCAGGTCGTGTTGAGGCCAATCGGCTCAAACCAACCCACAGATTTTGGCGAAGAACCGGTATTTCAGGTTTACGGCGTTCAGACGGAAACCGTTTGATCCGATTCTGCGGTAGCGTCCTGGTTGGACACTGTAGGATCCGCCACGGGCAGTGTAAACCAGAATCGGCAGCCGCCACTGTCACTGGCTTCGACCCCTATTTCGCCGCCGTGACGTGAAACGGCAAGCTTGCAAAATGTAAGTCCGAGTCCGGTCGACTGACGCACGTCACGAGGCTTGTCCTGATCAACGCGTCTGAATTTTTCGAAGATCCGCTCTCGATGCGCCTCCGGAATGCCCGGACCGGTGTCCGTGACGTCGATGCGTATGCAATCGCATTCCGTGGTCATACCGACCCGGATATCGCCATCGGCCGGAGTGAACTTCAATGCGTTGTCAATCAGGTTATTGATCACGCGTACGATAACGGAAGGATCACAAACCGCCGTCGCAGCTTGGCCAGGCGCCAGGTCGAGGCGCACACGGGCTTTCTTCGGCGCGGCAATCCGCCGTTCGGTCAGGTCGGCAAGCAGCCCGGGAATATCGGTATCAACGTCGTGCAACGGCATTTCACCATGCTCAAGCCGACTGATATCCAGCAACTCGTCGATCATTCTCATCATGTCCGTAAATGCTGCCTCGGACCTATCGAGACACATTGATGATTTTTCGGTAAGATCCCGCTGCTCCCTGCGGACCACCTGCGAACACATGCTGAATGTCGTCAACGGGTTTCGCAGATCATGTACGATCATGTGAACCAGATCGTCCCGCAACGTCTCCATGTCCCGCAGAGCATTGTATTGCGCCTGGATCTCAAGCTGCTGACGGCGCAGCCGCAGATGTGTGTCGATTCGTGCTTCGACCTCGCCGAAATGAAACGGCTTGGTGATGTAGTCGACGCCACCGCAACCGAATGCCTTCACCTTATCCAGGGTCTCGTTCAGCGCGCTGATAAAGATGACGGGCACGTCACATAGATCTTCGTCGGCCTTCAGAATACGGCATACTTCGTAGCCGTTCATTCCCGGCATATGGATATCCAGCAGGATCAGATCCGGATGCTTTTTGCCCGCAGCCTTCAATGCCGTCGGCCCATCCGGCGCCGCCCGAACCAGGTATCCCCGGCGATGGAGCATGCCGAATAGCAAGTGCAGATTCGCGGGCGTATCGTCGACGATCAATATGTCAACCGTATCGGTTGTCATCGCAAGTTTCCTTTTTTGATGTAATGCCTCGTACCAACCACAAGACGTGATACGGTCCTGCTATCGGCTACGAAGAACGTCTATAATCTGGGTGTACTCGAATCGATTGGCCATCTGCCTGAGCACGTCCGCTCCTTCCCGATCGAATGCAGCAATATGGTCGATGGTTGACAGCACATGATCGATATCCGCCAGATCCAAGGCGACCTCGAGCTGATTCGACACCGGCTCGGGCACGCCGTCGAGTGGACGACATAACCGCCGGGTTTCCATACGTTGCGGCTGGCCGGGACTCGTATTCGCATATACGAAGCCGACTTTCAGGCACTCTCCGATCACCTTAAAAAGTTCGGGTTCGGAAATGGGTTTGCTAATAAATCCGTCCATACCGCTTTCTTTTGCCTGTCTTTGATCGTTGTCGAACGCGCACGCCGTGACGGCCACGATGCGAGCGTTGGCACCCATTTTCGACGACTTGATACGCTCTGTGGTTTGATAGCCGTTCATACCCGGCATGCCGATGTCCATCAATACCAAATGTGGCAATCGTTCGTTGAAAACGTCAATTGCCTCACTGCCATCGGCCGCCTCGAATACCGTGAACCCCACTTGCTTGAGCATATCCGTAAGCATCGATCGATTGATCATCACATCGTCCACCACCAGAATCCGATAGTCACCATACTCCGGCTTGCTCGCGGGAATACGCGATGGCCGAACTGCGGGCGCCGGCGCATCACCTCCTTGTTGATCCACCTTGACGGCAAACCGAAAACAACTTCCCGTGCCGACGGTACTTGACACCGCAATATCGCCCCCCATCAATTGCACGATGCGTCGGCTAATCGCCAAACCGAGGCCGGTACCGTCCGAAAGCCCGACGGCTCCGCCGGATTGTCCGAAATCTTCAAAAATCGCCTCAAGATCGCACTCCGGGATGCCTTGCCCGGTATCCTCGACGGAAAATGAAAGGTCCACTTCGGCTGTACTCAATCGCAAGGCATCTGCCCGTAGCGTGACGCCCCCGCCCTGGCCGGTGAATTTTATCGCATTAGCGACCAGGTTGATCAATACTTGACGGAGTTTGCCGCCATCCACCATAATGTACCGTGGCAGGTTGGGATCGCGGACACATTCGTAGCGTAGCCCGCATTCATCGATCTGCCCTCCGAACATCAGTTCGACATCATTGAGCAGCGTGAACAGGTCAGTTGATTCGGTCTTCAAAACCATACGGCCGGCTTCGATCTTCGATAATTCCAGAACGCCGTTTATCAAATCCAGCAGATGCTCACCACTACGGGCGATATTACTCACCCGCTCCCGTTGGTGAGTGCTCAGATTGTCATCCTGGTTAACAAGCTGAGCGAATCCCAAAATCGCGTTCATCGGGGTCCGCAATTCGTGACTCATGTTGGCTAGAAACCTGCTCTTGGCGACACTGGCCGCCTCGGCCTTTTCACGCGCCTGTTGTAATTCAAATTGTTGTCGCTTCGCATCGGAGATATCCTGCATGGATCCGCTCATCCGGACCGCCTTACCGTCGCAGTCGCGCTGCGCCTTGCCGCGGTCGCGGAACCAACGGTATTCGCCAGACCTGGTGCGCAAGCGAAACTCGACGTCATAGGGAGCATCATCCAAGAAATGATCGTCGAGCGCATTCACAACAGTCTGTCGATCGTCCGGGTGAACATGCGAGTCCCACATCTCAAGGGTGTCTAGAAACTCAGTATCGCCGTAGCCAAGCATCTCTTTGAAACGCGGTGCATACCACACCTTGTCGGTTCGCAGATCCCAGTCCCAGAGCCCGTCACAGGTCCCATGAACAGCCAGCGCGAACCGCTCTTCACCCTTTCGCAGCAGTTCTTCAGTGGCGGCACGTTCAGCGATTTCGGCGGAGAGTCGCTGGTTTGCCGTCTCGAGTTCCTCGGTACGCTGGCGAATGCGCTCCTCGAGCTTGTCATTCCGGCGCCATAAGGCATCTTCCTCGGCATTGAGCTTGATGATGAACGGTCGAAAAATGAAAAGTCCGATAATCAGTACCAGGCCGATTGTGCTTGCGAGCGCGACCGATTGAAGCATTACCAGATCGGCGGCTTGGCGTTCGCTGTAGTTCTGGTATGCAAGGACGGCACTTTCGAGATCGTCGAGCAGCAATTTCACGGCATGCTCGTCGAATTTCTGATACGCATTTTCCCGTTCAAGCACTGCGCCGACAGGCATTTCCGCCAATCGATCCGCCAGCGAAAGAAAATGAAAAATCTTGCGATCGAGGTCATGCGGCGGGCTGGTGTACAACCGACGAATGTCGGGATCGTTGGTTCCGGGCATCTTGAGCGCAGGGTTCCCATTCAACAACGCACTATGCGATTTGCGCATTGAAGAGGTGGCGTCGATCAGCTCGCCCCGGAGCGTCTCCCAGCCAACCTGACCTGACGCCTGCATCATGCGACTTGCCAGATACGCGATCCTTTGGCATAACATCCGTTGCCGCCCGGCGATATTTACGACGGCTGCCATTCTTGCCTCAATGCGTGTTTTTCGCACCTCACTTTGGTACGATACCAGGGCAACGACGCAGACCATACCCAGCGACAGGATAATCCAGATTGTGAAACGGGATAATGACGTATTCTTGTTCACCACATCAATGGTCCTGAATTAGGCCGCCGGATCGGTTTGGCGTGTTTCGGAATCCAGCAACGCATCGATATCATCCTCTGCACGCTGTTTCGTATCGTCGTCGCTATCGGCGAGCAACCGGTTAATTTCGTCCTGCGCCAATGCCGCTTTGACATCCACTCTAGCTTTTGGTTCAGACGATACCCCATCAGCGGAATCGAACTCCGGGCTATCGGCGGGAACAGTGTCGACGTCGCCTAACAAAGCATCGATCTCGGACTGGTCGACATTTCCGTTCTCACCATCTGAAGACCCAACCGCAGTGTCAACAGCGTCCGCCGAATCCGCAGCATCTCCGGACGCAAGACCGCCGTTCAGCAGCGCATCGATCTCCGATTGGTCGACGTTACCGCCGTCGCCGTCTGAAGACCCAACCGCAGTGTCAACAGCGTCCGCCGAATCCGCAGCGCCACCGGACGCGATGCCGCCGCTCAGAAGCGCATCGATCTCCGACTGGTCCACATTGCCGCCGTCACCGTTTGAAAACCCAACCACAGCGTCAACAGCGCCGTTCGAATCCGTAGCATCTCCGGACGCGAAACCGCCGTTCAGAAGCGCGTCGATCTCCGACTGGTCCACGTTGCCGCCGTCACCGTTTGAAGACCCAACCACCGCGTCAACAGCGCCGCTCGAATCTGCAGCGCCACCGGACGCGATACCGCCATTCAGAAGCGCATCGATCTCCGATTGGTCGACGTTACCGCCGTCGCCGTTTGAAGACCCAACCACAGCATCAACAGCGTCCGCCGAATCTGCAGCGCCACCGGACGCGATACCGCCGTTCAGCAGCGCGTCGATCTCCGATTGGTCGACGTTACCGCCGTCGCCGTCTGAAGCCCCAACCATAGCGTCAACAGCGCCGTTCGAATCCGTAGCATCTCCGGACGCGAAACCGCCGTTCAGAAGCGCGTCGATCTCCGACTGGTCCACGTTGCCGCCGTCACCGTTTGAAGACCCAACCACAGCGTCAACAGCGCCGCTCGAATCTGCAGCGCCACCGGACGCAAAACCGCCGTTCAGAAGCGCATCTATCTCCGACTGGTCCACGTTGCCGCCGTCACCGTCTGAAGAC
>JAJFLQ010000130.1 GCA_021772615.1 Verrucomicrobiota bacterium | reverse complement strand
TCGTCGCGAGGCTGCTTAGCGTGCTTCAGGTCAATGAGTTACGGAGGTTTTGAGGTTGAAAGGGTAATGGATTACCTTGATATCTCAAGTTCTCCGTAACTCTTTTAGATGAGGTGCGATATGTAGCCGCAGCAGAGGTTGCATGAATGATTCAGGTTAGATCATGGTCGGAGCTTGCGGTAGTGGATGTCGCTGTATATACACGTTTCATCCAATGACGCAGTATTCTCAAACCGCGATTAACAAATGTTAGTTTCTAATTTTCGCTGATGTCAAAAAGGTTTCGTCGTTCATAACGCCAGGAAGATGCGAGGTCCCGTGTCGCTGGCGGGGTCAGAAGATGATCACGTTTCCCTTGGATTTTTTCGTGACATCGGCCGGCCATATCGAGGCTGTACCAGTCAAAGAAGCGCCAAGTAAGCTAAAAAAATGCTGCCGGCTTCGAAAGTGGCAAATGTTACGCTGGAAGACATGGAGCGGGGAATTGCACGAGGAGCATCCCAAAGCGATTTCGAAAGTGGCAGCGCAGATTTCTCCGATTACCTCATGGCGCATACCAATACCGCTATTCAAGCGACAATTAAGACCTATACATTTGATAGAAAAGCGTCGAAACACACTTCTTTTGAATTGCTGAGATAAGTCCAGAGTGGAGCCATTTTGGCGGTACAACACCTTCGTTTGTGTGTTGCTGTTGTGTTTGGGGTATCGTTCAGCCACGTTGCTTTCCAGCTTGCATATTCACGGAGATTCTTACGGCACGCCCACCTCGCATCGAGTATTTCCCCCTGGCGCGGTTTATCACGTGATGAACCGCAGCAACGAGCGGCAACGCGTTTTCCATAACAAACGTTACTACGAATGCTTCCTTGTGAAGATGATCCCGTTTTCCGAGGAATTTGATATTGGCATCAAACTCGGTGGATTTGGCATGTATTGTAGGATGATGGAAACGCGCGCCGGCTTCACACTCATCGAATTAATCGTTGTGATTTCGATCATTGCGATACTCGCTGAATTGCTCCTGCCGGCGTTATCCAAGTCGAGGAGTACGGCCTTTGTATTGTCGACGACATAAACAACGCCACCGCCACCGATTCGAACTAAAACTTTCGACATACGGGAAGCCGGTGTGCGGCGACATCATTGGATAAGCCGTGTTCGACACCGGATATTCAGTGCGCGTGTCCCGTCCTGCCCAGGCGGAATGTCGGCGCGAGCCGTCAATGCCGCGGCGTGACGCCATTCTTAGAGGTTACACCGAAATCCGCGAAAAGGGAAAAAGCCATGCGTCCACTGCTCCAAATTGCTCCGATATTCATGTTCGGGAACCTGGCCTTTGGGCACGGGGTCTCCGAAGCCGATAAGGCGGAAATGGTTGGTGGAGGTCTCGTCGACTATGTGTTCCTGGGGGCGAAGCACATGGTGACCGGGTATGACCACATTTTGTTTCTTATCGGCGTCTTGTTCTTCTTAACCAGATTCTCCGACATTGCCAAATTTATAACTGCTTTCACAGTGGGGCATTGTATCACGCTGATCGGAGCCACCGTCCTGGGGGTCAACGCAAATTATTATTTGATCGACGCGGTTATCGCGATCAGCGTGATGTATAAAGGGTTTGAGAATCTGGATGGGTTCAAGACGTACTTCAACAGGGACGCGCCAAGCCTGGTTGTTATGGTCTTCGTGTTTGGACTTATTCATGGATTCGGATTGTCAGCCCGATTGCAACAGATCGCGCTGGGTAATGAACATGTCATTCTGAAGATCCTTTCGTTCAATATCGGAGTCGAGATCGGTCAGATTGCGGTGCTGGTTGTCATCTTCCCAATCATCCGACTTCTCAGAGGCGACTCGTTCGCGATGTTTTCACGCATTACGAATATCGGACTGATAGTTGCCGGACTGGGATTATTTTGCTACCAGGTGCACGGTTATTTCACCGACGATCATGCCGAGACACATGTGCCGGTCGAACAAGACGCACATGATCATGATCACGCGGACGATGATCCGGCTCATCGCCATGACGATCATGGACATGATCGAGGCGACAATCATCAACACGACGCTCAGCATGATCTCGACCATGAATCGCATCATGACCACCATGACGGCGGCAGCATGAATGAACACCGTGGCGGGCACGCTGACCATGGCGATCATCATCACGATCACTCGATGGACAGCCACCATGGCCCTGGACAAACTCAGGACAGTCATGGTCATGCCCACGGCGAATCCGTGGAGCACAAAGGGCCTGTTCAGCACCACGATCACGGTCATGACGACCATCATCACGATCACGACGACGACCACCACGATCACGGCCACTAACCGCCTCTCGGTGATGACCAGACTTCCAGAGCTCACCGGTGATGACAAGGGATGCCCCACGCCACTTGACCTCACGGTAAATCATGTACCGCCGAAATTTTGGAGTACACGCTTCAGTCGTGCGGGTTTCAACTTGTCATAAGCTTGAGGTTGCAGAGGTGAGTTCTGGAGTTCAGTAGCACGTTCGATTGAACGTCCTGTTTCTTTCGCGTCTTGGCAACGACGATACGACAATCACAAATCCTGACGATGGGGCACCAAGAACGATGCCTGCCGGTAATTTGGAGTCCGCGATTTATCGTGCTGGTATCACGCCTCTCTTCCGCCGCGTCGAAACCGAGAATCTCCGCGCCAGCCGACGCGGCGCCGGCAGGCTAAAGCCTGAACTCCAAAAGTCTCTCTATTGAGGTTTTTTGTGTGATTCGAATGGCAAACATGTTAACGTTTACGTGCGGGGAATTCCAAAGATCGAAATCACGTCCGAAATTTTCGTAGAAATTTGACCAACCGGACGATCGGTTGCATAAGCGCCCTGCGAATCGGTGCTAACCGAAACGATTTTCGCCGGGCCGGCCGGCGCACAATGTGGTCTTCCAATACAAAATTCTTGGCATCAATACGTTTTGGCCCCCTTTCGATCACTGCAAAGCCTTCGAATACCGTCATATTCGAAATAAAATCCGTCGATGTTCCGACCGCCTCAACGAGTTCGGTCACGAGCTGTGTCAATCGCGTCTTTTCTGCCCATGGATGGTCAGCCGCGGAAAATTCGGCCCAATGATCCCATGCCCAGTCTTCAATTATGTACAGAGCGCCCGGCTTGCACAATGGAAACAACACCTCGAAACTGGCTTTCGTCGGTTCATAAAAATGCGACGCATCGTCGATCACCATGTCGAGCCGGCCGTTCATTTCTTCTGCAACGACATGGTGAAGGCGGTCTTTGTCGGCCTGATTGACATTCCAAATCGTCTTAATCTTTCCCGCTACCCCACGGGATTCCAGGTACTGACGGAAATAGGGGCTGTCGGTTCGCTCTTTAATGTCCACAGCGACAAGTTTGTGTGGCTGGAATAATTCATGCCAAAACACCGTGCTACCGCCATCAAATATTCCCAATTCCAACATATGTGATGGATGCCAATCCGGCAAACGGGAGAAAAACGCTTCATATTGATCGACAAGTTTCTTAATCTTGTAAAATCGGAAATGTTCACCACCATCCCAATCATTGTTCCGGTAGTGTTCAAGTCGAAACACAAGATCATCGAGCAACATGCGATCGGATTGCCATATCAATCGCTTAAACATATTTGAAGTCATGTACGCTCCTGATTGAGGTCGCTATATAGGTTCTCGAACTTTCCTGTGATCGTGTCCCACGACAGTTGTTCGGCCCTGGTCCGGGCGGCCGCGGCCATGCGTTGGCGGTGATCCGGTTCGGCGTATAGCGCGATGACCGCGTCGGCAAGTTGGGCAATGTCGTTGTCGGATACCAGCGTGGCTTCCTCACCGGGAGCGTAGGCGCGCAACGCGGTCAGGTCCGTCGAGATGATGGGCAGGCCGCACGCCATCGCCTCCAGGATCACGTTATTCGCCGTGGCCTGTTTCAACGGCAGCAGCAGCGCCTGCGATGTCTGATATAGCGTCAGCAGTCCGTCGTCGTCGAGATTCTTGTGATGGCGGACATTGGGCAGACGATCGGGTACCTTCACATCGCGATTGACGATATCGAATACGAAGTTGGTCTGATCCCGCAGCCTTTCTGCCACAGCAAATACCGCATCGTAGTCCCGCCAGCAATATCCGACGGTCAAGCATCGAAATTGGCCGTTGTCGGGAACGTCTGCGGCGCCTGGCCGAAAATGCTCTGTATCCACACCGTGGAGGATCTGCACGATCCGATCCTCCGGCATCACTGCGGCGAAATACGCTTGCTGCGACGGCGCCAACACTGTAACCCGGTCCGCACGTCGCACGATATCGGTATTGATCAACGACGCGAGTGCATCCGGTGGTTGATGAAAGGTCGCGACCACGGATACGGCTCTACAGCGCGCGCCGATGTGGTGTCTGAGCGTTGGGATGAACTGCATGGAATGTTCGCCATCGAGATAGTGAAGCACATCGATATCGCCGTTGCGAATCTGCCTGATGACCCGGCATTCGGCATGCAGATCGTTCAGCGAGTAGACCGGCATGCCGCGTTGTCCGCACAGACCGCGAAGCCGACGTCGGACAAAACCGGGGAGATGCATCAAGCGCTCTTGTCCCGTGGGTACGACATCCTCGGTCACGGCGAAGCGCGCGGGATCAATCCGGCCGATGAATTGGTTGATGCCGGAATGCCGACTCCAGTGTGGATAATGCGTGCGTATGATATGGACACGTATCGGCACGTGTTATGGTTCCTCGATTTTTCATATTTCCCGCTACGATTTCCAAAGTCCGACAAGCTGCCGGTTTGGTTGCAGTCGCTGGAGCATGTCGAACACCCAATTTTGCCGCCGAAATGCTCTCAGTTCCCGGGCTGACGGGCCATGTTCCTCATAGCGTTGTGCGAAAAGACGGCCGGCGAAGTCGTACAATACCATGTCAAGACTGTTTTGACGTCTGACAACCTCGATCATGATTATGCAACATCTTCATCAATAATCATAATTGCCGGACGGGCACGCTCGTATCTGGTGAACTCCCGGCCCATCGCCGCGAGGTGATTCAGCGTAACAATTCCTGTTGTTGCGCCGGGAAATGACTCACCAGCTTCCAGATTGATCGGCGACAGGCAAACTTGACATAGTGGAATATTGCCGGAGATTACGTGGCGTGTGGGAATGACAGAGTTGCCGAGAAATATCCATGCATTATCGGTCAGTGCGATCAATAAAGTGCTCTACACTACGGTCATAGTCGAGTAACAGCCAATTACATCTGGAACCGCAACCTCATGAAAACCAAAATTATCGATGCTGCCGCCATTCGCCAGTTGGTTCGTAAGGTCGGTCGGGACCGATTGATGGATGAAATGATCGACCGTCTGACGGCGTCATTCCGGAACTTTGACTCAGCGAAAACGGATGTTCCTGCACGCGATGGCTTTAAGTATTCACAACCCACCGTTGGCCTGGTTGAGTGGATGCCGTCGATGAACGTGGGCAGTAACGCAACGATAAAAGTCGTCGGTTACCATCCCCGAAATCCCGAGGATCATGGTCTGCCGACAATTATTTCCACCGTAAGTCGCTATGATACGCACACTGGTCATTTAGTCGGCTTGATGGATGGTACGTTATTAACCGCACTCCGCACAGGAGCGGCGTCGGCTGTTGCAAGCCGAATGTTGGCATCCGGTGACGCTGCCACAATAGGGCTTATTGGCTGCGGCGCTCAGGCTGTGACGCAATTGCATGCGCTGAGTCGCGTATTCAAAATCGATCGCGTGCTTGTTTACGACATTGATCGCGCGACGATGGATAGTTTCTACCAGCGTGTCAGTTTCATTGGACTTGATTCACGGCAGGTTCGCGGCGCGACGCCTTCTGAGATCGTCAGCGAAAGTGACGTTACCACCACGGCCACATCCGTTGAAGTTGGCGCGGGCCCGGTGTTTGACGATGTGGAACCCCGGCCGTGGCTGCATGTAAATGCCGTCGGTTCAGATTTTCCGGGCAAGACCGAAATACCTGATTCGTTCCTGAAACGCAGTTTCGTCTGTCCCGAATTTCTCGAACAGGCGATCAACGAGGGCGAATGTCAGCAACTGACATCGTGTGAAATCGGCGCGAGTCTGGTTGAGGTTCTCAAGGCTCCGGATGATTTCAAGCAGTTGAAAGAGCAACTCACGGTTTTCGATTCGACCGGCTGGGCTTTTGAGGATCAGATTGCTATGGACATGATCCTGGAGTTGGCTCATGATCTGAATATCGGACATTCAGTAGCCGTCGAATGCATTGAGTCCGATCCGAAAAATCCGTATCATTCTCATACCGCGGAATCATGATTGGTGTTGTGTGCCCGCTAGGTTTAGGAAAATGCAGAATAAGACATTCTCCCGAAGCATGTTATGCCACATATATGCTCTCTCTCGTCCAGGCGTTCTGGAACAACTGTGTTCAAACAACATTTAACACCGTGTAGTCAGTGATGAATGCTGCGGAACACGTTCGTAAATTAGATCCAACCTCTCAATCTGACGCGGTCACGCGGTCACAGCGCATTGAGGAGCTTTACGATCGCTCGAATCTAACCAAGAGTCAGCTCCTGATCTGGCTCGGACAGCGTCTAACCCCTCAGCTGCCTCTCTATAACATGGCTATGGCATTCAAGATCGAGGCCAAGTTGAATCGGGAAGCGTTTCAAGCGGTATTCCAGCTACTGATCAACGCAAGTGATGCCCTTCGCAGCGTGTTTTACGAGAAGACAGGCATACCGTTTCAGAACGTGCTGCCAGAATATGACTATCACATTGAAATCATCGATTTCGTCCATGCTTCTGATACCGACCTCGACGATCTTCTTGCCAGTCGAAGCAAAAGATTATTTGACCTGAATAAACCGCTATTCGATGCGGTCCTGATTACGACAGGGCACAACGAATTTGTGTGGTTTCTGAATCAGCACCATTTGATTGCCGACGCCTGGTCCACATCCTTGATCTACCAACACATTAGTCATTTGTACGGCTTGGTGGATCGGGGGGAAAACGTGCACAAGCCAGTCTTGCCGTGTTTTTCCGATTACGTTCGTTTTGAGCGGAGCCTACGCGGGCGCCAATCATACAATCGCGCTCGGGATTATTGGCTGGCATGCGCCTCTACAGTTTGTCCTCCGGTAAATTATTATGGAAAATCGGTATCGCTGGCCGCGGCCGCGACAACACGGGTATCCCATGATCTGGGCGCTGACCGCAGCCGAAAAATGAGGGATTTGGCAGCGACCAAAGAACTCGCTGCGTTAACACCGGACCTGTCCGTGTTTTACCTGTTCTTGACGGTGCTGGCAGCTTTTCTAAACCGGATCGGTGGCGGCCGAACGATCGCGATCAGCACGCCGATACATCACCGATCAACCACGGTATTTAAGGATACGGTAGGGCTTTTTATTGAGTTGTACCCGGTTCAGCTTGAGATTGATGCGCGGGAAACGTTCCTGACATTGTATAAGAAGGTAAAAGCCTCGGCGACGTCGCTGGTCATGAATGCCGTGCCGGGATCAAGTATACCGGAGTCGAATGCAAACGTTAATACCGTTTTGAATTTCATACCCAGCACCTTCCGCAGTTTTGGCGCTGCCCCGATGACAACAAAATGGGTACACCCGGGGTACGGCGATCGTGGCCACAGCCTGCGGCTTCAGGTGCACGATCTTGATGATACACATACTTATCAACTGCATTTTGACTTCAATACGGACGTATTCGACGATTCCAAGCAGTCCTGGGCGATAGACCATTTTGCCCGGATAGTCGATGGTGCGCTTGAGGATTTTTCACGCCCCATTTCCGGTATTGCACTGATTCCCCCTGAACAGGAACAATTTATTCTCGGCAAATTTAACGATACCGTTTGTCCGCCCCGGGCCTGCCTCACTTGTTTGCATGCCTTTGAGGAACTGGCACAGCGTGAACCGAATGCAATCGCCCTTGTTCACAACGGGTTGCAGTTGCGGTACGGACAGCTTCGTGATCACAGTAATCATCTGGCTGACTATTTAACAGCTTGCGGTGTGGCGGCTAACGACGTCGTGGCAATATCCCTGCCGCGATCACACGATTTTGTTATTGCAGTATGGGCTGTTCTTGGAGCCGGAGCCGCATTTGTACCGCTGGATGTCGGTCTGCCGGCCAGAAGAAAGAAGGAAATAATAGAAAATGCCGCGTGTCGAATTGTTTTGGCCGGCGACGATGAACCGGCATGTGTCGCAGCGGAGTGTGGAATAACAATGATTCGACTGCCGCGCGATTGGTCGATGATGAAAAAGGCGACTGGCCGCAGGATCGCACGACGCATTCAACCTCAAGACAATGCTTATATTCTCTACACATCGGGTTCATCAGGAATTCCCAAGGGTGTCGTCATCAATCACGCTGCGCTCTTCAACTATGTTGCTTGGGCGAAGCAAACGTATATGGGGAATGAAATCCTTGATTTTCCATTGTTTACATCGGTCGGATTCGACCTCACTATCACATCGATTTTTGTTCCGCTGCTGGCCGGCGGTCGTATTGTTATCTACGATGAGGATCGTTCCGAGGGCGATCTAAGTATTCTGAGAGTCCTCCAAGACGATAACGTGGATATCATCAAGTTGACTCCGTCACATTTGTCCATCGTGAGAGATGTGGCTGATAGAAAATTGTGCTCACGAATACGAAAATTTATCGTAGGTGGCGAGGATCTGAAGGTTGACCTTGCCCGTGCGATCACGCATAAATTCGGTGAAGGCGTAGAGATATATAACGAATATGGCCCGACCGAAGCTACGGTGGGCTGTATGACGCATACATTTTGTCCAATAAGCGACATCAACGGGTCCGTCCCCATCGGCGGGCCGATCGATAACGTTCAGATATATCTGCTGGATGACGCCGGCCAATTGGTGTCATTCGGCCTGGTGGGTGAAATTCACATATCCGGGATATGTCTGTCGGCAGGATACTGGCAGCAAGACGACTTGACCCGGACAAGCTTCATTGACCATCCGTTTGTGGACGGAGAGCGCCTGTATCGCACCGGTGACCTTGGACGCTTTCTGTCGTCGGGTGAGCTTGAGTTCGTCGGCAGAAAGGACGACCAGGTCAAAATTAGAGGGGCAAGGATTGAACTGGCCGAGGTCGCCAGGTGCCTGAACGGGCTTTCCGGCATTCGAGAGTCTATTATCTGCGTATATCGGGATCAGATAACCTCTGCGGCTTCAGACCCGACCGAATACTGCAGCCGCTGTGGCATTCCTGCGGGAATACCGCACGTGAAGGAGATAACGGACGGCATTTGTGACCTGTGTCGTGATTTCCAGCAATACCGCGACCAGGCGATGACGTATTTTCACCCCATCGAAGAGCTTCAGTCAATCTTTGAGGAGGTCCGCAATACCAATAGCAGCGATTACGATTGCCTGATGCTGCTGAGTGGTGGCAAGGACAGCACGTATGCGCTATACCGGCTCGTCGAAATGGGATTAAGAGTTCTTGTCTTCAGCATGGACAACGGGTTCATATCGGAAGGGGCAAAAGAGAATATCCGGCGTGCAGTGGATGATCTTGGCCTGGAACTGATCTTCGGCAAGACGCCGGCGATGAATGCCATTTTCGTCGATAGTCTGAAACGGTTCAGTAATGTGTGTAACGGGTGTTTCAAGACGATTTATACGTTGAGCACCAATATCGCACGCGAAAGAAATATTAGGTATATTGTTACCGGTCTTTCTCGCGGGCAAATATTCGAAACCCGGCTGGCCGACCTTTTTCGTGACCGTGCATTCGATATTGACCGCGTGGATCAATTGGTTATCGAAGCGAGAAAGGCCTATCATCGAATGGACGACGCCGTCTCACAACATCTTGATGTGGGAATCTTTAGCGATGACAAGGTGTTTGAAGACATTCAATTTATTGATTTCTATCGTTATTGCGATGTCGAACTCGATACGGTGATGGCGTTTCTAGAACAGCGCGCGCCCTGGATCCGCCCATCGGACACTGGTAGATCCACAAATTGCCTCATCAACAATGTCGGCATTTACATACATAGGAAGGAACGTGGTTATCACAATTACGCTTTGCCCTACAGTTGGGATGTTCGCCTCGGGCACAAAAATCGAGAAGCAGCGATGCAGGAGCTGAACGACCAGATCGATCTCCGCAGTGTAAGAACGATTTTAGATGAAATTGGTTATGACGAAAACCAGAAGCAGAAGCACGGTATCGAGAACAGGCTTGTCGCGTACTATGTACCGGAGGAGTCAGCAGGCGTATCCGATATTCGGTCGAAGCTGGCCGAAGTCTTGCCCCGCTACATGATTCCCAGTTACTTCATGCCTCTCAATCAGATTCCGCTCACGGCCAATGGCAAGGTGGACTACGCCGCATTGCCACCGCCGGAATACAGACGTACGGGCGGCGATATCCCATGCGCGCCGCCGGCCACGCCTGATGAGAGCATACTGGCTCAAATTTGGTCAGATGTTCTGAAGGTCGACGACATCGGTGTTCACGACAATTTCTTTGATCTCGGCGGAGATTCCGTGCTGAATATCCAAATTACAAACCGCGCCGCCGAATGCGGTCTCGAGGTAACGCCCAAACAGGTATTCGAGCATCCGACGATATTCGAACTGGCACGGGTGGCCACAGCTGTCAAGAACGCGTCTCCGCTTACCATCGAACCTAATCTCGATTCCGGGATTGACGCCGCCGAAATTGATGCGGCGGAACTTGAAGATCTAATTGCGGAATTTGGCGAACAGCCGCCATGACCTCGAATTCACAGATGGACGCGGCCCGAGCGAACATAGAAGCAGTCTATGGTCTGTCGTCGGTACAGGAAGGGATTCTGTTTCACTGCATTGATGCCGAGGGCGCCGGGCTCTACTTAAACCAGTTTTGCTGCACGTTGAGCGGAACGCTAGTCCCGGCTGTCTGGAAGAGCGCCTGGGAACTTGCAGTGCGACGCCATACGGCGCTGCGCACACTGTTTTCATGGGAAGGCCGTTCACGGCCTCTTCAAATCGTCCGTTGCCACGTAACAATACCGTGGGCATATTGCGATATTCAAGACGTCGCACCACATCGCCAGCCGGAGATCATTGATGCGTTCATCCGCGACGATCGATGCTCCGAATTTGAACTGACAACCGCGCCGCTCATGAGACTGGCGCTTTTCCGCCTTGATGCGACGAGAACCAGGATGGTATGGAGTTTTCACCACATCATTCTCGATGGATGGTCGGTGATGCTGGTAATTCACGACATCCTGTCCATCTACGAGCGCCTGTGTGACAGTGCAGGTCCCGTGATACCAGCGGTTTCCAGGCCATTCAAAGCCTATGTCAACTGGTTGAGGAAGCAGGACCTGGCCCCAGCACAGGCATTCTGGAAGCGGGTTCTGAGCGGTTACCTGCCACCACCGAGCCCGCGATACTCGGCAGCACCGATTCGTTCGGCAGAGTCACGTCCGGTCGATCACTTTCGGCAGTCAATTACGTTATCATGCGAGCATACCGCCGCAATTGATGAATTTGCCAGGGAACGACGTGTCACCATGAATACCGTTTTTCAGGGGTGCTGGGCTATTATAGTCTACCTGTACAGCGGAAGCGATTCCGATTGTGTTTTCGGGACGACCGTTTCCGGTCGTTCGGCCACCATCAAGGGGATCGAATCTATGGTTGGCATGTTTCTGAACACATTGCCGATAAGAGCTGACATAGATCCAGATAAATGCATCATTGACTGGTTGCGGGAATTGCAGAGCCTGCAGGCAGAGATTAATCACCATGCCCACAGTCCGCTCGCCAGGATTCCCGGATGGTGTGAAATTCCGAACAATCGACCTTTGCTGGAAAGCATCGTCGTTTTTCAAAACCAACCGGTTGATATCGGATTCGACCGTACCAATGGTCGCGTGTCTCTTGACGACATAACGATACTTGAACGGAGCAACTTTCCACTCGCCGTAATCGGTTATCCCGGAGCATCATTTACGTTTACTGTCGTCGGCAATCCGAACCTGGTTGACAAGGATCGCACGTCGCGATTGACGGATCACCTGCACTACCTGCTTCGCATGGTCGCCACCGATTCACCGACGCATCTGATCGACTTACTCCGGATCCCGGCCCAGCAGAGCGGATGCCTGCGACAGTGGGGACAAGGCGTAGAATCTTCTGATTCTTATCGATGCTGGCATACGGACTTTGAAGCATCCTTGCCTGAATTCGCTGCTCGGAACGCCTTGGTCTACGGCGCTGAATGTATCACATATGATGTCTTGAACCGTCGCTCAAATCGACTTGCACGACACTTGAAGGGCGCCGGTGTCGCGCCGGGTTCTCACGTGGGAATTTTCCTTGAACGCTCTGTAGAAATGATTGTTGCAGTACTTGCTGTCCACAAGTCAGGAGGTGCTTATGTACCCCTTGATGTGAGGAACCCTCGCGAACGACTGCGCCAAATGATCCAGGAAAGTAACGTTTGCGCCGTCGTAACACGTGGCAAACTCGTCACGCGCCTACCGTCGACAAACGGTCGAACGATTTGCCTCGACAATGATGCCGACAGCATTCGTAGGCTGCCGGACGATAATTTACGAATTGATATAACCGCAGAAGACCTTGCTTACGTGATGTACACATCCGGTTCAACCGGGCAGCCAAAGGGCGTCACAATTACCCATTGGAATTTGCAGAATTCGACACGTGCGAGATGTGACTACTATCAGGAGCCGATCGCGCGATTTCTCCTGTTTCCTTCGCTTTCCTTTGATAGTTCCGTTGCCGGCATATTCTGGACACTGAGCACCGGCGGAACATTAGTGATACCGAGCGACGATGATGTGATGGACGTTATGTTTGTAGGCCGGCTGATCAGTGAACATCGTATCACGCATCTGCTTTGTGTACCGTCATTCTACGGGCAGCTGCTAGCCCACGAATCCGAGTCGCTGCAGTCATTGACAACTGTCATTGTTGCAGGTGAAACGTGTTCACCGGCACTCGTTCAACGTCATTTCGCCATTCTGAATCAAACGGCACTCTACAACGAGTATGGTCCAACTGAGGCAACGGTCTGGACCACTGTATACCCATGTAAGCCGGGCTTTTCGGATTGCGTACCCATCGGCCGTCCGATACCGAGAGCGACCGTGCGCATACTGAATCAGCGGCGAATTCCGGTCCCATTGGGCGTAGTCGGTGAATTGTGTGTCGGCGGTCCGGGATTGTCACCCGGCTACTGGCATAAACCCGAGTTGACGGAGGAGCGGTTTATTCCCGATCCATTGCCGGGTGGTTCACCAAATTTGCTTTACCGGACTGGCGACCTGGCCAGATTTTTGCCGGACGGGAATCTTGAATTCCTCGGTCGTATCGACGACCAGGTCAAGATCCACGGGTATCGCATTGAACTCGATGAAATAACAGCCACATTGATGCGTCATGCTGCCGTCGATGAGGCCACAACCGTGCTTGAACAACCCGATGATCCGGTTCAATCGCAGATGGATGATGGTGATGACTGGATTTTTGAACTCCATACCATGCTGGAAGCTTTGGATCAGAATGAGGTTGAGGACGTCTTGACGGAGTTGGAAATGCTGTCGGGAACCGATTCGGACATTGACCGTCACAACGGGTGGCCAAAAAACACGAACACCACAGCCGCTACGTCGTATTCCGGAGAGTCAGGCCTGTTACCACCGTAATCCCGCTACACGCGTATTCATGAGCAGCACAAATTCGAGATTACACTTACGCTGATCCGTGTCCGTGAACACTTTGTGGTTCCACTGCGATGCACGCAAGAAGAATCGCTGATGTCGCAAATTCTCATTGAGTCGGCGACATCAGTGAGCTTTTCTTGCACTATTCCGAATTGTCACGATCGGAATCCAACCGCTATGTATGCCCGTCGAGACACGTGATGACTGGCGGGCGCAATCTACGGTGATTGTCGGTGCTGAAAAATAATAAAAACGACCTCTTGTCCCGGATATCCAGTTTGCCGCCCGAAAAAGGGCGCTTGCTTCATCGCAGGTTGCACCAAAGGCTGAAACCAAATCTCCCCGCTGTGCGGAGCCGCTCCGAACGAGGACCAGACCCTGGACGGGATCGCGGGTTGCCTACGAGTCAGCGGCAACGTCAGCAGCTTACTGCCTATATCACGCTCGCCGCGGACCAGCATGCCGACACGGAGGAACTCCGTGAATTTCTCAACCAACATCTCCCGAGCTACATGGTTCCGGGGAATCTTGTAATTCTCGATTGCCTACCTCGCACTGTCAATGGCAAGATTGATCGGCGGGCGCTGCGAGCCTTGCGTGCCACAGGGGATTGTCCCGATTCAAGCCAAACGATATACGCCGCACCCCGAAACGCTCTGGAAGAAAAAATGACTGCCATCTGGTCCTCCGTGATGAACGTCGAACGCATCGGTATTCATGATAATTTTTTTGACCTCGGCGGCGATTCTATTCTGAGTATACAAGTTGCCGGCAATGCCCGTCGGGAAGGAATGAAAATATCGACCCGTGAGATATTTCGTTATCCGACGATAGCGACCTTGTCCGAGAATCTTATGCGCACTGTCGATAGTACTTACTCATTGCCTGTCGATGTACCATTGACGCCGTCGCAGTTGCATAGTATTGCCGATTTAACGGTCGATAGAGACTGTGCCTATGTTATGATTCTCGAATCTCTCGGCGCACTGGACCACGACGAATTGGCCGGTGCGCTGACAGCGGTTGTAAACCACCATGACGCTCTTCGTCTGCAATACCTTCAAAATAAAAAGGGATGGATTCAGCGGCGTAGCGGTATGGCGCCGCAGGGAGCAGTGGATTTCATCGACCTTTCAGGTCTGCCGGCTACCGAACTGTCGATGCAATTTCGGGAAATTGCCGACCGGCTCCGTCACCGACTCGATATTTCTGCAGGCATCTTGATCCGATTGGCACATATTCGGTCCAGCGTAAATGATCATGTCGTGATCGTCGTCCACCACCTTGCGGCCGACCTCCAGTCAATGCAGATCATCATCGAAGACCTCGGCACAACTTACACGGAAATTCAACGCGGCAACCACGTGACCACGAAGACATACGGTTCCTATTTGCAATGGGCGATGTATCTGCAGCGCAATGAGATTCGTGATCAATTTTCGAGCGATAAAAAATTCTCGCAAGAACGAAGAAATCTGCCTTGCACCCTGGAGCTGGCAACGGACTACGGTGATGTCGCACGAAATACTGTTGGCTCGATCGGCCACAAAATTGTTGTTGTTGACGCGCTCGCGACACACCACCTATTAAATGTCGCTCCCGTAGCCTATCCGGTGACACCAGTTGAAATTCTACTGACATCTATTGTTAAAACGATCGGTATGTGGCTGAAAACAGAAACGGTGACAATTGGTATTGAGAGCGACACGCGGCCCAATGTAAAAAATCAATTGGATCTGACCCAGACGGTCGGCAATTTCACGTCGTTCTATCCACTTACCGTTCCTTTCATAGAGATGTGCAGTGACAATGTAATGTTGGATGCTGTGAAAGAAGCTTTCAGGCGCGTGTCCGATAGCGCTTTCGATTTTCTCATGTGCACGGACGCCGCCAATGACATGTCTGGTCCGCGATCAACGACAGGTGTCGACGTATTATTCAGGTATTTGGGGTCAACCGACACGCAATCATTGGTATTTAAGACGGAGGAAAGTGTTCCTGTGCTAACCCGCAATGCGGCCGAGCTGCGGCGATACACGATCGAAATATTCGCGTACATCAAGTCCGGCAAGATTCATGTAGAATGGGTGTATTCTGACAACCTTCACAAACCTGAAACGATAGGCAACGTTGCCGCTGAATTCGAGCGGCATCTCACAGCGTTCATCGACTGCTGTATGAATACGCCGTCGGATGAAATTGCATTCAGTACCCAGGATTTTCCAGATACCGGCCTCAGTCAGGATGAGCTCGACAGTTTTGTTCGTCAAATCACGTCTTAGGCTACATTGTGACCGTCACCACCAAGAACAAATTTCGCAAACTAGGTTTCCTGCTCGCTATCTATGGTGGACTTTTCATTTTGCTGGAATCTTCAGCGCGATTCCTGACATGGCGACCCTGGACAATGGAATTGGATACATTTTCCTATCGCCAGAGGGGAAGTCACGGCGATTGCTCTGCCAACGTAGAAGGCATTGTCGTCATTGGCAAACGGTCGTTTTATCTAAAAACGAATTCCCAAGGATTGCGGAATGACGAGACAGAATTCGTGGTGCCAAAGCCCGATCATATCTTTCGCATCGTCTGTGTCGGGGATTCCATTACTTTTGGCTCTTATGTTGACAATTGGGAAACATACCCTTATCTCCTGCGGCAGGATTTGCATCGTCGTGGCTACGAGGCAGTAGAGGTAGTCAATGCAGGTTATGGGGGTTATGGACTTGATGATGAAATGGCGTACATAATGAGCAAGGGTATCCGACTCGAACCCGATTTGATCCTGTTTCAACCCCTTGGAAATGATCTCGACGTTTATCTGATGACCGATGAACTGGTTTCTGAATCGATGCTGACACGGCTTGATCCAATGCACGACAACATCTTCGATAAGATTCAATACGAAATTTTGAAACACGATCGCTACTCGGGATTGGCGACAGGCTTTAAGGCATGTCGTGGAGTGTGGTCAAATTATCAGTGGAAGCGGCACAACCGCCGTAAAGTCGCGCTGACGGAACACCATATTGCATGGGCTGCAAGTCGGGGTATACCGGAAAGCACGTGGAATGATTATGAAAAAATGGGTAAAAAGAGAGCGCCGAAGATTCATGAACTTCTTAATAGCCTCTATGCCGAACATTTCGAAAGATTAGTGAAATTCGTCGCGGACAACGACGTTCAATTGGCGATGTTGCTGATCGGCCGTTCGAACGGTTTCAGGAAGATCGCAGAGCAGAATCGCGTGCCGACAATCTCTACTCATGGCTATTTTTCGCGTATGCCGTTTCCGGAAGTGCAGACTCTCCATCCCATAGACCCTCACCACTCGAAATACGGAAACGCGATAATTGCGGAGGCAGTAAGCCACTGGCTGGTGGAATCGCAGACCCTGCCGCCGCCGGCAATGCGATAACGGGCAGCCGACGCTTCGCCGAGATAAGCGTCTTTTTTCTTGCAGGCGGGGCTGCACTTGTGGCTCAAACACCCAACATTCCTGCAATGACAACACGTTGGATGTCTGATGTCCCGGAGTAAATGACGCCACCGGTTGCATCACGTAAGTCGCGTTCGATGCCGTTTGCGCTCAGATACCCGTTGCCGCCATGAATTCGTATCGAATCGAGGCTGGACTGAAGAAAGGCCTCACTGATGTGAAGCTTGGTCATGGCAGCCTCCAGGGCCGAAGCCTTTCCCTGCTGCTTCCGCCACGCGGCCTGATAGAGCAGCAGCTTCGCCGTCTCGAGCCTGAGCTTCATATTTGCGATTCGGTTTGATACCGATTGAAATTTCCCTATGGATTTTCCGAATTGCTTGCGCTTGCGGGCATAACTAACGGCCTCATCCAGTTGACGGGCCATAGCCCCGACGTGGCTTGCAAAAATAAAGCTCCGCTCCCATTCCATTGTTCCCGAGAACAGGCTGAGTGCGCCTCCCTCCGGTCCCAGACGATTTTCTTCGGGAATAAAACAATTTTCGAAACTCAGTTCTCCGAACGGCACGGTTCTTAACCCCATTTTCTCGCGGTTCGCACTTACCGTAAATCCCGCTGTACCACGTTGTAAAATGAACGCAGTTTGTCCCCAGCGGCCCAGATCCGCGTTTGTTGTGGCGAAAACAATAACAAGATCACAAACGGGCGCCATGCCAATCAGAGACTTAGATCCATTCAGGATATAGCCGCCGTCTGATCGAATCGCCGTTGTTTTTAGGCTGAATGTATCAGAACCGGAGTCGGGTTCGGTCATTCCATGAGCGCCGATGCAATCGCCCGTGCAAAGCGGTGGCAAGAAACGTTTCTTCTGATCAACGGTGCCGAATGCCAGAATTGGCTCCTGTACCGCCCACATTTGTCCGTTTAGTGCGAGCGTCAACCCGTTGTCCCGGCATCCGTAACCGATACCCTCCATAGCCAGAATCGTAGTCGGGATATCCTTTGCCAGGCCACCATATTCGGCCGGCACAAACAGGCCAAGGATCCCGGCCTCACAACACTTTAGCCAATTTTCCCGGCTAAAGTCGCTGCAACGATCTCTTTCTTCCAGGTTGGCATTCAATTCACCTTGCGCGAACTCGACCATTTTCTTTTTCAATGCAAGTTGCTCTTCAGACCATGAGAAATTCATAAATATTCACGCATTAATTTTTGGATTGTTGTGCGACTGATAAATCATGTTCAGCCGTTCGTTTAGGTCCCTAGACCAGAATTCGATGCACGCCTCATCCGCATAGACATCTTCGTGATTCGACGTCGGCAACGCAATGGATTCGACACCTGCCGTGGCAAGTCGCTGCCAGACAGCACATTGAGCTACGCTATCTGTATCGGTTGTATCATCCCGTGTGTGAAAAACAATCAGACGCCCAGGATAACGGCTTGCGCGGTAGTTTCTTACCGCTTTCATGTAAAATTGTACCGCATACTTTCCCCTCAATGGTATGGGTATAGAGCCGCCGACACGCAACAGCATGCAGCAATATACAATACGCATTCGTTCGGCGTACATACGGCTCACACGTACGATTTTTTCCACAAATGCATCGAATCCAGCCAGATAAAGCTTGTGGAAATAATCGACAACAGTATGAACCGTCCGAGAATTCATCGAATGTTGTTTCTGTTGCTGCTGCGGTGTGCCCTTAACGCCACGGTCGGATTCCGCGGGCGTTTCTATATGGCCGGGACGACTCGGCGCCAACAGTACCAGGAGACCGATTTCTTCACCAGATGCGATCAGTTGTTGCGCCATCTCGAATACAACAAGACCGCCGATACAATAGCCCACCAGAAAATACGGCCCATGGGGCTGATGATCTCGAATCTCTGCAATATAACCGGCGGCTATATCGTTTACAGCGGGACCGAGATCAAACGTATCATCCTGCCAATGCCCCCGAATATCATATACTGGTAATTCAGGATCAGACATATACTCGACTACTTTCGCACCAATATTGACGAAAAACAGCGGCTTCTTTTGTCCCCCCCCCCCTTTCCTTATCGGCATGACCCACTTATGCCCGACGATCTGATCTGATGCCGTTATCAACATCGCCAGTTCTGCAACAGTAGGGGCCTGAAAGACGGACGAGACGGGCAGTTTTCGACCGACGATCGACGGCGCCCTTTCTATCAACTGCGTAACGGAGAGCGAATTTCCACCGTTTGCAAAAAAATTGTCGTGAATGCCGATTGGGTGTCTGTGGAGGATACTCTCCCACAGGGCCACAAGACTCTTTTCGACCGCGTTTCGCGGTGCGGTGTACTGAACATTCGTGGCATCGGAATCTGAAACACTACCAGCCAGTGGAGAATGAGGCGCAACATCGGCGCACGACTCCAAACTGTCGATATAGTCCCAGGCGGGGAGATTTAGCAGGTCCTTGACGGTGCCATCCCGTTCTGACCCAAGGCGTGACATCAACGCTTCAATAACAGCGAGCAGATTACGGATGAATCCCGGGTCAAATCCGTCCCGGTAAGCGATCTCTACAGACAACCGAATATCGGATTTAATCACAATTGTGACTGGATATACCGATGTCATGCCGCCTTGTAAATCCGTAATCCGCAATGAATGGGGCAGTTCCTCGGACAAACTCTGCCATGGCGGATTTTGCATCACCACAAGTGAATCGAATAATGGTCCGGAATGGTCAGGCGCGTCGATGATTTCGACAATGCTATGAAATGGCAGGTAATCGTAATCAAAACGGTTCAATTGTTGCGCCAGCAAGTCCTTCAGCCAGGAAACCACCGATTGGTCGGGGACAACGATAGCGCGTACCGGCACAATGTTTAGCAGCGGACCAACGAGTTCGTCTGCTCCTGCAAAGCTGATATCTCGACCCGTTACGCTAACTCCGAATACAACGTCGTTATTGCGATATAATCGTCCCAGGACCAGCGCCCATACGCCATATGCCAAGGTTGAAAGCGTCAGTCGATTGGTCCGGACAAATTCGGTAATCGTGTCAATCTGGAGCTGGCTCAACGTACATTCCACCCGATGGCACGTATGCATCGGAGAATTATTGGGAATACAATACCGTTCGAACGGTGACGGCGCCGGTCTAAATCCATCAAACTGATTCCGCCAGAATGACTTCGCGTCGGACAATTCCCGCGACTTCGACCATTTCACGTAGTCACCAAAGCTGGGAGTCAGCTCGTTTTCCTGCGCGCTGTTACAGGTAATGCGACGATACGATTGGCAAAGCGCTCTCAATATGATGAAACAAGACCAACCGTCGAAGAGAATATGGTGGCATGTCCAGCAAACATGAACGCAATCGTCTTGCAGACGTACCAGGGAGATCCGCATGGTCGGCGGCTGCGACAGCGACAATCCCTTTACGCGGTCCGCGGCGAGAATCTCCGCCAATAGATGATCGTGATCCCGCGCGGGTGATGATGTACAATCAAACTCCTCCCACTGCAACGCCAACGTACGGTAGATCACCTGCAGCGGTTTATTCAGGTCCTGCCAATGTATGGCTGTACGGCAAGCCGCATACCGGCATGAAACGCGATTCCACGCCTCCCGGAACATTGTTATGTCCAGGCGCCCTTGAATCCTGAAACAAACCTGTAATAAGCCCGGGTCACTGTCAATTGCACCTAGTGACGCAAAAAGGAATGCCTGCTGCATTGAGGTTAGCGGCAATATATTTTCGATATTTCTCTTGTCCATTATCTGTAATCAGCTATGAATGTATTCTGAAAATCATATAGTCGTACTTCGAATGTCTATCAACCGAAGTGCATGAGTATGGACCTTAGTTATTATGTAATACATGAAGAATGAAATCAGCAAATTTTCGATGACCTTTGTTGTTGAAATGACTGTCATTTTTCCCGCGATAATCGTCTTCTTTCAGGTTTTGCGGGCACAGAGGATCAAGTCCTTCGAATACATCCCGGTTGTACGCGATATCATTATGTATGCTGATACGGCTGGGACGGCCCGGTACGATAAATAATTTAAAGTCGCTTGCATAGCTATGCGCAAGTATTTGAATGTCGTTCAAGAGTCTGCAAACCTCCTTATTCTTCTCATTAATTCGATTGTCGGCATTAAATGATTCGTTTTGTTTCTTCTCCAGCCGTAGTAATCGCAAGTATGTCTTGTTCAATCCCATCCATATGTACGTGCCCACAACCGATCTGGTTAAACCGTTTTTTATAACATTTTTCAGTGACACGTTACTCCGTTTGGCTTTAATCATGTTACTCCTTTTTATGTAGTGATGGTATGCGGCATCGGCATCCATATACGTGCCGTTGGAATCGAACGCATATAGCCATCCTACGTTGGTCACGTGATACAATGTCTGACCGGGCGACAGCGGTGGGTCAATTCGTATGTCATTGCCCATGAAGAAGATCACGGCGACAATATCCGGTCGAAGAGCTGGTATATATTTTTCTGCAACATTTGCATACTGGCTGGGACCGGTGCCGGAAATTCCAGTATTGAATACTGCATATCCCGATTGCGACACAATATCAACGAATGAGGATGTAATCGGCTCTGCGGATGCGCCCCAGGTAAATGAATCGCCAATGAACAGGATTTTCTTCTTATCCGATTTTTCGACTATACTGAAATCTTCTCCGCGAAAGCCCTGGGCGTTTACGCCTGCAGTTGTGATCCATTCTTCCTCGCAATCAATGTTGACGCTTATTATGCCGCTCGGATCAACACGAAACGATTCGGAGACGGCAAGTGTTTGAACCTTTTTGAAATCCTTATATGCCGAAATAAATCCCGGCTGTTGCCCGCAAATGCGCAACGTCCCTTCGGCGACGGCGAAGGCAAAGGCGGTGGAAAAGGCGCAAAGACCGACCTTCGCTATTAGGGCGCGGGGTCGACGGGAGATCATAGTGGCGTTTCCATGAAGCTTTCGATCAGGCGGACGGGGTCGTCAGACTTCGCATAGCTGGTGTAATGGCGCTGCATCGCTGCGATGTTTGCCCTGTATACCGGATCGGTTAACAATGACTGGACGTGATTCACGATGTCAATCGCCTTATCGGCGTCCTTGTCCGCACGAATTCCCACGCGATGGAATGCAATTCGTGCTGCGGTTCCATTCTGGTCCATGGTTTTGGTGGAATAAGCGACCATTGGAACGCCGAATTGGATACATTCGTTTAACGTTCCCGGTGCTGCACGGGTAATCGCGCAGTCGGCATGTTTCAGTATTGTGAGTTGTGGCGCCCAGTTGAGAATATGAATATTCGGGGGAACGTGTCCGATGTCTGCCGGGGCTTTCATGCCGCCCATTCCGATAATAAGATCCCAGTCGGATCTGATTCTGAAGGCATTGATGACGTTGTGGAAAAAATCGCGATCGACTCCGAGGAAACTGCTCAATGCACAGTAAACCAGCGGACGTCTCGCGCCGTTGTCCACGTCGTGTTGTGCCAGTATCCGGTTGACAACCGCGTCACTTTTCGGATCCATCAATGATTCTGTCCGGTCTACGGCAACCATTGGTCCGATGTAGAACACATTGTTGGCAGGCACATGGGGGAATTCCATTTTTAATGTGTGAGTGACGAGCACGGGGAGCTGCGTGTAAGTAAAAGGAACCAGCCACTGTCGGGAATTGGTCTCATGTCGTAACGAAAAGTTTACGTGCCGTGCAAGATGCTTCAGTAGTGCACGCTGGTTGGTGCCCAGGCTAAGAAGCGCCCTGCGAATGTCTGTGAGAAACCGTTGTGTACGGCGGCAAAGCCAGGAACACTCGTGTCTTATGCGACTGTTCAGCCGGTTGTCCGGTATGCAATCATCATCGAGTAACGGCATCCCGGCACGTTTCCAGACGCAAAACATGTCTGAAAATAATACCGTTGGAATTGCAAGGTATGCGCTGGCGATGATGAGTGCGTGCATTTCAAAATCGACAAGTATCAAATCAGGTTGGGTCGATTCTAGAGCCTTCACGATTTCATTGCAATTTTCCAGAAACCGTTGTCTGATCCGCGCACGGGCACCCAGACAATAACGCGGTCGGAGAAGTTTATGGCGAAACCGCAAGGCGTTTAGCGCCACATGGTCGGGATCACTGTACGCAAAGCCATTCCAACTCAATCCGACAAATGAATGTCCCTGTGCGACTACTTGACGACGTGCAATTTCGGGGCATATGTACGTTACCTTGTGTCCGCACTCCCGTAGTCGCCGTGCAAGTTCGAAGCTCACATTCAAACGTGCCACGTGCCCCAAGGCACTAATCACAACATGCGGCATACTATCACGTCACTCCGATGGCATTCAGTGTTGTACATCGCGTATTGATCAAGATTATTTATTGATGAAAAACCGCGCAAGGCTATTCAAGACGTTATTACGCTATCTTTGCTATTACCGCGATATTGAACTCGATCCAGTTGAATACCTTGTAATGGACGATCGCAAACTCGTATTTGTTATAATATCAAAGGTTGCGTGTACATCGATAAAAGCGGCAATCGGCCAAGCCTATGGTATCACATCTGAAGAAGAATCGATTCTTGCTATTCACGTGCATCCTCGCTGGTGCGTTGAACGGCGCAAGTTAACCGGTGAAAGAAAACATTACTACAAATTTGCATTTGTGAGAAATCCGCTCACCCGTCTCGTTTCCTGTTACCGGGATAAGATCATTTACGACCACGCCACGGCGGATTACTCATACTACTACTATGACCGGGGATTTTACGACATACCACCCAATACCAGCTTTTCAGACTTCATTGCCAGAATCCACAACATACCGGATTTTCTCGCAGAACGACACTTCAAAAGTCAATATTATACGGTCCATAAGAAGGGAAGGATAAACGTTGATTTCGTCGGCAAATTCGAAAACCTTAATGAGGATTGGTCAATACTTGCTTCGCGCTTTGATTTCAACCCGAATTTGGAACACTTTCACAGCTCGAAACATAAGGATCCGTGTGTGAATGATGTCGCCGCCTACTATGACGATACGACATTACGAAGAGTTTTGCGTCGATACAAAAGCGATTTCGACGCGTTTGGATACCAGAAGACTACATAAATTCGTGTAAAACCTTGGTCCTTCAGCTGGCATTCGCATTGAAACGGAATAGCTTTTGTTTTTTTCCCCGGATCATGTCACATAGTGTTACGTCCGGACGCGGCCTTCGGGCACTGGTTAGCGAGAGTGCTTGACAGGATTGATGGTTTGACACCGGTTCAATATTATGCGAGACATCTCCATGATGCTTGAGAAATTGATTTTGCTCTGTTGTATGTTTGGGTTTGCTGTCGGTACCGTTTCCGCGCATAAACCGAATTGCAGCAACATATATCTGCAAATTCGCGACACCTCTGTTGACGGTCGATGGGAAATCGAACTGGCCGATCTGCGAAAGGCATTGGCCGAAACACTCGATCCGGTCGTCATAACGCCCGACAATCTCGACACGTTTCGTGATACTGCAACGGCATATCTTGTCGAGCGACTCACCTTCTCCGCAGCCGGTATGGAGTATACCTTGAAGCCGACCGGCGATCGGATATGGCAACTGGACAGTGCCAATTACCTTGTGATCGAATTTGCCCTTCCCGATATTACCCAAACGCCCGAGGTGATCGACGTCCATTACTCGGCTGTATTCGACAAAGATTCAACACATCGTGGCTTGTTGATGGAGGAATACAACTGGAAATCCGGAAAATTCAACAATGAAGGCTCTATATCGTTGATATTCACACCGACGGACCAGAATCAATCACTGGATCTTACGTCCGGAAGTGTCATGAAGGGGTTTGTCGCCGTCATGATGTTGGGGGTTCACCATATCCTGGAAGGCATAGATCATATCTTCTTCCTTATCGCCCTGATGTTGCCCGCCGTTCTTAGTCGTACTGACAAGGGGTGGGAATCTACGAAGAAATTTCGATCAATCCTGATTGACGTTATCAAAATCGCAACGTGCTTCACGGTTGCACATAGTGTAACATTGGCGTTGGCGGCATTGCGTGTCGTGTCGCTGCCTTCGCGATTGGTTGAATCGATCATTGCTGCATCGATCGCCGTTGCGGCGTGCGATATCCTATACCCGATATTTTCGAGGAAGGTTATTTTTTATGTGTTCGGTTTCGGCTTATTCCATGGTTTTGGCTTTGCCGGTGTTCTGGAAGAACTTGGCGTTTTCGGTGATCACACAATTGCTGCATTATTTGGATTTAACCTCGGTGTCGAAATCGGTCAGGTTGGCATCATTTGTGTCGTGGTTCCGATCCTGTTTTTGTTAAGTCGCAGCAGATTCTACATCCGATATTTTCTTAAACCAGGTGCGATATTCCTGATTGCGATATCGACCATGTGGTGCCTGGAGATTGTATTTGACTACCCAATATCGCTCGTTGAAATTGTAACCCAACCGTTTCAAAACTAAGCCGTGGTAGATACGAATAATTGTTCGCTGCGCAACGCGTTGAATAATTCAGTTTAAATTGAAGAAGGAAATTTATGCAAAAAGAACTCCATGATTTCATTACACAGGAGCTACTCAACGGCGAACACGACTTGGGTGACGATGACGACCTCCTGGCAGATGGATTGATTGATTCGCTCGCTGCAATGAGACTCGTAGGCTTTGTCGATGAAACATTGGGTATCGCAATACCACCCGAAGACTTTACGATTAATAACTTCCGAAGTGTTCGAAGATTGAATGCATATCTTGAAGGAAGAAAAGGCGCCGGCGCTACATCGACATGAAGCCGGTTTTACGCAAACCGAATGGGCTGCCTTGCTGCGAGAAGGCGCTCTATTGACCGGTCGAGCGAATGCCTGCCGCTGGTATTTTGAAGCGGCCGAACGCGATTCTTTGAAATCGACCCGTTGAATTCCAATGCCAAACGTATGTCATGTTACACTTGCCGATGAAAGGTTCGCTTGTTCCCGACGCAATGCGCGGCGATCTATTTTACCCGAAGAAGTCCGTGGGAATGCCGCTCTGACATAAAGTTGCCCGGGTACGGCATAGGCCGGCACGTGCTGTTTCAAATACAACAAAATGGCCGACGGTGTTAATTCGGGTCCTGCGTCGTCCGTCATTATGATCGCGGCCTCCAGTTTCTTTCCCACATCTCCATCCGGCACATCATATACTGCGGCCTCTTCAACGCTCGCGTGTGATACGAGCGCAGCTTCTATCTCGTCCAGCTCAATTCGATAACCGCGAATTTTTACCTGCCGGTCTTTGCGCCCAATAAATCGCAGATTCCCGTCATTACTATCCTGTACCATGTCACCAGTTCGATAGTATCGCTCGCAAAATCCCTCGTGTATTTCACGGTCAAGGAAAGCATGAAGATTTAGTTCCGGTCGTCGCCAGTATCCCTGCATCGTTGTCGGGCTACGAATCACCAGCTCGCCGATCTCACAGGGAGGAACCGGATCGTCATTCTCGTCAATTATGAGCCCGTGCATATTCCTGCAAATGCGGCCGATTGGCAAGTGGTGATTCGAATCCGTACAAAAATCTCGCGGTACGTGATAAAACGTACAGCCGTTTGTTTCTGCCGGGCCATACATATTGCTGAAGGCAGCGTTCGGCCATGCATTCATTAGAGACTGCAGATATTTCACTGAAAGCGGCTCACCGCCAAAGATTACCCAACGCAATGCCGAATGATCGCGTTGCTCGAGGGCGCCGCGAAGAAGGAGCTGGATCAACGCGAAAGGAACGGTAAAAAAAACAGAGATCAGCTCGTCGGCCAGGAGTTGCGAGTAATCGGCAGGAAATTTCATGTATTCCTCGGGAACAATTACCGTTGATGAACCAGCCAGCGCGCCGGCAAAAAAGTCGAAAGTTGATAAATCGAAGTGCAACGGTGCGTGATTGGTTAGCCTGTCGTCCGGACTCAGCCCATATTCATCGGCCGCCCATCTGGCGTAAGATAATCCGCTGTGGTGCGTGTGCATGATGCCTTTTGGATCGCCCGTCGAACCTGAAGTGTACATGATATATGACAGGTCTTGTTCCGTGATGACAACATCATCCAGGGCACCTGTGGATTCTCGGAAAACTTCGCGCCACGCCACATTTTCGAGCGACAAGTCGGCATCACCGTCTATTCCAATCAGAGATCCCGAAAACGCTTTTTCTGAGAACATCGTGCGTAGTGACGGGAGCTTGGGTTTGTGGGTTACGATGTGGCGGATGCTGCAATCCGAGATTACAAACAGCGTTCGATGCGACGGTGCGAGCGGGTCGAGCGGGACGTATGTTGCACCGGACTTCATGATGCCGTAAATCGCGATCGCGGATTCAACGCACTTGTGCATATAGATGCCTACGCGATCATTGCGGCGGACACCCTGAGCGCGTAGGCATCGAGCCAGTTGAGTCGAGCGCTCGACAAGATCTGCATATGTCAGCGCCTCATCACGAAACCGTACCGCCTCGGACTGAGGCCGTTTATCGGCAACCACATCAATAGTATGGTGCAGAAGATAAATCATAGTCCCAGCATCTTGGAAATGATGTTTCGCTGGATATCCGAAGTGCCGCCATATATCACACCGCCGATGGCATCGCGCAAGTCGCGCTCGACTTCGGACTCGGTGAGATAACCCTGTCCTCCGTGAATTCGAATTGCATCAAGACTGGATTCGGTAAAGCTCTCGCTTAGGATCAATTTGGCCAACGCTGCTTCCATCATCGCCTGCTTGCCGGATTTCTTTAGCCACGCCGCTTTGTATACCAGGAGGCGAGAAGCCTCAAGCCGAGACTTCATGTCAGCTATCCGATTGGATACCGACTGAAACTTACCAATCGACTGTCCGAATTGGCGCCTTTTCCGAGCAAACGTCACCGCGGTTTCAAGTTGATACTCCATCGCACCGAGCTGCCCCGCGAGAATGCAGCAGCGCTCCCATTCCAACGAACTGCTTGAAATACTGACGCCGGCTCCCTCGACGCCAAGCCGCTGTTGGTCTGGAACCCAGCAGTCCGTCAACGTCACGTCACTGAACGGCACGGTGCGTAGTCCCATTTTGGCCTCAGCCGGACCGTGAGAGTAACCGGGAGTGTCGGCATCAACAAGGAAAGCCGTGATGCCCCATCGCCCCATTTCTGGACCGGTCTTCGCGAAAACGAGAGCAACATTAGCGATCGGCCCCAGAGTCACATACTTTTTCCGGCCGTTAAGCACATAACCGCCATCACGCCTGACCGCCGACATCGTCAGGCTGTAAATGTCCGACCCCGCGTTTTCTTCTGTGACGGCATGTGCGCCGATAAGGTTCCCGCCGGCGAGAGCAGGCAAATACTTACGTTTCTGTTTCTCATCCCCAAAGATTACGATTGGCAATTGCACTGTCCACATTTGAGCATTGAGCCCAAAACACAAACCGTTATCCCGACAACCGTATCCCAGACCCTCCATTGTGAGCACCGCACTCAATATATCTGCACCCTGGCCGCCAAACTCTTCCGGAACGGAAATGCCCTGAATACCAAACGCTGCGCATCTCTGCCAGTCTCCCAATGAAAATTCACCTGCTCGATCGCGACGTTGTAAATCGGCGCCCAGTTCGTTGCTGGCGAATTCGACAACCTTTCGGCGACGCTCGCACTGATTTTCGCTCCAGGAAAAATCCATGAGATTAAGATTCCGTGTGGCAGTGGTCCGACGGCAGCGTTTCCATCACCACATCGGTATTGTGCTTCACCAGCAGTACGCCGAAAATAGCGTCGTAAACGTCCATATCGATTTCGAATGCGTCGCAAACCAGTTCGAGCAGTTCGCGTTCCTTCGAACGAAAGACGGCATCGGCCATAGCGACTTCGATGAGATTTGCTATCAGACACTGTTTGCCGTCTTCAGACAGGGATTTCGTGAGTTGCCGGATCACCTTTTCTACGCCGCATTTTTTGAGATACCGTCGTCCGAGTCGCCGCAATGTGGAGTCCGGAATGACCAGGCGTAAAGTGGCTAATTCGACCGGCGGCGCTTCGCCGTCGCATTCGACCATCGCATATAGCGCCGCTGCGAATCCGATCATCGGCGAGTACTCAATCACCTCCGTGTGAACATGTAGCGTGCTCGTGCGTCGACCAAGGTTGAGCAGTTTGTCGGTTGCCTCGACCGAACGCTCATTCCACAGTCCGACCAGACGTGTCAGTCTGGCGAGGTCGGTCATCACGAACTTGAAGCGCATGTCGCCGTTCTTTGCCTGCAATTCCAGGTATACATACGGTGACTCACTGGTCATGTCGACTTTGCCGATCTCCTCGTATCGCAAGTCGATGACGGTCTTCTGCTCGCCGGTCCTGCCGGAAAAGATCACAATCGATTCGCGGTCGGCAACCAGGTATTGCTCGTTTCCAGGGTTTTTCGGGTCGGGAACGGTTCTGAATGTCAACGGAGGAATCGATTTCTTCTTGATGGATTTGTAACGGATCTGAATCTCATTTGGAACCAGCATGGTCTCTCTCTCCTATGAAATTAGCGTTTTAAGCGCCACGGGGCGCTACAGAAAACACAGATAACAACGTATAATCATCCGGGATCAGGAGAATGCAATGCCCTGTAAACCGCATACCGTGTCTGAGCCGCTGCGCCTGCCGCGTTGACCAGAGAAGGTTGTCACGTGAATCTCAACTTACTGTCCTCAGTATCTGTTGTAAATCGTGTGCGATCAGCGCAGCCAACCCTTGACCGCGAATACATACAAACAGGATGTCGTACCGACCGCTACGCCGAAGGAGACCTGCGCCAGCGTCAATGGCCATGGATTGTCGCTCAGATTCATGCCCAGCAAGCCGCCTGTTACCGCGGGAATCACCGTCAACGCGGTCAAGATCGCAAGCAGTCTCATGACCTTGTTCATTTGAAATGACGATATATTCAGCCGCATGTCGACCAGGGCCGTTAGCGTCGCCATTAGATCATCGACACCGTCGTAAAGCGCTTCGGCGTCATCCGCCAGAACGGAAAATGCCGGTCGCGGCGTCGACTCGAACCCCTTGATCGCCACCGACTGTTCGGCCAGTTGCCGGAGTACCTGGGCCAGGTGCTTCAGGCTGCCGCGGATACGGCTGATCTCTGCGCGGAGCCGAAAGGTCCGATCAAGGAACGTATTGTCGCTGTCGGATTTTTGTTGCGACTCAATCCGTATCAATGTTGTTTCCAGGCGGTCGCAAATTCGGGTGTAGCGGCGCAGAATTATCTTCAGCAGCGTACTGGTTGTTCGTACCAACAGTGGCTCCGCGGTGTCGGCATCAGGGATACGCTGCAATATGGACTGCGGCAATTCCGTCGGCTCGCCGGTTAAGGTCACAACATTGTGCGTCGAACCAACCAGGAGCACGGCCGTGCGTCTCACGGTGGGGATGTCGTTGTCATCGGTGTCGAGCAGGGTTGGATACCAGAGGAACACCGTGGTATAATTTTCCATGCGCTCGATGCGGGGAAACTGTGAATTGTAGAAGCGCGTTCGCAATGACGCCTCCGGCACGCCGAGCGCCTGTGCCAGCCGCCCCATCTTGTCCGACGCGATATTGGTCGTCATCAACCAGTCGTCCGACGCTGCGTTGATGCGTGTGAGTACGTCCTCCCAGGTAACCGTGGTAAAGCGGGCGGCGGGTTCGGTTATCAGTGCGAGCGCCTCGAATGGCGCGGTTGGGACCACCGGCGTCGTGCCGGTCATTGACTTTGGCGCCATCATTGCACCGCCGGAACGGGTGCCGAATAGAGCGAGGCGCGCGAAGCGGATCAATCGCAGCGCCGGTGTGTTGCTCAGAAGATTACTCACTGCCGGCAGCAACGAGAGCACCCCCGCACCGATAATCATGGCATCCAGCAGGCGCCATGGGTTCACGATAAACGCTCGGCGGTCCGTTGCATCGTAAAGGCCCGCAAAATACTCGATCGAAAAAATGACGAGAATGGCCATTTCCAGACCGGTCAGATACGGGTGGTTCCCGGAAGCAGTCGGAAAGATGGCCTCGGCGAGTCCCAAAAACAGCGACATCAGGGCCAGAAATCCAAGCACGTTGTCATTGAGTAAATGTTTAATCTTCGCTGCAGTTGAATTGGGGGGGCTCATCGTGATCAATAATTCTTACTTTAGTCGTTATATCGGGTGTCGCCCGAAAGGTCGCGCGATGTCCGAAGACGTTTACGAACTTGGGCGCGTAGACCGTCTCATAATACCGTGAATAATGCCGGATATGGCAGACAATACAAATGGTGGTCAACTAGCGCGAGCGAATTATTGCTGTTTGCAACCGCTAACGTTGCAACATTTGTATATTCGAGAGTCGGGCGCAGGCGGACGAGCTGCTGTTCACACCGGACCCGGGATGGAAAGGCTTGGCGTCGGCGGGACTTGAGGTACACACGGCGCCCGGCACCCACGACACCACGCTGCACGAACCGAACGTCGCCATCCTGGCGACTCAGATAAAGGACGATTTACGAACCGCGTGTCAGAGCTCGATAGCGTACGCTCAACCGTCTGTAAAGTTGAATGCCATCATCCTTGCACCGTTTAGCAGGGACGCGGCGTGTTGATAAAGGACGTTCAACGATACAGCTCTGTCCAACTCTGGTTAACGTTTGCCGGGGGAT
>JAJFLQ010000129.1 GCA_021772615.1 Verrucomicrobiota bacterium | reverse complement strand
TACGCTCAACCGTCTGTAAAGTTGAATGCCATCATCCTTGCACCGTTTAGCAGGGACGCGGCGTGTTGATAAAGGACGTTCAACGATACAGCTCTGTCCAACTCTGGTTAACGTTTGCCGGGGGATTATGCTTTCTTTTTTCTTTACGGCTTCGCGTCTCTGCGCGAGTTCAATGTCGTTACGGATTGATGTAGCCACGGTTCTGTGAGCCGTGCCACGCAACGCGAAGCAACGTAAAGTACGACACGTCTCACAGAGACGTGGCTACACGCTGCCGCTTCCAACAGCGTTTGGCGTACAGACTTTTGACGTGTAGCTGCAAGCGACGTAGGTTTCGGGGTGTAAAGCGGTCGCCTACACCCCGGACGCGGCATGTTTAAAAAAGGGCGTTCAACCTTACAGCTCTGTCGAACTCTGGTGGAATTCCCGACGGCGGGTGTTAACGCTTTCAATACGACCATGCCTTGGAACCCAGTATCGCCGATGCATCTTGTCTGCTTGATGCCATCTCGCGACTTGTGGTGCGCGCCAACTATACGTACACTAGTCGGTGTTGCCTGGTTCGTTACCCGCCGAAGCGGTCAGCCCAACGCCGCATATTTGCAAAGTCTTTGCGTCGCATTCGTTGGTTCACAGCTTTAGATGTGTTCGTTGCGGTAGCGATACGATGGTAAAGCCATCCCGCTGAGCGGGATGAACGCCAACGAAGATGCTACATTCTACGACATTGATACAGTGTTGCGGTTCAGTCTGCCAATCCCCGACATATCGAACATCGCCAGAGGTCATCGGTGCGACGCCGGAATCCTCAATTCGATGATTTTTGGTCGAGATTTAGCCGAGGATACAAGGAAATAATATGAATATAGAACAATTCTGGAAGGTAAAAGAGCATTCCGGCGCATCGATATCTCAGCTTCAACTGTGGCAAGATCGCTACGGACTAACATTGCCGAATACGTTTATTAAACTCTACCTTGTTCAAAACGGCGGTCGTGTCGACGCAACGCTTGAAGATGATGAATACCTGTTCGATTTCGCTTACAGGTTTGATGGCGACGCACATGAATGCATGGCGCCCTTGAGCGAGAACATGACCTGGCAGGACTACCAGGCGTTCATGCGGGGCGAAGAGATTGCCGAAGATGAGATCGAGGAATCAGGAGAGATCGTATTGGGTGATGACGAGCGCATGGTTCCGTTCGCTGGTGATGGTCACTGGTTTCTGTGCTTGGACTGGAATACAAGACAACCCGACGATGAGCCACTGGTGACGTACATCGATACGGAATGCGGATCGGGCGGCAAGATCTTATTGGCTGACTCATTCGATGCGTATCTTGGCCGGCTTCAACGTCGAGCAGGAGAGGCCGGCTGTTCGCAAGAGAAACATTGTTTCGAAGACAGCAAAGAATATTCTATGTTGTTGAATGATCAGTCTCTCTACTCGATTCAAATCGACTGTAGAAGAGAGGATTTTTTCGAGCGCATTCCAGACCTTGAAGTTAAATCGAAAAGCGTAGATATGGGTGGATTGATGCGCGATTGCTTAGAATCTGTCGCTGAGAATATCGAACTCAGCGATAGAATGAAGCAGGCAGACAAGGACTTGGGTGCAGGTGTAATTACTGAAGAAGCATATGACAGAATCTTGTACGAAGACGATGGAGAGGATAAGGATTCCCAAACCGTTGCTGAATCGGTAAGAAAAACCACCGTCTCAGAGTATTTCGAGATTCGGTTGAAAAATGGAATGATAATCGACGAGGTCAGTGCGATGGAAGTATTGATCATCAAATTCTGGTTGGAAAGGTTGACCATACCTTGTTCATGCAATAAGCAACTTCCCTTCTCGATACATGATTTTGATTGTCTGAGAGGTATGGATCCTGAAGAGATGGTCAAGAGATTGGCGTCATTAGTACTGTCAGCGCTCGATAATATTCGAAGCGTGCAAGCATTCTATAAGTCCGATGATGTTGGCGGCACTAACGTCTCCGAACTGCAACAGGTAGACCACATCAACAGTGATCAGCTTTACTGTGCTATCGCCGGAATCGAATAACCCGTAAACACAAATACGAAATTTGATCGACTCTAATGATAAAAATTCCTCACACCACACATCACTTGCGATTCGTGGCGGGCTTGTGCGCATGTATCATGATCGTATCACTGTCCGCGTGCTCTCACACGACGTCGCAGTCACTTGACGACGGGTTCGCCTCTGATCAGGAGCCCGGTGCAACCGAGTTGCGTGCCGACGAATTAATAAGCGCGACAACGCTACAGCGCAAAAGCATAAGGCCGTATGTCGGTATGACCATTGCCGACGCGCGGTCCGTCTTCGCGTTCGACAACGACACGGTGACATTTAACGGATATCCGGTGCAGATTTGTGGAACAGACGGACAGGGGCATCGTTATCATCTTACGTTTTCGCCGGTAACACGAACGGTTGAGAGCTGGAGTTATTTCGAACTGCAGGACAATATGCTCCAAGACCGCGATTCGTACCGACCGAATCCGCCGTTACCGAAATTTTGATTCTTCTGGGTTGACTGTTGCCCGCCGATTTCACTGCTTTCGCATTGCAGACGAAAACTCCGAATCGCATACGTATGAATTCCGCCATAATAGTTCCTGTATACAACGAAGAGAAAACGATTAAGAAGGTCCTGATGGACTGTCGGCGCAAGAGCGAGAATGTTATCGCGGTTTTGGATGCGCCGACGGACCGGTCGGCCGACATCGTGAGGGAAATCCCTGGTATTACGGTTCTTGAGAACACGACCAACAAAGGGTTGACAGAGACATTAAAGGTTGGATTCCGGTTCGCCTTATCGAATAAATTCGATTTCGTTGTGAAAATCGATAGCGACGACCAGATGAACATCGATCGGTACGACGACATCGTGGCGGGTTACAGAAAGACCCAGGCGGATGTTGTTTCTGCGATTTACGACCGGGACACGCCTTGGTTTATCAAGAAGGATATGTGGATATTTTCGTCACTATATTACATCGCGACCGGTGTAAACTGCTGTGACCTTCTTTCCGAATATCGTTTGTTCAGTCCAAGGGCAATGATGACATTCATCGACGCGCCGATACGCTGTTACGCCAGCAACATCGGTATCATTGAACTCGCCCGAAACGGATGTACGCTGGCCGAAGTCGTCAACGGCGTAAGTTATCGATTCGTGCGGCATCGGCCCGCACATCTCAACGCATTGCTGGATATCCGCATGCAGTTCATCGAATCGATCTGGCAGTATCGCGGCTACCGCGCAAGGTCCGTGGTATTGTTCGCGGTCCCGTTGTTATTGTTCCTTCTATTAATGAATATTACCGCCGGTTTCAGATACAACTCCTGTCTGCCGCGATGCAGGCTGAGATGAATCATAATCAATGAGACGACATCGATCATTGCGTCGAGGTTGCCAGTCGTTGCTGTATTGGACCGTGCGGGATATGAACATCATCCTGGTCGCGCCAGGTGTCGCGTTGCAACGCCTGTGCCATGAAAATCTTCAGTTGATCTGAGGATTTTCACGTTTATAGTGGTTGTATGATTCAGCGCCCCGACTACCTCAAACTCCTCAAGGACGTGTTTCACGTTCATCCTGGAGCGGGACATTCCTCAGCTGGGCATCCGGATCCCGTCCGAGACCCTTCGACGTTTTTGGACCATGGTGGCCCACTACCACGGGCAGGTCTGGAACGCCGCGGAATTCGCCCGTTCGCTCGGTGTGGTTCCGGCAACTCTGCCCACCAGACGTCACCATGCGAGACTACCATTCGACATTGTCCAACACGGAACGACCGGCAATGTCGACGAAATGGTCGATGTCGTCTCCGAGATTGGCAATCACACGATCCATGGCTTCAGTCACCTCGTCGGGTGAGTGCCGTGCGAGGTATTCTGGTAAAGCGTCGCTGACCACTCGGCTTCTGGATCTCTTTGTGCGGCGGGCGAGGCGTTCGGTCCTTTCGAAAATACTGTCAGGTATAGAGATGGCAGTTTTCATACCAATAGGAAAACTCAAGGATAATGCTCCCGAAAGTGTCGAACTTACGAATCCTCAGTATCTGCAGCAAGGATGGCATCCGGCGCATGGTCTCGAATGAGATCTAGGTTGATGCCGTGCTCGAGGAATGCCTTCGCATTGGCAAGGACAAGTGAGAATCCTCCCATCGAGTCGATCGCTGCCGTCATGATTTCAATCGTGCTCCCAGCGAAACCGACGTTTTCAACGGTAACCAGTGTTGCCTCGCCATTCCGCGGCTCGAATGTCCATTTTACGGTAGATCGCTTGCCGGTCTCACCCCACTCGATGACGATTTTTCGATTGGGTTCAATCTCAAGAACCCTAACGCTTGTGGAACAGCCGTACATTCGCCATTCCCATTTTACTTCCCGACCGCTATCGAGGCGTCCGTCGCTGTGTGTAAACCAGAAATTTGTCGTAAGGCGCGGATCCACAAACGCCTCAAACACGCGACCCACGGGTACACGGAAGAGCATCTGCTGCTTGACCACCGGTTGACTGCTAGTATCCATAAATGCTCCTATAAATCACGGACCACCTCAACAATGGCACGCCGGTTCACAGGGGTGACTGGAAAACGACGTAACATATCCCGATTTGGCTGTATCGGTCCGAAAAGACTCGGAATTATTGTTTTGAACGCATGCACTTAACTTGTCCCATGCAGGAAGTTCAGGTATTTGGAGGGTGGATGGCGTCAGCCACCGCGTTGAGCGATGTTGCCTCCGGGTTCATTTCGGTGATCTGCGCGCCGGCATCTTGGTACCCGGCTCGCGTGGCCGCCGATCCCCTTAGTGCATTCGTGCGTACCACGGGTACCCCTTGTAGACGAAAGTTTTGTCGCCCACTCCATTATCTCCTACCAGCCACAACCCCGCATGCAGTGGCTGTGAGCAACGATTAACGTCATCGCTGCGCTTCCTCCAAGGGGCAACCGTAAATCGGGCTCGTCTCTCACCGGGTACCTTACTCATTTGCCGTTCTGGAATACTTTTCGATTAGAGAATACTTGAGCGTAAACAAATGTCCCGCATCGGTACTCTCGCTGGTCGCCAGGCATAGCTCCGTCAAGAACTCGAAAAACGCCGTTACAGTGGAAAAATTGCAATCCGGTTCACCCTGTAAGTAGTAATAGACTTGATTCTTTCTCAGATCGTAAAAGAAACCGTCGCCACCAACATCGTAGAGTAGTGGGATTGAGCGCATTGGCCGGCGACAAAAAATGCGCATTGCGACTCTCTGCGTTAGCGTACCGGTGGACAACGTCTTCCGATATTCCTGCGCTTGCTTGTAACTTGGATAGGTATATCTGTCAAGCAGATCAATCTCGCGAAATTGACCGTTCCTCCAACTAAATAGTTGAGATATCTCGCCTTTGATCGTGGGCCTATCGGTCCCTGGCGCCAAGCTTTCATAAAACGTTCGATGATTCCTACTTAACGCACTGTCGAGGGCTGATATTTCCATGGCGTCATTTTCTAATATCGTTCAGGGTAATCACGAAATTATAGGGGTGGTTAGACAGAATCGGATCGATCCGGTTGATATACGCCGCAGCCATGTTTGCTACTGTCGTCTGCGCGCAAGGCTATGGTCGAGCACGAAATCACGACAGCGGACCAAAACACCGCACCAATGAGCCCCCAACCCAAGCCGGTCAGAAACGGCGACACGATATGATAGGCGATGGTGCTCTTCCATATCATTCTATACGCGAATGACTTTTCTTCCAAATAGCTACTCACCAACCACAAAATCCAAAGGACATAGCCAATGCCCCATGCCACGACTGTTGCCGGCAGTCGGAACCCAACGAGTCTGAACGCCTCCGCAACCGCAGCGGCATGATAGCAGCCGAGAATGAACAGTACAAGTCCGATTTTTCGTCGCATCCGCATGCTACATAACCTGCCTCATCCTTAGTTACAGCTTTTCGACAAGTTCTCCGCAAAACATCATCTTTTCATGATCAATTGCGGTCACTCGAAAACGAATGCGATCACGCCGTTTCAACCCATGGAAATGTACCAGATCGGCCTTGTAAAGTTCAATGCCACATTCCTTTAGCCGGAGACCATGTGCGGACGTTGGGGATTTGATTACCGACGACTGTAGAGTCATCCCTACCTCGATGCCGATACGGCGCGTCGATGATGCAAACAGAAACGGTTCGTCGTCGTGAAACGGCAAATATACCGTGTCCAGTCGAAGTGCTTGATGTGGTCGGTAATAAGCAGCGTCACCGGTAAGTCGTCCAAATAACACTACGAAATCTGCCGGTGCATCGGCCGGCGGCACGCTATCGTCACGAAACCATTTCGGCGAGACATCCCAGAGGATCTCGTAAATCGTCAATCTATACATCCCAGGCATGACGGAAAATGAAGGATAGCCATCCGCAGTATTCTGTAATCCGTATCCTCCAACGCACACTGTTCCGGATTTCACCAAAACTCTGAGATCGTCGATCACACTGACGGCGTAATCCCTTTCATCGGCAAGGAGGTCGTCATCGCAAAATCGAATCTGATATACACCGTCACCTCCAAGACGAAACCCGGTAAACAGGCCGTGCTTTACGCCATCGATGTTATCGAAATTGAAACTGTCAAGGTCATCTCCCTCGTATTGTCGCGTCACGTCCGGGTCGAATATGGCGATGGAAGCACAGTCTGTCATCACTGTCAACGTCTCGTTCATTCTGCCAATCCATAGTTTTCCAGTTGTTCTTCCGTAAGACGTGTCATGTTTTCCCAAAATTGATTTGGGCACCATAAAGATATCCGATAAAATCTGAAAGTGCACGGGTTCGACGCTGCAAAATGCTCGCATTGCCGGTATTCGGCAAGGTCCATTTATCGCTAATGTTGGTGAACGAAGGAGGTTGAACCGCCGTTGTTGCCGAAGAAGAGCCTAGGTCCGGAGACCAACGGGGCGCATCCGGCACAAGCCACCTGTTTCACCAGACAAAATTATACGATTATTTGGAGGGTCGCAGTCCCCTGCGACCGTTTCACGGACATGATTATTTGGAGGGTCGCAGTCCCCTGCGACCGTTTGTCCCGTTGTGTCTCGGACATAGAGGACTGTGTCCCTCCAGTAAAACTCCGGATCGTGTCGGTGCGCCACAACGCTGTACGTTTCATGAGGCAGGCAGTGCATTTGAGCGCCCGCATTTCGGCACCCGCATCGCGTGCCCACTAAACCGCATTTAAATGGCTCTCGAGGCCGCTCGTCCTCCAGGCGGATATGACCGCAACACAAGACCCGCGAAGGCGAACGGCCCCGGCTGCCAAACAGGTCCAAACCACTTCGAATGGAGGGTGCGTTCTCGAAAACCTTGGCCGCAGTATTGTCGGGAGGCATCGTTGCCGGCGATATGACACTCCATCCATCGCTCACCGGGATGGCATATACCCCGGGATCGGTACCGTAGTGATGAAACGCAGTCACTTGCTGGTTGTGGAATACCGAATAGCTGCCGAATAAACGACCCATAATAGCTAAATTACCGATCCTGGGCATATGTTGAAGCCGCCAACCATGCAACAAGGTGTGATTAGCACCTGTCGCATCTCCTATCTATTTTATTGTAATTCAGGGGAAGATTGTGCCATAATATTCATTGTTTAGATAAGACCACAGATATCAATGATTGACGCTTTTACTATTCCTCCCATGTCTTGAGTCATAAAAGGTTGGCTCCGCTAATGCCTGGATCCGGACGGGTGACTGAGCGAATAGTCCGTTCGAAAATACTCGAGGAAGCGTTCCATCTCATTTTCTTTCGGTTTTTCCTGCAATTGAGGTCTGCCTGGACTTGCAAACAACCTTAATGGGTGACCCCGGATTTCCGCTAATAAGAACGATTTTAAACGGCGCTTTCCGTCAGACCCCGCTCGTGTTTACTTACAAAAGTGCTATATCAACCACCATGGTATTGCCAGTATGTTGTCAGTGATCATTGTTGGTTTGTCGATCGCACAAATGATAAGACCGTCTGCTATCCGCTCTTGTGGAAAGCATTCCTTAAAAGATCGTATGCCGGACGTGTCGTGGCGGTCCGGGTTCGACTTACTCTTGATTTCGATGGGAAACAAGGTTCCATCAATTTCAAGGACGAGATCGACCTCGGCGCCCGCATAGGAACGGTAATGATAGAGCGCTGGTGAAATGGGCCAATTTTGGAAGGACTTTAGAATTTCAAGTACTACCCAACTTTTAAATAATCTTCCCGCGAATGGGTGGTTCGCTAACGCCGCCGGAGAACTGATTCGCTGCAAGTAACAAAGAAATCCGGTATCTGTGAAATATCCTTTCCTTTTGCCGGCAACTCGCTTTACCGCATTCCTGGAATAAGCCGGGATAGATACCCACTGGTATGTGGCTTCAGCGATTTCGGTCCATTGCAGCGCGGTCTTCCGATCGACACCAAGCTCGCGACCTAACTGGGTGTGGTTGATTTCCTGCGCAGAGTACGCAGCCAGCAATCCAAAAAATCGACCGAATGTTTGCAGAGAGCCGATATTCGCGACCGTACGTACATCGCGTTCGATATACGTTTGCATGTAGGATGCCCAATAGTCGGGTATCAATTGGTCGGGTAGTGCTAAGAGTTTGGGGTACCCGCCGCGCCAAATCTGGTCGAATACTGGTTGCGGTGTTTGTATACTTCCGGAGACAGCATCCTTACCGCTAGCCAACCATTTTCTCAGAATCGATTGACGTTCGATATTCTTCCTGCTTTCACGAAAACTTAATGGCCAAAGATGCGCGATGGAAACGCGACCGGATAGCGACTCCGAGATCGATCTTAATACGCTCAAATTCTGAGAGCCACTGATGATGTATCGATCATCCGGAAAACGGTCTACCCGGCGTTTAAGTGCTGCCAATACCTCTGGAGCATACTGGATTTCATCCAGGAATAGAGGAGGCGGATGGTTCTGCAGGAAAAAATCGGGATCGGCTCTGGCATTCGCAATGTCCTGGACCGGATCAAATACAACTGTCTGAATCCTTTCCTTGAATAAGTTGTCGATTAAGGTCGACTTCCCCACCTGCCTGGCACCGAGTACAGCGGTTACTGGATAGTGCTTGGTTCGTTCCAGGATACTGTCTTCTATCAATCGGCGGTGGTAGTCCATGATTGTAATAATAGGATTTTGATTCCTGTTTTACGAGGCAACTTGCTTGGATCGCAGGAGCTAACCTGATTAATTTGGCCCCCAAAGCCTTTGCGAGCGCCGAGTTGTGCTCGGCACATATCATCCATTTGCAAGAAAATTGCCGAGTGCAACTCGGCGCTACCAGGAAGCCATTTACGATCTTCTTAACTGGGAACCGGGGGCGGGTTGACGTGGACAGGAATCGTTGACGGCGGGGGAGCCGAGTCCGAAGGGCGAGACGACCCGCTGCAGGCGGTAACGGAGCAACGCGAAGTGATTCACGGGGCGAAGACGGTACCGAAGCTCAGCACCTCCGCGCGACATCCCGCTTGCGGGTGGTGCGGCGGCCGCATGCGAAGGCACGCTCAAGCTCCGACGATTGACTCGGAATTCATCGAAATCACCGGAATCAAACGCGTCTATTTTGCGCTCCTTCGGCCCGCAACAGAACAGGACGAGCGAACCATTTCGACGAAATAGAGAAGATTGATTCGACGTTCAACAGCAAAGAAATCGGGCTATCCGGGAATTTCCAATGCGTCACGCCGTTGTTCCTCTCCAGTCAATGCGATCAACCGCCGTTAATATCAAATTCAAGGTGTGACACCGGCCGTTCCAGTTGTGTGTGCCGGTGTGTTACACCTGCGCTATTGATTTTATTGGCCAAACCCGCATTGGCTCAGCCCTGACTCGATTTTCTTCAACCCGCTCTTGAGTTCCTTGTCCCGGGGCAGATCCGCCTTAACACGATCACGCGCTCGGGTCAGACCGCTAATTGAAACCGAAAAGCACTTGGCGATATCGGTCAAACTCCGACCATAGCTGCAATATTTACACGCACAGTACATGAACACCCGGCGTGCAACACGATGCGGGGACTTTCTGGCGAGAATGTCCGCCTTGGTCACTTCGAAAATTCCTGCGACGATATCACCGACTTCATCAAGTGAGAAGGATCGCTTCAGGTGGATATAGCGGGACAACCGTGATCGATACAACTCGTCCTCCACCAGTTGTGCCTTGAATCGACCCTGAAAAATATGGCCGGACGTCCGCCGCCTGCGATTCATCGTAACCGTGAATGACGTGAGAAATCCCTGCATGAAACGGCTCAGGTTGGCGTGCCTATTCAATTCTTAACGGTCTCGCCATAATTTTTCGCTGTTATGCCAAAAACATAAGAAATCAGACGACGATTACGAGCAATGAGAAATTGCTGGTTCCTCTATGAACCTTGGCAAGTGCGACCCAAAATATGTCAATTCCCCGCATCGGTTTTCACGCGTCGTAAATCAACTGAGAGGGAAGTCGAATTCGAAAAGACTGAAGCAATCAAAATCGATATGAGGACCCTCGGAATTCAATATGGACAGATTGAGCCAAAAAATCCTTAAGTTGGGAGGCATTCGGTGTGACCCCGAATTTGCCGCCGGATTTTCAGAAAACGACAATGTACACTTAAAACCGATTTTTTGCCTTAAGATTCTAACCTAAGATCCATATTTACCTAGCACGGTATTCATGGCACGATATTCATATGGTATTTATTATCAAAATTTTATGCCTTTTGTCCGACCCCGACCCCGACCCCGACCCCGACCCCGACCCCGACCCCGACCCCGACTCCGTCAACCGACTCCGTCACGATGATGGCGTGGGTCATAGCTTTACAAGCCGCCCACCACCCGTTACGGTAACCGGTATGAACCGCGAGCATAGGGACAAGCAAATCAGGAAGGTAGTCGGTCGGTCACGGGATGTTGATCCGCTGAAAGAACTGGCAAGGGTTAACCGGGGCTTGAAAAAGCTGGGTTGCGTTGGATCCAGCGCGAGCGACTCGACGGCAGCATACCGGAAGGTAGTCGGTCGGGGAGTCTCATCCTGATGGATACCGATTTTTCCGTTGTGATCGACCTCTTGCAGGCGCGCGGGATACGGTTTGTGATCGTCGGCGGCGTCGCAGTCGCGTTGAATGGCTACGTCCGCGCGACGGAAGATCTGGACATCATCGTCGACGCCGATCCCGAAAATGTTGCATCGATGTTGGATGCGCTTTGCGAATGGGGAGAAGGCTTTGCGGTAGATCTAAGTGCGACGGACTTTACCCTGGAGCCGGGCGCTATCCGTCTAATTGAGGATTTTCCTCTGGATATTTTTACTCTGTTGTCACAGAAACCTTATGAGGAATACGCAAAACGCGCCCGACGCACCTCCGGCGGTATTCCATTCCTGCATCCCGAAGACCTTATTTCATCGAAGAAATCTTCCATGCGAGAAAAAGACAAGCTCGACATTTTCGCTTTGAAGCGATTGATCGCAGCCGAACGGAATGGGCGATGACCCGGGCCAATTATATTGAACGAAACTGAAGGACCGCAAGCTGCTTTCCAGAATCGAACGAGACGTCCTTCATTACCTGCTTGCTGGAACTCAGCCTATAATTGTCGTCCCGGCGCTCACGGAATGTCGCGTAGAATTCAACCGAAAATCAAAGAGGCGACCGACAAAGGCAGGATGCTGCTGGTGATCCCTTCCTGGAAATGCCTCAAACGCGGGACCATGAAAAGTGCTGAAATTCGGTGCCGGCTCATGGTATAGCTTGCAGATGATAGTATCGCAGGATACGCTTCGACAGTCGGGCTGGTTGCAAAGCGCCTCGATAATAGTCGCGGAGAGCCCGATCATCATCCGGTACTTCGTCTGTAGAATGCCAAATCGTCGATATCGCAGTAGGCGTGTCCAAACAACAACAATCCGCTTATTCGAACCATGTCGCTATCGAAACGAAGAAAGCGCAAGAGACAACGATCGCCGCGCAGAAAGCGAATGACGCGGACGGCGCGACTGAGGTCCGCAAAGGACACAAAGTGGGTCGCGAATTACGGAGGCAAACACATCGTCAGGAGTTACAGCAAGTGGTACGGCGTTGACCGGCTGTGCGCTATTTCGGAATTGCGACTGCTTGGCGTTACCGTCAGCGTGGATTACGAGAATAAGGCAAGAGCATCCGTTGACGCACTGGCCGATACGCGCCGGCGCAAGAAAGAGGAGCGGGAACGGAAAAGGCAGGCGGAACTGCAGTGCCTCGAATACGAAGAATGCGATGAAAACTTTTCCTACATTGCCGGATATGCGTCAAACGGATTCCCCTTCGGCGTCACTTGGGAAGAGATGGGCGAGGCCCCCCGTGGGTTTGCGAAGACGAAGAAATTCCATTCTGACATATTGCAAGCTGCGAGGTGAGGTGAAATCCAAAGCTCGGTAACAGTGTAAATTCAAACACCCACGTTGCCGACAGCAATCGAAAATCACTGCGGTCGATCGCACTCTGCTGCCCCCTACCACCGCAATAGCGGCTAACGATCGATACCGTCGGCCAAATGATATTTCATGGATACGGGTTGGTAGCACGACGCCGATTTACAACTGCCGTCACTCGCGGCTGTAATATGAGGCTCAGTAGGTCTGTTTAATTTTGCGGGAGCAAAATTAAAACGGAGATTGCCAAGTATTAGTACCAGGTGTCGCTCCCATCTCGCATGGATCAGAACCTATGTTGTATTTTTAAAAGACCTGAATTGCAGACAGACAGAAGTATCACGTGGAAGCGATTCATTCCGATCGGCGGCCCGATGACGGTTCACGGCAGGTTGATTTATATCAAGTGGCAAGATCAATGACCAACAACAACACACAGCCCATTGAACTCGAAAGTTCGGTGGAGATTTATGTGCCGACCCAATGCCGATGCGGCAAACCGCTCCCGGAGGACATACGCGCTGAGGTGTTCGAGGAAGTCAAGAACAAGATGGCCGATCGGTTTGGCGGCGGTTCAGTGCTGAAATCTGATCTACCGGTTGAGCGCATCGAGGGCTTTTGGAGCAGGGACAAATTTTCTGCTTTCGCCGGGTATCTTGTCATATATTTCACCGAACAAGTACCTGTCTGGAACCTACGGAAAAGGGTTGAGGCAACATATTCTCAAGAAATGCCGCATCCTTTCTCTCACTGATGTCAGCCATTTACCTGTCTTTGAATCAGCGAGTGTATATCCGGTGATTTCAGTCCTTCAGAAGGATTCAACCCAAGACAAATACCTCCTGAATCTAAATCTGCCAAGCAGCCACAATTCCGAATTTACCAAGACCAACTATCGGGTCACCCAACAAAGCTCAGATGCGCTGGAATTTCTGCCAGAGAACCTATGGGGTTTCCTCCTTTCTCCAGGTTTGGAAATACTGAAATGCCTGTTGAAGAACTGCGAAACACTCGGCTCAGTTGCGCGCGTGTGCGCCACAACAACGGCTGCAGGTGTCACGTTCTGGTCCCGCGTCTGCTGTTTCGGAGAATCCCGGCGTTGTCGGACAGCAATTCCAAAGCGGACGATCGAGCAACATTGTGGCGCCGCAACTCACGTCGCCCCGCTTTGGAAGGCGTCGAAGGCGGGCAACGGAATCCCCTGCCGCAGAACCAGGCTTGAGATCTGCGCGACAAATCGCGCACGACATTAATCGGTTACTCAGCCATATGTCGTTGACCGTTGAGACCACGCAACCCAGGAGAGATCACCTGTCATGGACCTGATAAAACTTGATGCATCCACCATCCGGACCTTCGAACATCTGATGTTCCGCTGGCAGCGGCCGTTCTTGGATCAATGGGTGGACAGCGGCAACCTGGTGGCCTATGGCGGACTCGAATTCTTCGGTGCACCGTTTGCGCTCGGACTTGCCATCCGATCTTCCGACGGCCGATCCGGATGGATTCAGTCGATATTCGTGAGCTCAGAATTCCGAAACCAGGGCATCGGCAGCGCGTTGCTTGAACGACTTGGAGCGGACCTGCACGCGCACGGCTGTCGTAACTTGACAGCGTTGTACCGCGCCGGTCAATCGTCAACCCGCATCTTTGAACATATGCTGTGCAAACGCAACTGGGATGATCCTATGCCACATTCCTGCGTTTGCTATCTGACGAGAAACGGATATCTGCGGATTCTCAAATCGCCATGGATGCAACGCAATGTCCTGGGAGCAACGATGCGCATTGTGCCATGGCACGAGATTGGCGACGACGCACTCGCTGATCTCCGTCGGAGACAGGAGCAACACCCTTTCGTCGACGATTCCGTCTGGCCGTCCAGCGACAATCTCAATAACCTCGATCCATCCACCAGCTTAGCCTTGCTGAAAGGAGATGAACTCATTGGCTGGATGCTGAATAAACGGCTGTCGCCGGGACTCTTGTACTATACCGCCTTATTCGCCGATGCCAGGTACCGGAACCGGGGCGTGGGACTGCAGCTTCTGGCTGAATCGATTCACCGGCATTACGCGTTGGAGGGGCATCTCCCGACGCTTAGCGCAATCTGGGAATTTTATGGTGATAATCTGGCGATGATGCGGGTAAATCGTCGCCGTCTGGCGCCCTTCGTCGACACGTTTACGGAAAACCGTAAGGCGACCAAAACAATCGGATGATGGCCGGGATCGGGTACTGTTTTCCGCTAGCGCTGCCGTTCAAACCCGTCGAGTTTTCATTTAGTTTATTTCATTATCCAGAATGTGGACTACAGTAGCAGCGTCAGTACCATAGGATCGTGCCGGCAGATAAGATATTATTCTGATCTTGGTGTTGGTGGCGAATTTTTTCAATACATACCAACCCGGGAGGACCTCTAATGAAAGTTCAGAATCGCGATGAACTTACCCACCAACTGATTGCCCGTGCCCAGGAAGATGCTGTCTTCAAGAAGACGCTGCTCTCCGATCCGAAATCTGCGCTCAACGATTTATTCGGCATGACGATCGACGAAAGTACCGACATCACCGTACTTGAAGAGACCCCAACCAAACGTTATATCGTGATTCCTGCCGACATCGAAATCCCGGAAGATGAAGAATTATCCGATGAAGCGCTCGAAATGGTCGCCGGCGGCATGGCGAATTGTAAATTTCCGGGCATGTGATAGCGCAACAATGGTGTCTTGGACGACTGCCGTAGCCGAAACCGTTGTCTCTCTTCTCTCTGGCGGACGGTAGCAGGAAATAGGCTCGTGGACCATAGCAGGAGCGGTGTCGGCCCATCGGTCATGAAAAACTTCCTCCGTAATCACGGAGGATTCTTTACGGACTTAACGGGATTAGAGGCATTAGGGTCACACCTTTATTTCGCAGTTTTTATCTCCTGATGTAGATTTTTCAATAGAGGCATTAGGGTCACACCTTTATTTCGCAGTTTTTATCTCCTGATGTAGATTTTTCAACGCCTTTACAACGGGAGGTGAGTTATAGAGGCATTAGGGTCACACCTTTATTTCGCAGTTTTTATCTCCTGATGTAGATTTTTCAACGCCTTTACAACGGGAGGTGAGTTATCCTGAGAAACCTTGTCGCGCGCCTGGGATAGCGCGCCCCCGGTAACTGAAAATTTCGCGGCCAGGTCCTTCAAACTGTAAATGCCTCGGCAATTATGACTCGCTAAATGCATCGCGACTCGACGCGCTTCGCGGAAGCCGGATCGGCGTGTAAGAATCGATTCATTATCCGTATCGTAATACTGCGCGACAAGCGCTACAATGCGGTCAAGTTCGTAAGACTGCTGCAAGCGCACAAGCACAGGTTCATCGCCCTTGTTTCCGCTACGCAGCAGCAGGTATTCT
>JAJFLQ010000128.1 GCA_021772615.1 Verrucomicrobiota bacterium | reverse complement strand
AACAACACCCCACGGACAGAACTCGAGAACCTACTTCCACACCAATGGAAACCCGCCATCGACCACTACATCCCGAAACCTCAGCCCGCGAGTGAAATCGCGGCCGTTGCCTGACTAGATGGCTACACATGACGCTTACGTGAAAAAAGCAAAATCCAACCGGATTTTGTTTCCATAGCCCCGTAGAGCCTTTAATTTGAACACCATCTAATTCAACGGGTGGACGATCTGGTATGTGAATGGCCTCAGAAAAAAATGCCATCATAAAAGGCTTGTCAGGGTGATTCGTCATATGGTCATCCATAAAGTCCCGAGCTTTATTAAGTAGCTTCTCCCCAGATGCTGAAGTGTTCCAGTGTGAATCACCATAGCCCTTTTCATGAATGGCATAATCAGCCTTCTCTTCACCTTTTTTATAAGGAACAATCGTAGAGTTCATGAGGTCTATGGGAGCCCAGGCATCATTTTCATAAAATGCATAGGGTGCACCCTGTATGCCGGCAGGAAGTAGATAAGAATAATCAAAACCTTGATTCGTAGGGCCACCACTAGAATATCCACGACTTACATCTATGGTAGTATGATTTCCGTGCTCCGCATTGGCAGGATTCCCACCATAATCATACCATGTTCCACCAAGATGCCATTTTCCAATGAAGGCTGTTCGGTACCCGGCACGCTTGACGACTTTAGCTATGCTTTTTTGGTTGGGCAAAATATTTGACAATTGGTACGCTCCCCAAACACCGTATTGGGCTCTACCTCTAAAGGGGTAATTACCCGTTAAAATTCCATATCTGGAGGGTGCACAAACTGCAGCAGGTGCAATTGCATCACGAAAACGCATACCTTGATCGGATAGTAAATCAATATTTGGAGTAGGAATAATGGGGGCGATACCCATCTCGGCTTGAAAATAGGCGCCTACATCACCAATACCGATATCATCAGCAAAAATATAGAGGATATTGGGAAGCTTACTGCGCTCGGCCTTGCTGCGCTCGGTAGAATTGCCCGTGATTGAAACAACAATGGAAAGTATAATAGCAGTAAGGATACTCTGCCTACCGGATAACCATTTATCGCATTGTCCTATTATTTTACGCATAAATTACTAACCCAAAAGAGCTGAGTACGCGGGCGGCAAAACCATGTAATTTTATCAGGCTAAGGGTGAAGGACTGGCGGTAAAGGATGACTGGTTAACGACTGTTGTGTCGACGGCTGACCTGAGTTTTCAACATTGCCCCAGGTTTTTGCATAACTACCCAACCGATCTGCCAGCCTTTTCATCAATGGGGCATTGGTTTTGAGAAGATATCCCCTAACTTTACTTGGCATTTCTAGTGGGGGTGACGCGTTGAAACGTGTCTTAGTGTCAATATCGCATTCCTCAAACGGTGAGATATTAAGCAGCGCGGTGATTCCTGACAGAAGCGCCGATGCATCGTGTTCGATAGCGTCATAAAAGCCGACCAAAATCTGCTGGGAATCAAAGTGTTTTAGATAGTTTTCAAGTGTCTGTTCGTAATTCCCACGCGGTGTTCTTTTCCGCGTCTTCAAATACGATATAATTTGCTCTTCGGAATCCAAACTGAGATCTAGTTTGCCTCTATTGACATCAAAACGTACAGACGACCATACTTGATCGATTGGATTACGGACCATAAAAATCAGTTTGACATCGGGAATAAGGGTGTTGATTCGAACTACATCGTTACTTTCCAGTATTGAATACGCCGGTGTAATTTCTCCGCATGCCAAATACGACCGACCTTGAGAGAAGAGCGATTGGTACCATTGCTCACTGTAGTAGCCGAACGTCCATTTACACCACCAGGCTGCCTCTTGGAATTTGCGCGTACTAAGCAGCTGAGTAATAGTGCGAAGATTACTCCTTACTCGTGACCGCTCCCATGGATTCGATCCAAAAATTCTGGTGATCGGCGAAGACTTATCCAGAGTATTTGGACTTGGATATCGTGGGGACCGGTCAAAAAAATGCAGTTCCTTTATCGGCGGCATCCAGATCTCCGGATGCTTCTTTAGCTGCTGGTAGAGCCAACTGGTTCCCGCCTTATTGGCGCCGATTCCGAGAAATGACGGCCCTTTATTTTTCATCGTTCTACCACCATCATGAAAGATATTCTTTTGCCGGCATGCATAGATCGGACTAGGACCGGTCGTCGAAATGGAGTCGCGATTTTTGTAAGTGAATCACGATAAGGGTTACTCGGCCAGCCGGGCGTTTCGAAATGTTTTTTCCGCCTAGAGGCGGTACTCCCACAGCGAATTTCCAATCAGAGTTGAGCCTCAAATTTCGTTACGTTTCAAGGGAGCAATGCGCCGGGCGCAAAAAACGGTCCCGGTAAATACATTAGAAACTTGGGTTCCCGGTACTGCCGAGTTATGTTGCCGGTTTCATACCGCCGGCAGCGTAAATCGTTTAGGCGCTGTTGCTTTCAGACCCGCAGAGGAGCATGGTTCCGAATCTCCGTGATTAATACACTCATAAACTCGCACGGATCATTTATGCATTGCTCAAATATAAGCGTAAATTTGATCCGGCAATATTCGATGTCCAACACGAAAATTCATTGCCATGCTGATTAGTCCAAGCAAAAAGTTCGTAATTATTACTACTCCGAAATGCGCATCGTCATCGCTTAACGAGATGTTGTCGCCATACTGTGAGATTAAGATTCTAGGTGAAAATTTTAAGCACACTACCTGGAAGGACTACCACGAGTTTCTGAAGCCATTTATTAAAAAATATTTTGCGGGCGGTGAATTAGAAACGATCGCAATAATTCGTGAACCAATATCCCATTTGAATAGTTGGTACCGGTATCGTTCTCGAGAGGCCTTAAGGGATTCCAAACACAAGAATCATACAAAATGTACATACGGACTTAGTTTTTCAAATTTTCTGGAGGCGTTTATGTCGGAAAATTCACCACCATACGCTCAAATTAGATCCCAATCCGCGTTTTTGACCGATACCTCTGGAGTGAATGCAATCGATAGACTCTTCGATTATGGTGACTTGAAGAGATTCGTTAGTTATATGGAGAAAAAAATAGGAACGCGTCTATCTTTACCTGCCATTAACGTATCTCCCCAAGGCGGAAACAAGGGCAACTATTTGGAGCTGTCCACAGACTTATCCACTCGAATCAAGAAATTTCTCTCCTTGGATTATATGATTTATGATAGTGTATGTAAAAATAAGCTTGAATAACCGTGTCGAAATGACTTCGATATCGTCAAGATGAAAACGCTCAAGAATAAGCCCAATACTCTCAATCTAACCAGTAGAGTATGGCAGATTTATTATGAGTTAGCCCAGGTAACATCCGGCTCACCTTCGTCACGAAAGTATAATCTGTCGATAAGCCATAGCTATAGGTTTATTTGGTTCAGGGTAGCCAAAAACGGCACTCGTACGACATTATCAACTTTGAAAAACAATGGCGTACCATTAGATGTCGAGCACGCCTTTAATATTCGGTATTCAGTTGGCATATACAAGGATTATTTTAAGTTTGCTTTTATAAGAAACCCCTGGGACCGTCTTGTTTCTTGTTGGCTCGGAAAGGTTGTTAGAAGGAACGCCTTCAAATTTGAAGAAAAACAATATCAAAAACTGAAAACCTTTTCCAATTTTATAGACCATATCTCAACGCTGGATATCGAAAATTGCGACTGCCATTTGGCTTCTCAATCGTCATTGATAGACTTAAATGAAGTCGATTATTTGGCCCGTGTCGAGACGTTTGAATATGATTTATCCAGTATTTTCAGGAAAATTGGTATAAATAATTTTGAACTGACTGTAAAAAACGTCCGTAAGGGACGTACGCACTATAGAGATTATTATTCCGGTAATCTGGAAGAAAAGGTTTATCGTATTTACGAAAAAGACATCCAACTATTTGGCTATACATATGGCAAATAGACTCAGCTATGTTAGATCTTATTCGGAAAGTATTTCGATCGAGAAATCTCAAATCACAGGCATCAAATAACAAATAATTTCAAAACCCAAATTACCAATATCTCAAATTCCGTACGTGGTTAGAATCACAGAACATCAGGTTTGGCGTGTTGAGCCATTGTCGTTTTGGGATTTATTTGCGTTTTGAGTATTGAAATTTGGTGTTTTCCCTGTTCGAAGCTTTTCGAACGGGGTCATGTTAATAGCATCTACTATTTCCCGGCCCACCTGGCCAATTAATTTCTAACAATAATATTTCATGTCGACTGACAAGACAGACATTCTTATTTCGTTTATTATTCCAGCCTACAACGCCGCTCGATTTCTCAAATTCACATTGGAATCTGTTACCAGTCAAACGTATGAAAATATTGAAATTATTCTGATTGATGATGGACCCACGGATAATACACATGAGATAGCAAGTAACTTTGCAATAAAAGATGACCGAATTAGAATATTGAAACAGGAGAATAAAGGAGTTGCCGTCGCTAGAAATAGAGGGATTGAATGTTCAACCGGTTCGTTTATTGCGCTTCTGGACGCCGACGATATTTGGCATCCCAAGGCAGTCGAGAAGATGTTGCATTGCTTCACGATCAGTTCATCAAATGTAGCCGTTGTGTATGCATGGTCATTGGATATAGATGCTGACAATATTCTTACAGGGGGAATCCATTTGTCAAGATCCACGGGCTACGTTTACCCTCTGCTGATATGTCACAATTTTATCGGCAATGCAAGCTCGACGATGATTCGGGCAGATCATCTTAAGAGCGTCAACGGCTATAGAACCGAGTTTAATATTGGATGTGAAGATTTGGATTTATATCTAAGATTGGCGGAAAAGTTTCATTACGACTTTGTACCGGAGTTTTTGGTTGCATACAGGAAGTTTCCGGGAAGTATGTCGAGTAATTCAGCAGTATTGAATCAGTCACATACACAAGTCATTGACAAACTAAAAGCCGAGCATCCGTCAATCAAACCCGCCTTACTGCGTTTATCAAAAATTAATTTTTATGCCTATCTTTCCCACTCTACGGTCTCAGATAAGTCCAGACATAGCACCTTCTACTGGATACGGCAAGCGTTGAAGACGGACATATTCATAAGCATACTTAGATTGGACTTAATCTATGTTATTTTCTTGCGGCTATGGTTTATCGCGATTGGTGATAAGAGACGTGACAGTTTAAATCGAAAGGGAAAAAGTATTTTGAATGGACTTGAGAGTGGAACGTATACTTCCAGTTTCCGCCCACCCCCGCCGATTTATCTTATTGTTAAACTAAAATCGTTTCTCGGGTCTGTAATGCTCCGTATTCTAAAGAGATTGGCCTGATCGTGAATTTCCTCATATCAGTTAGCCCCAAATTCTCCGCGTACTGTAAGTCTACCGGAGATCAAATCCAGCTGTGAATGTAGTGCGTGATATCACCTAAGAATGCCCAAGAATTTACTGTTTGCGGAATAATGCAAAGAATCGATAATAAGAACATACCGGAAAGGTTATCCGAAATCAGGTGTTTCTGTCTTGGGCGGAACGAAGCGAAGAGAATACCGCTTTTTCTGGAATACCATAAAAATCTAGGTGTCGACCGCTTCTTTTACATCGATAATAATTCAGATGATGAATCTGTAGACCTTTTGCTGGAAGACGAGAGTACCCATGTGTGGAGCACGAGCCAGGCCTATCAGGATAGTCGGTTCGGCGTTGATTGGCAGCAGCATCTCATGAATTTATTTGGTGTGAAGCATTGGTGCCTATTGCTTGATATAGATGAATTTTTCTACTTCCCTTTTTGCGATAAGGGACGAACATTCGAGGACTTTTTAGGTTTTTTAGTTGACAATAATTACGCGGTGGTGAAGTCGATGATGTTAGATATGTATTCCGATCGCAGCATCGACAAAACGGTGTTGCTGCCTGGAAAGAGCTTATTTGAAACCTGTCCTTTTTTCGATCGGCCCAAGTACCTGAATTTGTTTTTTGAGTACGATTTTCATCGATTGCAGAGAATATACTTTCAGGGCGTTCGAAAAAGGGTTTTTTCTACTACGGCGAATGTCAGAAAATATATTTTAATAAAGTATGAACAGGGAATGCGATTGAAACCGGGGCACCATCACTACCTTTGGCCGGGAAAGAAGTTAGCCAAGATAAGGACGTTTATTTTTCACTTTAAATTTCTTGAAGGTTTTGTTGAGTATTCTCGAGAAAGTATCGAACGTGGTTGCCATTGGAACTCATCATCCGAATACAAGAACTATTTAGCCAAGTTCAAGGTAAATCCCGATTTAATGTTATACGATGCCAATGTGTCAATCAAATATCGAAATACAGATACATTTGTCGAAAACAAGATCGTTTTGCCACGAGGTAAAGACTATGGTATCTCTGGTTTTTACGCATTCCTTTTACATATCTTTTTAGGATAGGTTAATACCAGAAGCTATCATTTTTAACCTGAATGATTTTCAGAATCTTTCGCAGTTTTCTTTTCGAAAACATCGCCCGATGCGGCATGTCGTCTCCCCTCGTTTTTTTCCAAATGCCTTCCTTAATATCTAAGATACCATACGTTTCTTCGCTGATCGTAAATCCCAACCAATCAAAGAGCTTTCTTATTATATCAGATTCCCTAGAAACTAAATCCTCGTATTTTACCGTAAAAACGCGATCTTCATTCGCATTGCAAAACTCGATAATATGTCGATTTTGAATCGCCCATTTTTCTGCCAGATACTTCCACCCACCATACCACCCCATCGCGACTTGACTAGCAAGAACATCGATCGGATCTCGGACTATAAATACAAACCGAGCTTGAGGGTATATGGCCGCCAGCATTTCCATCACACTATCATCAAACCCATACCGTATTTCCTTAAATCCCCAGCACGCTTTTCCCAGAGAATGAGGATTAAAAAAAGATTCAATAAATTTTCCAAAATTCGCCTCGATCTCCTTTTTGCCATACCAGTTTATCCAGCAATAGCCGATTTTCTCCATTTTTTGATTATGGAAATCGAAACTCGGATCTTTAGCGACAGGATTTTGCCTGAAAATCTGGAGGTCTATTTCTTCGTTATTTAGGTTGAAAAAATATGCCTCAGCTATCTGTTTTAGGAATCCACCGTGTTCTCCCCAAATCATGACATCTTCTGCGCTATTCAGAACTTTTTGCAGCAAAGTCGTACCACTTCGTGCCGATCCAAGTAAAAATAATGGAAAACCATTAATCGAACTATTGCCAGAGGTTGATATATTTTTCATGGCGTAAAAAATCGTTTAATTACATATTTGATGGCTCCGGCCATTTCATTGGTGATTTTTCTATCCTTGTCAAAGGCAGATTGCCTAACCCAGTGAAATATAAAACTCAATTTACCCTTGAGAACGAATTTCGCATAATAAGCTCCTCTTCCATAATCATAGCTTTTCAAAATATTCTTGTGGTCATCTCCCGGTTTTCTACCGTGATGGTGATACACAACCAGTTGCGGGACTTGTGCTCCAGTGAATTCAGCGTAGGCCGCTCTTGCGACGTAGTCGATATCCTCGGAGGGAAATTGGGTGCCTGCTCCAAGCATTGTATCAAAATTACCGATTTTGTTTACGACTCTTCTGTGGACAAGCATATTCGCCCCCTGGATATAGCCCGCAGGGATGAAAGTATTCGGTTTTAGAATTAGTAAATCATCAAAAATGTTATAACCGGTTTCTGAATCGGAGTCGTCGTAAAGGATAATTTTCCCACCACAGTAGTCAAATTCACCGGAAGCGAATATTGTACTGGCCTTAAGCAAATAGCCGCTTTCCATGTAGCAGTCGTCATCAGTAAAAACAATCGTTTCGCCACTCGAATGCATTAACCCTTTGTTGCGTGCCTTGGACAAGCCTAAGCTTTGTTCGTATATAACTGTAACAGGAAAGCTCACTTTTTTCTCGTAGTCCTCCATGACCTGCATGGTATTGTCGGTAGACTTGTTATTAATCAGGATGAGCTCTCCATCAATCGATATCATTTCCTTTTCGTTTATTGAATCCAAACATCTTGCCAGTCGGTCTGCTCTATTTCTAGAACAAATTATAAGTGACACCTTTGCTTTAAACTGCTTTTTCACGGGAACCATTATTTCGATATACTGTATTTGTCAGGATTTGCAAGATGAACGAAACTTTTCCCAGTTTTTGGGCAGCTGCGTTGGTTTCCGGTCATGGCGGTATCACAAGCTTCGGATGATATCAACAGGGCTGGTCCAAAAAATGACAAAACTTTAGATGAGGCAGAAGCCGTGGGCATACAAAGTGGCGGGTCATCCTTGTGTCCTTCCGGGTGGGCATCTGCCGACATCGAGAATTAAGACAAAAATTGCTGCATCCGATAATGGGGCTGGGCGTATGTTGACCACTATCGGCAACGGGAGCGCCTGTAATTCCCTCAGAAATTCGCAAGGATGTAGGAACTCGGCAATTTTGACTTCGACCACCCCCGGAACAGGGGGCTCAAACGTGCTTAAAATGTGGCTATTTATGCCAATAAATTTATAATGTTAGGGTCGGACCGAAAGCGCCGATTAAAATCGGCGGAGAGTAGAGAATGAAAGAGTCTTACAATGAAGGCTTAGCGAGCCACATTGGCCTCGAGTCATGCCTTGACGACCCGCGAGGGCGTAGGGAGCCGAGCCCTGCGAGACAGCCGTAGGCAACCGTTGACAGGGGAAAGTGCAGGCGGGCTTTTGAGCTCCGAAATCACTAGCTTCTGGAGGCCGAGCCCGTGGTCTGATGGCGAAGGCTACACAGTGTATTGCGCTATGCGAGCGGTGCACTGCTCCGGCGGAGTCATAGAACCTGGCATGCACAGACGCTCTCCGCACGGGAATCGGGAGGCCTCGGGAAGGAGTCTGCTGTAGCGACATCTGGCTACGGCAGAGACTACAGGGAAGGTTAATAGCCGAACGCCTGTAGTTGGTTCCCCTGAGGAGTCAGACGGCAACATAGTACCTGAGAAGTTGACGAACAAGAGGGTGATAACCCTTGCGGAGTCGATGGAGGGAAGGACGCCGACCGAGAAGAATGGCACTGAAACATCCGCGGTCCGCACACAGAGGCGATTGATTGCGTTGTTATGCTTTTAGTGACATGCGTGCATATATGCGGCAGCGAAATCGTCGCGATGTACTTGCGTTTGCACTCGAGGTAGGAGCCGTATGAGGTCGTTCCTCACGTACGGATCTGTGCGGGGGGTGCCGGGCGACCGGCATCCCTACCGCGTTTATTTAATAATATATATTCTGTTCGAAATCAAATAGATATGGAACATATACTGAAAATAAAACATTCTTAGACTGATTTTATTATTTCGCTACGTCCGCCGAAACCCGGCCGCTGTCCTGAAGTATTTCCCGATCGGTTAGCTTCAGAAACCCATCGAGCTGTCTTGCCCAATCCTCCATTGTCATCGGAATCTTTCGTTGCGCCCGATCTTCGGCCAGGTCGAGATAGGCGTTGACGATGCGCGCAAGGGATTGCCGTTCGTCCTTGGTCAGGTATTTCTTGGCGACGGACACGTCCGATTTGAGAATCTTTCGGTCGGGCGCCGCCTCGCAGGTGGTGAGTCCCATGATTTCGCTGGCGCTGTCTGCCCGCTCCGCGATTAACTCCGCAGCGGTGCGACCGTGAATGGAAAAATGCAACTTATTCTGCACCTTCGCGAAGAACACCTTGGTGGTCGGCGGCCTCAGTTGCGGTGAATATGGCGCGATTATGCACTCTAGTATCCCGTCGGGAACGACAAATCGCGTCGCTATCGAAAGAAATTGCGGGAAATATTTCGGGTGTCCATCGCGAGACGCGTGTGTGTAGCCACGTCTCTGTGAGACGTGCCCTTCTTTTCGTTGCGCGGCACGGTTCGCAGAGCCGTGGCTACAGCCATTGCGAGACAATTCTCGGGATTTTCCAGTTTCTGTTATTCTGTGAGGGCCAAAAGGGATTTCGGAGTGGCCAACCGGATTGTTCACATTCAAATGACAGCCAGCGCGCGGCCTGTTTCTGTTTGAAAAATCGCCGGTCGCTGGCGACTTTGCCTTGAAAATACGGAATGGATTCCGTATTTTCAAGGTGTATGATCCCGCGCCGCATAGTTACCTGTTTGAAAAGCCGTGTCGGGCAGACGCCGGTCGTGGCGTTGCTCGGCTCGCGACAGGTCGGTAAGACGACGCTCGCCCGAGACCTTGACTTCGGTAAGCCAAGCCACTATATCGATCTCGAGCGACCTTCGGACCTTGCCAAATTGGCAGATCCCGAACTCTATCTCGGCAGGTTTGACGATACCTCGTTATTCTGGATGAGATCCAGCGTGTTGCGGATTTTGTGTTGGGTTGGCGTTCACGCTTTATCGTGAGTTTCACGGCGCGGCGAGGAGACGCGGGGTATAGCGCAAGCACGCTGAAGCGCGAACTCCAACAGTGAGGCGTGTATGGAGTTGCAAGACCGCATACCACTATTTCGTCTACGGCGTCGCCGCCGGCGAGGCTGACCCGGGTTGCGACGTCATCCGTGCGCGGTATTGTCATGCATGCCCTTGCCTGTCTCGATGCGGATTCTGATCGTCATTCTATGCACCCTTCTCGCACCGGTATGGTCTGCCGACGCGGACGCCGCGCTGCCTTTGCCGGGCCGGCCGGCGCATGGTCGACCCTACCTGATGCCCGCTGCCGAGCACGAACGCATCCTCGAATCGATTCGTTCAAGCGACCAGGCACGTCGTGAATTCGAGCGGCTGCAGCGCGCAGCGCTGAAAGGCGACGGCTACGCTGCCGCGTTGCTATTTGCACTGCTGCGCGATCCGTCGTATGTGGCTACGGCGACGACGTGGTTGCGCAAGGCCTACGGCCCTGGTGCGTACTGGGTAAAGCGCTACCGGAAAAATCTCGCCGATCCAATGTTTTTCGAGGGTGGCCAGCCACATCTGGCGGATGTGTACTACGGTATCGATACGCAGGGTATCATTGCCTTTGACTGGCTGTACGACGCGCTCGACGACAACGACAGGAATGCGATTCGCGACGGCCTACTGACGTGCGCCCGATTTCGTATGCGCGCCATGGATCGCTGGCGGCAGACGGCCAATCTGGTATTCAAACCCACCTTTGTTGTAGCGCTGACCGGGCTTGTCACTGGAGATCAGGCATGTCTCGAATGGGGCTTTCGACGTACGCGTCCGTGGGGGCCGCACATCGGTGGATACTTCGCTGCGCTTAACCACATGATACGCGATGGCGGTCCGTGGTACGAGGCGCCCATTTATCCGATCGCCCACCGCGACCTCGTCCTGGCCTGCAGAATGTCGCGTTATCTCGCCCTCATCGAGGGCCAGGACTGGTTCAACCGGCGTCTGCCCCGGGGCGGGAGCGTAAAAGGCCTGATGGACTACTACGTGGATACCGCCTACCCGATCGAGCGGCGCAGCGACGGTCACCCGCAAATCCGCGTGGCGACGTACGGCGACGGCTCGACCAATGCGCGCGGCGATCTGTTTCTTGTACATCCCGGCGGTGGCGGGGCAGGTGTGCTGCGGATGGACGAAGCGCTGGCGGCGGCATATGACGCATCGGGCGATGCGGCATACGCCGCGTTTCTGGCACACGCCACATCGCAGAAACCGGGATTGTGGGAGAATCGGCCGATCGCCGTGCCAACGCTGGAGTCGCCGGCATACCCTGCGGCGCCGTCGCGCGTATGGCCGGATTTCGGTATCGCAATGCTGCGGTCGGAACACACGCCGGCGTACTGGACGAGTGGTAACGCGATCGCCGTATTCCACATCCTTTCACAGGGTTATGGCCACGATCATCGTGACAAATTCAGTATCACCCTGCACGGCGCCGGCCGATTGTTTTATCCCGACTACAACCCGTTGCAGTACGAGAACATGGCGATCGGCTGGTCGCGCAATAGCGTGGCGCACAACACGGTCATGGTCGATGAGGAGGACACCCGAAACGCGCCGTTGACGAGGCTGGATCATGATTTTGATGATGACGTTTCGTTTCTTGCCGGTACGGCCACCGGTGTGTTTGACCGTGTCACGCAGACTCGGGCGTTGCTGCTGACGCGCGAGTACCTGCTGGATGTGTTCCACCTCTCCGGGGCGGTACCGCACACCTTTGACTATCTCCTTCACTGCTTCGGCCGCGCCGAAGCGCCGCCGCCGGCGCGTTACATGCCGTCGACAGCGATGCAGCGCCGGTTCTGGCTGGTCGACAACCAGCGGACCATGACAACCTCGGATTCGTGGTCGCTCGATTACGTGCTTGACGACGCGCCGGCGGCGACGTTACGCTTGACGATGGCCGCCGAAGCGGACACGCAGGTAACACTGGGCACGTGGGGAAACGAACTGGCTGAGCTGGTCGCGCAACACCGGAAGGGCGGGGAGATGGACCGGTTGTCCATGACCGCTGTCCGTCGGCAAGGCCGTCCGCAGAGCGTCTTCATCGCCACGCACGAGCCCAGGAGTGCCGGCCAGACGCCGGAGGTACGGGCCGTCACCAAACTCGCCGAAACAACCGCAGGCGTGGTGGTGCGGATTGATGCCCGCACATTCACGGACTTCGCGGCCGTGGTTTACGCGCCGGATACATCGACGACCACATTCGCATTTGGCGATAACGGGTTTGCCGCTGTCGATACCTGGGCCTACCTGCGGGTGCACCGTGACGGCCGCGTGGTGGGCCGCGGCAACTGGCTTGGTTTCGCATTTCCGGTCGAAACAGGGGGCGTACGCTTGATACTCAATGACGAGGTGCAGTCCATGACCAATCGTGACGGCGCCATCGTGTTTGGTCGCCAGTCGGCGCCGGCCTCTGCTGCGGCGGACGTGGAGGAGGAAGAGACGACGTGTCCTTTTCCAGTGGTAGTCACGCCGGCACACCCGCTGCAGATGTTTCGCCGCGACCGCAGGATCGTAACGCTGGGACTCACCAATATTTTGAAAACGGCAATTTCCGGCCACATCGAATGGGAACTGCCGAACGGTGTCACGGTGACACCGCGTTCGTCCGGATTCATTTCCGTACCGCCCGGGCAGGCCGTCGATCTGCCCGTGACAGTAGCGACGAAAGACCCGGCTGCCGGCCGTCACATCCTGCCGTGGTCCGTTCATTGGTCGGCTTTGGACGGGCAGCAACGGCGGTCGGCGCCGCGTGCGTTGACTGTATTTGCGGGTACCACGCTGTTGAATGAGTATGCCGACCGTGAGGCGAATCATGTGGTGTACTCACCCGGCCTTACAGCCCGCTTTGACATGCGCAACGGCGTTTGCCGCTTTCTCGCGGACCCGGACGGCGAGGTCTGGCTCGACGGATCGCCGTTGTTTACCTTTTCGGACGGCGCCGAGCCCATATTGAATGCTGCTACTACAAATGCGTTTACCTGGCCGCGGGAGGCCCCGGCGGCGTTGACGGCCAAAGCCACCGACCAATGCAGGTGGCAGGCGGATTTTCCCGGCAGCCGCATGGCGATTCGCATGGATCGTGACTGGACGCGGTTTGAACGCACGCAGGTTGCTGTGCCGGGAACATGGCAGGCGTCGGCGCACCAGATGCGATGGGGCGAGATCATACCGGCAGCCGCGGTGTCGGCACCGTCGCGGGAAACGCAGCGCGTCGCGGCCGTGGAACTGACATCGGCGGAGCACAACTGGAGCCTCGCGTTCCGTTTCGAGCCCCCGCAAGCGGTGACGCTCGACGGTCTCGCCATGCGTTTCTCGATCGGCTCCTGGAACGGCGACCGATGGGAGCTTGGCTTTTGCCGACCCGGCGAACTTAGAGCCTGGTGCGGTATGGAGTGACCGCGTTTGTGTCCCTTGGCGTACACGCTTTAGCGTGGGTTTCACGGTCCGGTGAGGACGGCGCGTGGGTATGGCGCAAGCACGCTGAAGCGCGAATTCCAACAGTGAGGCGGATTCGAGTCCGCTCCCGACCAGAAATGATCTCGCATTTGCGATGTTACGGTCGCGAGCCTACCGTAGTGGCATGCTGAATCGATTTTCCTATTACTCGTCCGGGTTGTTCCTTGTCATGGTGCTTACCTATGTCGGTCTCTGTACCTCCGGTGCACGGCGCGATATCACAACGCTCGACGGTACGACCCACCATCGCGTGCTCGTGGTCCGCGAGAATCCCGAGGGTATTTACGTGCAGACGGAAAAGGGTGCGAAATTTTTAAGGTTTCGCGACCTGCCGGTGGAGATACGTCTGGAATTCGATTACAGCCCGCGGCGGGAAGCGGCGTTTCTCAAGAACCAGGAGCAGATACGAAAACGCAAGGCGAAGGCCACCGCGGCTGCGAAGAAAAAGAAGTCAAAGATTGAAAGCAGGAAAAAGCGAAAAGTATACGAAAAAACCTACCAACGGTTTCTCAGGAAAATCCTTGGCGAATCAACCAGTACAGGGACCGGTTTCTTCATCAGCAACGATGGGTATCTCGTCACCAATAACCACGTGGTCGACGATGCGGCAACCGTTCATGTCGTCACGACCGACAAACAGGTATTTACCGCGAAAGTCGTGACCACCGTCGAGCCGTACGACCTGGCGTTGCTGAAGGTAAAAGGAAGGCATACGGCACTGCCGCTGTCACGGATGCGCAACGCCCGACAGGGCGAGGACGTATTTACCATTGGCTTTCCGAATCCGCGGTATCAAGGCGTGACGGCGAAGCTCACGGACGGCGTGATCAGCAGCGATGCCGGCATCGACGACTTCGACAAGGTTTACCAGATTACGACGCCGGTTCAACCCGGGAATTCCGGCGGGCCGTTGTTCAATAGGAACGGTGATGTGGTCGGTGCTGTTGTCTCCCGCTTCGGCGACTGGATGATCGTTCACACCGGAGCATTACCTCAAAATGTGAACTATGCCGTGAAGAGTTTCTACATCCACGCGATGCTGAAATTGACGTCCGGATTTCCGCGCGAGAAACTGGCGAAGCCGTTCCCGGCTGACATGGAATTGCCGGATGTCATTCAACGCGTCAAGGACGCCACTGTCCTGATCGTGATACACTAGGAGGATGTCGGGCGAAGCCCGACGTCCTTATGACGACAGGCGGATGCCTGTCCGCCCTCCAGGTTTTTTGATGGCGATATGAACAAACGGCGCCGCCTGAAATGACGAAAAAGCATGATGATTCCAGGTTCGTGATCGGTGCGACGTTCCCCGCGTCGCCGCTGCGCGATACGTTGCAATTCTGGTTTCGGCTGCTGCCGAATCCTGCCGCGTTCGAGATCGTCAATCACGACCAGTTGCTGTCGGTCCTGAACGATCCAGGAGGTGTGTTTCGCCGTAACGAAAACGGCGTCAACGCCGTGCTGATCAATCCCGGATCGCCGATACATTCGTCCCACCTGAAGACGACGTTTCGCGACTGTAAAGCGCCCACTATCGTTTGCAGTTGTCCGTCGCCGGATGGCGACATAGACGATCGGTACCAGGCGTTCGAGGACGCTATCACGACCGACCTTGCCGGACTGTCCGCCGTTTCATTCATCTCGTTCCATGCATTGTGTGAGACATATCCCATAGCGATCGAGGCAGATACGGCGCTGCTTCGAGAAGCCGGCGTGACCTACTCCGCGAAATTCTTCGTCGCATTGGCAACGATGCTGGTACGCCGCTGGTACGCTGTCACATATCCACCACCCAAGGTTGTCGTGCTCGATTGCGATCAAACCTTATGGTCCGGAAGCGCCGGCGAAACCGCGGGTGGCGGCGAGGTTGTCGTCGATCCGGCAGGGCGCGAGCTGCAACGGGTCGCAATCGAACAGCACGCCGCCGGTCGGCTTATCGCGTTGTGCAGCAAGAATCATCGCGACGATATCACACGCATTTTCGATGGTTCCGCGTCCATGCTGCTGCGGTGGGAGCACCTCGCGGCGGCGAAAACGAACTGGCAAGCGAAGTCGGATAATCTGCGAGAGCTTTCCGGCGAGCTTGGATTCGCGCTGGATCGCTTTGTATTCATTGACAACGATCCCGTGGAATGTGCGTCGATGCGGATCGATTGCCCCGACGTAATGACGATCCAACTGCCCGGGAAACGATCGGAAATGGCGGTTTTTCTGCGCCATTTGTGGATTCTTGATGTGCACGGCGTGACAGCCGAAGACAGCGCTCGTAACGCCTTTTACAGGACCGAATCACAACGTCGCGCCGTTGCGGCCGGCCTGGGCAGCCGCCGTGAGTTTATTGACGGTCTGAATCTATCCGTCGAGACCGCTGCGATGCGTTCCGATGAGTTGGAACGCATCGCACAACTGAACCAGCGCATCACGCAGTTCATCCTCTCGCCGCGGCGTCGATCGCATCTGCAGTTACAGCATTTTTTGAGCACCCCTCATGGACACGGGCTGTCGGTGCGCGTGAGCGACCGGTTCGGCGACTACGGCTTGGTCGGCGCCGTATTGTATGCGCTGACGCCATCAACACTGGTCGTGGAAAACGTTTGCCTGAGTTGCCGCGCACTCGGTCGTGGCGTTGAATTCCAGATTCTCGCGGCTCTTGGGGATATTGCCGCCAGGCACGGGGTGGCGACGATTGTCTTGCCGTTTTCGGCGACGGACCGCAACCGGCCGGCCGCGTTGTTCCTTGCCGACGTCGCCGCGCAATTGTCGATGCCATTCCGGGCCGATGACCATGCCGGCCATGATCAAAACGCCGCAACCACGCTTCGACTGGCTGTCGACGACATGCGCCGCATCCGCTATGATCCGGACGGGAGCCGACAAGCGTACACAAACAACAGCGACGACGGTGAACCTGGCGCGGAGGGAGATGGCGCAGCGCGGCGCGACAGAGGACCGGATCGGTCGTTGCTGGCACAGCGGGTCGCCACCGAGCTGACCAGTGTCGCGGCGATACAGGCCGCCATGGATGCCGACCGTTGCCGGACGTTGCCTGCGTCACCATCGGTGACTGAGGCGATCTCGCCGGCACACCGGGAATTCGTGGATATCTGGCAACATGTGCTGGGGGTCGCGCCGATCGGGATTCACGACAATTTCTTCGACCTTGGCGGTCATTCGCTGCATGCGTTTCAAATCTTGTCCAGAGTGCAGGATCAGCTGAATCTCAAGATTCCGGTTGCGACATTTTTCGATGAGCCGACTATCGCCGCTCTGGTGCAATCACAGGAGCGTTCTGACTGCAAGGAATCCAGCGCCGCCGGACTGTCCGGCGCGGTTGTTTCGGGAGGCGCCCCGCCAGACGCGGCGTTGGCGCGGGGTGCGGCGTCCGTGCGGGGTGCGGCGTCCGTGCGGGGTGGCGGCCATCCGAACCGTTCGCAGGCGCCGGTTCGCAGCTCCGGACCGGAAACGCGTGATCCTGCCGCGGACAGGCAGGGTATTTCGTCTATTGTCATACCGACCCGGGACCGGACGCATGTTTTCGTGCGCGGCTTGCGAAGCTTCGCGGCGCGCTGTGCTGCATACGACAGGCCGGTAGACTTTGTTGTGATCGACCATTCAACGCGCCAGCTAGACACGCAACGTCACCGTAGCGAACTGCTGCGCCTAAAGCGCGAATTCGGGGTCGGCTGTTACTACGCCGATTCCACCGCGCTGCAGGCATACGCTGTGCAGCTTGCACGAGCCTCCGACGTACCGTTATCGATGCTGCAATTCGCGATCTGCGGAGAGGCCGGCGATTCCTATAGCCATGAGGGCAGGAACCGAAACGCCACCCTGCTTCACACGGTCGGTGAGTTGATCTACAGCGTCGACGATGATGTCGTTTGCAGAGTCACGCCGGCCCCGGCAGCATCCGATGGGATGCGGTTATCGGTGGAACGAGACCCGTGTGATTACTGGTTTTACCCGGATCCCGAAACAGCACGTGCCGAGAACCCGGAGGTCGACTGCGATGTGCTCGGCGCACACGAAACACTGCTGGGCAGGCGGTGTGCGGATGTGCAATTCGGTGTATCGCGCGACTCGCAGATCCAGGCGGGCGGTGAGCGATTTGACGATGACGCGACGCGCATTCGCATGACGTTCGACGGCGTCGTTGGCGACTGCGGTTGGGGCTCGCCGTTCGGGTGCTGGGGGACGCCGATGGGGTATCTGTATTTTGGCGGCGCGTCGCATGACCGCCTGGTGGCGTCGCGCGAGGCCTATGACCGTGCCTGCCGCAGCCGCCAACTGCTGCGTGTTGTCACGTCACCGACTTTGAGTGACGACGCCCATTGCATGACCATGAGCTTCGGATGCGACAACCGCAGCCTGCTGCCGCCGATTATGCCTGTATGCCGCGGCTCGGACAGGGTTTTCGGGAGAATCCTGTGGCGATTTTTCGGTCGCTCGTGCTTCGGGCATGTGCCGCATGCCGTGTACCACGCACCGAGTCCGTCACGTACCTTTTCCAACGGAGAGATGTTCCGCAGCGCAGCGGGATCGGATCTCGCGCGGTTAACGATCGATTGTATCGCAACCTGCGCGACGCCGCAAACCGATAGCGACGCATCCAGCCTCATAACGCTGGGGCGGCACCTGCAGAGCATCGGAGATTGTAGCGACGGTGACTTCACCGCATTTGCGTACGAGCAGCGCCGTATCGCGAACCTCGCCTTGATTCGAATGCTTGAAGAGAGGCTGGACGACTGCAACGGCCAGCCGGTCTACTGGGCCGACGATCTGCGTCGGTACATCCACACGCTGCGCAACAGCTTGACATCGCCATTGTGTGCGTTGCCGCTTGATCTTGCGGAGGGCCTCTCCGAGGTGGACGCGTGGCACGCGGCGCGCACGCTCATTCGGCGATACGGCCTGTTGCTGCAACACTGGCCAAAGATTACGGCTGCTGCGGCAGCCTTGCGCTCTGCCGGCTGCCGCCCAGCCGCCCGAGTCGGATTGGATTGACGGATGCCATACGTTTGTAGAGGGTCGCAGTCCTCTGCGACCGCCTGGCGTCACGTATCCCGGACGCAGAGGACTGCGTCCCTCCACAAAGACCCGGAAGGTGGCACAGCCTCGATGGCTGTGCAACGATCAGCAGGCCGACCTCCGGTGTCGTTGCGTTGTATGGTGGGACTCCGGCTCGTGAGGCCGCTCGCCCTCCAGTTGTGGTGCGCCTGCCGGTAGGACATGGACGGCCTCGGCAGCCGATCCCGGCATGGTGGGAATTCGTTGCAGGGGTGGGGACTGGGCTTTGACACAGTCAGGATGGCTATGCCACGGTCGAAAAGTGGCACAGCGATCTTCGCTGTAGCCGTAGTTCAGCGTCCGGGATGTTCATCGTCGTGTGAGCCGAATATCGGGGGCACGACACCGTATAATCAATCAAAAAAAACAGGCGCTCGAGATGAGCGCCTGTATTGCCGTCGTGAATCCGACGGGTGGTTCATTGATCTCACTAACCAATGAGCTGTAGCGCTTGTGACGGCAACTGGTTCGCCTGGGCAAGCATCGCGTTTCCGACCTGTGAGAGAATCTGGAACTTGGCAAAGTCCGCGGATTCCCGCGCTACGTCGATGTCCCGAATTTTGCTTTCGGCGGCGCGGACATTGTCCTCGTAGGCCAGCAGCCCTGACCGCGTCTGCTCCAATCGGCTTTGTTGCGAACCGATCGAGGCGCGCGCATCAGCAATATGATCGATTGCCGTGGCGATCTTGCCAATGGCATTCGTCGATGTTGAGCTGAGCTTGCTGCTGTCAATAATACTGCCCCACTGAACAGCTGTCCGCGACGATCCCGTGACAGCATGTGAACTGTCATAGGTATACGTCGTCACCGTCCCAACAGCGGCCGTGTTGGTAATCTGCAGGTCTTTCAGGTCGATAGACAGCGTCTGATTGCCGTCGAAGCCGACCTGTACGGTGATGCTACCCTCCTGTCTGCTGTCACCCGTGGTGACCGCAACACCGTTCCCTCCCCGAAACAGATACAGACCGTTGTATTTAGCTGCAGCAGTACTCTTCGATGTTATCCGGGCGATTTCATCCTGCATCTTGGAAAATTCCAGCTGGATGTTCGCTTTATCCTGACTGTTCTTTGTATCGTCAGCCGCGGATATGGATAGCTCCGACATCCTACCCATGATGTCGTTGATCTTCTGTAGCCACGAATCTGCAGTCTGCGTGAAGGAAATGGCATTATCTACATTACTGATAGCCATCGCCGTATTTCTTGCTTGCGACCGCAACCTTTCACTGATACCAACACCCGACGGGTCGTCCACGACATTCTTGACACCTGTCGACAAATGGCCCATGGACTTTTTCAGGCTGGACATATTTGATGATAAATTTGTCCAGATACTGAACGCGGGCTGGTTGTTATTAACCACTATCATTTTAAAAACCTCCTTGTTTTTACTTCTAAACTGAAATCCATTTCAGTCAGACCTGTTGGCCAATAAATAACATGTTAGTGAATGGTTTTGCCGTTTGAAACGGCAATATGTTAGCGTAGTGGAACTGTCGTGCTATCACCTCCTCTTGTTAGAGACGCTGGTTGCGGTCTGGTTTGGGTTCTTGCTCGTCTGTTGCCGCCGTTGTCCCAACGGCGGGCTGATTGATCCGTTGTTTTGCCACGGAATTGCACAGGTAACCGAAGCGTTATAAAGCAACTTGGATACCAAACGGAGCGGATGATGTGGGTGGAGGTGGCGATTCGGTCGCGGATGCAATAGGATTGAGGGGAAAAACGTCCAAGTAAGACTGCTGAAATGGATGGGGATGTCTGGTGTTTAGGCAAGGCACACCCGGGAGCGGCGTGCAGATTTTTCCGGCGGGACAAGCAACACGGAAAAAACTGCCGGAGATTGGGGCAGGCAACGGCAGAGAAGTCAGGTGCGCCGCACCTTTGGAGTGCGGCGGGTTGCCTCCGGGTGTCTCGCGGGCTCGGTTGACGCCGCTTTGGAACGGCACGGAAGCGAGACCTGCGTGTCTCCGACACGGCCGACCGAAATCGCGACGCGCGGTCGGGATGACTGGGAGATTACTGTTCTGATCCCAGGATCGAACGGTATTGAAGGCTGGATGTATTTGTCGGACCTGCGACTCTGAGAATCGGAACGCTCAACCGGCGAGGCAGTAGCGCGGCCATTCCTGGCTGCGTACTCGTCGTCCCTTGCCTTGATTTCGCACGTGATCCGAATTGCTGGATTTCCATCTATTTCCTGAGTCCATAGCGTCCCGTTACTAATACTCAGCCAGCCAGAAAATTCCTGGTCCCGCACGCGGGAGCCGAGCTACTTTATTCTCGTAACCAGGGCCAGTCTTCGGGTTTCGCAACGAACCCGGCCTTGACGGGATTGTTGCGGATATAGCGTATCGCCTGCTCCTCTTTGGCGGCGCTCCGGCACCAGTAATCGAAGTTTTCAGACATCCAGAACTTCCCGGTCGATCCCAGAATTTTATTCGCCTCACGTGCCGTATATCCCTTGAGGATACCAAGGCTCTTCGCCAGTGTCTTGGTTGCGCGCTCACTGCCGACCATGAGCATGTGTACGTGATTCGGCATCACAACAGCCGATGGTATACGCCAATTATGATTGTGTTCGATCCACTGGAACGCGTTCATCACAAGTGTCGCGATTTGCTTGTTCCGGAGGTGCAGTGGACCGTCGGCAGCGCGATCCAGCAGGCGTTCAACGCGTCGGAAATGGCGACGACGGTAGTTCTGCACTTCATCCTCGTCACGTTCCTTTTCCAGAAGAAACAATTCGTACTCGAGTTTGTACCGGTATATCACGTTTTTCGGCAGCGATCCTTTCAGCCTGATGGTCACGAAATAGGCACGGTCTTTTACATGCCAATGCGGCAAATTGCGCCGTCGAAATGAAAGTGTTTCAGGTTTCATAAGTAGCGCGGCTCCCGTGTGCGGGACCAAGCCTGGCTTGACTGGCGCTGCCTAGTTCGTCGTTTTCGCTCAGTCTATGACGATGTTTGACCATATGGTGCTCCAATTTAATGAACCGATACGCCCTGATTACGCGGACATTGCGGTGCGCTTACTCAGCCCGCAAGGCCAAACCTGGTTTCGCTTGCGGGAGCCGGGCGACCAATACCAACCATTGCGCTCTGCTGTTGTCCTCAATGTATTCTGATCCATCTGTCTGCGGCTACTCTGAAAGCTACTTTTCACCATACCGTCACATGGGAGGTCAGGATTCCACTCCAAATTGAAGATCTAATGAGTTTCATTTCACCTTTCGTATTCTTTGTAAAATTTATGAGGCCAGACCCCGACCTGTATACCCGACCTGTATACGCCGCAGAAGCACGGCCATTACTGGCTGCGTAGGCTTACCCGACGTTACGCCGCCAGTAATGGCCGCGCTACTCTTATTGTTGAACGACGTTACGCCGCCAGTCAAGCCAGGCTTGTTCCCGCACGCGGGAGCCGAGCTAGACGCCGTTCGAAAAGGGGTCAAATAAGGCATTTCCCCTTTTCTTCACGGCGTCTGTGATCAAAAATTTGAAAATTTTCGAATGGATTATGTTTATGGTGCGTTTTTTTACGGCTTTTGGCGAACTACGGGGTAGAAACTC
>JAJFLQ010000127.1 GCA_021772615.1 Verrucomicrobiota bacterium | reverse complement strand
TCCCCCGGCAAACGTTAACCAGAGTTGGACAGAGCTGTATCGTTGAACGTCCTTTATCAACACGCCGCGTCCCTGCTAAACGGTGCAAGGATGATGGCATTCAACTTTACAGACGGTTGAGCGTACGCTATCGAGCTCTGGAGTAAAGATCGATATCGAGGACGACGACGAGGATATCGAGGACGACGACGAGGACGATCCAGACCAATTTTTTACCACCAAAATCGGTCACGAAGTGCGGGCAACGAACGTGTCTGCGCCGGTGTGGTCTGAGTAACGTCCCCCTAGCGGGACGGACGTTCTTGTATTGCAACCGCTGCCCCGGACATGCTGATCTAGCGGGAGACCTTTCATTCATGGACGGCGAGTAGGATCGACCACCGCATGCGCGGTACCATCAATCCGGCCAGGGGAAAGCAATAGTGGCGAGCATGTCGGAGCAGGCGTGGTGCACCGCACGGCGGAGTCCATCCCGACGAACGATGTCGATATCGACCAGTTCACTGAAATCGGCCGAGCCGCTTGCCGTCGCTTCGATCGCCGTCTGCGTCGGGTCCCCGGTGTTGAGCGGTGTTACCGTGTAGGCCAGATCTACACTCACCTCGAATATTGAAGAGCGGTACTTGCGTTGATCCGCTTCCGCCGACTCGATACGTTCCTCGCCGATGGTGTTGAGATTGTAGGAGATGATGGTGACGGCAAGGATGTAATCGGCGCTTTCGGCATCGACGATTTCGAGCGTTCCGTCGAGCAGGATCAACTCCGGAATCTTGCTGCGCACATAGCTGCTTAACCGCGGTTCGTCGGTATTGTTTTCTACCAGTCCGACGGCAATACGGCTGCCTTCAGGAATCCCTGAATCGAGGGCGCGGTAATGGCTGCAGCCGACATGGCACAGGCACACCACTGCGGCCGCGGCCAGACAGGAAAGCTGCCGCCGATCCTGTTTTGTCGGGTCAGTCAACATGGGACGCCCCACGGCCAGGCGCCTCCGGCGCAGCGACGCTGTCGGCTGCAGTTGCCGGTTCGGCATGTGGTTCCGGCGGGAGAAAACTATACATCAGTCTGCCCAGTTCCGCGCTGCTGGTGTCGCCATACTTGTCTAGCAGTACCTTGAGATACCGACGGGAAACTTCGGGGCGATAATGCGCCGGCCGCTGGTAGAATTCGGCGAGGTACAACAGTTTTTCGGCTTCGAATTTCTGTGCTGCCTTCAACAATTCGCGCGCTTCCTCGATGCGCGCGTGGTCAGGCCGCAGGCGAATAAAGGATAGCAGCTCACGGTGTGCCTGCTTGACCAGGGTCTCGTCGCCGTCGGCCTCCTCGGCATCTTTCAGCAGCGTCTTCGACAGATCGATCTGCGCATCGGCCACAACGTCGCTGCGCGAATAGCGGGTGATGATCTGCCGAAACTTCTCGGCCGCGCCGGCATAATCGCCGCTACGCAGCGAAATGAGTCCTGATTTGTGTATCGCGTCCGGCGTGATCGGTGCGTAGGGCGCTACCGTGGAGATATGATCATAGATCTCCATCGCCTTCCCGTCGGTAGAAAAGCTGAATACCATAAACGAGTCCCGTTTGCCGCCGAAGTAGGTATTGGCGATGTCATACTCCAACTGCAGCACATCGTTGAACGCAATAAAATTGGCGTAGTCGTCAATCGCCTCCTTATACCTGCGGTAGGCCAGCCACGGATCCTTTAGCTGGTGGAGACATCGCCCCTGCGCGACGATTGCGGTGGCTTTGTTGGCCATGTTCGACGATTTGCCAACGACTTTCTTGTAGACCTTCTTCGCCGCCTTGAATTTCTTTTGCTCCTCAAGTGCCTCCGCCTCCTTGATGAGCGTAAGCACCGAGTCTTTCTTGTTCTGCCGCCAGGTAGATTCTGGTTTCCAGTTATTGGCCGACATTGCAGGCAATGCGCAGGTGACCGCAGCAATCACCAATGCCGCGACCGCGGCGCCATTCTTCGTTGTCATAAGGGTATCTTTCATTACAGACTTTTTCCCGACAGCCGTTCATAGGCTTCGATGTATTTCTTCCGGGTATTGACAACGATTTCTTCCGGAAGTTCGGGGGCCGGAGGTGACTTATCCCAGTCTTGCGTTTCCAGGTAGTCGCGTACAAACTGTTTGTCGAGGCTCGGTGGACTGATTCCGGTGCGATAGTCATCGGCGGGCCAGAAGCGGCTTGAATCCGGTGTAAGCACTTCATCGATCAGAATGATTTCATCGTCACGTACGCCGAATTCAAATTTTGTATCAGCGATGATGATGCCTTTGGAGCGCGCGTAGTCGGCGCCTGCCGAGTACAGCTTCAGCGTGTTGTCGCGTAACGTCACGGCGGTATCCGCGCCGACCAGTTCGACAACGCGATCATACGTTATATTTTCATCATGTTCCCCTTGCTGCGCCTTATATGCCGGCGTGAAAATCGGCGGTTCGATCTTGCCCGCAAGTTTATATCCGGCAGCGAGCGGAATTCCGCAGACGCTCCCGGTGCGCTGGTAATCTTTCCACCCCGATCCTATCAGGTAACCGCGGCACACACACTCGACTGGAAGCGGCTCGGTACGACGTACAAGCATCGAGCGACCGCGGAGATCGTCGCGGTACGGAGCGAGCGTTTCAGGGTATGCCTCCGGATCCATCGAGATGAGGTGATTCGGCATCCAGTCGAGCATCTCGAACCAGAACCGCGACAGCGCCGTAAGGACCTTGCCCTTATCGGGGATGCCATTGGGCATGACGCAGTCGAACGCGCTGATCCGGTCCGTTGCTACCAGTAACAACGTGTCGTCCAGTTCGTATATGTCACGGACCTTGCCGCGACGCGGCTCCGGCAGTCCCGCTATTTCGGAGCGTATTAATGCACCGTGCTGATCGTATTTCATGATCGTCCTCCCATCGAGACCGGCTGCATTCCATATGGTTGAGATCGTAGCGCCGGCCGGTTGTTGAGTTGTCGGTGTAGTCTGGCCTGTCGCCAATTCGTCCGCGCCTCGGGCGGAAACGGCGATTGAAACGGGTCAAGTTAGCGGCCCGATCCCGCGCGTCAAATAATTTATCGAGGTCCCAGGCTACATGCGCTTTCCTGTTGCCGTATTCACGAGTTGAAATTCTTCCTGATGTATCTCGCGATTGGCGCGGAAGGTGAGGTCGCCGCCAAATTCCTTTTCCATGGCCTCAAGAATATCGGCATCTTCCGATTTCAGTCGTTCGAGGACCGCTGGATGTACGATCACGCGGATCGACGTTGTTCCGCGTTCCCTGCGGAGCAATTCCTGGAGCCGGCGTTGCAGTTCCACGCTGATGGTGATGGATGACTTCACCAACCCCCTCCCGTCACAGTATTTACAGGCCTCGTAAACGGCGTCCTGCAGGCTCTCATACTCGCGTTGCCGCGTCATTTCCATAAGGCCGAGTTTTGATATCGGCAGCATTTTGGTCTTCGCCCGGTCGAGGGCCAGGACGTCTCTCATTTTCTTGTAGACCGTCATCCGGTCTTTGCCGGAGCGCATATCGATAAAGTCGATTATGACGAGGCCGCCGACGTTGCGCAGTCGCAACTGGCGACCGATTTCCTCCGCGGCTTCGAGGTTGGTATTCAGAATTGTTTCCGGATGATCCTTGCCTTTGCGACTTTTCTTTGAATTGATGTCGATCGCAATCAACGCCTCGGTTTCATCGAAGCATAGTTCCGCTCCGCTCCGAAGCGTCACTGAACGGTTAAATATCTGTTCGATCTGTCGCGTCAGGCCGAATTGTTGAAAGACCGGCCGCGGGTTCTTATAATACCTGACCTTGGTGCGGTCTTTCTGATCGAGTTTTTCGACATACGATTGCGTCACGTCAAAGGCGTCCTTTGAGTCGACAATGATTTCGTCGACATCGCCCGACAGTGAATCACGTATTGTCTGTTCAAGGAGGTTCGGCTCTTCGTAGATACAGACCGGAGCGGCAATCGTCTTGGTCTTTTCCTGTGCGGTTTTCCATTTCTCAAGCAGGAACGCGATGTCGATTCTGAGCGCATTTTCGTTGACGCCAATACTCGCGGTGCGGCAGATGAGGCCCATGCCGCGCGGCATTTTTATCGAACGTATGATCTCTCGCAGGCGTTGCCGTTCTTTGCGGTCTTCGATGCGTTTCGACACGCCGACGTGCCCTGAATTGGGCAGCAAGACCACATACCGTCCGGGTATGCTCAAATTCGTCGTGACCCGTGGGCCTTTGGTGCCGATAGGGCCTTTCGATACTTGAATGATGACGTCGGTGTTAGCCTTAAATCGCTTGGGAATATCCTGGAGGTCGACGTTTCGTGAGGGTGTGCGTTTGCGCCGCGGCTGCTGGTGCTGCGTGCGTTGACGCCGTGCGGCGGGCTTGGGTGTGGGTTCGGTTTTTTTGGGGGCTACGATCTTCAGCAACGGACTTAGAAATGCGGACCAGCCGCTACTCTTGCCGTTTTCCTGGTTTGTCTCCGGTTTGACATCGGCGATTACATCCTCCAGTTCGCTTACGTCTTCGCGTTCGAGACGCTTGCTGCCACTTGATTCCTCACGTTCCAGCGCATCCTTCGTCGCCGGTATCATGTCCCAGTAGTGAAGAAATGCGTTCTTGTCGCGGCCGATGTTCACGAATGCAGCCTGGAGCGAGGGCTCGAGGTTGGTGATCGTACCCTTGTAGATCGAGCCGACAATACGGTCCTTGTCATCGGTCTCGAGGTAGTATTCCGAGATCTTATTGTCTTCGATCAAGGCGATTCGTGTCTGAAGTGCTTCGTGGTTTACGATTATCTGTTTCATTCGATTATATTTGTTCCTGTTTGTAAGGGATTTCCCCGAAGAAACTCAACTCCGCTCATTTCACGTTTACCTTCGGGAATGATCTTGTTCAGAGCCAGCGCGTTTTCGCCGCAGGCGATGATAAATGCGTCTTTGTCCGCGGCCGTCAGCGTCCCTGCCGCGACCGGCTGGTTGTCGGGTACAACGGTCGCTTCGCTAACGGTTATCTTCCGTGTTCCGCGGGATGATGCGATGGTGAACCACGCGCCGGGCCAGGTGTAATAGGCACGTACCTTGCGCTCGATTTCGATTGCGCTCTCGTGCCAATCGATACGACCGTCTTCTTTGCGGATCTTTGTCGCGTGACGTATCGAGTCCGTCGGTTGCGGCGCCGCTGCAAGGTCGCCGCTGCAAATCTCCACAACGGTCTCGCAAACCGTTTCCGCTGCGAGTGTCGCCAGCGTTGCTTCGAGTTCAAAGTCACGGACGCCAGCGGGGACAGTACAGCGATACTGGCGGTATATCGGGCCCGTATCCAGACCTTCGTTCATCTCCATGTAGCTGATGCCCGTTTCTGGATCGCCATTGAGGATGACGGCATTGAGGGGCGAGGCGCCGCGATATTTGGGCAAAAGCGATGCATGAATATTCATGCACGATCGTGGCGGCAGGTCGAGCAGCGCGCGTCGCAATATCTGTCCGAACGCAAATACGACGATGATGTGGGGACGACCGGCCGCGAGACGCTCGATGAAAGCCGGATCGTTAACGGACAGCGGTTGCTCGGGATCGATACCGTGACTACGACAATACGTGCAGACCGGGGTCTGGATCAGCGCGCGTTTGCGGCCGCCGCGCCGATCCGGTTGCGTGACACAGCCAAGCACGTGTATGCCGGGATGTGCCACAAGCGCGGCCAGAGGCGCAATCGCGATCTGTCCCGATGCAAAGTAGAAGAGTCGAATTTTATCTTTATGAAATTCAGGGGCCATTTTGAGTCCAGCCGGTAAAATTGCCTGAGAGCGGTTACACAATGATAATGGCGCTGCGCAGGACCACCCGTGCCGTTGCCGGAGCGTACTGCCCTGAGGCTATGGCGCGGCTGGCCGCTGTTTAAAAATGCCTGCTTCAACGCCGGCACGGTGCCGAAGTTGATGCAGTACAGATAGATTTTCAGGAAAATGGTGACCATCGGTTATCTGTTGGAGTCGTTGTACAAATGTGAAAAGCGGTTTAGTTTTTGCTTGGGTTCTGAGTGGTCGATTGCCTCTCCTGCCGTATTGATTTCGCCCTGCGAACGGACTGTCTCCGGCTCATCGATCACATCTTTGTGCGGCATTCGTGCGCGCCACACCGCCACCTGCAGTCGGCTGTCGAGCGCCATAAACTTACCTGACTGAGTAATTCCCGGAGCCAAACAGGCTTCCCAAGGCAAACCCTATGCAATTGCAACGAAAAATCATCCGCATCTCCGTTGTCGCATTACTCTTAATACTCGCGGTTTCCGTATTTGTCAACATCTATCTCGCGGTTGTCGGACTGCCGAAATTTATCGAGAATCGCATTTGGCTTGCGCTGCAGCGACACGGCGTAATTGCGGAGGCAAAGAGCACGAGTGCCGGCCTGTTTACCGGCCTTCGCTTCAATAATCTCGTGGTACGCGACTACCATTCGCAAGAGTTGACGCTCCTCAACGCCGACCACGTGAATCTGAAGATAAGTCTACGCAAGTTGCTGGCCAGGCGGTTGGAGATCACCGAGATTACGGCGTCCGGCGGCGATATCGTTCTGCCGCTATCAGTGGGCGACGGATCGCCGGTGACGACATTGACGGTGAAGCGGATCCAATTCACCGTCGAAAATCGTGACGATAAAGTCGTGATTCGCGACTTCTCGGGTGTCCTCGAAGGGGTCGATGTGACCGTGCACGGCGAACTCATAAAGCCGGACGCGGATGACTGGGAGCGACTCCGTAGCCGGCGCAAGCCCTTCGATATGAAGATTTCGGTGCAGCACTGGAATTCGGATTTTGCTCGCGATTTGATTCACGGAACTCGCTTTTTTCAGGAATTTTCCCGTGTTACCGCCGGTGATTCATCTGCGTCGCTGCATGTCGATTGCACGGTGCCTGTGGCGGATGTCGCGGCAAGCGCGTTTACGATCGAGGCGACGTTTTCCGAGTTTCTCTACCGCGGACTGAAACTGGATACGCTGGCTGTGAATGCCGAATTGTCCGCCGAGAATGTCCGCGTCAAGGATTTGCGATTGTCGATGGACAACCAGGAGTATCTGCATGGCAAGCTTACGCTCGACCGGCCCGCGGATGTGTTCGAGGGGCAATTCACGTTTTATGGATTCCCTGAGAAGTTGATAAAGGTGTTCTCCTCGGACCTGCCGGAGCAGGTGACACAAAACATCCCCGATTTCACAGGAGAACCACTGATGGCCACGGTTGAGGTCTTTCCGTCGCCGCTGTGGGAGCCGGCGGCGTGGGCGGTAAATCTCGGTGTGAGCGTCACGGACGTCGTGTTTCGGGATCTCACTATTTCCTCCCTCAAAGGCGACCTCGGCTTTAGTAAAGGCAGGCTCACGTTTTCCGACGTGACGGCGCGAATGGAGCCTGGCGTCGAACTCTCCGCGTCCGGCGAATTTCGAATCGACAACCGCGAACTGATTGTTCACGCGGTCGTCGACGGCGAACCGTATTTCGTTACGGACTTCTGGAATGACCCATCGTTCACGCAGAAATACGCGGACGTGTTTCGCGATTTTACATGGAACCCGCAGCACAAGCCGCATTGTGAGGTCGATCTTTACCTGAATCGCGGCTTTCCAAAGTCCGGCTTGATCATCGACGCCAATGCACGAATGGCAAATTTTACGTATAACGGTGTGCACGTCGACAAAGCCGAGGGGCATGTATTCGTCGATTTCCCGGCATCCTTGCTCGTTATCGATGACATGGTGGTTGTCAAGGCCGAGGATGAAGTGGCAGCGGCGGTCGCATGGCACGCCACCGAGCGCAAGGTGCTTTTTTCTCTGAAAAGTGGAATTGCTGCCGACAAACTGCTGACGTTGTTTCATGGGGACTGGCATGATTTTCTCGAACAAAAAGGGATCGTTTTCGAAACCCATCCCAACGTCCAGGGTACGGGGCGGATCATGTTTCGCGAGCCGGGAACGCTGGTGAATGTTCTGGTTGACAGTCCGCGCATGCGGTACAAAGACGCGACGATACTCGGCGCGTCTGGAAAGCTGCGGATTCAGTCGGGCGTAACGGCGATCCGATCTACGGCGGAGCGGCTGACATACCGTGGCTGGACCTTGGATGGCATCGATGCCGATCTGACGCTCGGAGAAGAAACAGGCCTGTGTATCGGCAACGTACGGCATGCCGCGGGACTCGGTCTAACCTTCGAGAATACCCAATTCAATGCGAACATTGAGGACGACAGTGTGGAGACTCGCAGTGTAACCGACCGAGTTGCGTTCGGCAACTGGATGTTCAGTGGCGTCGAAGCCGTCAGTACCTACTCGGCTTTCGGCCTTGTCGCGGAGTCGACGATGACGAGCGCTGCATTCAACGACCTGCATTTCGATGCCGTCGTTGCGGACATAAGTGTGGTCGATGAGCAGGTGTCGGCGGACGCCACCATAGGCCGCGGCGTCCTCCGGGATCAGTTTACCATGACCGATGTCACTGGATCATGTGCGCTCGACAGCGGGACCTTTACTGCCTTCGGTACAATAGGACACCTGTCCCATGTGCCGACGTCCGCCAGCGCGGTTGATGTAAATATGGATATGCTGTATCGCGATCCCGTGCTCGATTTGACATTGGATACCGATCTTGTCACATGCTTTGATCGCAGTGAACTCCGCGGCGTAAACAGCCAGTTGGCATGGTACGACAACATGGTGTCCGGCTACTGCCGCATCGACGACGTCGTCGTTGTCGGTCCGATTCGGGGTGAGCGTGTACGCGGTGAATTTTCCTATGGTGACGGTGAGCTTGGTTTCGACACGCACTGGGACACCGTGCATTACCATGGCGGGGTGCTGTCCGGCGTAGACATGACGGGCGCCTACTCGCACAATAAACTTGACATGCGCCTGAATGCCGAGAGCGGCACAGCCGTCGACTGCAGAATCGCGTCGATCGAAACGTCACTTACCTATGCCAACCGTACCGTCTCGATCGAACGGCTCACCGGGAGCATGTACGACGGCAAGATCAATGCGGACTACTACTGTAATATCGACGATATGACCGGCCGCGTATGGTTGACATTGATCGATGTGAATTTCGGCAAGCTGATTCGCGTGTCGGAACCTGCTTCGGAATTGGCCGATGTCGGTGTGTTCAGCGGCAAGGCCGATCTTACCTTCTCTGCGGCCACAGACCCGATCTCACTCACGGGTACCGGCAAGGTGATTGTCGAGAATGGCGATTTCTGGAAGGTGCCGTTGGTATCCGACGTCATGGGAATGATTTCGAATTTGGGATATCTCAAGAAGATACGCAGTTTGGCTGCTCTCGGCAAGATGGTGCCGGACGGGGATCTCGTGAATATTACAGAATTGCGCGGAGACCTGCGATTCAACGACCAAACGATTCATATGCCCAATCTGCAGTCCAACGGGAATCTGATAGCGATCTCGGCCGTGGGCGATTATCACTGGTCGGACCGCATGTTGAATGTCAGGGTTACCGCTGAGCCACTGAAATCCGTGATCAGTAAATTTCTTCCGAGCGTGATGGATCCGTTTTCCCTGTTGTTTGTTCGAGAGCTTACGGGTACGCCGGATGCGCCCCAATGGCGTGAACTACCAAAGATCCGGGACCTGTTTAAGCCTCGTGAGGGTTCAGAAGACGCCACGGATACTGTGAAATAGTTCGTTACCGGAACAGATAGTTGCGTTCGGCACGGCCGCGCTTGCCGCTGCTGTGCCAGAAGTCGAGAAAGTCGTGTGTCAGTGTCGGCATGGCTTCCGGCCGCAACCATTCGGAAGTGCCGTCGACCGGCGGTGTCGCGTCGGCAACGCGATCGCAGAGGTCCCGGTACGGGCGATCGCCGTAAAGCACGGCTCCCTTTCGCAGGAAGTAGACTAGAGCCCACGCTGTAGCGTAGTTTGCTATGCGGACCGTCTGCGCTCGTGGCTCGTCGCGGCTGTGTTGCTGGTAAAAGTCGCTGTGCTCCATGCGCAGCAGGCTTGCGAGATCGATTGTGTCCGGATGATCGAGGAGGTGTTTAAGGACAGCCATGCGATGCGGATTTTCCTTGATGGTTACGGTCCTTTTTCCACTTGGCGCCGCGGCTTCGAAAAGGCATGCATGGCCTTCATCGAACCACACGGGCAGGGATCTGCGACCGGTTGCGTAATAGGCGTATTGATGAAAACCCTCATGATAGATCACGGCAAGAAGGGAGTCGCCTTCGCGCCCGTCCGGGCGCTCGGCGCCGGGCGAGACCACCAGTTCTTTACGTGACGGCATCCATACGCCGCTCGTCCAGGAAAGCGCGGGGCCGACGTAATTGCGATACTCACTTCGCTTGTTAAATATGCGAATGACGCTCACCTCGGTGACCGGTGCTGCCGCGGGAAGGATCTGCTCGTAGGCGCGCCGATTCGCTTCTACCCGCCGCTGTATCTGTTTGACGAGATCTCGGGATTCTGCACGTAAATTCGAGGTGATAAGATAATGCTGCGTCTCGACGAACCACCAGTCCTCGGCGTTACGGATGGTATTCCGAATCCGTGCACGTGCTGCAGCATGCTCGGCTCCTCGCTCCGTAGGGTCGGGGCGCGTGCGGCGATTCTGATAGCCTGTCGCCGGCGTAACAGCAAGGTCGCGTGACTGCGGTGACAACGGCCTGATAGACCGGAGCATGCGCCCTACGGTCTCGGCGGGATTCTTTATCGTTCGCGGATCGTGAAATTCGACGCTTACGGCAATCCTATGCTTTTTTGCGAATTGGACCACGTAAAATCGTCGCCATTCACCGTCTGCAGCCGTGACACCATATGCCCGCGATGGATAGTCCGTCTGCGGCGCCTTTGCGGGGCGTAGCGACGACGTTTCTGTGAGCCCTGCGGCGTACGCCACCCACTTTGTGATGTTGTCACGGGTCCAACGCTGCACGGACGCTGCTGCCTGTTGAAAATCCGTGCGGGTGACAAAGCGGTTATTGACCAACGGCACCTTTTCGATCACATTATGGGTTAGTGTCATGATGGTGATCGAGCCGCTCGGTCCCGCAAAGGTTATGCGGTTCTGCGCACTCAACCACAGCTCTCGAAGATCGTAGTATTCTACATCGCCGTGCCCTACGGGATTCTCGAAACGATACGCGTGCGGCGGCGGTGTCGGGGAGAGCTGAAAGGTCTTGAATGGCCGAATGCGCACGCCGGCACCGGCGAGGTCGGTGGCGTTGTCGAGGTACAATCTCTGCGGCGCTGCGTGTGTGGAGCCAGACCAGACCGCAATCAGGACCCAAAACACAGTCCGTCGCATCCGGCAGCGCCGGCGGTGAACCAATGAGAGGATAGTCTTGGACGAGCACCTTAATGTAGAAACGACGCTGCGAGACCGCCGCGTTTCCATGCTTTCCGCCTGGGTGCTGTTCATGCCGTGTCTGTCCTATATGATGCTGGCCGATGCACCGTTGATTCCGGTGCTGGCGTCGTTTTTCCTCGTGATCGCGGTGAGCACGCGCAGGGCGGTGCTTGTCACAACCCGCTCGGTCATCTACACATTGACCATACCGTTGTTCGTAGCCGTGTTGCTGAATGAAGTCTACCCGGTTGACAACGACCGCTTTTTCCTGCCGATGCCCACGGAGATTATCTTTCCCTTTGTGATCGCCCTCGGTATCGGCACTATGTTTTTTGTGCAGACTTCAGGGGGCCTGGTCGTGATCCTGACGTCCTCGGCATTTGCGATGATGATACACGGCAGCTGTGTCAGCGACCCTGCCAATACACGACTGATCATCGAGTCTGAGTTCTGGCGTAATCGGTTCTGGATATACGGTTTTTTTCTGACCAGTCAGATGCTTGCCTTTCTACCGTTACTGTACCTTGCGCAGCACCAGCGCAGTGCCGCCGCGCTGGTGCGCGGCGCCGGCGCCGGCGCCGGTCGCCGCAGGACGGTGCTCTACACCGGATCCGTGGCAGTGCTTCTGATCGCGATCGTTGCGACATGCAGCGTCGCCGTGCGCGTCGAGAATTGGATGCAGCCCTATTTCAACGCCATGTTTCGATATTATCTGAGTACATTTCGTACCAAAATTGTCTTTGGTAAAGATGTTGATCTATACCGCAAACTACAACCGCTGGTGCAGGACAATACCGATCGTATTGTCCTGCGCGCCCGCAGCGTTACGCCGCCCGGGTACCTCCGCGGCCGAGCCTACAATACGTACAACGACGGCAAATGGACGTCGGCCACACAGGATGATACCAGGCCGCTGCCATTTGTCGTGAACAGCGAGACACTTGCAACGAATCGGTTTTATCGCGGCGAAGCGGAACCGGTCGGTCTTCCCGGTCTGAAGGTCGACGTCATTCCGTCACGGTATTTCTACAGCGACGTGCTCCTTGCCGGCGGCACAACAAGCGTGGTGGAATTGATAGCAAACAAACTCGAAACCGATACGGACGGCGTGTTGTCTCCGGGCGGTTGGGACAAGCACGGCGCTTACGTGCTGGAGAATCGCGATCGCAGCCAGACAGCGGCATTCAACGCGGTCGAGGGCGAGGCGGGGCCGCACCCGTCGCATGGCGTGGTAACGGCGGAGTCGCTCGCCGCTGCGCTCACGGATGTGGTTCACGAGATACCGGGCATCGATCCCTCCGATACGCTGCAAACGGTGCGATCCGTGGAAGCCTTTCTGCGCGAAAACTATGCCTACAACCTTCGATTTTCGGCATCCGGCGACCGCGATCCGGTGTTGGATTTTCTGCTCGATACACGAAGCGGCCATTGCGAACTCTACGCTACTGCCGCGGCACTGCTGCTGCGGACCCAGGGCATCGCCACCCGCTACGTGACCGGGTTCGTCTGTCTCGAGCCGCATCCCAACAGCGACTATTGGATTGCGCGTTCGGATGACTGTCATGCATGGGTCGAGGCGTGGATTCCGAAAACGGCGGAATGGGTTCTGGTCGAGCCTACGCCGGCGTCCGGCGTGCCGGCAGGGCAGTCGCGCAGCGGTTGGCTCGACACGTACGTCGAGGTGGTCGTGGTGTTTTGGAAATCCGTATATGCGCAGATCAAGCGTGGTTATTTCGCAGAGGCCGTATTTGCCTTTCTCGCCGCGGCACGCCAGGTCATGAGCTGGTTTTTCTGGCGCGGTCCGTGGTACCTCGGCTGGGGCGTTGTTCTCATTGCGGTGCTGGGTGTCCTGTATGTCGTGCGTCGCCGTCGCGTCGCCGGTTTCCATGCGGATCACGTGCGCGAGCTGCACCGCATTCTGGCGCGGCTGGACGCGTATCTGATCGGCATGGATATCCGCCGAACCGAAACAATGAGCATCCGCGACACGATAGCTGCTGCCGGCGCCGCCAGTGCAGCTGTCCGGGGAGAGCTGGAATCCGTGCTCCTGGAGTACGAATCGCTGCGGTATCGACCGTCGCCCCCTACGGGCGGTGATCTTGCCCGCCTCTCGGAAAATGTTTCACAGGTCATCTCGCACCGTGAGTGAATACGTCGTGCCGAATCGTGATCGAATCTGTGTACGGGAAATGTATGTTTCGCACGAACCCTACGGGAATTGGAGGGTCTCAAGTAGAGGATAGGGTGGTCTGTTGGCGTTCGCGCTTTTTCCCCACGATAGGAACGTGCGCCCCGCGTTCGCGCTTTACCATGCTTACGCAGTACCCTGAGTCCTGCTCGACGTGGCGTGAAACCCCAGAACTCCTCCCATAGACCTGCGTTTGAAGGGGATTTTTTTCAAATAGTGTCCAATATTTGTTTCTGTTTTCTTGGGAGCTCGCGCACGCACGCGAGAGGGAGTGTAGTGTGGAGGTAAAAAAGGCCAACCAGTATGCTCCCCGATCAACTCTTCGACGACGGCGTTCCACAAGCCGTTAAGACGTTCCAAGTCATGGATCAGAAAGACACCAGGATCGTAC
>JAJFLQ010000126.1 GCA_021772615.1 Verrucomicrobiota bacterium | reverse complement strand
TCCGCAACCTTATTTGAACGGTTACCGAATCACAGAATAGAGAAAAATCCATACGCGTCACGCGCGTTCCGCTCCGCGACTCAGTTCAACTCGAGTTTTGACGGCGGCGTCGCGCCGCAAAAACTCTTAATTCGTTAGGATTCGAGGTCGTCCCCCACCTCCCCTTGATGGAGGGGTAGCATTGCATCAAGCGAGCCTCCGCCGACAATCTCGGCACCCGGTATCGGGCCTGTGGCGACCGCTTGCTGCACCAGACGATAAAAAAGTTTCCCTCGGGAGGCAGACGTTCTGCGGTTAAATCGGAATGTGAATTCATCAAGATAGTAATCCAATTGGTGAGCTTGGACTGCTCCCTGATAGGTACCCAGCAACCACCGTTTTAGTAATGAGATGCTCAAATGACTGATAATAAGTTGCTTAGAGCTAACCCTGAGGTGTTCGTAACCGACCTTGGTTACTCCCGCATAACCAGTCCAACCGTCAGTACGCACCAAGCTTCCAGTTCCAACGTTCTGCTGAATGAACGGCAACAGGCTATTGCCCGAAGCGTCAGGGATTCGTGCCAACCGAATCCGCCCAATTCCTTTCGTCGTCTCATGCGCCGTGTCCTCAACTGCTATCGCCACCAACGCTTTATTCTCCGCCCCGCGACCGCGCTTACCCGGCTTCTTACCTCCTATGTACGTCTCATCAATTTCTATAGTCCCTGTCAGTTTTTCGCGTCCCGGACGGACCATCGCTCTGCGCAATCGATGCAGCCAACGCCAAGCCGTGTTATAGCTTCCAAGCCCGAGTACGCGTTGCAAGCCCAGTGCGTTTGCTCCGTATTTCTGACTGGTAATGTGCCACATTGCTTCGAACCACAAGCGCAGGGGTTTACGGCTGCGATGGAAAATCGTTCCCGCCGTAACCGATATCTGATACCGACATCCACGGCACAGAATCAACCCGCGCGACATGCTCCATCCTTGGTTGAAGCCACAGCGAGGACAACTGAATCCGTCAGGCCATCTAAGCATCACCATATAAGCGATACACGCCGCTTCGGAATCAAAACGCTCGCGAAATTCCTCCAAGGTACAAGGGAAATCTTCGTCCATGCCATACCACTACATATTGTGGTAGGTTGAGTCAAGTGCATACCCCAGTTTACATTATTCAAAACTGATAGTGTGATTTCAAACGGTCGCATCATTCGAAGTGTGTCAGATTTAGCTCAATTGACAAAGCGCTTCGGCAAAGTCCTTTTCCGGTGCGTGAGAATAGACCTCTCGTATAGACCGGTAGGCGCGTGCTCCGATCTCCTGCCAGTTGTTCCGCCGCTGCCACGCCCGCTCCATGGCGTCATGAAGCAATTCCGCTGTCGGCGCATCCGCGATAAAGCCGGTCTTGTCGTTTTCTATCACCTCCGAATTGCCGCCGACATCGGTTACGATACAGATTCTGCCGCACAGCATCGCCTCGACCACGGCAAGCGGCAAACCCTCGACGCGGGACGGCAGGATCAAGGCATGATGATCACGCCATATTTCCGTAATATCGTCCTTATAGCCTGCAAACGTGACGTTTCCGATCTTCCACATGTCAGCAAGTCGACGCAGCATGTGTTCGTGCGGTCCGACGCCGAATACCGATAGGGACACAGTGCGTTTCTGCCACACGTCGCGCCGGAGCACGTCGAAAAGCAAATCATGCCCCTTGTGGTAACACTCCAGACGCCCGACAATTGCCATTCTGACGGAGTCGTCAGTCGTCTGCGGCCAGGGAAGATGGATATCGTATGGCACCTTGAACGGATTTCGAACAACTTCCGCGGTGTCCAATGGCATTGCCAGTTGCTTCCGCGTCAAGTCCAGATTACGACGCGAGACGAAAAAACACCGCTCCGCTTTCCCATACAGATCCGACCATCGGCGAATGCCGTCGTCATTCGGCCAGTCGATCTCCTTCGCCAACTGGACGAGTATGACGTATGGCACGGATCGCCGTATGCACGTTTCCATCCAATGTGCGCCTTCATAGTTTTGCCCACACGAAAGCACGACCAGGTCAGGGGAAACACGATCGAGCCAAGACTCTGCGATCGCTGTTTGCCGAACAAGCCATGAAGCGTCAGGCTTTGCAGCTCGCCTTACACAACGTTTAAGCTTTCCGAGAAACGTCGTCGGATCATTTCTTCCGACAACGCGCCTGTCGATACGGCAAGCAGATTGCTCCAGAAACGCGATACCGGCGGGATCCGGATTCCACTTCTTGACGCTCGCGTAGACCTCGACATCCTGGTCCGCGAGATGCTTCGCCGTTCTTGACCACAGCTCTTCACTGCCACCCCAGGGCACACATTCATTTGTAGAAACAAAGCCTATCCGCTTCATGTATTGGCGTCCCTATTGACTCGACGTTGTCACTGCAGGATGGATGCTACGAAATCGCGAAATCGGTGACGGGCATGACTATCACACGGACCGGCGTGGTCGCGCAGGAACGCCCGCTGCCCTCGAAACATGGTGTTGAGCGTCGACGAGTCCATGTCCAAGGCGACGTCTATGCCCTCGCATAACATCGTCTTGTTGGATGCCGGAATCGCGGCCTTGTAGTCGACAAACGGGACGACCGGCGGTGTCTGGCAGAAATGCAGATGGATGAGAACCTTTCCACGTGTCATGGCGTCCATGCCGGCCGTCGAGTCTTCCGTAAACACCAGGTTGGCAGCGCTTAAACAACGTTCAAGCGGATCATTGCACGTCGAAATTTGGTCCGACATATCGCTGTCCGCGATGACGTCGTCATAGATTTCACTATAATCACAACAATGGGGCTTAATGACCAACCGAGCCGACGGCCTTACTCGCAGTACGTCGATAAACGCTTCCAGTATGTCGACACCTTCGCGTACAGATCGCGACGGCAAGTAGCATTTCTCCGGTCGATGAGGCCGCGTCACCCACAACCACGCATCACCGGCTTCCGCGAGTTCATGGGGAAACATGGTGTCGTCATACTCCGGATTGCCGACGATCTCAATGCGTTCCGCCTGATATTCCGAATCCCTGGTGTATCGTTCCTTGCGTGAGTCGCCCCAGACCGCTATGTGCGAGGCATATGCCTCGTCGAGCACATATCGCTCGCAGTCCAATCCATGCTGGATCATGATCGCGGGAATATGTTGCCGTCGCGCCGCCATGGCAAAATCGATATAGGGAGGGTGGTTGTCCGTATGAAGCAATATCGCATCAGGTTTTACGCTGGCTAGTTCGCGTCTGGCACGGGCGACTCCGTATGCAAGACGCGTGAGCTGAAGAATCAGAATGGAACGGTCCTCGGAGGACAATTCGATCGTCTGCGCTGCCAGCCCGGAAACAATACCGTTTAATACGGCCGTCGCGGTTTCAGCGTCGGCGGTTTCCTGAGCGCCGCCTGTATCTACGTAAATTGAGTCAACCTCATCGTAACCCGGTACGCACAGATCAACCTTAGGTATTAGCACGTGATACGCTTCGTGCAGTATCGGGATAAGTTGAGACAATCGCGGTGACGGAAACGGAATGTAGATACGTGGTCTTTTTGCTTGCAGTGAGCCCAATCGGGAACGCAACGACCGTCGCATTCTGGAGGTAAACGGCTCCGCATGCGGCGGTCGCGCCCTGCGACTATGCTCATTCGGCACGTCGCGAAAGTCGTGAATGGTCCGCAGCAATCCCGACTCGAACTGCGAATCCTCCAAACCACGTTGCCGCCGGATGGCACGAGCAACTTTGTCCCAGAGCAGAAAACGCGTCAACAAACCATAATCGAAACCATCGCGAACGGGATTGATGCCACTATATTCCGGCCAGCGGCGAACGGCATCACATGACACGCGATCGATTTCAGCTGCCGTATCAGCAGACCTGATACCGAGAATAGCACTGTTTTCTGACATATCGGGCCTATATTGGTGTGCTCACGTGCAGCCTTGTTGATTTTCCAGGATCAAAATTCATACCATGCCTTCAATAGCAGGAAATAAACCTATCATTGTCACGGGCGCGAATCGGTCGGGCACCACGTGGATCGGCCGGATCCTTAGCCTTCCAAGGAATGTGCACTACGTTCATGAGCCGTTCAACAGTTACTACAAACCAAATCACCGTGGCCCGGTACCCTGTCCCTTGGTCCGGCAATTCCACTATGTAACAGATACGGAAAAGCCGGAGGTGATGAATTATGTGTTAAGCCGCATAAAGCACCACGACAACACTGGGAATCGGTCGCCTGATGACCTCCCACGTCGGAGTGCCCTCCAATCATTTTTCCATTCACCCATGTCAGCAACAGAAGTCTTCCGTCCTTCACGGCCGCTGATCAAAGATCCAACGGCGCTCATGTCCGCACAATGGCTTGCGGAAGCACTGGATGCAGAAGTGGTGATCGTCATTCGGCATCCGGCAGGCTATGTCAGCAGCATCAGGCGCATGGGTTGGCGGTATGATCTCAACAACTTGCTGGAACAGCCGGACTTGACGCATGCTTACCTCGGTCCGCTAGAAGAGGCAATCCGACACCACATCACACATCACGAATCTGATGCCCTCGGCGAAGCCATCCTCTTCTGGAAGGTGTGTTGCCGTGTGGCAAGTCTGCTGCGCCAAAAACATCCACATTGGCAGATTGTGCGACATGAGGACCTAAGCCGGGATCCTGTAGATGCATTCCGCAATCTGTACGACAGCTTGTCGCTGCCATATAACACAGATATTCAGGCGCACATTCAGCGATGCACAAGCGCGGACCATCCGGTCGAAGCAGATCCAGGCCGTACACACCACCTCAATCGCAACAGTCGCAGGAACATGACGATCTGGAAACAACGTCTTAGCGACGACGACATTCTGCGGATTCGCAACGAAAGCCGTGACATTGCGGATGCGTTCTATTCCGACGACGACTGGTAAAGCCGTGGCGTACGCCGCGTTGACATGAAAGAAGCAACGTACTATGAAAAAAGTAATCCTGTTTACATGCCACGAAGCGTCGCGAACAGGTGCGCCCGTATTTCTCCTTGAGCTGCTTGACTGGCTCCACAATAATACAGCGATGTCATCCTGCACGTTGTTCCTGCGCGGCGGACCGTTGCTGGATCGCTTTGCCGCTGCAAGCCCAACTATTGTCCTGGATGAAATTGTTAAACGTCGCGGCTCGCCGGAATCACTCACGAACTATCTTGAATTGCCGCGCAGGCTCGCCGGCAGACCAAAAGACGATCCGGCGCAGCGCGCAACACGCATCATCAGGGAAAAACTGTCTGCGTTGAATATCGATTTGGTCTGCATGAACAGTATTGGCAGCGCGCTGTTGCTGGATTGCGTCGAGCATCTCTCGTGTCCGAAAATGACCTTCGTTCACGAATTGGAGACGTCGATATGCAACTGGATTGGTGTTCAGCCATTTAACCGCCTCGTAGATGCATCATCACAATTGGTAGCGTGTTCACGCGCGGTCGCATCCAATCTAACCGAGAATCACGCAATACCCGCAGGCAAAGTCATCACGATCCCCGAATTCTTGCCGGATAGCGCATGTTGCCAACGAGGGATCAATCACTCTCCGCTCCGCGACCAGTTCAAAATTGGGGCCGACGCATTCGTGGTTGCCGGTTGCGGTCAAGTCAGCCTGCGTAAAGGCGCCGATCTCTTCGTCGACCTTGCCAAAGAGATTCTCCTGCGGAATTTGCCGAAGTCAATTCACTTTGTGTGGATCGGCGGCATACACGACAACCGTCTCATGACGTGGCTAAAACACGACATCGCCGGACTGGGAATCAAGGATTATCTGCATTTCATTGGCGAGACCGACACGCCAATAGCGTACCTGGCCGAGATCGACATATTCGCCATGACGTCACGGGAAGATCCGTTTCCTATTGTCAATCTGGAAGTCGCCTATCTCGGCAAACCGATCGTGGCGTTCGCCGACTCAGGCGGCTCGATTGAATTCATAGAGGATGACTGCGGTTATGTTGTGCCATATATCGATGTGCATGCAATGGCGGACAAGATCGTTTCGTTGATACACGATTCGAATCTGCGTCGTTCACTTGGCCAAAACGCACATCGAAAGGTAATGAACACGTACACCAGAGAGCGAATCGCCCCTCGGATTCTTGAAATCATCCATCGATTCATTTGAGGTGGACGGAACAACACCGCCATCAACTATTGCAATCCGCGCAACCCCCTGCCCTGCCCTGCCCCGCGAAGCTCTGATTCGTGTTCATTCGCGTCCATTCGTGGTGCTCTATACGCGGAGCGAGGTCAAAGGACCGGCTATGCCAAGCGTGTTTTGATCCTACTATTGAGATCGCGGAAAAATTTCCGCAGGCGTTAATCTGAACGCCGGCAGCAACGGCGACGCCACGACGCTGTCACCCGAGAATGCGGCATCGGCACTGGGCCGATCCGGATTCGCCTGCAACGACCATACCTCGATCACATCCGCTACTGGGTCAACGATCCAATACTCAATCACGCCGTGGCGAGCGTATAGCTTACGCTTGTAGTCGCGATCCAACGCTTCGGATGCGGGCGACAGGATTTCGATGACGAGATCCGGCGCGCCAACGACAGCGTGCTCACTGATTCTGTCCGCGTTCGGAGAGAGCACGAGAAACAGATCCGGCTGCACAACATCGGTATCGCTCAACACCACATCGGTCGGCGCGTCAAAGACCTCGCCAACTCCGGAATTGACAGCATACTCGTGCAGCAGGAATTCAAGATTCCGCGAAATTCTCTGGTGCCTCGTTGTCGGCGCCGGCGTCATGATCAGATCTCCATCAACCAATTGAAAATGCGGCCCGGTCTCCGGTAACGCACGGTATTCTTTATACGTAAATGGTAGTGTTTCCGCTAGCATCGCATTGGCTCCGATTCAAGTTGATTTACGGTATTTCTGATCGACTGAATTTACAACCAAGGTGACCGCTACTGGTCAAGAATGGGTGAAAGGGACGGAACCACGAACGGACGCGAATATCTGATCCGGGCGAGAATATGCCAAGGCAGATCACGTTGACCGACGCTGTCTACGTCAGAAAGCTGTAGTACAACAATCCCAGTTGTGCGATCCGCGCAACCCCCTGCCCCGCCTTGCTCTGATTCGCGTCCATTCGCGTCTTGACGGAACGTCCTTACGTGCCATGCAAGCGGCCATGCTGCAGCCTTAGTCCACGCTATACCCGAAGAAACACCACTCGGTGGGCGTTTTACCACCAACTGAGTATATTGGAAAACAAACGGATTCGCCACGTCCGATGCTGTCGAAGAAACCATCTCGAGCCTGTGACATCCAATCATCGCCAGGATATTCGGTACCGAAAGCCTGCAGCAGCTCGTCCGGATCAAGTATTTTCGTAACAAAGATGTCACCGGTTGTCGATACGCCGGTCACATCCAAAATATTGCCAATGCCTTCGCCGTTGTTTTCGTGTAGCGCACGCAGCACATTCAATCGTCCTTCGAAATCCGTTGGAATCTGCTCTGACATCAACCGTTCCAGTCTCTTGACTTCCGCCGCATAGTGTTCGGCAAGTCCATAAGGATCATCAACTTCTGTCGTATCGAGTGCTTCTTTCATGTTTTTCAGTTCGACTCGAATCTGATCACTTGGATCTCCCCAGCGTTCGACTTCACCTTGCTGTATCGACTTCAGTGCCTTGGCGGGGTCCTCCGTCCAAGGCGCTCTGTTCTCCCATGGCGACGCGCCCATATTAATCTCCTGTTTGATGACAATGATTTCAGCGATCTATATTACAGTGCATCCTGCCTGTGCCGACAATTGATCCAATACAATCAGACCAGACGGAAACACACGAGACGTGACACCAAAACTACAGCGAAGATCGCTGTGCTACTTTTTGTCGCCCTGATGATGAAAAAATCAGGGTTTCGCCAAATAATTTTCGATAACATGTTAATATTGTTGTTGTAAACTAAACGCGCATACCCGACTTTAAAGCCTCACTTTTTCACGGTGTTTTCTGGAGTTCTCGACATGATGGCCCGCAGTCGAATCGCGTTATCCCATATTGCATTCGCAACGACATTGTCACTGTGCTGCACTCTCGTGTTGGTGTTAACCGGCTGCGCATTGTTCCAGACGCCGCAGCCGTGGTCGCTGCATCCGGAGTCGGATGCGATCTACCGGTACTACACGAACGATGAATCAGCACTCTCGGAATCGGCAATCCTTAAAATCGAGGATCCGCTTGCCATGTTCTCGCATGACCGCTACTACCGGCGTGTATTTTCGGTGCCTGCGGGCGAACACACGCTCGATGTGTCGTTTCTCAAATACAATGCCTACGGTGCGCCCACGACATCAAGGAAGCCGATTACGGTGACATTTACGGCGGTGGCGGGGCGTACATACAAGGCGTTCCATATCGACTTCGACGATATGGTCGGCAAGGTGAACCACCCCGATGTGTGGTATGTGTTTATCCTGGATATCACCGACGATCACGCGCTACAGCATATACTGGACACGTCACCATACCCTACGATCCGTAGAGCCATCGTCGCTCTCGTGGCAAATCAGGCAATCGTCGAGCGTGTTGCCAAAACCGACCCCGACAGCCGCGTCCGCAATGCGGCAGCCGCACGGTTGAAACAGTAATCAGCGGTCGTCCTAAGCTTATGACAACGAAAATCAGACATACTCTTACCTGCGTAGGCACAATACTGTTGCTGACGGCGTGGTCGGGATGTCAAGTTACGTCGCCGTATTCGCGCACCATCTCGGGACCACAAATCGACCTCGCCGGAGACGTTTTCAAAGCCTATTTTGATCCCACCATTGCGGAACCCGAGATCAAGGTGATCAACAAAACGTGTTTTACGGCCAATATCAGGCTGCGTCCGGATCCAGCAGCCGACACCTACACGGGTAACGAAGAGTCCAGGAGCTTGACCGTGCTACCGAATCGTGATCAAGAGTTTCCTATTCAGAGCGGTTCGTATATTTACGGCATAACCGGCGCGAGATTCCAGCCGATACTCGCCGTGAAAACAGTGTTTCGTGAAAAACACAGATACGAATGGCATTTGAATCATGCCCAACCTTGCGCGAAATGCGGGATTGGCGGCCAGTCAGATTATCCTTCTTTTTACTGAATGCGTTTGGCTGGATCAATAGTCATTGAAATACCGAAGGACAGCCCCGCCAGCAACCAATACGATACAAATTCAGAGAACTCCTGAAGGACGCCGGGGTCAAAAGGACGCCGGGGTCAAACCTTGAAGACGCCGGGATCAAACCTTGGAAGACGCCGGGGTCAAGAAGACGCCGGGGTCAAACCTTGAATTTGCCATTATGGCCGCTATTGGGCTTGATACCGTTGGACATTTAGGCCCAATTTGTGCTCTATCGCTTCCACTTGCTTTCTCAAATCAGAATCCCGGCGTAGACGCTTCTCAAGCTTATTCGACGCGTGAGACAGTGCCCCGACTGATATCGGCCCCAGTTGCTCCGACAATATACGAAGACTATTGCGACCACGGCAATGCTGGCTCGCAAGGAATAGAAGTACCTGACGCCCGGAACTGCCCCGGTTGTATCGTTGCTGCAATGAAGTCGCTGATTCGCCATACTCGATCGATACGGCTTCAACCAATTCCGATAAGCGCAGACTCGATCGAAGACCGTGATACTGAGACAACTCGCGGCGATGTTCACTCACCTCAGAAAGTACCGGAAGACCGCGACGTATCCAATCCAAAAAACCATCCGACCCGAGCACACTGTGAACCACCTCCGCCTCAAGCGGGTCGTCCAGGTCTCGAAGCAAGCCGCTTTCAACATATTCAGAATATGAGCGCTGCTGATCCCGTCGTCTGCTCCCCCAACGACACAACACCGCATCGCGGTCCAACCATTCCGGGGTGCGGCTAAGACCAATAAGCGATCTGTAGCTGCTCCACTTGAACTTCCGCAGCTCGTCCCGAAGAAGCAACGCATCTTGTCCCGACGACGCACGCGTGCGAATCGGATTAAGGTGAATGTATCTGCTTAATCGTGAACCGTAGAGTTCATCTTCGACGATGATAGCCTTGAACCGCCCCTGGAACACGTGACCACTACTGCGCCGCCGCCGATTAATAATGATCGTAAATGATGTCAGGAAAGACTGCATGAAGCGAGAAAGATTCGCATCAGCAGTATGGACGTATAGGTGGAAATGATTCGGCATCAAACAATAACTCCGAACCGCCACATCAAATCGTCCGGAAAATGCCTCCAACTTTTTA
>JAJFLQ010000125.1 GCA_021772615.1 Verrucomicrobiota bacterium | reverse complement strand
ACGCGATTGACGGCGACGGTGCTGCTGCTGCGTTCCTGCCATGGTGGGCCTCCTCTGCGAAGATAGGGTTCACGTTTCATCACAAAGGGTACCACGCCAACCAACCCAATCTCAAGATGTAGTTAACCGGACGGATACGTTATGATGGCATCTTATTTCGGGGAATACGTGCAATTCTTCGGGAGAATCATGATCTGGGCATGGTCGATTTCAATCATGTGCGCAACCGTTCTCATCCATGAACATTATGTAGTCGATGTGTTCGGAGGAATTGTTTTGGCGTGGCTGTCTCTACGTTGGTTCTATTTCAATACCGGATCGTTGGGTGCAAGGACTTCCGGCGATCCCTGAGTCGCCGGCCGCGGCCCCGCCCACAAACTTAGATATTGGCTGAGAAACGGTATGGATTCACGTGTGTGAAATTTCTTTTCGGAGAGATAAATCCAGGGAAGATGCGAGTTTTGATGATGCACTAGATCCCAGTTGCCGTTCAGCAGAATAAGCTTCATTATTCGGGACACTTTCAAATTGTGAGCACCATTTATGACGTCGCGTTCGCTCCAGGCATGTGTAACGTATTGCCGCGTCGACCAATTAAATGCGGCGCACGCAAATAAGATTATTGTTGGAATCCACTCCAAACCAAAAAAATTGAAGAGACAAAAATAGAACACGCCTGCGATCAGAACTTCGACCTTCATCTTCCGCAGATCACCCGGACTGAAGTCGTCAAAGAGTATTGACGAACTGCGGGAATTCTTGAAAGGTTTGGTATGAAGAATTCGGTGGGAGAACGCAATGATGACTGACCCAATGGGAATGATGATCCAAAAAAGCCCGAGCAGGATTGAATACCACTGGGCGTATTTAACGATCAAATTATCGCCCTCATAGTAACAGTCGAACATTTCATGATCGGTGCGGTTTCCGCAATGGTGAACGATATGCGTGACCTGCATCATGGTAAACGACGCCGGAAACATCGACCCCGTGATCGCTCCAAACATCCAATTCAAGAACGGATTGCTCTGCAACATTTGATGCGATCCTTCATGCATAAGCGCATAATTTGTAAGGAAAACAAAAGAAAAAACAATTCCCAACGGGACGCTGTACCAGTACGGCAGCAGCGACGCGAGCAAGAGTAAGGACAGCAATAAGGAAAATACGAGAATGACGAGTAGCGCGTTCAGTCGATTGGGTATCGGGTAGTCCTTTTCACCAGACATGATGGTTTTCCTTGGATAAGTAGTATTGAAAAACTCGATAGATGTTTTGACAAAACTCCGGAACTCTAAGATAATGATCCGCACCCCATATCGGGACTACAAGGCCAGGGGTGAGCAAGGATTTTTCCATGAGTACATAGCCATCGTTTGGTCCGTAGTCGGCGAGCCACGCATGGGTTTTATCGACAGGTCGTCGACAATGGCATTGCAGAGGTAATCCGAATATATTGATAACTTCTATGTGTTCCGGAATGGATAACTCGGCCGTGCTGTACGGATGTTGATCATCCAATTCATCCAGCAGTGTGGCGGCTCCGCCCCGTAGCCGTACCCAGGTTTTTAGAAACACGTTGTTCACCGGGGTTCGTCTGCCGGCGCCGGTCAACGCGGTGCCGGCCGGCATGCCTGATATATTGACCCATCCTCTTATTCGGCCCAAGAGCTGCTCGCAGTTTTCGGTTAGCACCATGCGCTTCATATCTGCTGTTCCTTTGCTAAGCGAGAAAAGAACAATCCGTTCGTGTTCACAAGACGCAAACAGATTCCATAACTGCGTGGCGTTTTCGCTGATACTTTCCAGACTCCCTATCTCCAGCACGGTGCATTCTATGCCAAACTTTTTGGCAATCTCTTGAACCAACCTGCCGTCGCCGCCAAGCTCGGGATGTTCCTGGTAATACATTGTCGGAACGATCAATACATGAAACCGTTCGCCGTCGCATTTGGCCGTTGCCGGCAATCGTGAAAAACGCTCGAGAAACGACGCATTTGCTCCTATACGATGGAGATGTTCATATGCCAGACAGGTCGCCATGCCGCATCCGTGATCTGCTGTCCATCGTCTGAGAGTAGCCGGATTGAATTCGTCGTGGGTGGTCGCCGACAGTAATTCAACTGCCGTTTTTCTCATTTCTATTTCATCGACGTGCGGTGTGTTAAAGATATAGCTCATTCCTGGACTAATTCCCGTACAGCTAAAAACGGTAAGTTTCGGTAGTGCTCCAGCCACTGGAGCATACAGCGGTCCGTATCTTCCTGGAGCCCGTCGGGGCTGAATGAACTATGAATGAGTGCGTCAAAATCATCCTTGATAAAATTCATAATGATTCGTTTTTGGACAAAGAATTTCACATGGGTTGCAACCCTTCGTATACTGGAATTCTTCGATTTCGGAACCTGGAGATATAAAAATAACCGAGTGTTCGCGGGATCAATTGGCAACATACCAAGAATGACCGAAACATCGTACTTCAGATGGCGAAAAATGAGGATGCCGGCGCCGTGACTTATCGTCGTAATATCGACATCACCCGCGCCGACAAGGCGCATGAAACGATCCCGCAAGCAGGTGCCCGCAACACGGGCTTTGTAGTTGATGCTTATGCAAAATCTGGATTGAACAGTGACTTCCGGCTTGCCAAGAAGCCGCCGTCCATGGACCGGTCCCAGGTGGCGTTCATCAAATCCGTTCAGACCAACCATCTGAAAAGGTGCGGGATAGTTGCGTGAAAAAACAGAACTTGTGTGTACGTGCTCATTGTGTACGGGTACGTCATAGAGGGTTTCCTTGCCCAGGAACACATAAACAACTGCACCAGACTCACGTACCGTCAGGGCGCGCAACGTATCGACTCGATGCCGCGTTGCGGACTCGGAACGCCCGTCGTAGTCGTAGCGCCAATGATGCAGCGGACACTGTATTTGATTTCCGTTGACAGTACCATGGCAAAGGTTGGCGCCGGCATGCCTGCATTTGTGATGGACGAGACCAACTCGTCGATCCTGTCCGCGAAATAGCGCCCAGTGTTCGCCGAAAGCGTGAATTTTTCGCACCTGGCCGATCCTTATCTCCCGCGAAAGGCATAGGGGATACCAAGCCTGCGGATAGCTGATACACGTCGATGTCACGTCTCCCCCCTATCATAGAACTCCATTGCGATGCAGTGTGCGCAGTTGGCCACCCTCGGTAAGTATACCGTGTGTCTTCAGGTTTTCGTAATGCATCGCGAAAATCCGCCAAGGTGATGAGAAGTGGAATCTGCCAGGCCGGGTTGGTATCCCCATTCCTCAAAGGACCGTCGCCATTCTCTTCGCACAAGTTGGTCGTGCTCGGCGGATAGAGGGCCGTAAACATTCTTCTTGAATCCTGATATAGATTGAAGATACCGGCGTACGCCAGCCTCCGCTTCGTTGAAGTCAGGAAGTTTCAGTGCTTCGTAGGCAAGCCGTAGTTCATTTATCGGATCCCGATCGAGCTGTTCAAAAGAGACCTCGTGAAAGTTTCCCGTGGGTATCCGGTCGCGTTCAGCGAAGAAAGTGTCATACATTTCACGATACTGTCGAATTATTCGTTCCACGAGGTCGATCTCACCCGTATGCTGCAGAGCAACCCAACGCCGGCCGATTTCGGCCAGTTTCAATGTAGACCGGAATACATCGCATGGATGTCGATGAATGTGCACAAACTTCGCATTCGGAAACATGTCGAGTAACAACCGAATCCGTGCGGTATGAGGGGGAGACTTCAGGACAAGTGGCTTGTTGTATTTCACGGTAAGTTTCTTCAAAAACCAATCCAATTCCTCTTGCCACCGCTTTACTTCTTCTTGCCTTGCGTCCAAAAATGTAAGGTGTCTGTCATAATGCTGGGCTCGACACGGAAAAACAAAGGCCAAATATGGTGAAATCCGTGCGGCCGAAGCCATCGCCATTTCATCTTCAAGGGGAACATCCACGCCAAAACGCACGTTATCGAACGGGCGGCGAGAAGGAAGCAGGGCATTGGCGATGTTGGCTGCGATGCCTTCGGTTAGCAGAAACGTGTGTGGGTATCCTACCTGATATGCATTCGGAAATGCGAATCGGCGATCCACCGATAGCACATTGTGCAGATGTGTCGTCCCATGACGATAGTGACCAAGTATGAACAGTGGTGGCTCCACGGCAACCTGGCTCAATCTTTCTCTGTACCGGCTTATCTCGAGATGCCGTATTGGCGTGTTCAGTATAGATTGAATGGTAATTGATATCGCGCGGGGCAGATACGATGGTGACACAACAAAGCGATTGTCGCGAAGGAGCGACAACCAGTCGCCCAACGTGATACCCGAAAAATATCCCGCCCCCAGATGCTGAAGGAGTGTTTCCCGCAGACTCATCATATCTCTTCCTATGCAGTCCAGCGACCTTGCCCCTGTTCGAAAAGGGCTTCGAACAAGAAATTTCAAATCACAAGCATCAAATGACAATCAAACCACAATCTCAAATTGCCGAAATTGGTAATTCTGGACACCGTCCGTTTTAATGTACTTAACGTTTGGTACGTTGGACTGATGTTATTTCCGGATTTATTGGGGATTTGGGTACTACGATTTGGAACGTTCCCCAATCGGACCTTTTCGAACTGGGGTCTAGCAGCCTGACTAATTCACACGACCGCGTCGCGAGGCTTCTTAGCGTGCTTCAGATCAGCGAGTTACGGAGGTTCTGAGGTTGAAAAGGCAATGAATTACCTTGATATCTCGGGTTCTCCGTAGCTCGCTGAGATGAGGTGCTATATGTGGCTGTAGCAGAGGTTGTATGCATGATTCAGGTGTATCAGCTCTATCAGCGGCGTTTGAGGTAAATAGTAGCACAGTCATCTTGGCTGTATTTTTTGGGGCGTCCTGACAACAACATTCGGATTCGAAATTTATGTTTGTTCGATTCGGAGTGACGGCAAGCTACAGGTCGGAAGCCTGTGCTATTTATACGCCATTCGTAGAGCTGCTACATTCAGGTTAGTCACGTTGTATGAGCTTCGGATCATAAACGTGTTTGTTTTTTGGCATTGTCAAAAATCGGGTGGCCGGAAACGGGTGCCCGATCTGACTTATATAAAGGCCCGATCGCGATTGAAAAATATTCAAGCACGTACGCCTGCGGTCCGCGTCTTGAGGCTGGGCGCGAGTTGGCCGTTGGCAGATTACGCGAGCTAAATTGGCCTGGATCTCACCGGCCGGCGGTTCAGCAATACGCCGTCAGCAATCCAGCGATCGACAGATCAATGGCTGCAAAAAATCACGTATATGCCGGTACAGATAAGAATAATCCCGGCGATCACGGCGAAATCACTGGGTCCGGGTACAGCGGAAAGAATCACCATGATGCCAAACAGCATGGCGATCTCATTGCCTGTTACCACTTCTTCCGAATCGGCACGCCAGCCGCAGCCAACGCAGCCTTAATCGCAGCGATGGTGTAGTCGCCGGTGTGTACCATGCTGGCGATAATCGCGGCATCCGCGTGGGCCAGGTTGAAAACGTCAACCAGATGTTCGGGTGTACCGCCGCCGCCGGATGCAACGACCGGGATGCGGACGTTGACAGCGATCATACGCGTAAGCTCGATTTCGTAGCCCGACCGGGTGCCGTCGGCATCTACGGAATTTACCACAATCTCGCCGACGCCCAATTGCTCCGCGCGCCGTGCCCATTCGAGAGCATCGAGCCCGGTCCGCTCCCGGAAACCGCGCGTGGTAATTTCGTAACCACTGGGAAATGCAGCCGTGTCGGATGTCTTGACCGGATCCATGCCGATTACGATGCATTGAGAGCCGAAAATACGGGCGCCTTCAGCGATAATGTCAGGATTATGGACAGCCAGAGAGTTTACCGACACCTTTTCTGCACCTGCATCCAGCACTCGGTACATGTCATCCAGATCGGCAATTCCGCCGCCGACGGCGAACGGGATGTGTACCGCACGGGCAACGTCGCGCACCATCGCGATGTCGATAGACCGGCGCTCGGCAGATGCGGTGATATCGTAAAAAACAAGCTCGTCGCAACCGCCGTCGCTGTATGCCACAGCCATTTCCACGGGATCGCCCAGGTCAACGTTGTTCTGAAACTTGATCCCTTTCGTGACGATTCTGTTGCGCACGTCAAGACAGGGTACGATGCGTTTGGTCAACATGATCCATCCCACCTGCTGAAATTTTCCAATAGCTGTAAACCTATTCGCCCCGACCGCTCGGGATGGAACTGGGTTGCCACGAGATTTTCGCGGCCCATGATCGAGGCGAACGTCTCGTCGGCATAATCTGTCTCCCCCAGGATATGACATGCCTGGGCAGGTGACGGAAAATAGCTGTGAATGAAATAAAACTCACTGCCGTCGTCAATACCGTCAAACAACGGATGGGTGACCTTGAATGTCACTGTGTTCCAACCCATCTGCGGGATTTTTACCATCTTGTCCGACGGCTCAAAACGAAGAACCCTGCCCGGTATGATCCCCAGACAGTCAACGCCGTCATTTTCATCTGAATGCTCAAGAATGATCTGAGTGCCAAGACACACGCCCAGAAACGGCTTGCCGTCCGCTACGAGCTTCGGTATCAATGCTGTCAAACCAAGCTCCTGCAAGTGGTCCATTGCGGACCGAGCGGCGCCATCACCGGGGAAAACCACACGACTTGCCCGTGCGATCGTGGACGGGTCATTGGTTACTTCCGCATCAATGCCGAGACTCTCGAATGCGAGATAAACGCTGGTTAAATTACCCGCTTTGTAATCAATTATTGCGATCATGTCTGCCTTCTTTTGCTGATTCGCGGACAAGATCTGTCGGAGGGTCGCAGTCCTCTGCGACCGTACGCCGCGCCTTACTTCGGACACAGAGGACTGTGTCCCTCCAGCAATTTCCGACTTTTGACGGTGTCCAGTCCGTAACGTATACCGCATTGAGCCGGCCCCCGTTCGAAACCCTTATCGAACGGCGTCTGGCTCAACCCGGAACAAGCCGCATACTATAGGAGTGATATCGCATTTTGGTACTGCGATTGCGCGAATATCCGAACGTGTTTTTCTGCACAGCGTAACGCGATAACGGTTCGGGAGCCTTCAAGGGGCTAACGACAGCCTTCACGACCTCGCGATTTTGCTGTCGGAACCGGAATACGGGGGGCGTCATCGGGATACAGCGGTCGGCGTCGTGCACATCTGAAACCAGAACAGATCCTGGGTGCGAAGAATGTGACATAAATCAGTGAAATTTCAGGGTCTTGCCACATAGGCATTTGCACCCAACTGATACATATCGCGGATCTCCTGTTGATCTGTCGACGTAGATTATGTGGTTATCGGCATCGTCCCGCAAGCGATCGACCGCATGGATCGTAAAGAGAACGTCCTGACCGTCAATTTTGGGAAGGTTTATATCCATGGGAATCAGATCGGACGACGGGCACGTATCCGAATTGGCGAATCGCCCGTCGTGCCTGAGATATTCGAGTGCCGCTTCCCCGTCACCCACGACACTAATTGTCACACCCAACACGGTTCGTGCCACTTCCCGGGCTATCAGCCGCTGATCGACGACATGGATGTGCCGGCAAGTCACATGAGTACCGTAAGTGCCGACGACCACCGGGACAACGACCGTTCATGAACCGTTGTGTCCGAGATCGCCGGTATTATCGAATACCGACATGGCGCCACGGGAACGATAAGGCCTATCACGCGAGGTAAACGACTTTGCCGTCATAGGCATGATCGACCCGCGTGTCGGCGCCGATATCGCCCAGGATCTGGAGGGTGAGATTGAGTTTATCCTGTAAAAAGTCATCGGTATGCATTGGATCGTGATGTGTAACATACCATTGTTTGGGGTCAACGATTCGCGCGAGCAGGGCGGCATTTGTGACAGATGAATGCCCCCAACCTATCTTTTCCATATACTCACCCGGCATGTACTGTGCCTCGTGTACGAGGATGTCGACATCCCGGAGAAAATCTATGATCGGCTTGTACATCGTCATTAATTGTGATTTATCATCGATATCGAATGGCCCCCCGATAAATCCTTTCAAGAACTCGTTATCGGGGACATAAGCGACCTTCACGCCGTTGGTCTCGATCTTGTAGCCGACCGTGGCCCCGGGATGCTGCATGAACTCCCAATAAACACGGGTGTCGCCGATCTGTATTGGCTGGTCGCCGAGATATTGAAATGTGAGGTTGGCATGGAGGTCGTCCATCTGAACAGGAAAGTAGTCCTGATCGAGCTGACCGTGAAATATGGCGTCCAGATTCTTCGAAAAACCGCGTGCGCTGTAGATCGTAATATCGTGCCCGGAAAGATAGGCGGGCGTGAAAAATGGGAAACCCTGTATATGATCCCAGTGAGTGTGCGTGATAAAAAGATGAATTTTACGAGGCTTTTCCTTGACCAACTCGAGGCCGAGTTTTCGAATGCCGGAGCCGGCATCGAAAATAATGACGTCCTCGCCGGCGCGCAACTCCATGCACGAGGTGTCACCCCCATGGCGACTGTACTGCGGCCCAGACGTGGGTATCGACCCCCGCGTGCCCCAGAACCAGAGACTGTGCCGTGATCTATCAAGGGTCGGAATATATCGGATACCCGACTCCGACATGGCCTCGGCAACCGCGGCAGCGGCACGGCCGGCGCGATTGCCGGCGATACCGGCGCCGATCTGCTTGGTGATGCGCATAACGAGATCGTCGCCGTCCACCGGTTTGATGATTACATCGTCGGCGCCGAGTTCCAATGCCCGGTCGATCTCTGTCTTGAATCCTTTCGCGGTGCAGACAATGATACGTATTTCACTAAAATCCGGATCTGCCTTCAGGGCTTTGAGAACATCGATACCATGGAGCTTTGGCATCATAAGGTCGAGAATGATCAGATTGGGCCGGTATTCACGTGCAACTTCCAGACACATCTCACCGTCCATTGCTATACGCGCATCATAACCGTTATCTTCAACGATCCATGAGATCCGATTTGATATTGTACGAATATCTTCGGCAATCAGAATCTTTGGTTTGCTGATTTCCATGGGAAATTTTGGGCGTGGTAAATCGTTAAAACGAATCGTATCGGCACTGTCACGTGAATTGAAATTACTCGCTTGGAATATATCCGCACACGAACAACAATGCCAACTCCATGACCGGCGATTTGTACCGGCATCCTCTGGCCGGCTGAGGCATCATCCGTCATCTTTGCGGTCGCAGCGTCGCGTATCGGCGGCCTCCACGACCGAACACGAAACGTAGCGTCCGCCGGACCTCCGTCGGGCACCCTGCAGGCAACACCGAATGCAGCGACGGCCTCGGCCGGCCGCCCTCCAGATGCGGTATCGCCCCCGACGCGCCGTGATGGACAATGATGTATGGAAGACGAGGGGGCCTCCCGAGCCTGTATTTACATGTCCCACATCTTGCAGACCCCCTGCCGTGGCGCCATCCCCCCGTTGACATCGCGCAGAACGGATAGAATGGTACGTCACAGCGAAAATCGTAGTGGGGGTGCGATTGGAAACCACCGTCGTGTTGATGTCAATACGATACCGACCGGATAACATGCACACAGGAACAGCAAGGATTATACAGCGGTATGAACGATGATCGTCATGACACTCCCGTAATGGACCACACCGCGTTCATGAAACGGGTGGGAGGGTCGAGACATTTTGCAGGTCGTGTGGCAACGTATTATCAAGATCATTTCAGGCACTATCTTACACAGATTTCGGCCGCCCTGAGTGCTGACAATGCACCCGATGTGGCGTATGCGGCGCATGCCTACAAGGGCATCGTCGGCGAATATTGCGCCGCGCCCATCCTCCGGTGCGCGCAAACACTCGAGGAAGCCGCACGGCGGAATGATCTCCCGGAGGTAAAGGAACGCTTCGTACAACTGGAGACGGCGAGCTTGCAGCTGAGCAATGAACTCGCGGATTACGCCGCGTCGTGGCAACATGAAAGTAATGACTAAGCGAAGCGGCAGCGGTATGAATGAATCAGGCTAAAGCGCCCGCCGGGAGATCGTCGCGTCGAGATCTGTCAATCGAGCAATGTCGATTGCCGCCAGATCTGCGACGCATCATTTAATCGGCGGCGGTCAATTTTACCATTTGCGGTAACGGGCATTTTCGTTGTCACGTAGTAACACGACGGCCGCATATAATCCGGCAGCATCCCTTCCAGAAACGTGTTCAGGTCGTCAAATTCCGGCGTGGCGTTGCTGCTCTCCGTTGTGATCAACGCGACGAGGCAAGGCTCATCGTGCGCGGTACCGCGGCACACCACAGCGGCTACCGCGACGGCTGGATGCCGCACCAGCGCCGACTCAATCTCCTCAGGTTCAAATCGGAATCCTCCGATTTTCAATTGATTGTCTTTGCGTCCCAGAAAAAGGAGGTTGCCGTCGGCGAGATACCGGACGATATCGCCGGTACGATACATTCGCGTGCCCGGCTCACCACCCAGTGAATTCGGCAGAAAACTGCCTGCTGTCAGATCCGGTCGACGCATATATCCCGCAGCCAAACCGATGCCCGCAATACATAGCTCCCCGGGAAGTCCACGAGGGATCGGTTGAAGTGCCGCATCGAGGACAAATACCTGAGTATTGATGATCGGCCTGCCGATCGCCGCTGTATGCAGCGACAGGACGTCATCTGCAGACACCTCGGCGGCAGCGCCGGCCGACGCGTTCCGGGTATCCGCCGTGTAGACAGGTCCACTGCTGCGAATAGACAAGGCCAGCGCTGTGTCTTTGAAAATATGTTTGAGGTTCTGCGATTCGATCGTGCGCTCGGCGATCCCGATCTGGTCGCGGAGAACGTGGTCGATATCATTGCGTGTTGTCATGGGGTTTGACAATACTGCGCGAAGCACAACGCGCTCGATTCCGCGCGGGTCGGAAGCCACGCGAACCGTCGTACGAGAGATAAAGGTTCGTCCTTCCAGAAACTGCCGCTCCTGCAACTCAGCGTTGACATGATTAATATATCGAATCTTGTCATCCCCCAATGATCGAGACCTGTGACATCGGGGGACGTATTGATAATTGACCACGTTCAGCGTCGGATAGTCGATAAGTTCAAACTCGGCCGAATCAAGGATACGGTCGGCCATGTATCTGGCCTTGGCGATACCGTTGTCGATCAACTTTTCATATCCAACTCGCCCGATCACGTGCAACGCAGCATGCAGCAACAGCGAAAGCGCGGGACGTGATCCCTCGGGCGAATGCCGGCCAAAGTCATACCCGCCGGCGCGCGCCTGGTAACGGGCTGGTGAAGCGATCGCATCGAGATATTCCGGACGCTGAAAAAGGCACACACTTATCCCAAGAGGAAGGTACAGCTGTTTGTGTCCGCAAACGGTGATTGAGTCAGCTTCTTCGATCCCGGCGAGTTTGCCGCGATGCCTTTGAGAAAAAATCACAGGGCCGCCCCACGCCGCATCGACATGGAAGTGAATATCATTTCTCCGGCAAATCGCAGCCATCTCGCTCAGGGGATCGACACAACCCGTCTCTGTCGAACCGGCCAGACCAATCACAGCAAGTATGCATTGCCGACGACGTCGGCAGTTTCCAATGTGTATCTGCAGCGAAGCCAGGTCTGCTCGACCGTCCTCGTCTTGATCGATATGTATGATATTGTCCGATCCGATACCGAGCAAGGACGCAACTTTGTCCACAGAATAATGTACCAGCCGCGACCCGAGTATGACCAGATCGGTGTAACCGTAATACGCCAGCGCCTTGCTGAGGCCGGCACGAGCTACGCCGGGAAAGTCGGGCGCTTCCGGCAGCAGTGCGTTGCGCGCGCACCACAACGCCGTGAGATTGGCAGTGGTGCCACCGGACACGATCATGCCGAAATTGCGATTCGGCTGTTGGCTGTTTTCCAGATAAAAGGCGTCGTCGCCACCATAAAATGCGCGATGCAGCATGGCAATAGCCTCACGTTCGAGCAGTGTGAGCGACTTGGAAGACTCAACCTTCACCACATTCTGGTTCATATGGGAGATGAGTTGGCTGAAATCGTGCGTAAAGTGCGGCAATGCGGACGTCATGTGGCCGATATACACGGGCGAACCCGTATTGACAGCGTAGGGAAAGACATCCCGCACCAGACGGTGCTGGTATGCCTGCAGGTCGATCGGCTCCTCGGGAACGCGGTTGTGGCAAAATCGCGTAGACAACTCCGCCATACTAACTTCCGGAGCAGTGATTCCCCGTTGATGTGGCTGAATGGCCTGCGAGATGAGTTCAGATCGCGTCGCCGGCTGCGACTCGAATAATCCGTCTATGATCGTCTGCACCTCCCTTACGTCGATCTTGTGCCACGTTGCATCGGCAGCGACTTCAGTAGAACCATAGATGTTGTACAGCTGCACATCCGGGAGGGAATCGTAAAAATCACTCACAAGACGTATCGACAACGGCTCGCCACTGCAGAACCACCATTGTATCGCGAGGCCGCGAAGTACGATCGAACCGGCCTGAACCATCTGCCGGAGTTGAGACGGCAGCAGGACGATACGCGTAATGCGGCGTTGCGCTAACTGGCCGATCAACACCGACGTGCCCACAGCCTGTGCCTCCGGCATTATGACGATCGGGCGGCCCGCCAGCAGGGGCGCAAACAACTCGGCAACATGGTCTACCGTTTGCAATGACGTCTTGTGGCAGCATAAATCGTCCGCGGTAAGCGGGTGGTCGACTTCTCCCCAACGAATCCGATTCATGAGCCCTGCGCCTGTCCCGACCACGCCCTTCGCGCGGCCGGTCGCCCCGGACGTAAAAATAGTGTAAACGGCGGCGCGGGGATCGACATCTGGGTGCCCTACCCTGCAGATATGTGCGCCTTGACGCGACGACGACGTAAGCGATTCCATACTCACAGCTGTACAATCGTGTGCAGTCGCCTCGAATAATGCCATGAGATTGTCGCTGACAACCGCGAGTCTAATATGACAGTCAGTAATAATGCCCCGCAGCAGAGACCGCGAGGTCGCAGGATCCAACGGCGCGTAACTGGCACCACATTTCAGTATTGCAATAATGGCAGCGACCATTTCGCACGACCGCCCGATACACAGGCCGATACACTGCCCTCCTCTGGCGCCTCTCTGCTGCAGCGACGCTGCAACTGTGTCGGCAACGCGGTCGAGTTGCCGGAATGTCCAGAAATCAGAGCCGCACGACACTGCAGGGCGATCCGGCACGCGCTTCACCTGGGCGCAAAACACGGCAATGGGACCCAATCTATCAGGTAACGGCACGAACGTTTCGTTCCACACGACCAATTGCTGTTTTCGTTCCAGCTGCGAAAGTAGCGGTGCCCGCAACACTGCGGTATCGGGACGCGCGGTGGACAGTCGGAACAGCGATTCGAGATGGCGGGCGAAACGGTGCATAAGACTCGAATTAAAGTTACAACGGTCGACGTACAGGCGCACCGACAACAGCTGTCGACATCGTCGCACGACGATCACGGCACGGCATCCTGGCGGTGCCTCAGCAAACGGTTCCGGAAACGCCGTGTCAATGGGATCTGAATCATCATCACCGGCAACCGGTAAAGATAAAAAGACCAATGCTGCTCGGGAACCGACGGCAGCGCGCTGCAACCAAACACAATGCATCTCAAGAAATGATGCCGTTTCGACCGTATCGCTCGCGGCCACGTCAAACTGACAAGTCCTGTAGACGCGCTGTAGGTCGGAGAAACATGTGCGGTCTGATAACCTATGGCGTATCGACGTTGCACTACCGGAACAGCCGTACATGCCTTGAACGCCGGAGTCCACCAACGATATGGGCTTTGTATCGCCGGAATATCGCGCAAAGACCGTCACCAAAGCGGCATACAACCTAGCATAGGGCTCTGGATCGGCGGCAACCGCCGCGCCCGTACCGCCACTATGAATCGTAAGATGCAGAAATCTGAATCCGCCCTGACGCGTCCGCTCATTCAGCAAGGATGTTGGTGTAGTCACGTCCGTTTCGGCCGATGTGGTACACACCGCTGTGCGTTCGCGATGGGTGGGTGACGAGGCTTCAGCGATCATCCCCGCCCGCAAACAAAGACATGCTGCGTCCTGGCCCTGCGGATTCCGGATAACACGGGACGTCGGCAAAGGGTGACCATCGATGATGCGATCGTGAAGACGAAGGATGTGTTGGGCGAAACGTTCGAATTCGCACGTGGCTGATGTTTGATCGCGCAGAACAACATTTAGGGCAAGTAACGGCCTGCCGGACGGCAAGAGAACGAGCAGAGCCGTGCCGACGTCGTCCGGAACGGCGGCAATCGAGCGGTTAAAGAACGCGCTCCAACAGACTGGGAGTATTCGCGGCGCCAATCGGGCTACGCGCAGATCAATGGTCCGGAAATCAACGCGACGGTCGGCGGCAACCCTATGACGACCATGTACATCCTCTGCCTTACGCGAACACGCGCTTATCGCCCCGGCAACGGCGTGAGCCAGTGCTTCGACGCAGGTAAAACGCGACAAAAACACCGAGCCCGCGAAACCGTCGGAACACGGCCTGTGGCTCTCATTTCGCATGCCCGGAATCGTTCGCACTGCCGATCATCGCTTCTACCGCCGAAAGCAACATTGTAATAGTAAACGGCTTCCGCAAGTAGCAATCGGCACCCAGTTGCATCGCGTACTCGCGCACATTCGTGCCCATGATAGCACTGCTGCCGGATATGGCCAGAATCTTCAAGTGCTCAAAAGATCCGCGTAAGTCCTTAATGATCTCAAGCCCGTCCATCTCCGGCATGAAGATGTCGGTAATCACCATATCAACCGGATTACTTCGAAATTTCAAAACCCCGTCCATCCCGTTTACCGCCGTTGTGACACGATAGCCTGTCTCGACGAGCATACTTTCGATCATCTCACGAATGATCTCATCGTCGTCAATTACCAATATTGAACGCATGGGCTATCCACTCTTTCTGGTCTGGTATAACACTCGTGTGTCGCCATCCATCGCCACGTGACTGTCTCGCTGACCGTCAGAATACCGCGTATTCGCACGAAAACAAGAGATTCTCAGCGTTACAAAACCGACCGATGCCGCGAACCTGCCGATCGGCGTTGTGACGCGGCGCTAAGTCACAGGCCAACACTGGCAGCTGGTCGAACAATCTCGCCTACAAAAAATAAAACGATGTTTCCGATTTGAATGAGATCCCCGTCTTTCAGCAATCGACGCCGCACCCGCTTCTGATTCACGCACGTTCCATTTCGCGACTGAAGATCGGTGAGCAGCCAGCGGTGAGAGCTTTGCGAAAGCATACAATGATTCTTGGAAATAAACGGATCGGCCAACGTCAGATCGTTGTCCGCGTGCTTTCCGATCGACAACGTTTCGCACAACCGAATCCACTTGTTTTCCCGTAATCGCATGACCAGTAGATACGCACCCTGGTCCGACGGCGGTTGATAATTCGAAAGTACATCGTACATCAACATGAACCGTGCGTTGTCGTCAACGGTCGGCCTGTCCATGAAAAACAGAGGCAGTTCGAACTCATGGCTGATCTTGCGTTTGATGCTACGATTCATTCAAGATCGCCAATCACACTTTTCATTATCTTCACTTCTTCGCGAATTTTTCGCGTGACAATATTCTTGTGCTGAAACACCACATTATTACCGACGCTCAGCGCTTTTGCGACTTCATCGGCACGCCGGCCATCGAGCACGTACATTACATAGGTCGCCCACGACAACGGGTCGAGCCGATCATACAGCCGTTCCACAGCCTTGTACATGAGGTACCGCGACCAGATGTGATCGACCTGTTCGCGAGCCGGGAACGGGGATGAATCGGTCGCAAGCTCACGCCCGCCAGCGGCATCCTCACCGCCGATGTCTCCACCGTCACGCAAGCGGATTCTGGCCTCCACGACACCCAGGACCATCAATCGGAACGGCTGGGTATCCTCGCCTGGTCGAAACTCATATCCGGGCATAATCCGCATTAGCGTACACATCGTTTCCTGCAGTATATCGCGAGAAACGTCCTCCGAACAACCATTGATACGGGAAAACCCGATGATTATCGGAGAATACATCTCGTAGAATTCCCGCCAGGCATCCTGGTCCTGAATGTTCCTGATACGCTGAATCAGCGTCGACGAAACAGGTATATAGTCCATAAGCAAACCGTATCACAAAACATACGTGATTTTCAGTGTTTGGCAACAAAAATGCGTAAACGGTAATATTTGTTTCCGCGACGCGGCAGGTGTATCAACGTTGGCCGGTTCCCCTTTGACGACCGCCTCGTTCACGCGTATACGACGGGATAATCGATAAGACGAGGGGCTGTCAACATGACCAATCCAACGCTGCAAACAGCAAAACGGCGCCATCTTGCGACCGCTGTTGTCGCCGGTGCCGGCATTCTGGTAACGCTAATACTATACCAACATTGCACTGAGCTTGAGAGCAAGCGAAGTGCATACGCATTCGATCGGCATACTGCAACGGTTACAGGAACGATTGAGAAGGCCGCAAGGAAATGCGAAGATCTTGTACACGCCGCGAGCGCATCCGCAAGACCTTATGCTGATACCAAATTTGGCGCCTATTCTGCCGGCATAACTCGCGAGTTTCCGCCATTTCGGTATCTCATCTGGGCGACGCGCGTCGATGATGCGGAACGTTTTTTCTTCGAATTCGAGCACAGTGGCGTAGAAAAATCGGGCTTCGAGATTTCCGTCTACGACGACCGCCGCATTCGCCACGCCGCCGAAACCAGTGACCTCTATTTCCCGATTCTGCAAAGTGCGCCGGATAGTGCTGCAACGCTACCGATCGGTCTGGATCTGCTGTCACTACCGTGGCTCAAGAAACGGATCACGGCCGCTGGCGACTCGGATCGACTCGTAGCGGATCTGTCGCGTGACCTCAAACCTACGTCGTTGTCCGGACCGGCATTTGTTCTGGTCAATCCGGTGTACGCCGAGAACGCCGTGAAGCCAACGCCGTTTTCAGGCAGCGCTGCAGACACAGACAAGACATCCGGTTTTACCGGTGTAGTAGTCGGTATCGTCGATCCGGTACGCCTTGTCGACTACGCATTGATCGGAATCGAATCCGCGAAATTTGTCGACTTCAAACTCGTTTCCGGCGATTCATCAGCAGGTGACACCATTTACGAATCAGCGCCGGCGTCGCAACACGACGGTGCCTGGACGAGCGAACACACCATTGACGTTGCAGGAGAACACATGCAGGTCTACTACCGGCCGTCTCGTCATTTTCAGGAAAATCACCGCCCTACCCTCACCCGAAATGTGTTGTACGGCGGCCTGATGCTTTCTGCAGTGCTAACGCTCTACCTTTGGCAGCTGGTTGGCCATATCAACCAGATCGAACGACTCGCCGACGAGTTGCGTGCAACCAACGAATCTCTGGTGTGCACGCAGCGAAATCTGCAGGCAAATCAACAACAACTGGTTGCAGCGGAACGAACGAACGCGGTGCAAAAAATGGCATTGGGGGTGACTCGCGATGTTCGCCAACCGCTGACAACCATATATCTAACACTCGAAATGCTGCAGCGGTCATACGGTAAAAACGATGGTACTGACAAAGTTCAATCGTTAATGCGTCAAGCGCTTGAGCAGCTCGGCGAACTGATGCAACGGCTCATGGAGCTGACAGATCGAGACAGTCATGCCGGAACCGGCGATGAGAACATTGCCGAATCCCATGCGCCGCCGGCAGAAACACCGTCAAACACCAGATACATTCTTGTGATCGAGGACGAAGCTCCGCTGCGCGACGCTTTGTCTCTCATGCTTGACACCCTTGGCGTCAAAGTTGACACAGCCGGCGACGGCGACGAAGCCCTGCCGCTCATCGAAGCGAACACGTACGACCTCGTCTTATCCGACATTAATCTGCCTGGCAGCCTCAACGGGATCGATATCGCCGTCACGGCTCGCAATACCAAGCCGAATCTGAGGTTTGTCTTTATGTCTGCGGCCAACATTGAAGAGTCATGGCACAGTGTCATCATGAATAGCGGTGGACTCCTGGCGAAACCGTTCGACGTCGCAGATCTGCAACGTGTCCTTTCGATAAGTGACAGTGCACACGACGAATCCACAATCTGATACGACAGCATCTATGCGATTTTCGACAAAAACGAAACCACCACCTGTTGTCCTTCTACGCTGCTGGGGTCGCCGCGCGCGTATGCTTGGCTTGATTGTGCTTATTCATGCGCTGCCGACGGAAGCAGGCAAGCCAAAGGCATCACCGTCGGAACTGCTACAGGCATCGCGGGACGGCCATGCAGACACGGTACGCGCCCTGGTGCGCCTGGATTCCAACATCATTCACGTCACAGGAGCGCAGGGAATAACGCCGTTGCATGCGGCATGCGGCGGCGGTCATATAGCGATCGCCCGGTTTCTGCTCGACCATGGAGCGCGAGTCAACAACATCGATCGCCATGGCCGCACCGCGTTGCATTGGGTCGCTCGCACCGGCAATCTCGACTGCACCAAACTCCTGCTTAGCTACAATGCCGACACCGACCTCGTGGATTTCGGCGGATGGAGCGCCGTGCATTGGGCCGCGGGAGGCGGGGATTCGGACGTGCTCGAAATACTGCTCGCTGCGGGAGCCAATCCGGATATCAAAGCCGCGAACGGATGGACAGCTCTGCAGGGCGCCGTGATCGAAGGCAACGCGTACATCGTGGAAATACTGCTAAAGTTCAATGCGAATACAAATCTAACCGACAAAGACGGCTGGACGCCATTGCACTGGGCCGCCGGCAAGAAGCAGCTCGACATCGCTACCATACTAGCCTCACACGGAGCGAACATAAACGCTCAGGCAAACAATGGCTGGACGGCGCTTCACGGAGCCGCGGCAAGCGGAGATGCGTACTTGACCGGCTCGTTACTCGAACTTGGCATTGATCCGACGATTCCGGACCTCGGAGGAAACACACCGCTGCAAGTAGCACTCGCACGCGGACATCGTCAGATCGTGGAAATGCTGGTCCGTAAGGTCAACCCGGATCCGTGAAAAATTGTGAAACGCAATCCTGTGTTACAACTATCAGCTATGTACAGCCGTGAGCGGTTGGTAGCTTGCTGGTATCCATTGGTTTAAACAAGAACAGGGCGACCTGTACAGATCGCCCTGAAAATGGTAGCGGGGGCAGGATTTGAACCTGCGATCCCGCTAAGCGGGATTATGAGCCGTGTGATCTCAATGCTGCTCGATCCAGGCCGGTAAGTTCGTAGAACGTGTTCCCGCCTTTCTGGCGCTTGAGATGGTTTTCGAATTTTCGAGCGTCACCAAGCGATCGAAAGGATTTGCGAAACACAACTCGCCATGGACCTTTCCCTTTCGTCCATTTGGATACACCAGAGTTGTGATCCACAGTGCGTTTTTCGACATCATCAGTGACGCCGGTATAGAAACAACGGCGAGACTCTGACCACAGGACGTAGACGTAGTAGGGCTTATCGGCGTTCATGGATTTAAACCAAAACAGGGCGACCTGAAAAGGTCGCCCTGAAAATGGTAGCGGGGGCAGGATTTGAACCTGCGACCTTCAGGTTATGAGCCTGACAAGCTACCGGACTGCTCTACCCCGCAACATAAAATTGTATTTGAACCAGCGATCCCGCTAAGCGGGATTATGAGCCTGACAAGCTACCGGACTGCTCTACCCCGCAACATAAAATTGTATTTGAACCAGCGATCCCGCTAAGCGGGATTATGAGCCTGACAAGCTACCCACTAGCACGCCACTCTGAAACGCATTGCTTCCACGTTGCATGTTATAACTAAGACTAGTATCGAAACTGCTGGTTGCAAGACCAGACCCCAAAAAAAAAGCAGGCCGATGCGCTCTGCGAGTGAGGTAAGGTAAGATCTGATGATCCCATTGTGGTCGGTTGGCAGAGGCTCGGACCTGCTATTCGATTGTAAAAGAATAACGGGCGGGATGATGCATCACTGTACTCATTCAAAGTAAGACGTTACGTCCCAGTGCTGTGATTTGACAGGGGTTCAATCCCGCTCGATGATTAGTATGCAGCACTTCATTTGCCAAATTAGATAAAAACGTCGCCAACTCTGAAAAATACACTGATTTGACTAATAACTTTTTAATCAACGCGTGACTAAGGCATTGGTTAATGATCGACAAAGGTGTCAAAAATTGACGACATAGTCGGAAATCTCGACCGGTCCGCGTACAGTTCTTGTCGTAAAATGACACCTCCCACGTTGCGCCACATCGGGGAGTTGACAATCCTGTCCAGAATTCTCTCGAACATGATGGAAAGGGTATTTCTAAATTCGTCGATCCGGTACTGTTATCACGATGATGGTATCGAAGCACGTTTTTGTTTTTTCCGAACGAAGAAATTCATAGTAGGAGATAATATGAGCCAGTGAATTTTCAGGGCATCGCAGTCTGATCGGTCATTAATTTGGAGGTAATTCCGTTGGAATGAGCGGCAATAGCTCGGGATTTTTCGTGTCGAGTCGCCATTCAATATTCGTTGACCGTACGAGCAGCTGGTCCTCGGATCGAGGAAGACCTCATGGCAGCCCGCATGTGACGCCTTATCGGAAATAATAAGTTGGGGCGGGGGAAACTCACGGGGGTCGAAAACCGAATACAAGTCATCCCTTGGAATGGACTAACGGACTACTGGAGTGTCCGTTGAGAGCTACATTCAGTCTTTGGATGA
>JAJFLQ010000124.1 GCA_021772615.1 Verrucomicrobiota bacterium | reverse complement strand
ACGCGATTGACGGCGACGGTGCTGCTGCTGCGTTCCTGCCATGGTGGGCCTCCTCTGCGAAGATAGGGTTCACGTTTCATCACAAAGGGTACCACGCCAACCAACCCAATCTCAAGATGTAGTTAACCGGACGGATACGTTTCTTCTTCGCTCCGTAGAAATCCTTTTCGCCGTCCCAGTAGTTGAATGCATCGATTTCGCGCTTACACGCGTCGAGCGATTCAGGATCCCACGCACCTTTCAAGACAACGTGCGGAAATGGCGGATTTGCCTTGTACGCATCCGCATCCGGATCAGGATACACAAAATGGCGTTCCAGAGTCTGCGGTCGGGAAAAACGGGTGCTCATAGGAGGAAATCGGTTGCGAATTGATTAGGAACCGGAAACAAGGCAACGCATCTCTCCGATTCGTACGATCGGCAAGATACGCGCCGCGCCGGACAATTGCCACGATAACCGGAAACATTTTTGATCGATAGTGTCATGGTCAGTAACACAATTTTCGAAACACAATACAAGTTGACTCGATAATTCAACAGTCACTAATAGATCGCTCTTTACTTCGGCTACTAAACCTTTTTCTGTTGCGTATTTTGCTGTGAGAGAAATATCGAATATTCTTTATTTTATATCGCTAAATATCACGGGTGGTTTCCAATTCATCGACATTCCTCCACTCGATGAACTGACCGGCGAACTCCTTACTTGAGAACCCGACCACACGTATACATTGCCGGCCAGTCTTCTTGTAGGTGGTGATTCGATCTTATTCACGTCACCTTCTCCGGCTGCCACCATCAAGATTATCACTCGACTGTCGGGGACTTCCTCCAATTCTACTGATACTTTGCGTTGACAGAACGGATTTTTCATCGTCTTTCTTTGTTACGGAACGCCGTGTGGAGCGGAGCTCAACTCGGCGATAGCGGTCGCGGTCGCGGTCGCGGTCTGCGTTATCGATTTAGATGGGTCACATCATATTCGTGCCGAGCGAGTAAATGATGTTGATCTCAATTTGTTTGTTCCACATTTCTTTGGCATGCGAGTGAACTTACAATTTGTCCAATAAGAAGGCTATCAGCACTCCCATCCGCAAAACGACGAAATACCCTCATTGCCAAGCTTTTTATATATTTTCCCTTCGTTCGTGCTTTAACGACAATTATGGATATCGGGGTAAAACACATGGAGCCAGAGGGGCCTGAAATTCTACCAGATCGTACCGATGAGTCTATTACTGAGATTGTCTCGTCTATGGAATCCACCTTGCCGACGTTATTGAAGTGATATCGAAAACATGATATTGTCTTTAAGATGCATGAATCCTTACTATTTAAATCATCGAATACTGCGCTTCCAATCCATCCCTTGAGTTTGGCAGATGAGAGATCGGAATAAGAAATTCTGTGGTCGATTATCCGTATATTCGTGTCCTGGTTGAAAAAGTTTCCATTCCAATCCATGAAATGATTATCATTTAGTAATATTCCATCAATAAAATCTCGCTTGGAATCGGATACGCGATATGTGTTTTTATAGTTACGTTCGAAATATTCATTAAATCGAAATTTAGCTCTCCATAATGCGTGACTCTCAGATCTTTTCTTTCTTCCTTCAACGGAATCATAGCTTTGGCAGTCTGGGTCGTTACAACCGGAAAATTCATGATAAATATCATATGCATGGTTGTATTCTAACCTAGCTCTATTCAGAGCGATATCTAATTCATCGGACATTGCGTGAGAAAGCATTTTTGAGACATAAGTGAGAGCATACCTGATTTGAAAGGATATTTATTTTATAGAACGAATAGGATGATCTAGGTCCACAAGCGGCAGCGTATTGGACCTTAGATCAATCCGCTTGTTCGCGATTTCGTGAGTACCAATCCGACCAGATTCTCGGATTCCTTCGTTGGTCGAACACCGAGATAATCAGTATATGATCCGAGCGCACCTGATAATAAACTCCGAAAGGGAAATGGGGCACGAGGCAGCGTCTCGTTCGTAATGCAATCTCTGGCCAGGCGTAAGGAAACGCTCGAATACGCTCTATCGTGTCGCGGACCTCGTTCGAGAAACGACTACCAAGCCCGGGTTGTTGCGAGTTGTAAAACGCCACAGACTCAGACCATTCATCTACGGCGATCTCAAGAAAACGTAGATTCACGGATTTATTCCGAGCCGTGAATAAGCTTCAAGTTCCGGAATCGACTTGATAATACCGTTGTCATGTGCATCAATTCGGTTTTCTGCCTCCACAGCACGCGCATGATCAGTTGATGCATCATGGGACGTTTCGAAACTATCGAATAATCCGTCCAAAAGCTCCGCGCGCTCGGTATCTGGCAGCGCACGCGCCGATTCTAATAATGCTGAGGTCTGCTGGTTCATGATCTGTACTCCTAGATATTAGTAATCGAATTCTTGGATTTAGTCCAGTATTTCCTGCGCGAACGTTGAGGTGACCTATTTTGTGTGCTGCAGAGCGGAGCGGCGCAGGATACAAAATTAGAGTCCACCGTTTTGTTATGAATTTATGCCCCTTTTTCAAGCCTTTTTGCATGAAAATCGAAAAACCCAAGTGCTCGCATCTTTTTCTGAGTTTTTTCGATATCATAGTCAATTCTTCTAAATTGGACAACCTGATCACAGTCGTCATAAATTATATAAGACGCTCTTGGATCTCCGTCTCGTGGTTGCCCTACACTGCCAGGATTGACTAAATACCGTTCACCATCTTCGAGTATAAATTCTTTGTATTTTTCAAAAATTATTTTCCGCCGGGAATTCTTTTCCCTTGATTGTGTGATCGTTAATGGAACGTGAGTGTGTCCATAAAAACACATTTGAGTGGTCAAGTGCTTGAAGGCATTCCGGGCCTTTGGTTCGTCAAGGACATATTCCCATATAGTGGGCTTGTCTAAGCTCGCATGGACTAAAGTGATGTCACCAAAATTTTGAACAAGAGGCAATTCCCTTAGGAACGACTTATTTGACTCCGTCAACTGTCGGCGGGTCCATTCAATTGTCTGAGCAGCACCAGGCCCGAACCCAGGCAATTCAAATGATTCGGACGAAACGTGATCAAAATTTCCTTGTACAAAGCCTCTTATTTCGAGATGTTGTAATTGGTCAATACACTGGGACGGTTCAGGTCCATATCCCACTATATCTCCGAGGCAGTCATAAGAATCCACACCATGCGTTTCCGCATCCTCAATTACTGCTTCTAGTGCCGACAAGTTTCCGTGAATATCTCCAATAATTCCAATCTTCATAACGTCAAAGTCAGCGATCTCCTGTACGAGCGCGCGAGTACTGGAGATTAGCTGAACTGATTTGTTGAGATCTTATTTAGTCTTCTTCATCGACGAACGGCGGATACTCAGACAGATGTAACTCAATCCCAATATCGACCATTCTCTTCATTGAATCGATACTGAGTGCTACACCACCACAGGCAGCACCTTCACGGGGAGAATAGCCAATATCGGCATAATAATTTCCTCTATCGAGTTTCCCGGCATTGTCTCGCAGCCATTCTTCGAGCGCTAGTATCTGCGTGGGCATATCCCAATCATTATCGCAGAGCCAAGCGATCTTCTTTTCTGAATTGCCACCTTCTGAAATATTGATCGGCATTGTTTTTATACTCTTCTCAACAGTTAACTAGACAGAAAGCCAGAATATTGTATATGCGGATAACTGTCTAGCATTTCATAGGTTTAGAGGTAACTTCCACGACCTTATGATAGCACTTTGGGCAGAAGAATGCAAAGACAAGATCGTGGGCACAGATGGAATGCGGAGGAGGAAAAATTCCGAGAAAGGTACGCAATATTCCATTTTCGATCATACGACCGAGAACGCAAATATAGTGGATACGCAGTCACCGGTGCGAGACGATATGACGCCGGTGATTAATGCCATGAGGCGCGAGATTCATCGTCGACATTACTCTATTCGGACCGAGAGAAGCTACGAGGCATGGGTTGTTCGGTATATCAAACATCCAGGTTATGATATACGTATGTGTTGAACAAACCAGGCATCGGCGTGAGTAGTCCGGCAGACACAATTTGAGAATGGGTTTACGCGACAAGGATCGGGACATAAACCTTTGTACGAGCCTGCGGGTTTCGGGTCTGGTCGCTTTTGGTGTTTGTTCCTGAATGGTGGCGTACATTTCCTGCTGAAATCGCGAGATATTTATTCGGTTGCTACTGCCGTACGAGATTCAGTGAAATAGACCTCTCCGGCGCAGACAAGTTCGTCGCCCGTATTTCGTGACTGATTTTGGTGGTAGAAAATTCGGATGAATCGTTCTCATCGTCGTCCTCGTCGTTGTCCTCGTCGTTGTCCTCGATTTCGTTCTTCTCTCGAATCGTGTCGGTCCGAGGACGAGGACGATTTTCGAGGTTGAGGTGCTGGCGTCTAACTTGTCATCGGTTTGAGTGTAGAACGGTGAGTAATATGAAAGGTTCTATGGCAACACATTGTCCTATGGAGGAAGAGGAGATTGGTGTCCTGGTTGCGGGCTATCCGTACTCGCCATTTCGCCGGTGCCATGGTATCACAGGGATGGTTGATCGCGCTATGCTCTCCCAGGAGTTGGGATCGCGGTGCGCCGATGCGACGAGAGTCATAGATATTCGCAGGAACGGCGTTCTGTCGGGCTTGGGAATTCTGTCGCCGCTGGACTGGGAGACCTCGTTTTTCGGACTGCCGATGGTGGGACTGCGTGCGATCGTGAGCGGTGACGACCGCGACGATACGGCGCGGATGCTATTCGAGGATGTGGATCGTGTAGTGGGGCGTTCCAGGCATATTACGTTACGCGTTGACGCGGAAGATATTGGCGTGCGGTTGGCGGACCACATCGAATTCGAACGTGACGGACGAAGAATTGATTGCGAACATCATGCTGCTGTTTATCGGGGGTCATGAAACCACAACGACGCTGATAGGCAACGGTGTTTTCGCGTTTGCTGCGCACCCGGAGCAATGGAAATTATTGGTGCACGATTCCACGCAGATAGCTTTGGCTGTTGATGAAATCTCAAGATATGATCCGCCCGTTCATCTCCTGACTCGTGTTGCGCTGGAAGATGTTTGTGTTCGGGATCGACACGTCAAGGCAGGTGATCAGGTCTGTCTTGTACTGGGATCCGCGAATCGCGATCCGCTCCAATTTGACAATCCAGACCGATTCGATATCACGCGGCGTCCAAACCGTCATCTTGGATTCGGCGCCGGTATTCATGCATGCATCGGCGCATCAATGGCTCAGCTCGTGGCGTCTGTTGCCCTGAAATGCCTGGCCCGGCACGTCGTGGAAGTACCGGTTATCGGGAATCATCGCTTTCGCGATGCCGGTTACACAGTTCGCGGGCTCGCCTCTTTGACAGCAATTCGTTAGATCAGCATCGAAATATAGATGTCGGATTCATGCGGGGACGGTCGCCGAGGGGGTTTGTTAACTGGATCCATTTGCTCAGCGCGCAACCCGGCTGAGACGCGGTAAAGGCAATACGTCAGGCCTGCCCCAAATAGTCCCCAAAAGCGGACAAGGCCGTTGAGGAGCAGCTTCAGTTCCCTATCGGAATCGATACGTTGCCGCCGGCATTCAGCCAGAGACCTTGTGTGGGATGGAATCGCGACTCGATGTGAAATCCCCGGCCGTTCCAGGTCCATGGGGAGCTGCTGATCCGGGTGTGACTCGGTACGGCCTCGTCGACTACGCCGCCGACGAGATTCCATCCGGCGGTGAGCTGTAGCCGGGGATTGGTGATCTCGTATCCCGGTATACACACGCGTAGGCTGTCGTGAAGATAAACCCAATAACCGGTCAGCGGCACAAGCGTTTGTATCGAAGCCGGAGTTTCGCCTGATTCAGGGGCACGACATCCCCATACGATCCCGAAAAATGCCGGGTTGTCCCCGCTGCATCCGGATGTAAATATGCTCTGTATCGACGGTTCTTTCGGCTCGAACGGCAGAGAAAACAGGTTCCACCCAGGCGCAAGATTCAGTTCGACGGTTATCTCGTCCAGATTTTCGAATCCGAAGTCCCGGTCGTCGAGATAACCGGCCGACGTTACCGTTATCGCCCGCGGGTTCGTACCGTGCGTGAGTCCGAAACCCAACAGAACAGAGGACCGTTCATCGACTTCAATCCAGTATGCCGCAGGGGTTAACATCCTGAATTCGTATCCGTCGCCGGTACTATTCTGCTGTGATACGAATCGATCATCACCGCCCCTTTCGAAGTCGCTGTCGCCGTCACTGAGAAAGAGACGAATCACGACACTTCCCAATGTATCATCCCCGTCGTTGAATGTGCCGTCCTCATTCACGTCATGCCAGATCCGGCCACCGATTGACCCCGGCGCGCCGATGTTGCCGAAATCTTGATTCTCGACCACCTGATTCGGCTCCATATTTCCTGTATGCACGCCTGCAGGAGGATATGTTTGATTGAATCCCGCCGGAATGACCTCCGCCAGGGTATAATCGCCAGGTTGCACGTGGGGTATGAAAAATCGGCCGCCTTCGTCGATTTCGCTGGTGAGCGGGTCATCAACGCCGGTAACCGTGATCGGTTCCCCAACGTTCGGCACGCCGTCTTTGTTCTCATCAATAAAGATCAGGACGCCGCCAAGGCCTCGTTCCGGGGTTGGACCGTCTGCGTCCAGCGTGCCGTTGCCGTTGGCATCCAGCCATTTTTGTCCGCGCACCGTACTGCCCTGCGGTTGGTTGCCGAAATGCAGGTTGCTAACAGTTGCATCGACTGCCAAGACGGCAGTGTGACCAGCGAACGACACCGGGTAGGTTTGCGTGAAATCACTGGTCGACACTTGACGAATCACGTAACTCCCGGCACTCAGGTTGGGAAATTCGTACACGCCCGATTCGTCCTCTAGCGGCGTCGAAGGCTCGTCGGCGCCGGTGATGGTGAAAGGTTCCGTTTCGGTGTCGAGCATGCCGCTGTTGTCCAAATCCAGGTAAATCGTGATGCCGGAGGCGCCGTTTTCGGTGGCGTCAAACAGCCCATCTCCGTCGACGTCCCACCAGGCTCTGCCGGACAGCGAACTGGTGAAAAACTGATTGCCGAAGTCGATACCGGTGACCATTACGCCGGCGGCGACCGCCACGTCATGGCTGCCACCGCCGGGAAACGTTTGTATTGAATTTTGGGGTGCCAGCTCGCGGATGGTGTAGGAATCCTGGGCCAAATCCCGTATCGCATAGAAGCCTGTTTCATCCAGTTCGGACGTCAACGGATCATCGACCGCGGTGATGGCGAACGGTTCATTGTCCGAATCCCATGCGCCGTTTGCGTCGAGGTCGACATATATGGTGACTCCCGATACGCCGGGTTCGCCCGCATCCTGAATTGCATTGCCGTTGTCATCGCGCCATTTTCGGCCACAGATGCCGGCGGGGGCGATGACGTTGCCCGTGACGGCGAAGGTAAATGGATTTTCATTGCGATCATTTGTGGCGATACTGATGTTGCCGTTTTTCACCCCTGCATTTTCGCTGTTCAGCCGGACCGAGAACGTGTCACGGCTGTCGACCGGTAATGTCGAGGCGAGTCCCTCGGTAACGGTGTATCCCGCCGGTACATCTATGTTTCCCAATACCAGTGTGTCGGCGCCGTCGTTGATCACCGAGAATGTGAGCACAGTTCCCTCGCCGCCTTCCGGAACACTTCCAAAGTCAATGGGAACGGCGTCGCCGTCGGCGATATGTTTGCCATTGAGGCCCGCAGTAATATCGGCATGATCGATCGGACCGCGATCGATGACGATTACCCCCTCACCGCCCGCGGACATTAGCACGATTTCACTTCGTATCAGCGGCTTGGCTCCGGTGGTGCTGATCGTTTCGAACAAAACCTCAGGCGTGTTGCCATCCGTGACGTCGATAAACGAAAATCCACCACCCGAATGCCCGACAACCGCCAGCGATGTATCGGCCGCAACCTGCCACGGACTTCGCTCCAGAGGCAAGAACCCGATATCATCCGGCTCGGCGGCATCCGCAACGTCGAAGATGAATAATCCCGAGCCTGCGCCGGCGATACCCTGGGTTGCCACCAACAGGCGGCTGCCCTCAAGCACGATTCCCCAGGGTGCATTGAGGACCGTGGTGGCGCCGAAGTCCATCACGGCAGGATTGGAAATATCGATCACGGCCATGCCAAAATTCAGGATTGTCGCATAGGCAACATTCCCGTTTAAGGCCGTGGCGACGAATGTCGCCGGATTGTCGCCTATGGTCGCTGTGATCGAGCCAATCGGGCCATTCAATGTTGCCGGATCAGCGACATCGAACGCCAGAAAACCATTGTTCGCTGCCGCCACGTAAGCCGTAAGGTCTTGATGATCGACGACCACATGAATCGCATTCACACCTGGAAAACGCGTCAATGCCGTGATCGCTGCCGGATCAGTCACATCAAGCGAGACCAGCCCCTCGACGCCATCGGCGACGAACGCCACAATTCGTGGCGGATTGTCGTAATGAACGATGGCGAGACTGCGCGTCGTACCGTTGTCCGAAGCGTTTCCAAAGCTGCCGAGAAACTGTGGCGACGTCGGTGACGAAACGTTGTAAACATGAATCCCGGGCCCGCCACCGGCCACGTACAGCGTGTCGCCGTCAAGAACCTGAGAAATCGCCTGTTCGACCTCCGATTGCCCCAGGTTGTTGTCGACGGCATTGCCGATCACTTCGACGCCCTTGACGACCTCAAACATGATCTCCGTTTGATTATTCTCATCGTCGGTCAACGTGAGCGTGATGGCGGTCTTGCCGGTAAATTTTTCCGCGGCCGTAATTGTTATCGTTGCATCCTGACCGTGCTCGAGAATCTCGACCGACGCCAGCTTAGGGGGATCATTCGGCCGGCCGTTATTGTTTCGCGGCACGTTGATCACAGCTTCGACAACGTCGCTTCCGGAAATCACATGTCCGAAGATCATGTGCTTGCCGTTCAGATGAGTCGGCGTGCCATCGGTGATAAAGAACTGGTTGTCGTTTGTATCTGGCCCGGAATTGGCCATGGCCAGCACGCCTGCACTTTCAAAGGCAAGTCCATCCTGAAGCTCGAACTGATCGTCGAAATCGCCCAAATTCGAGCCGCCGAAACCGTCGCCGCGTTGAGCGTCGCCGGTCTGGATGACGAAACCGGGGATCACCCGATGCACTAGGACATTGGTGTAAAACGGATCCGCTCCCGGGATCTCGCTGCCGCTGTCGTCGAAGTTCATGGTCGAGAGTGCAACGAAGCGTTGGGCCGCCGCGCCGCCGCGCGTCTCGAACAGTTGTACGAGCACGCTGCCGATTTCCGCGTCATTGTGATCGACGAAATTGAGTTTGGCGAAACGATTGCCCGATGGAATCATGACGTGGAATCCCGGATTGTCGCTGACGGCCGTGACGGTAACCGTATCGCTGTCGGCATCGACAATGTCCAGGCCGAAGGTAATCGTTTGGTTCATCGATATCCGGCTCGGAAGTGGAGATGCCAGCGTCGGCGCGAGCTGGCCCAATACGCCGGGAACGGCCGCAAACACAAGGACGGCGAAGGACTGGCGCAATCTGGTAGAATAGAGATTTATTATTGAATGCTCCCTGAGATCATCGGCATGGATGTGATAGAGATTAATGGCCGGTCAGTCCGTTTCACGGAGCATGCCCCGGGTGTGATAGTGCCATCCATTCGAACGGTACCGCATCAAATTAATTTCCCGAGAGGTCGACGCGAATAAGTTCTTTGTCGTTACGAATGAATGCGGACTTCATTGCGTAGGCCGGGGCACTCCACACCACGGGGCGTCCGAACGCGGTATTCGACGGATCGAGGGCGTGCCAGCGACTGATTTCCTTATACGCTTGCCGCGACGGCTCGGCAATAATGAGATCACCGGTTTCACTAAACAGAAAGAATCGACCGCTCGGCTCGTGATAGGTGATGAACGCGGTTCCGTGCCGGGCGCCGGCAGGTGCATCAGCCGCCAATGTCGGCTTAGTTGAAGACCATAGGCGTTCGGCGCTGCTGAGGTCAACGGCCATGAAGCTGCTGGTGTCAATATCGCAACCGTAAATCGTGTCGCCAAGAATAAACGGTGTGCTGTTGGCACAATACACGCCTGTTTTCGGCGTCGACTTCCAGACAAATTTCGGATCCGTCGTTGGCGAGCCAAGTTGAATAAGTGCACCGATCTTGCCGATGCCGGACGCGAACAACACGTCACCGACCTTGCGAGGTGGCATGATTGCCATCCCAAACGAAGGTTTCAACCCCAGCGACCACAAGACGTCGCCGGTTAGAGGGGACAACGCATTCAACGCCTCTCCATGCCAGATCAGCAACTGCTTCACCCCGGCGTGCTCAATGATCGAAGGCGGACAATACCCGGGTTCGGCGGCTGACAACGCCCGCCACTTTTCTTCGCCAGTATTTTTATCGAAGGCCACAGCGACACTGCCCTCACCACCGACAACACAAATGACCAGCCGGCCATAGAGTAGTGGATGGGCCGCATGTCCCCACAACGGTGTTTCTGCGCCATACATTTCCTTGAAATCTTTTTGCCATAACAGCCCGCCTTTCTCGACACTTAAACAGCTTAATTTCCCTTCTGCTCCCAGCGTATACACACGCCCGTCGGCGACGCTCGGCATACACCGGGGACCACTGGGATATGAAAGAAAATAAGATTGGTCGTAGGCGTAAGACCAGATGATTTCTCCCGTTTCGGCATTCATGCACCGTACTCTCTCTTGGCCTGTGAGCTTATCTTTTCCGGTCGGAGCATTGGTGACTTCGCCAGATTCCCTGACGTAGTCAAAAAGATATACCTTGCCGTCGGCAACCGCTGGGCTGGCGTAACCCAAATCCGCCGGAACTCGCCAGAGTATTGTAGGATGCTGAGTCGCAAAATTTTCATTTATCCCAGTTTCCCGCCAGGTGGAATCCATCCTCTCTCCGAGCCAGGTTGGCCAGTTGGCGGCGATTGTCGGCAGTACGTTCAACGCCAGCAGCATGACGACAATAAACGAGTAATTTCGATGACGATTCATAGTGGTAAGCTCAATTTATTTGTTATGACCTGTTGGTCGGTATCCCAATATCAACCTTGCTTTAAGAACAGGCAAAGGATTATGACGAATATTGGACGTGGCATTGAATACGTCGTAACCGATATCGCTCTCGATTGCCGATTCAATCAAGCGTGTGCAGTCCTGCCAGCTTAGCCAGAGCGCTTCATCTCGATGATTGCGACAGGGTTCATTGTTGTGAGTTACCCAGCCAATCCGGAAAACGACGCATGACAAACCGAATTGCTCGTAAAAGTACAGGCCCAGGTCTTCGCCAAACGACTTGCTCAAACCATATGGTGTCGTCGGTTTGCGGGGCCGGAATTCATGAACGCGTTTCCTTGAGGGCTTGTTTTTCCGATGAATGTATCCGCCCATCACCCAATTCGTTGAAGCAAATATAACTCTGTTCACACCGGAAATCCGTGCCTGCTCGAAAACATTGTAGGTGCCGACAATATTATCGTTGAGAACATGGGACCAGGCACTGTATGGCGATGACGCAGCCCCCAAGTGAATCACCGTTTCGATGCCTGCAAAAAAGGGCGCAATCTCTTCCGGAGAAGTCAAATCTGCGAGCTGTACACCGTCGGATTGCTTCTTGTCAATCAGCGTAAGGTCATACTTTTCTTGTAAACCCGGGCCGAGCGCTCGTGCGACGCAACCAGCTCCCCCGGTGATCAGGATTTTTTTTCGATAACAGCGACTCGATTTCTTGTTTAGAAGAAACAATGACGTCCAGTTTCTTCGGTGTACACGGGAGCCGAATTCCCTTACTCCTCCGGGTGTGACTTTCACGCGGAACAACGATCCCGCGTGCGATTCCGTCGTTGCCGACGGCTTGCTACATGCTGTTGTGATATACAAATGGTCAAGGTTGTCTCCCCCGAAAACAACGCTGGTAACGTTCGACACCGGCACTGCTATCCTATCGCATTCATTGCCTTCCGGATCATACTTAACAACACAGCCACCATCCCACCGGGCAGACCAAATATTGCCGAGTTGATCCACCGTTAGTCCGTCGGGCAGTCCGTCGCCTTCGGGAATCACTACTAGGGCTTTTTTGTTCGAGATAGTTCCCGTTTTTTGATGATAGTCAAAGCTGTAAATCGTTCTGGCTTTGGAGTCGGTAAAGTACAGAACGTGTCTATCCGGGGAAAATCCCAAACCATTGCTGCACCCGATGTTTGAGAGAATGCGTTTGAGTCGGCCGTTGCGCTCCATGCAAAAGAGCCCGCCCGGCTTGTCGGACGCCGACAGCGTTCCGCAAAAAACACGACCCGAAGGATCGGCAATTACATCGTTAAATTGATGATCGCCTACGATTCCCGCTCGTTCGTAAATGGTTGATAGCGTCCTATCCGGACTTAAGCAGGCGATTCTTCCCGCTCTCAGAAATAAGAGAAACGATCCATCTTCCTGAATAGTGAAGCCGCCTATACGTTCAGTCCTATACCATTCTTCAAAGCATTCTGTTTTCGGATCGAATCGATAGATGACGCCATGCTGTATGTCAATCCAATAAAGCTTGCCGTCCCTTTGGTTCCAAAGCGGATTTTCACCCAATTCACACTTGCAATTCGCGACGCATTCTGGTTCTGGAGGCATTTGTGCGGTTCACTCGTTTTCCGAACGTTGTCGAATATCACCAAACGTGATTGTTACAGCACCACTTGATATCGGCTTACCGTATGCGTGTAATTCTGGTATTCAACGATACGGCAAAGACATTCAGAATGGATTTGCTGTATGAACGCGGGTCCATATAGTATGTGCGCGAAGTGGCTATTGGCCGACTAATCCGCTGGAACATGCAGCCGGATACGTATGACTCCACCGGGGACGGGGCACGGTATTTGCATCCCAGCCTGAACGAATCGTCAATTCGTCATGTCATACATCGAATCCGCTCAACTCATCCGCTCTCGTTTCAATTGCGGTCAACCTACGATATCGCTGTGCCGGGATTTCAAGAAATGGACGATAGCAACAAAACAAAGGACCAGTTGGTTCGTGACATCGCCGAGTTGCGCGGGCGCGTACAGCGTCTGAATGATCTGGATCAGCGGCGGCGGGCCCTATTTCAGGAAGATCGTGAGGAGAATAAATTATTTATCAAGCGATTTCGTTCTTTGGCAAAGGTTGCGCCGATCGGTATACACGTTTCGGACGCGGACGGCAAGTGTTGGTTCGTGAATCAGGAATGGTGCAATATATCAGGGACAACAGCGACTGACGTGAACGAATTCGGATGGGAAAAAACCCTGCATCCGGATCATCGCATCGTACTGGCGGAATGGCGCGGAGCCATCGAACATGGCCGTCAATTCCGATCCCAGTTTCGGTTTCGGCATCCGGCCGGTACCGATGTCTGGGTATGGGCAAAGGGTGTTCCGGAGCGGACTCAGGATGCGAGAGTCACGGGTTACATTACAACGATAGCCGACGTGACGAGGCTAAAAGAGGCGGAAGACAAGGAACGTTACCTGGCTGCAATCGTTAATTCTTCGGAAGATGAAATTATCGGTCAGACACTAGAGGGCATCATCGTCAGTTGGAACAGCGGCGCCGAACGCATGTACGGTTATTCTGAAAGCGAGGTCATCGGCAAGTCGATTTCGATTTTGGAGTCGCCCGATCGCAAAGGTGAAATATTCGAATGCCTTGACCAAATTAAGACGGGAAAGAAGATCAAGCATTTTGAAACGGTTCGTGTGCTCAAAAACGGAACCCGCGTAGACGTTTCCCTAAACCTATCGCCGATCTATGGCGACCGCGGAAAGGTAATAGGCGTTTCGGCGGTAGCTCGAGATATTACTGAGCGAAAGGATGCGGAAGAGAAAATCCGATATCTGGCGGCGATTGTGAATTCCACGGATGATGCAATTATTGGCAAATCGCTGGATGGTCGAATCGTGAGCTGGAACCTGGGTGCGGAACGGATGTACGGCTACAGCGAACGTGAGATTTTGGGGAAATCAGTTACATTATTGGAAGCCCCTGACCGTAAAAACGAAATTTTCGATTGTTTGAACCAGATTGGGAATGGACTCAAAATCGAAAACTTCGAAACCCTTCGAATATGCAAGGACGGAACCCGGTTATCTGTTTCACTAACGATTTCACCGATCGAAGACGAAGACCATGTCATAATCGGCGCATCCGCGATTGACCGAGTCGTTATCGATAGCACGACGGTGGCGCCACCGCCGACGGGCTCGCCATCCTGATCCGGATCGAGGCCGTGGTCTCTAAACGCAATATCAACGCATATCGCACGCGGCAAAACCGGCCCTTCCAACCGCCATCACTTCGTTCGTCCCACCCCCCTCCGGAACCGGCGATTCCAATGTTAATCGGGCTCGACTGTAATGATGAGATCATCGCCGCATTCGCGGGCCGGGTATTGGCGTAGCCGGATTGCCGGATCGATGAGGGAGACGCCGTCGGCTATTTCGAATTCCCAGCCGTGCCACGGGCAGCGGACGATATCCGGACGGCGACCGCGTAGCGGTTCAATATGCTGTGGCTCCAGTCGTGCTTCGAATGCACCGCATATGGGGGCGCCCTGGTGAGGACACTCGTTCTTGTATGCGCGGTAGGCGCCGTTGTGGCTGAATATGACCACTTCGGTGCCGCATGCATGAACCACACGACATTTGCCGGCAGGTAGATCTATAATATTTTTGATGACATGTTCGGGCATGGTTGCTGGAAACTTGTCCGGAGAATTCGTCGATTGAGGCAGACCTGAATGATTTACACTAAAGTAACACTGTGCGACCGCCGATAGTAACGAGCCTGATAACAAGACACCATACGTAAGGATGCAATGTCGTTGATTTAAGGAAGGAATGGTGACATGGAATTATCCGGCCCTACGGACCTTGCTGCGCATGGAACGCAGCGCGCAATACAGATTAAACTGCTCGATCAAAGTAACGAAATGAATGCGACAATGGTGGAACAACTGATTGATACCATACCGGACGCCCCATCTGTCGACCGATCGGCGTCGCGCGGTCAGCAGGTTCGCATTATCGCCTGATTCGCGCCCACACCGACAGCGTGACGCCGAGCGCGAGCAACGGCAGCGTGGCCGGTTCCGGGATTGCGCCATCCTGTTCTTGTAGACTGAGCACGAATAAGCCGTTCTGGCGATCGCTGACGATAATCGAGCCGCTGTCGAAGAACGGAAACACACTCCACGCGCCATTGAAGGTTGTGGCGTCGTTGTCAGGGTAGGTGTCGAACGACGCGATCTCTGTAAAAAGGGCATTTCCGACATCGGCAACTTCCAGAACGCGCAGGCCGCTGGTGTAATTTGCCTGATATATCAAACCATCATGGACATAGAGATTATGATCGATTGTGCCAAGATCGCTTTCATGAAACCCGACATAAACCGGATTGTCGAGATCTTGAACATCCCATACATGGGTACGGGTATTCTGGTTCAGATTTCGTTCGTCAAGCTCATCGTTCATGAAGAAATAGCGATGATCTTCAGACAACCAGCCCTGGTGGCTGTAACGGGAGTTGGCGTAGCCGTTGCTTGAGATCAGGTCGGTCGAAGATTTGTCGGTTACATCAACGATTGTAAGCGTGTCTTCATTCGAGTTGAAGGCGATCTCGCGTCCGGCATAATCCGTGTCGGTACCCTGGTAATTCACGACCTGACTGTCGTGCGTATAACCGTCGGCGGAGAACGTGCCTGCGGCCATCGGATTCAGCGGGTCGTTGATGTCGACAATATGCAGACCGCCGGAAGCTGTGTTGGTGCCGACTGCGTACGCGAATCCGCTCTGCTCGTTTATCGCGATATTGTGAGCCTTGGTAAATCCGTCGTAATGTGCGGTTTCGGCGAATACGGCGGGGGTTGTGACCCCCCGGAGGTCTGTTAGGTCAAAAATTTGCATGCCATGTGCGCCATTCCCGTCAGAGACAATAAATGCATTGTCATTATACACCTTGATGTCTCGCCAAACGGAGTTTCCGGTATGACTGAGAAGATCGCCGAGGTAGGTCGGATTCGTGGGATCACTGATATCGACAAAGGCCGTGCCGTCGGTGCGACCGAATAGCGCGTAGTCCTTGCCGGTCAATGTATCCGTCCATCCCCAGATATCGCTGCCGAGTATGCCTATGCCGCCGCCAATGTCGGCCAGGGACAAATGCCCCAGCAGGTTCATATTCACGGACGGGTAGGGCCCGCCGCCGCCCGTGCCCGGTGGTGCCGAATTCTCAATGCTCTTGTCTTCAAAGGGGTCATCGTGAGCCGATACGTTATGAATCAGAATCAGAAAAAAAATGCTTGCGCACAATGCGCCTGACGTCGCTTTCGCAGTCATTACTCGTCCTCCTGGAGAATTGCAGACAAAACTGTCCGGTTATAGCAAACCATTGAAGCAAAATGTTCAAAATGCAAGATTGCAGCGTCGATTTCGGCATGTTGTCGGTTGACAATCGTCCGGGCTCAATCACAGTAGAAGGAGATGTTACGGACGGTCCGTGACTGCCGCCGAAATGTAGTGAACTCGAGGTCGATGGGGCAAGATATGAAATTCCTGATTACTGGCGGGGCGGGATTCATCGGATCAGCCGTGATTCGTTGTCTTATAGCCGACATGAATCACGACATACTGAATGTGGATAAGCTCACGTATGCCGGCAACTTGGAATCATTGACGGCTGTTGCCGATTCGGCACAGTATGCGTTTGCGCAGGCAGATATCTGTGATCCCGAGGCCATGCGCCGGCAGATCGCCGGGTTTCAACCGGATGTGATCATGCATCTTGCTGCCGAATCGCATGTGGACCGATCCATCGACGGACCGCTGCCCTTTATTCAAACGAATATTGTTGGGACGTACACGCTATTGGAGGCGGCGAGGACCTTTTGGTCGTCCTTGCCGGATGCAGCGCAGTCTCGATTCCGTTTCCATCATATTTCAACCGACGAAGTCTACGGTAGCCTTGGTGCGACCGGATCATTCACGGAAGATACGGCCTACGATCCGAGTTCGCCGTATTCCGCCAGCAAGGCATCGTCGGATCATCTTGTTCGATCCTGGCACCGCACCTTTGGCCTGCCGGTCGTCATCACGAATTGCTCCAATAATTACGGTCCCTACCAGTTTCCTGAGAAGTTGATTCCGCTCATGATACTAAATGCAATCGAGGGCAAGCCATTGCCGGTGTATGGTAAGGGCGATCAGATTCGCGACTGGTTGTATGTCGAGGACCATGCTCGTGCGTTAATTGCCGTGGCGACAAAGGGGAAGGTAGGGCACACATACAACATCGGCGGGCACAATGAGCGCAAGAATATTGACGTCGTACAGACGATTTGCCGGATCCTTGACGCTTTTGCGCCGGATCATCCTCCCGGCGTCGACCGCTACGAGTCTCTCATAACCTACGTCAATGATCGTCCAGGCCATGACCGGCGCTATGCTATCGACGCCTCAAAGATCGAACATGAGCTGGGGTGGACGCCGTGTGAAACATTCGAGTCCGGTATCCGCAAAACCGTCGAGTGGTATCTGGGGAATCGCCCGTGGTGGTCACGGGTGCTCGACGGCACATATCGCCGCGAACGCCTTGGGCTTGGAACCGGTGTCTAACGAACGACCGTCAGAGATCCATTCGCACGTCGTACGCGCATCGCAACCATTGCGTCGCTTCAGTTCCTTCAGGCGCGACTTTGCTTTCAGACCTTCAGCGTCCGCTCCTGTTGCCGTCTCCGGGATTAAGATGACCAAATGGTCAACTTGCGATCATGCTACGGTGATGTGCTGTGACTATGTTCGGGTGTAAAGCTCATCTACACCCCCCAGGGGCGTGCGGCGTGTGTTTCTGATTCCTTTCTAACCGCCGGCGCCCCGCTTTCCTTGTTCCGGTCGGGATCGTTATTCCAGGTCGCTACGGGTCATCCGCACGTTTTCACGGCATCTCAGGTATCACACGCTGTGAGCGCAGCAGCGTCGGTGACAGGATTGTACGGAATTTGAACGGTAAAACAGGCGCCGCCATCCGGCCGATTTGCCGCATGAATGCGGCCGTTATGCGCGGCGATAATCTCAGCACAAATCGAGAGGCCCAGACCTGTGCCGCCAGCGCCGGTGTTGGTCTTGCTCGACTGCATAAACTTCTCGAATATCTTCTCCGTCTCGTCCTCGGGAATTCCTATTCCGTTGTCTTCGACATCGATCCTGAGATACTCCGTTTCGGATGTCAGGGTGACTGTGATCTTCCCGCTGTCGGTTACAAACTTCACGGCATTGCCCAACAGGTTGCGCATGACCTGCTTGATGCGTTCGGCATCGACTGTGGCGACCGTTCGCTCTGCGTTCCAATGATATGACAGGTTGATCTGCCGGTCTTCTACCCGGGATCGGAACTCCTCGCCGATCGACATTATGAGCCGGCCGAAATCGTGCTCCGCAAGATCATAGGTCATTTTTCCCGACTCCAGCTTGGCCAGGTCAAGCAGGTCATCCAATAGCGCCAGAAGCGTGTGCCCGCACGTATGGATCGTCTCAAAATATTGAAGGAGTTTGGTTCGATCGACAGTCTGATGGCGGCGTATCCCGAAGTTCGAAAAGCTGAGTATGCCGTGTAATGGCGTCCGCAGCTCATGCGACATATTCGCGAGAAACTCACTCTTTGCCTCATTGGCCTGCTCGGCGATCTCGCGACGTCTCTCCGACCGAATCAATGCCAGTTTCGCGTCCTGTTCAGCAATTTCCGCCATTCTTCGGCGTTCGGATTCTATGAGCGCGGTCTGGGCACGACCTTCCGCCTGTTCGGCTCTGTGTTTGCCCTCTTCCAATGCGGTAAGGGAACGATCCAACTTCGCGCTCATCATGTTGATGGTATCTGCAAGATCACCGATCTCATCGTTTGAATGAACGACCGTGATACGCGAAAAATCTCCTTCTGCGATCTGGTGTGTGAGCCTTGTGAGCTGTCGAATGGGCCGGCTGACACGCGATGAGATGATGACGGCCAGGGCGCTGACCGAGAGAAATACACCGACAAAGAGTTTCAGCAGGTTCCGTCGTAACGCGTGCACCGGGGCCACTGCCGAATCAAATTTTTCGGCGATTAGCACGTACCAGTCGTTGCCGTCGTAATCGCGATAGCCGGTACTCCTCGCATAGCCCACAAAGATCTGTTCGCCGGTCGCTGCGGTTTCAATGCTGTTTCCCTGCGATGCCGATGGCAATACCAGGACGTCGGCGGGGCGTACGTGCGACGTATGCGGGTCGTGGTCCCGTATCAGCCGGCTCCCCGTCATCTCAATGATCGCAGGAGATCCGTAAATGCCGGCACCCGACCCGTTCGACAACAGCGCGTGCCGTCCTGTGCTAACGGCATCGGTCGCGACTTCTGCGGCGTCTATGATGCGGCGAAACTCATCCTTCTTCAACCTGACGGAAAGGTAGCCAATTACATCTGCCGTTGCTGCATCGCGCGTGTGAATCGGGGTGGAGATAGATATCGTGTAGTCGGAAATCATATCGTCGTACGCATAGTCGCCAACCACAGCCCCGGCAGTGGGATCTAACGCCTGAAACCACGTGTCGTTGGCCACGCTCTTGTCGATAAAACTGATGTTGCTGGATGCGCGAATGATGCCATCCGGTGAAATACAAAATAATTCCGCGTGTACGCCGGAGTCGTTTTTCAGCCGAATCAGCGTCGTGGTGATGCGAAGGTCGACATCATTGGCCATGACATCCTCCATCACCTCGAACAACGCCCAGTTTTTTACCTCTTCCCGACGGAAGAACAATGTTTGATCAATCTGTGCGGCGATCTGCGTGGCGGTCGTTTCTAGTGTAGCGCCGATGTTACGCGTGATCTGCTGCTTGTTCTCGAAATAGCTGCGAGTTGACACCAGAATCACGGGCGCAAGGGCCGCAGCCAGAAACATGGCCGTGAGCTTGTAGTGAATTGAAATCTTCACGGGAACGATCCTCGTTGCCGGCACGACTCAGACGTTGAGCCCAAACCAGCGATGTTCTCACATCCGGTTACGAGCGCGCCTCTAATGCCGCATTTTTAATACATTTTGGTGCTGTATTCGTTGGAGTTCACAGCATTAGATCTGTGTTCCCGACGCCGTTATGACACATCAAAAGCTGTGAATTCCGACCATAATCTCAAGTTAAGTATGCGGTGTCGGAGATGAGCGCGAGTGCAGACAGTCACGAGAGCTGCCGCACGAAACGCATGGGAAACCTTGACTTACCAAAGACATCGCGCCGGCTTGCTTGCCGGCAAGCGGCAAGCGGCCAGGCCCCGCGCCGCTGCGCAACATGCGAGTAGCACACTCATCGTGCTGTGGATTCCTGCAAATTGGCGGAAGCCTCTACAGCACCATCGGACTGCCGATGTGCGACAGCGCAGGTTGTAGTATGCGTTGTTACGCAGATTTTGTGCCGCAAAAAGGCACGACAACCGATTCGGTGACCACGCCAGCCGTACGTATCCGTAACGTAGTATGTGACAACTATTTTGCAGCGATCTGAGCAGATATTTGACATATAGAGCGGCTGTTTGGGTCAACGCTGCAGCTGATAGATTATAAGTGTAGATATTGGAAGCGGTTGCAAGATTCATATATTCCATGGCCCGGATGGTGCTCTGCGGTGGGGCAACAATGCTGTCCCGAAGAATGAGAAGGAACGGTGTGTAAAGGATGTGCGTTACACATTAGGCGAGTGGAGTAGCGGAGTTGTGGTGTGGTGTAACGGGCGTTCGCAATGCATGCTCTGTGATACCACACCGAATCGGCATGCGGGCCGGACAAGCAGCCGGCCCGCCGCTGCACGGCGGGCCGGCAAACAAGTTCTAAAAACGTCGTATGCGCCTTCGGCCTAATGCCGGGGCGGATGCGGAAATGCTACGTGATCAATGTTTATGGCTACCTTCGTGTTTGTGACCGCCATCATGTTTGTGGCTTCCTTCCATGGCCGCCGGTGCGTCGACACCTTCGATTTTTGCATTCTTGAGCATCCGCATGCCGCCGCGTGATGCCTCGGTGCCTGTAACGGTAATTTGCTGACCCGCCATCGGTGCAAGGACTGCATTCAGCGGCATCTTCTTATTTACCAAAAGATAGACTTCGCCGTCATCGTCCAGGATGCCGACCGGCAAGCCGCTGGAGATGCACTTTGCTGCACAGGCTGCGTGCACTTTACCTTTGTCGCCCGCTCCGATGTAGCACACGAGGTCCACAACTTCGCCCTTTACGGTCGTCGAGGCTTTAGCCGGAGCCGCCGTATGACTGCCTTCCTTCTTTTGACTGCCTTCGGGTTTGTGACTGCCCTCCTGTGCCGACAAGGTCGATACCAGACTGATCGTAACGAGAAGGCTGAGCGTTGAGGTTGAAAGTTTACGAATCATGGTTGTCTCCTGTTTTGTTGGTTTGTATCACGTTATGTGTCAGGGGGCTACCGCTTGCCACCTACATCGTTGCAGCCGGTTTCTGTGGCGAAGTCGCGCACGCAATCTATATTCATCCAGACCGCAAATCTATTTCACAAATCCCGGATCCGAATATTTAGTAGTCAGGAGCTTACCACGAATGAAGGAGAATTTCAAGTTTATATACTACCCGTCAGGCAGGGCCATCCCATTGATTTCCGTGTATGCCGCAGGGGGCGAATGACGATGTTTCGTGTTCTTCTTTTTCTCTTTATTGCGGTGCCGACAGTTGAGTTCCTGATCCTTATTCACATCGGCGGAATGCTCGGCGCGTTCGGCACATTCACTATTATCATCCTCACCGGAATTATCGGGGCACATCTGGCAAAGCGGCAGGGACTGAAGACAGTTCGAGATATTCGCACTGCGCTGTCCCGCGGGCACTTGCCTGCCGCGGAACTGGTTGACGGCGTGATCATCTTGATCGCCGGCGCCGTGTTGCTGACGCCGGGATTTCTCACAGATATTCTCGGATTTCTGTTATTACTCCCCGGTTTCCGACGCATCGTCGTCGGCCTGATGCGACGTCGTTTTTCGAATAGTTTCGGTCGCGCACGGCACAGGCAACGTCCAGCATTTTCTGTACGAAATACGGATTATGAGGCGGCAGCAAGCATCATTGACGTCGATGCGGTTGACGTCTCTGCCACGGCGGATGAGGGCCCGGACTTAGAGTCAGGTCGTTGAGTTCAGAATACGTCTGTGTACGCTGCAGACCACCGAATGGTGTATGTTTCACAGTATTTTGACCCACTTCCGGAACGTCTGGAGGCGGCACCTCGGGGCGATGCCGGAATAAAATGAGGCCTTGTCGTTGACCCACGACAAGACCATCGTCCGCATACCTCGTTGCCCGGCGATCCGGGCCGAATAGTCGAACAGCTGGCGGCCGATGCCCTCACCGCGGCGCTGCGGGTGTATGCCCATGGGGCCGAACCATCCCGGGTTTGATGCACCGACTGCAGCAAAGCCAAGAATATCATCCGATTCGCGGCAGACTGCAATCGCGCAGAAACCATCCCGTCCTGGTTCGAGCGCAGGCAACGTTTCCCGTGCCCAGCTTACTGAGAAGTGGTGGTCAATGAAGCCGGTGACGTCGGCATGTCGGCCGGCCGGCGCAATCTTCAGTGCGAAATCGCAGGTGGCGGGTTCGTGCTTCGGTTTCACTTTTCGCGCAGCGGCGTAGTCGCCAATATCAAGAAAAAGACTCAGGCGCTCAGACGACGCCTTCCACCCAGCCTGCCGTAGGATCGTGGCTGTCGCACTGTCCTGTTCCGGTACGCCCGGCAACAGATAGGTGGGGGAACAGGAGCCAAATTCGAGTTTCGTGACCGTGGGCCGCACCGCGGTTTCTGCTGCGGCGAGTAGCTGTGCGCCTACGCTGGTTTCGTGGCATGACGGATGGATCATCAACAGCTTGATGAATGCCGTGGTTTCACGACCCGCTTTCCAGTGGCGGTGCACGCCTACGACAAACCCGACGACGCGGCGTTGCGCCTCTGCTACGATGAAATCCTGCACAGTGACATCCGGATCGCCGAATGTGTGCCGATGCAGCTCTTCTTCTGTGAGCGCAAACCCGGTGTAGGCGGCCAGCGGCGAAATGGCAACGACGTCTCGCTCCAGGCTGGTAATGTCTTCCGGCCGCGCCGCACGAAGTGTCACCGAGAATGGTTCAGAAGCAGCCCTGCTTGATTCGGACACGGTCGGCGACGTCAGGTGACGCTGACCTTGACTGATACCATCTTGTCACCTTGCT